>NZ_QOCF01000039.1 GCF_003318255.1 Ruegeria sp. A3M17
TCAACAACTTGGCAATACCCACGCAGCATGAAAAGCGAATTCACAATTTGGGCTCATGCCGCAAGTTTGCCGCGCCCGACCTGAATGGCTGATCTCCGTGACAGAGGCTGTTCGCCTGGTCGGGCTTGGACTATCAGTGAGCGGGATTTTCTGACATTGATGTTTGGGCACGCTGCTGACGCAGCATTTCTTCGCATGTGCGGCAACCATATCGCCACAGCGCAGCGGATGTCGCCACAGCGGTCATTCAAACTGCTGCCAACGGCCCTGAGTCCAACTGCGCTTTCGCTGCGTCACTCACCGACAACTCAGACGCGGACGCTGCTGCCGTCTGGCACGTCGGATTAAATGACCGCTTTATGTCTTTTGTAGCCGATCAATGGCAAACCTTGCGCCGCTCAGTCACTTCGCTGATCGCATATCCACGCTCAACAATCTGAGCCACATCGTCCTGCTAAAACTCATCCGTAAATCGAATACCCTTGTTCATATCCGTCTCTCTTTGGTTCCAAAATCACCAACCAAACCGTCTACAAATCTAGGGCACCTCAGCGGTCCAATGGGCCGCCATTCTAATTTTAGTATTGAGAATAACCATCCCGCATGAAACCATACGCAGCTGAGGATGATACTGACACTCTTGAAGCTGCCCCTTCTACAGTCTGTCCTTCCTTTCATGGAGCAGCCGAGCAAAAGTCCCACCTAGATGTTTAGGAAAGAATGGCAAATCGATACCTTCTCACCCATACTAGAGTTGCGCGGTTGGGAGCTGCGAAATCTTAGGGAGTGTATAAGAATGCGGAATTTCAAAACTGTGGCCTTCATATTGTCGGCCATTTTGATGTTGGGGCTTGTGGCCCCGACGGCAACCACCGCACAAGTGGCGCAGTGGAATCAGGTGGTGACCGATCCAAAGCTGCAGAAGTCTATGTTACGCGCCATTCGAGAGGTGGCCTCTGAATACATGGATGAGCTGGATAAAACCAACACTGCTGGAGCCATTGCTTATGTTGATACTCAACTTGATTATCCGCTGCAGCTGACATCGACAAATTTTCGACACTTGAACCTGAATGCCTTGCAGGCCAAAGCGGCCTACGTCATGCATTATCAGGCGAAATCAAGTGCTGGCGTGACGGTCCCGATTGCTCCACCAGCAAGTTCCGTCGGATTAAACGGCGGCTATGGTGGTTACGGCGGCCTGCCGGGGAATGTAAGATCAGGGGGGCATGGCGAAATTCAGGGGGATGGGGCGATGATGCTTTGTCCGGTAAACAAAGCAGGGCTTGAATTCATGTCAGGCGTGATTTCCATCGCCAGTCTGGATGAGAACGGCCAGTTTCGCGTAGAGCAGGACGGCAAAGACATCATCAAGATGCACGCTGAAATTCTGCGCCGCACCTATGAATACTACGGGCATACCCCCGACGCAGACGAATAAGAACCTTATGGTATTCTGAGCAGGATTGGCAACATGCTGGGTGGGAAGCTCACTGACACATCGCTGCGCACGACGCTTTTCGGCAGCATTGGTGTCATGGCCGCTTCCATGATTGGCCTCTGGATGTTCGGTGGTTAATTTGTCGCAACCATCATCCTGCTCGCCATCTGGGCCTTATCTGGTTGGAGCTTTGTCACGGCTGTTCAGACACGGATTGTGGAAGCGGCAGGACCGAATGGATCAAGGGCATCGGCGCTGAATGTCTGCTCCGTACGGATCTGTCGCAAACTTTG
>NZ_QOCF01000005.1 GCF_003318255.1 Ruegeria sp. A3M17
CAAAGTTTGCGACAGATCCATGACACTTCATCCGTGAACATAGTCTACGTTCTCGGCAATGCGGGAACCATCCACACAGGACCGTCGCTAAAACTACAATCGCTGCGATGCAGCGTTCTCTAAAGAAAGCCGACGTTGGTCACGAGCAATGTGCGGCTCCACTAGGTGGAAGTGAATGAGTGCTTTAATAGGGACATTCTTTCGACAGAAACACATTTGACGCGAAGAAAGTGGATTTTGACCTGACAAACACTGTTTTGTTTTCCGACACCCCTTCCCGTAGATGTGGTGATGCATTCAGCAGGAAGTGAGCCGACCAATGCATAACATCATTGCACGAAGAAACTTCGCCGCCGCAGTAGCCGAAGAGGCGGGCGCGCTTGCGCTAGAGTATTTTGCTGCCAGAGACACCTTGGTCATTGATCAAAAGGGCGCGCAGGACTGGGTCAGCGAGGCGGATCGCAACGTCGAAACCTTCATTCGTCAAAGGATTATGAACTCTTTTCCCGATGATGGGATTTATGGCGAAGAACACGCCGAAAAAGCTGGCTCCAGCGGTTTTGACTGGGTGATCGATCCGATTGATGGGACAACGAACTTCGTCAATGGCATTCCTGCCTGGACGATTGTCTTAGCGGGCGTTTCGGACAGTCAGACGCAGGTCGGTGTGATTTTCGAGCCAAACGTTGGTGAAACTTACGTGGCGGTCCGAGGCGAAGGTGCCACTTTGAATGGGCACGCCATGCAGGTTGCCTCAAGCGTGGAATTGGCAAGTGGAACCGTCTCAATTGGCTATTCGAACCGGGTCGAAGCATCAAAGGTCGTTCCGGTGATTGCGGCCCTTATCGAACGTGGCGCTCTCTATCATCGCAATGCAAGCGGTGCGCTTTCGCTGGCCTATGTCGCGGCGGGACGTCTTTTGGGGTACATTGAAGAGCACATGAACGCCTGGGATTGCCTCGCCGGTCAGTTGATGATTGCCGAAGCAGGTGGCGAGATCGAGGATCAAGACGCCGACGGGATGATCCGGGACGGTGGTCGCGTGATCGCTGGTACGCCAGCTGTGTTCGAGACGTTGAAAATGATCTGCGACGACGTTTGGAACGAATGACGTCTTTCAGGCAATCGGGCGCCACCCGAATTCAGGTTGAAGAGATTTAATATCCGCGCGCCAGAAGTGGCCCTGCCCAAGTTGATCAAACCGCCGGTCAATTTCCTTCCCTGCCAGATGGCACCAAAGCAGCGTTCCGACCGCGCCGTGGGTTACAATGGCCAGGTCTCTTCCGTCGTGGTTTTTGACGATTGACAGGACTGTTCGAACGATACGCAATTGCGCAGCATAGGCTGTTTCCCAGCCACGGAAACTGGAATTGGGTGCACCGAAGAAGGTGTCAGCGGCGGCCTCGAATATCGAGGGAAGAAGGAATCCGGTGGTGCTTCGGTCGTTCTCTCCCAGTCCAGGCTCGGATTTCACGACCAACCCCAAAGGCTTTGCAAGGATAGCCGCTGTCTCGGACGCTTTTCGCTCGGTGCTGGACCATATATCTGTCACGCACGACATGGTCTGACTTTGTGCGAATGTGTCGGCTCGGGCGCGGCCAATTTCACTCAAACCCCATTCGGTGATCGGTGTCTCTGGTTCGACGACGACCTCCGGGTGAGAGACGACTAAAAGCTTACCCACGTCACCCTTCCGGCAACAGAACGGGGCCACGTTCGGCAAAAGACATTTTGACTTCCGAGCCGATTTCCAGCGGTTCGTCCACGTCGTCCTGCACAGCAAATATCTGCCCGAAGGCACCGGCCAGAGTGTACTCCATCCGCACGCCAACATAGGTCGCCTTGGCAACTTTGGCCGGGATGCCCATGTCAGATCCAATCAATATCCGTGACGGGCGCACGGCCAGCGTTGCTGGTCCTGGCGCTAGACCACGTGAGGGGAGCGTGTGTTGAAAGCCCTCGATTTCGATCGTGGCTAAATCGCCTTCAACAGAAAGGATTGTGCAATCGATCAGGTTGGCCTCACCAATGAAGTCGGCCACGAACCGGTCAACCGGCGCATCATAGAGTTTACGCGGCGTGCCGATCTGAGCGATGGCAGCGTTGCGCATGACGACAATCTCGTCTGAAACGGCAAGGGCTTCTTCCTGATCGTGTGTCACATAGACGACGGTCAAACCGAGGTCTTGCTGAATGGCACGGATATCTTCGCGCACTTGGCGACGCAGTTTCGCGTCGAGGTTTGAGAGGGGTTCGTCAAAGAGCAAAACCTGTGGCTCCAAAACCAATGCACGAGCGACGGCAACGCGCTGTTGCTGCCCACCGGAAAGTTCGCTTGGCAAGCGGTTGTCGAAACCTTTCAGGCCAACCAAGTTTAACCCATGCAGCGCGCGCGTTCGGGACTCGCGCCTGTCGAAGCCGGAAAAGGTCAACCCATACATGACGTTCTCTAGCACGCTCATATGAGGAAAAAGCGCGTAGGATTGGAATACCATCGACACGTCACGGTCGGTAGCAGGTAATTTGGTCACGTCTCGGTCGCCGATCAGAATTCGGCCCGAAGTCGCCATTTCCAATCCTGCGATCATGCGTAACGTCGTCGTTTTACCGCAGCCTGAGGGCCCCAAAAGCGTCACCAGTTTGCCCGCTTGGACGTGCAGATCGATGCCATCAACAGCCACAACATCCTTGCCGAACACTTTCGAAACACCGTCGAAACGAACAGGCGCGGCCTTACTTGCTATAGTCGTTTCGGTCATGTCGTTTTCTCTGCTCCGAGTTGTGTACGTCGCCCGATCTGAACACGTCCTACGAGGATTTGTAACATCCCGACGGCTGCCAACATCACGAAGATCAGCGTTGTGGAGTACGCGATTGCAAGACCGTAATCGTTGTTCTCGACCCGACCGATAATATAGCTGGTGGCCATGTCATACTCGGCGGAAACAAGGAATATCACCGCCGAAATCGCCGTCATTGCCCGGACAAAACTATAGACCAACGCAGCAAGGATGGCCGGCCGCAAAAGCGGGAGGATCACACGCCTGAATGTCTGCCACGAGTTCGCACCAAGCGTTAGCGAGGACTCGTCGAGGGATTTGTCCAATTGCGACATCGACGCGATACCCGCGCGAACCCCAACCGGCATATTGCGGAAGATAAAGCTGACGACCAAGATAACGCCTGTGCCGGTGATCTCGATCGGGGGCACATTGAATGCCAGGATATAGCTAACGCCAATAACCGTGCCGGGAATAGCGAAAGATAGCATCGTTCCGAATTCAAACGCATTCTTGCCCGCGAAACTTTGCCGTGTCAGCAGATAGGCCGTGACCAAACCCACGGCGGCCGTCAGCGGCGCGGCTATTGCGGCAATAGTGATCGTGGTCCAGAAACTGTCCCATGCGGCTCCGGTCCAGCGAATGCCCTCTTCCTCGAAGCGGACCGAAAAGGCAGTGACGTAGTGCTTGAACGTCAGCGAGTTATCGACGCCCCACAGTTCGACCACACTTCCGTAGATGATCATGCCATAAACCACGGCAGTGAAAATCGCCCAGGCAATTGCGATGCCCAGAACCGGTATGGCAAGGCCGCGCGGCATCAAAGGGTGCACGCCCGCATCGCCTTTACCGGAAACGGTGGTATAGCTCTTTTTTCCCAACCACGCGCGCTGTGCATAGAACGCAGAAAGTGTGAAGAACAAGAGCACCATGGCCAGAACAGCAGCCCGGCCCTGATCATACTGCGCGCCGACGATGGCAAAAAATATCTCGGTCGACAGCACATCAAAATTCCCGCCCAGGACAAGTGGATTGCCAAAATCGGCCATGGATTCGATGAACCCCAGCAGAAAGGCATTGGCCAGGCCGGGGCGCATCAATGGCAGAGACACAGTTTTGAAGGTTTGCCAACGATTAGCCCGAAGGGTTTGGGCGGCCTCTTCCATCGAAGGCGACACCCCTTCGACTACCCCGATCAAGACCAGAAAGGCGATTGGCGTAAATGCCAGCGTCTGAGCGATCAGCACCCCGGGCATGCCGTATAGCCAGCGCGTCGGCTGCACGCCAAAGATCTCGGCAACAAATCTGGTGACCGACCCGGAAAGCCCAAACAGTAGGATCAGTGCCAGACCAATCACGAAAGGCGGTGTGATAATCGGCAAGACCGTCAGCGCGCGCATCCCGCGTTTAAAGCGGAATCCCGACCGTGTGACGACAAGCGCGAAACAAAGGCCAAGCACGGTCGTGATGAAACCCACAAGAATTGCAAGAAACAGAGAGTTCCACGCGGCACCGCATTTGGCACCGGCAAAACAACCCAAGCCCCAAAGTCGGTCATCAAAGAACTTCGAGGCAAAAACCGAAACTGAATAGGCACCATCTTCAGTAACGAAGGCGGCAAACAACATCTTCGCAATTGGAAAGAAGACGAAAACTGTAACAATGGTGATGAC
This sequence comes from Ruegeria sp. A3M17, assembly GCF_003318255.1. GTDB lineage: Bacteria > Pseudomonadota > Alphaproteobacteria > Rhodobacterales > Rhodobacteraceae > Ruegeria. The sequence goes on from NZ_QOCF01000005.1 coordinate 4,454, forward strand.
GCCACCAATTGCGCTGACGACGAAAACGTCGCCATTGATGGCGCCGCGCGCCGCAATACCCTGAGTTAAAAGGAACAGGAACGCTGTGGCGCAGATCATCGCGCCGTATCCCATGCCGAACTGGCGGATCTTCGGTTCTCCAAACAGCGCCTTCATCCAGTCGAAATTGAACCCGCGAATGCCAATTGAGAACCCTTGCGCAATCAGCCAGCCAAAACCCAAGGCACCAGCCAAAATCAGGATGCGCGCGTATTGCGGATCGGACTTCGGTTTGCCGAGTACCAACAAAGGCAACGCAAGCGGGACCAAAAGCGGCGTAAGCCAAAGCTTTTCACCTTGTCCGACCAGAAAAGCGGCGGGCGCATAATCTTCATCGAACGGATATCCATCGACCAGCCATACGAATGACCAAATGCCATCCTCTACCATGAACCATGGCAGCAGGCAGAAACCAATCCACCCGGCAACAATCCAGAAGATTAGAACCGGGTGGTTCGTTTTTGACTTGGTTTCAGTCACTTACTGAGGCAGCACAGAGACCTCTTCGTCCCACTTCTGCAAAAGACGCTTGCGTTCATCTGACGAGCCATACTTTTTGAAGTCATAGTCGATCAGCTTGATCTGGCTCATGTCAGGTGCGCTTTCAGAGGTTTCCGCATTTTTGTTGGACGGAACCTGGAAGGCGTTAACCTCAAGCGCAAGGTTCTGGGCCTCGGGGCTGAGCGCCCAGTCATAGAACTTTTTGGCCTCTTCTTCATTTCGAGCGCCGTCAATGATCGACATCGAGCCGATCTCATAGCCTGTGCCTTCGCATGGGGCCACGACCTTGACCGGAAAACCTGATACGGCCTGCTTGACCGCATCATGCATGAAGACGATACCGATGGTGTTCTCACCCCGGCCGGCGGCCTTGATTGGGGCTGAACCCGACTTGGTGTATTGGTTGATGTTCGAATGTAGGCCCTTCATGAACTCAAAGCCGTCGTCTTCGCCAAATATCTGAACCATCGAGGCAAGCGTCGTATAAGCGGTGCCCGAGGAATTCGGGTTCGCCATTTGCACGTGCCCTTTATATTCGGGCTTCAGCAAGTCTTTCCAACATGCGGGCTCAGGCAAGCTGTTCGCGGCCAGGAGGTCGGAGTTGTAGCCGTAGCCGAGTGCGCCTGAATAAATTCCGATGGTTTTGTTACCTGCACTTTCAGCCTGCGAGATCGCCCAGTCGTGAAGCTGGTCACGCATCGGCGACACGTATTCCATCGTCAAGCCTTCTTCGGCCGCTTGCAAATGGGGATCACCGGTACCGCCCCACCATACATCGCCTTTAGGGTTAGAACTTTCCGCGCGAATTTGTGCAAACGTCTCGCCCGACGACTTGCGGGTCATATTGACGTCTATGCCGGTGGCATCCTCGAAACTGCGCGCCATGAGTTGACACCAATCTTCCTGTGCCGAGCAGTAAAACGTCAGCTTCTCAGCTTGGGCCGCACTTACCGAAGCCGCAAATGCTATCAGCGATCCCGCCAGCGTTGTCGTCAGATTTTTCAATTTCTTTCCTCCCCTATGTGTCGTGCCGAAATTCCCAGCGCGATACTCGTCAATTCGTCGTTAGAGGCGGTCGCTCAAAGTCGCTAGTGGATCTAATTGCGTTGGCCAAATCAATATCCGACCAGCCTCCCAATGACAGAAACAATCTCAACACCGTACTGTTAGTTCTGCAAGGAAATTCCACGAGTACCATTTTTCTTGCGCCGCCAGCTTTTTAATCACCAAGCCAGTTTACAGCACCAAGTAAGAAGATCGGGAGTGTATTTTGATGCCGCATTGTTTAGATTGCCCTTTGCCGAAGCGACCTTTCTCTCCTATGTAGAGCAATCATCGTATTGCGAATTTAAGGTCTGGTTTTCGCCTGCAATCTGAGTTCCCGCGCGGCTGCTGCGAACTTCCGCTCTCCGCCCTTTCTGTAAAAATTTTCAATGTACTGCCACCTCTGTAGACCTGACATGGTGTCTCGCCACTGGACGAACTCCATAGTGCCCAATCTAGTAGTTCAACCAATAGACGGTCGAACGTCCACCTGCCTCAGAACGTTTCAAAACACCTGCAGCTTGCATTGAGTGTAGATCTCTGGTCGCAGTGGCCGTTGATGCACCGCTGATCTTGCGGAATGCCTTGGCACCAATGCCAAGATCGACACGTGACGGACCATGTTCAAACAGCTTACGCAGGACAAACTCCTGGCGTTCGTTGAGCTTTGTTGCAAATCGCAGAAAGAAGCGATTGCGCCGCAAGATGAATTTCGCTTCTTCCCGGGCAGAACCTGCCGCGTCTTCCAATGTTTGCAAAAACCAGATGACGAATTCGGTTGCGTCGATAGCCCCCCTGCCCTCTTTCCGGCCAGCCTGTAGCGCGTGATAATACGCTTTCTTGTCCCGCTCGACCTGACGTGAAAACGAAAAGGACAATGCTCTGCGTTGTGCAAATACAAATTCAATTAACGCTCTGCCAATTCGTCCATTCCCATCAGAGAATGGGTGGATCGATTCAAACCACAGATGCGCCAGCGCAGCTTTGATGGGCACCGGTGTACCCTGATTCTGCGCCAACCAAGTCAGAAAGACAGTCATTTCCTGATCAAGCCGCTCGGGTGGCGGCGCTTTATATAATACGTCATTGGTACCTGCGACCGCAGAGCGGACGATCTCGAGATCAAAGCGTCGCCATCGGCCCAGATCTTCCACTTCGATGCCAAAGAAAAGCAATCGGTGCCAGTCGAACAGTATGTCAGCACTGAGTGGTGCCGCCGTAGATCTCGCGGCCGCCATCAACTCTGCAACTGCATCGGATCGGCGCGCTATGGCGTGCCTGTCACGGTGTCTTAGCGACGCAACAATTGATGCCTGGATTTCTGTGGCATCTAAGGGCACGCCTTCGATGCCAAATGATGACATAACTTCCTGGGCGATCTGCGACAGATGAAACTCTGCCCTGTCATCATTCGGAAGGCCATCAATAAGGCCCGTCATTTCACCAACTATTTGAGAAGATGTTGCCAGGTAAGGCTCCACCCGCTCATGGTCATAACTGAAAATGGGCCAGTACTTGGATTGCCAAACTTGCGTCATGACGAATTTAATACACTTATTCCAATCATTTTTCTACCTGATTTGATCTGATTAAAAAGTTAAATCAAATCAAACGACGCTAGGGTATGTTCCGCGAGCCGTGGCCGGTCCACTTCAGGACCAAAAGGCCGCGGGGTTGAAAGTACTCAGGCCGCCCTGCGGATCTGCAGAAGGGATAGTGTTTGGCCAACGCTCGACGGTATCTCCGGTCCCCGAAAACGCGTTCCGTTGTGAATAAAACCTTGCATGCCCGTATGTTTGATATGGCCGCCCTTAACATACAGCTTGTGCCGCATGTATTCCTCGGGGCGGTCTTATTCTGCCGTTTCAAAGCGCAGGCTGCGTACGTCGGGGTCAACTCGGCTATAAGCAGCCAACAGACGCCCGGACCACTTCTGTGGGATGTGTTGCAAACTTTTGACTGTTGACGCTCATGAGTGCTTCGGATGAATGGCTATCGAAATTTTGAAGTCGAAAGTCCGTTGATGATCTCTTTCAAAGGCGCGCAATATCCGAAGGATGTTATCCTGTTCGCAGTGTTTTTCTATGTTCGGTACGGCGTGTCATATCGCGATCTAAAAGAGATCATGCATGAGCGAGGCGTTTCCGTCGATCACACCACGCTGAACCGCTGGGTGACACGGTATGCAGGCGTAATTGCTGAAACAGCGCGCCGTCGTAAGGGTCCGTGTGATCGCTCTTGGAGAATGGACGAAACGTATATCAAAGTGAAAGGCACATGGGTTTACCTTTACCAAGCGGTCGACAAACACGGCAAAACTCTCGATTTCATGCTTTCACAACGCCGAAATAAACCGGCCGCGACAAAATTCTTCGCCCGGATGTTGGAGATCAATGGTCTACCGAGAAAAATCTTCATCGACAAAAGTGGCGCCAATACAGCTGGTATCAAGACCAAAAACAGGATGCTCAAAGGTTTTGGTTGCCCGCTCCCGATAGAGATGGTGAGGCGGAAACACCTAAATAACATCGTGGAACAAGATCACAGGATTATCAAAAGACGAACCCGCCCGATGCTTGGCTTTAAGTCTTTTGAGTCTGCATCTGCAACTCTTTCAGGTATCGAAGTCGCGCACATGATCCGCGAAGGCCAATTCACGTCTGGAATCTGTCCACTTCTACAGTTCACAGAACTAGCGGCCTAAACCATCGGCACAAAAGCAGTATTCCGAACAACCACAAACTTTGCAACGGAACCCACACAATCTCGTTCCGACGAGTATAAGTTCATATAGGACTTTAAGGTGGTAAAGATTAAAGTCCTATAATGATCATTATAGCCCCCTTTTGCCCACTGCGTCGGTAACTTGGAAGTAGTGCGAATTTTCTTAATTTCGACTTGTCATTTGAAACCGATAGCACAACCTTTTTTCCCGGTTTTGCACGAAACTAACCTAGGTGGAACGCGATCTGCTCTATCAGTCGCTGAGCATCCTCCTCTGATACTCCCTGCAACCGGATCCGAATACGAACTTCATCTGGAGACAGTTCGGCCTGTACACTCCCTCCTCCAGCTAACTTAACCGGCGTTAATGGTTTTACTAGCTGCGGGCGTCCTCCACGGGCCTTCTTGGCCTTGGGCGAACGAGACAAACTCATTGCGTTTTCAAGAACGTCCCACTCGGTTTTCGGGTCAAAAACCTCTGCCTCTGCAAGTGCCTGACGAAGTTTGCTCTGGGCACCCCCTCTCAGCGCCGACGCGAGCTTCAATCCCGCTTTTTCCGAAAGTGCCACAGGATGCTGGAGCAAGTCACCAAGTCCTTCATGGACCATCGCAAAGCTGCGAACTTTTGATCTTTTGGCTTTGGAGGCCGCCGCAAACAAGACATCGACTGCGGCCTCAGTCGACTCGAATATCCCCTGCCCTACGGCCAAAACTGCGATACGTCCACGTTCGTATGGGCTTAGGTTAGAGCGTAGCTCGTTTTCCTCAACCATCGACACGTAAGCCCCCTGCCCCGAACCGGCGCCTCTTACGAAGGCCGGAATGCTAGAAAATCGATCATCAGTTTTGGACAAACGACGAAACGCGTCCAAGCGCCTGAAACCCGAGATAAGACCAAAACCATTGCCTTCGCGCGTCACTTCAATAGGTGTACGCAGCCCATTTGTTTTCAAAGACTCCAAGAGCTCCGCCATAGCCTCTTCGTCTTCGACCATCCGATCTCGACGAATGTATTCGGCATCTATCAGCTCGATCGGCAGCATTTCAGCCACCAAACCAGCATCCTTTGCGTCCCGCCACCTTGCAGCGTCGCTTTGATCTTTGGCTAATTCGACACGGTCTGTGACAGTTGCCATTCCGCTTAAGGACGCAGCCTCAGCTGCTACCTGGGCAATCGGGGGTGTAGATGTTGTTCCTTCAAACGAATTCAAAGAAGGTTTCGCCGCGAAACCCACCTCCAACTCTTCCAATTCCGCTGTGTTTGGAACAGCAAGTCTTCTACGTTTAGCCATTCGACTCTCCTCCCAATTGGGCATCACGCCACCAACAACCTATTAGAACTTCTTTGAATTCCGCGTATGTACGATCAAAAGTTTCACGCCCGCGGACATAGGTTTCGCGGTTAAAATCTCGGTAGTCAGCCTCGTAAATACCATTCACTTGTTCACCGGCCTGCCCTACCAAAGCAGTGAAATCCTGTCGGTAAGCGTTCATGAAGTCGCCAAAGTACGCTTGGATCACGTTCGCCATATCTGTCTGTTGGCTGGCATCAAATCGGGTAATGATTGCCCGAACGACATCCCATTCGAACTTCAACTCTGGCAATCCGGCTGCTCGTTGGGCGGTATTTTCCCCATCTTCAATACTTGCGAACGTCGTATAGAGCATGTCAAAGAACCGGCCGGTTGAATCGAACTCTAGGAACGAAGCTCCAAGCGGCACCAAAAGGATGTCAGCCGCAGCCAGTGCGTTGATAGTTAGGTACCCAAGAGCAGGAGGAGTATCAATGAAGACGACGTCGTAATCGTTGAGAATACCCTCATTCTCGAGAAAATTGGTGAGGCCATCCCACAATGGCCAACTTCTTAATCCCATACGCCACACCGGAATCTGAAACTCTGCCCAATACAAATTCAGTTGTGCACCAATAAGGTCAATATTGGGCCAATGGGTTTTCTGAATTACATCGGTTGGGGTTGTATTTAACGCCTCTTGCAGTGTTTCGTCCAAAGGGATTTCGGCCTGCCCGCCAACCTGTCTGACGCGGTTCTCTTCTTGAACAGCCCTTGCGTAATCTTTGGCTATTAGCGGAAATACTGTTTGCCATTCGTCCGCAACTGTTCCGCCAAGAATTGATGTCATCGATCCCTGGCTATCCAAATCGATTACAAGAACTTTGTACCCATCCAATGCCGCAGACATAGCGAGGTGAGCCGCAGTGGAAGTTTTGCCAACCCCGCCTTTGAAGTTTGCTACCGATACAACTTTCGCAGGCAGGCCCTCCGGGCGATATGGCAAGTATTCTTTGGTGCTGACACCTTCTGCCGCAAAGTGTTTTCGAAGGATTAGAACCTCTTCAAGAGTAAACCACTTTGACCCTGCTTCTCCTTCTCCTTGTGGAAGCTCTGTATTAGCTTTGAGAACACGTCTTAGGTGAGCAGGCGCTACAGGAATAAGGTATTTGGTGATTTCCCAGATAGAGAAACGACGTAAACGTTTTTCACCGTCGGGCGCATAGCCTCTCCGAGCTAAATCTTCGCGTCCTTTTGCACAGAAAGTGGCAGCTTTTGCGAATCGCGAAGTTCCAATAGGATCTGGCAACTTCGCTGCTGCTTTTTCCGGATCGAGATTAAGATAAGGGGGAAGGGGAGGTTGGTTAGTCTTATTCACTGTCGATACCTCAGGTAATGTACGCCTTGTCGGCGTATATGGTGCAATATAACGAACATTTGGGTGGGAGGCTATCCTTCCTTTTCGATTTTTCCGCAGAAGTTGGGGCGACCACTAGGTTTCGCAGCGAAACTCAAACAAACAATGAAAACGAACGCAACAAATCGTTTAGTTAATTTGTAATATTTAGAATCTTTGGGATAGAAAAAAGTTAAAAAAACAATAGCTTAACATACAATGGGTATCCGTTTACAGGGTTTAGAGGACCTTAATACGGGATCATAGGTACCCAAACACAGGTTCTATAGTGTCAAGTTACGGTAAATAGGGGGCCGATTCTCAGGACGGAGCTTTTCAGGGTGGAAAAGGCTCTAATACGTGGTTCAGCGCATGGGAGTATCCTTGTTCTTTGCTTCGAGGGAATCCCATTTTTGGTGTTTCTGTGGATAACCTCAGGACCGCTCCCAATAGGTACCCATCCACGGGATTGAGCTAATCCTGTATTTGGGCACCCAAATAAGATTGCAACTCAGGTACCTATCATGCAAACAATAAGGAAATGAGCAGCCAGGCAGAATCATGCCGGATACACAAGTTGACATGGACAATCTCTCAGGCGCGTTACGCCGTGAGACAGTGAAGAAGAACGTTGCCGCGATTCACATCAGTGGCAAGCTGTCGTTGTTGCAACGTAAGTTGTCGAACGTTTTATTGTTGAATGCCTATGATGCTTTAACGTCCGCACCTACCCATACAATTGATGCCAGAACATTGGCGATGATGGTTGGGTATAACTCAAACGACTTTGACACTCTGCGTGCAAGCTTGCGGGCTCTGGCCGAAACGGTCGCGGAATGGGATATGCTAGACGAACAGGGGCGCCAAGAATGGGGTGTCTCATCTTTGTTGAGTTTTGCCAAACTGAAGAATGGTATCTGTGAATACGCATATTCACCGGCGTTGGCACAAAAACTCTATGATCCAAAGATTTACGCGCTAATAAATGTCCAGATTCAGAGAAATTTTAGTTCAGGGCACGGTTTAGCGCTTTATGAAAATTGCTATCGATTTGTCCGGACAGGGTCGACGGGTTGGTGGGCGCTGGATGTCTTCAGGAAACTCATGGGGGTCGACGGGAGCGATTACTACGGCAGCTTCAAGCACCTAAATGCCAAGATCATTAAACCAGCTGTCGCCGAAGTTAACAAAAGCTCTGATATTCTCATTGAGCCCGAATTCCAAAAGAAAGGACGAACAGTTACAGATATCCGGTTCCTGATAAAGGGTAACCCGCAGAAAGCGATGTTTGAGATTGATGATGAAGATGGCGTTCGCAACCTCACAATCTACAAGACGCTACGCCAGCAAGGCGTGTCCGACAGGTTGGCACGTCAATGGATTTCTGAGCATGGTGAAGACTATGTTCGGGAAAAGCTCGAATATGCCAGGGGCAAGGATGGCATAAAATCGACTCTTGGTTTTCTGTCCGCTGCCTTGCGGGACAATTATCAAGCGCCAGAAAAGAAGACGTCGGCGGCGCCAGACCCATCAGTGGGTGAAGCAGCAAAACGCAGAACTGCAGAACAAGAGCAGCAGGACAAGGAATACGAAGCACGGACTGCCGAGCGAACCGAACGTGCGCGGCGGTTGGCAATTGTTGAGGACCTGGTTTCGCGGCGAAACCCAACGCAACGCGATGCCGACAAGCGGCTCTTTCTTTCGGACCTTGATAATGATCTTGACCGAGAACATTTCAGAGCTCATGGGTGGCGATCAGGGTTGAACGCCACAAAGATATTTGAGTTCTGGGAGGAGCTTGAACCAGAGGCATTCGCGTGAGCGTTGTTTCAATAACGCGTATCCAAGGCTACTGCTTTTTGAGCGCAGATTTTAAAGCGTCACCAAATGCGCTGTGGTGCGCGTTTTCTCCAGATTTTGCGTATTGCGCCTGTTTCCCTTTTGAGCGGTGGGAGCGTTTATCTGCACCCTTTGCGTCCTGTTCTTGACTCGCCGAGTCTCCGCTATCCTTTCGCATGGTCAGAGCAATACGTTTGCGTTGCACGTCAATCTCGACCACGGTGACTTTGACCACCTGGCCCGTTTTTACCACCTCATGCGGGTCTTTGACAAATCTGTCCGCAAGTTGACTGACATGGACCAAACCGTCCTGATGCACGCCCACGTCGACAAAGGCGCCAAACGCGGCCACGTTGGTGACTGTCCCTTCCAGCACCATTCCTGGTTTCAAATCGGTAATCTCTTCGACCCCATCAGTAAACGAAGCGGTCACGAAACTGGGGCGTGGATCACGACCGGGTTTTTCCAGCTCTGAGAAAATGTCTTGCACTGTCGGAAGGCCAAAATCTTCATCCACGAACTGTTCTACGCGCAGCCCTTTCAAGGCACCGTCATGCCCCATGATTTGGCGAATATCACGGCCACAGGCAGATACGACCCGTTTCGCAATTTTGTATGCTTCTGGATGCACCGAGGACGCGTCCAAGGGTTCCACGCCATCCCGTATCCGCAAAAAACCTGCGCACTGTTCGTAGGCGCGCGGCCCAAGACGCGCGACGCCCAGCAACTCCTTGCGGGATTGGAATGCACCGTTCAGATCACGATGCATGACAATGGCCTCTGCAAGGCCGGGCCCAAGACCAGAAACGTGTGAGAGTAGGGGGGCAGAGGCTGTATTTAGATCCACACCCACAGCATTCACAACGTCTTCGATCACGGAAGCCAGCGACTGGGACAGGCGATGTTGATCAACGTCGTGCTGGTATTGACCGACGCCTATGGATTTTGGTTCGATCTTTACTAGCTCTGCCAGCGGATCCTGCAAGCGACGGGCAATCGAAACAGCGCCACGCAGCGATACGTCCAGGTCCGGAAATTCACGTGCGGCCAATTCTGATGCCGAATAAACCGAAGCTCCGGCTTCTGAAACGACAACCTTCGTTGGGACTTTGACGCCCTTCGGCAGCGGCCTTAACGTGTCAGCAACCATCTTTTCGGTCTCGCGGCTCGCTGTGCCGTTGCCAATAGCGATGAGGTCAATCTTGTGGGCTGAGATCAAGCGCAGGATCGCCGCCTGCGATCCGCGCAAATCATTCTTGGGTTGGAATGGGTACAAGGTTTCCGTCGCAACCACCTTTCCTGTTGCATCAACGACTGCGGCTTTGACGCCGGTTCGGATTCCGGGATCTAATCCCAACGTGGCCCTCGCGCCGGCGGGTGCGGAAAATAGTAAGTCTTTGAGATTGCGTGAAAAAACGTGAATTGCTTCGACTTGCGCACGGCTGCGTAAATCGGCCATCAACTCGACCATCATCGAAAGGGACAGTTTTACCCGCCACGTCCAGCCGGCAACCTTTCGCAGCCATTTATCACCGGGTGCATCGCTGCGTGTCTGCAGATGAGCAGCCACCATGGCTTCGGCTCGCGCGGCGCCAGCCTCGGGCTCGGGGGCGATGTCCAGCGTGACGATCCCCTCTTTCGACGCTCGTAACATTGCAAGGGCGCGGTGCGATGGGGTCTTGGCCCAAAGCTCCGAATGATCGAAGTAGTCGCTGAACTTGGCGCCTTCTTGCTGTTTGCCCTCGATCACTTTCGAGGTCAGCAAGGCCTCGCGTTGCATGAAATTTCGCAATTCACCCAGAAGGGTGGCGTTTTCAGTCAACCGTTCAGTGATTATGTCCCGAGCGCCATTCAATGCGTCTTTTGTCGTGGGAACCGGCTCGCCAATGTAACCCTGTGCCAGCCCTTCGGGATCGGTGGAACGGTTCGCTAGGATTGCATCGGCGAGCGGTTCCAGCCCGTTTTCACGCGCAATCATCGCCTTAGTGCGGCGCTTGGGCTTGTAGGGCAGGTAGATGTCTTCCAGTTGGGCTTTGGTGTCTGCCTGTGCGATGGATTTCGCCAACTCGTCGGTCAACTTGTCCTGATCCTTGATTGAACTCAGGATGGTTGCGCGCCGCGCCTCTAGTTCGCGCAGATAGGTCAAACGGTCCGCCAAGGTTCGAAGTTGCGTGTCATCCAATCCGCCTGTCACCTCTTTACGGTAACGCGCCACGAATGGAACCGTGGCCCCTTCGTCCAGCAATTTTACCGCTGCACCGACCTGTTCGGGGCGGGCGTTGATTTCGGTGGCGATGGTGCGGGCGATGCGGTCCAAGGGGGCCTCCTGAATTCAATTGGGAGGAACTTCTTAGCCAGCCGCACCGCTAAGGGAAAGAGAAGATCGCGGGCCTTACACTTGTTCGGCCAAAACCAGCAAATCTTCGTGCAGGGTTTTCGCGATCTCAACGTATCCACGGGCAGTGTTGCGCGCGCGCGCAGCGAAACGTCTTTGCGATGGCAAGCGTGCACCCTGATCGACGATATCGGCAAATAAACGTTCGGCGCGATCATCATTTGCTGCGGCACGACCACCGCTGAACTGGGCGGGGTCAAAAGCCAGAATGATCTCGCCGTGATATGGCGCGCCGCCTTGGCCCTCGGCAAACTCCATGCTTTCCAGGCTGGTCAGGTCGTCGATCAACGGACCGGCCAACAGCTCGATCATGATTGACAGTGCCGACCCCTTGTAGCTGCCGAAGGTCAGCATCGCCCCCTCCATCGCAGTTTGCGGATCGGTGGTCGGATTGCCGTCCTTGTCTATCGCCACACCTTCGGGCAGGGGCTTACCCGCCCTGTGATAAAGCTCAATCTCACCACGGGCAAAGGCGCTGGTGGCAAAATCAAACGTGAAGGGGTCCTTGCCCTGACGCGGCCAGCTGAAAGCCAGCGGGTTTGTACCTAGACTGCCCCGAGTCCCCCCAGCCGGTGCGACCCAGCTGTGGCTGGGCACCATCGCCATCGCGGCCAGACCTTCTGAAGACAGACTTTCCACTTCGGGCCAAAGGGCCGAGAAGTGAAAACAGCGATTGATTGCCATTGCAGCGATGCCGTGGGTGCGGGTCTTTTTGATCAGCACAGGCAATGCTTCGCGAAAAGCGAGCAAAGACATGCCTCCGCGCGCATCGACACGAACAATGGCATTATCCGAAGGCTCAACAACCGGAGCCACATGCCCGTCAATCTTGCCCGCCTTCATGGTGTCATTGCACATGAACAGGCGGAACAACCCGTGAGATTGGCAATCGTCGACCTGGCAGGTCGTCAATACATCGGCAATGGCTGCCGCGTGTTCCGGGCCAAACCCCGACTTGGTCAAGATGGACAGGCTGAGGTTCCGGATCTCGTCTAGTGTCAGTTTGACCGTGTCGCTCATGCCGCGCGTCTCCCTTGTCTGAGGTCAGACAAGGGATAGCGTGGCGGTGCGTGTAAAGGGAACCCGCCTTATTAGATTGGCTCAGGTTTAGCCCTGTGCTTCGGCTTGCAAATAGGCGATCACATTCAGGATATCGGCTTCCTTTTTCAGGCCACGAAACTGCATCTTGTTGCCCGGAACTGTGTCTTTGGGATCCGCAAGAAAGGCGGTCAGGGTTTCGGGTGTCCAGATGATACCGGACTCCTGCAAAGGGGCCGAGAACTTAAATCCGTCAGCCTGACCGGCCGTAGCGCCGATAATGCGGTGAAGCGATGGACCGACTGTGTGTCGGTTTTCGTCCAACTTGTGGCATGCGCTGCATTTGCGGAACACCTTCTTACCTGCTTTGATGTCACCTTCGATAGCAACGGCTGCAGTTACGCCTGTGGCGGTGGGTTCAACTTCGGCTTTATTTTCGTCCAGATTAAATATCAGGCGCGCTGTGATGGGTACGGTCCGGGTGATGCCGGGCAGGTCGGCCAATTCCATCAACTTTTCCACACCAGCATCGACGCCTGCATCTTCTGTACTGATGAACACCATGTCATTTGTTGAAACCAAGACTGATGTTTCAGACAGGCGCGCCACAAACATCTCGGCATCAAACGCTACATCTGTGCCTGCCAGCGAAAGCATCGCTTCGACATCGACAATCGTGGTTTCCCCAACGCTCAGGGCCGTTACATCTGCCATGTCGAATTGCGCCGTCAGCGATGCGCTGCCAGCTTTGCGGAACACGTATTCAACCATTCGTTCGTTGCGAATGTCGATATTGGTTTCCACCGACGAAAGGTCAATTTCAATATCGGCCTTGCCGTCCGGGCCGACTTGGCCAGAGAGACTAGTGAAGGAATTAACTTCGCCCACGGTATCTTTTTTGATCGAACCATAGGCCAGATGCGAACCTTCGGGGGCTAACGTCCAAGTTTGGGGCAAAACAGGGGTTGCAACAATCGCCGACGCGATTGTGACTGCCTTCAACAGAAGTTTCATTTCTTTCCTCCTCGGGTTATGTCAGTCCTGACCCCGCGGGCCCGGTCCGTGGAAGGCAAACACACACAGGTCGCGATTTATTCGATGAGTCCCGAAATTAACTCCGAACAGGCCGTGCGCGGCGCTATCCAGACGCATTCCAAGCGGGTCTGGCGGTTTGGTCTTGCACTATCGGGTGCGTCGGACGTTGCAGATGATCTTTTGCAATCGACGTGTCTGCGTGCGTTGGAGCGTCATCATCAGGTTACGTCGTTTGATCGGTTGGACAGTTGGCTGATGACGATCTGCCGCTCGATCTGGCTGAACGAGGTGCGCGCACGCTCTGTGCGCAAGGCGCAGGCGCTGTCCGTGACGCCCGAGGCCGAATTGGTTGCGACCGGACCGGATTCAGAAACGAATATTTTCGCCGCTGAGGTGTTTACACAAGTAATGGAGTTGCCAGAAGCGCAGCGGGAGACAGTCATGCTTGTGTTTGTTGAAGGATATAGCTACCGCGAAGCCGCCGCGTTGCTGGAGGTGCCGATAGGCACTATCATGAGCCGGTTGTCCAACGCCCGGCTGAAACTGAAAAACGTGATGCAGCATGATGCGGCAGACACCGTTCGACGGAGTGGCAAATGAAGTTTTCCGGCGAGACGCTGAGGGCGTATCTGGAAGGCAATGCGGATGCGGCCGAGGCCGCCGCAATCGAAGCGGCGATCGAAACCGATCTTGCGCTGGAACAACGCCTGATGACACTGGACCCGCTGGCACCTGTGGTTCAATCAGTGTTCCAAAACATTCCTGCGGACGCGCCGCAGATTGAATTGCCGCAACCAATGCCGGTCAGAACGGTCCGCACCTCGGGCGGCCCCTGGCGCTTGATGGCAGTTGCGGCGTCAGTGGCCGTCGTGGCCGTGTCCGCAACTTTCTGGGCGACACGCCCCGAGCCGATGGGATGGGCCGAACAGGCGGCAATCTACCAGTCACTTTATTCGCCGGACACGATTGCATCGTTGGACAATTCTCCGGTTGCGCTTGATGCGCAATTTGCGCGGGCTGAGGCACAGCTGGGCCGGTCGCTTAACCGGGATGCGCTTGAGACGCTGCCCGGATTGGAATTGAAACGTGCTCAGGTTCTGTCTTTTAAGGGGAAACCTCTGATCCAGGTGGTCTTTGCGGATGATCAGGGTCAGCCGCTGGCGTTTTGTGTGATCCGCCAGGGTGAAGGTGCGCCGGCAAAAGATGTCAAACTTTCGGCGATAAGTGGTGTTGCCACTGCGACATGGGCGCAGGATGGATATGGCTATATGCTGATCGGCAGCAGCGAGCAGACCGATCTTGACCAGCAACTGGACATTCTGACCACAACATTCGCCGGTTGACCGGGGGCAGGGCGAAATACGTCTTGTGAACCGCACGAAATGTCCGAAATATAGCGGGCATGACGACGAAACCTGTGATGCCGGACCCAGATGACGACGACGAAGTGGTCGGTCCTCCCAGCATTTATGACACAGACCCGACTGAGGATGATGATCTTTGGTTCCTCCCCCCGGATGAGGACCTGGCGCAGGATTTATTTCTGCCGCCCGGTCCGGTGGTCGATCGCCGCCTGCTGTTTGATCCATGGGACTGGCGCGCGGCGCAGGCCGAGCTGTCTTATGAACTGGCCGAACTGGCGGCCACGTTCGGGGCGTTGGACGAGCGTTTGCGCGCAGGTCCGACGGGTTGGGGACACCGGTTGGCGCTGATGGATGTGTCTGATCTGGGCTGGTGGACAGGGGATCGGATCGGTGTCGACCGACTTGCGTTGTGGGTCGGATTACGGATTGGCGCAACCGGCGATGATGTCCAGGCGATGTTCCGTGCGGCCTGGGCCGTGCGCCGTCTGACGTCGGGGGCCGGACCAGCAGAGGGCGGCTGGCCAAACGGTTTGACGGCGTTTCTGGATCGCATGGCACAGGGCATCGAAGATACGCCGGAATCCGTCGCGGATCTGGTCGAGGTCATGCAGAACGCGGAAGGCTTGCATCCCGTCACGCAGGCCGCAATCGGGTTTCATGCCTGGCGCGCCCTGTCAGAAGGCGCTGGTCAGGACACAGAGGCCGCAGTCATTGCAGCCCGCCATGCTGCGTCGATGGGGCGGGGGGGGGCAATCTTCATGCCGCTGGCGCTGTCTGGTCCGGGGGCGTTGCGCGGGGTTGGCGAGCCGCAGGAAAAACTCTCGGCCTGGATCAGGGGGGCAGGGCAGTCGATATTGGCGGCTTTGTTGCACCTGGATCGGGTCAGCGCCTGGGATCAGCGCGCCCGCGAGGCGACAAGTGACCTGAGCGGCCGCACGCCACCGCGCCTGATCGACGCGCTGACCGCATGGCCCATGGTGTCGGCACCGCTTGCCGAAGACCTGACGCAAGCGTCGCGCGCTGCGGTGCAACGCAATATCGACCGTTTTATGGGCCGCGGTTTGATCCGAGAAGTAACAGGGCAGGGACGTTACCGGGTCTGGACTGCTGCACTGTAATCGTTGAACGGATTGCGAAATGCCCGGGCGGCAATACGTGAAACCCAAATCTTGTTGGTGTACTCATTTGCCGTGTGTCCACTGCGCGTCATAAAAGCGGCGGACGTTGTTGCAGGCGTGGCTTGGTCATCAGTCTTTTCATCCGCAACAGCTACTCCGACGAAGACCAAGTGCACCGAAAAAAATTTCGCCGGGGAACAGGCTGCATCGGCGGTTCTTTGTGTACAATGACAGCGTCCGCCTCAAGAAGGTGTCAAAGATCGCCAAATATTTGATTTGGAATGGTGTTTTGAGGGATATTTCATCCCTCGGAGGGTAATTTCAACCGTGTTTCTGAGGGTAGAGCGTAGAGGATTTAGAGACCTCTATTTATGCTTTGCAGCCATGTAGAGAGCGGCAGCGCATGTGCTTTGCGTATACTTGGCATCAGGGACCTTAAGCTCGATATGAAGCAAACTCCGATACACGACGCGGCGGGTCTATCCCATCGTTCCCCGATAAAAGACACGTCGGAGGAAAACACGTTCGACCTTGGAGGTTTGGCCGGAAAATTGTGGCGCGAAAAATGGATCATTGCCCTGTGTACCACAGCTGCAATTCTATTCGGGATGTATTACGCGTTTGTGGCCTCTGTTCCATTGTATCGGTCCACCGCCGTCGTCATTTTGGAAATCGAATAGGCCAGTGTAGTTGATCTGCAAAGCGTGGTGGGCGGTCTGGCCGGAGACACGGTTGAGGTCAATTCAGAGCTCCAAGTTCTTCAGTCGCGCGGGCTGATGGGCAAGGTCGTAGACAAGCTGGACCTGGTCTCGGACCCCGAGTTCAATATCGCGCTTCAACCTGTATCCGCTCTGGGCGGCGTCAAGCAGTTTATCAAATCCTTGCTCGGGGTTGGGAGCGAACGCGAACAGGTGCCCGAGGATATAGCCGAGCAGCAAACTCGGGACGGTGTGATTTCGGCCTTGCTCCGGAAGGCATCGGTGAGCAACGTGCGGCAAAGTTTGGTCATTACCGTCACGGTTGAGACCGAAGAGCCGCGCAAATCAGCCTTGATTGCCGACACTATTGTCTAGCTTTACGTGCTGAACCAAATCGAAGTGAAGTTCGAAGCCACCGAACAGGCTACCGCGTGGCTGACCATGCGCGTGGCTGAGTTGCAAGTAGAGTTGGAAACTGCCGAAGCGCAGTTCAACGATTTCAATGCAACAACGGCGTTGATCTCGCCCGAGGCGCTTCAACTACAGGAAGTTCAGCTTAAGGATCTGCGCGAACGCCGCGTGTCTGCTGAAGCAACTCGCGACTCTGCCCTGGCGCGATACGAAGCACTAGAAGCTGCTGATAGCCGCGCGGCCCAGGTCGAAGCCAGTCAGGACCCGCAGCTAAAACGGGTTTTTTCGCAGATCAACGCATCAAGCACGGGTGAAGCCGCCTTTGATACCGCCTTTGAGCGCCTGCTCGTGCGTTCTGAACTTGAGGCGAGGCGCGCGACCCAGCAAGTTCAGGCTTTGACGCAATCAACCCAAGAGCTGGGCGAGCGTATCGCGCTGCAGAACGCGGACTTGATCATGCAGCAGCAACTGGGGCGCGAAGCAGAAGCGGTCCGGTTGCTGTACGAATATTTTCTGGCACGTCTGAAAGAGACAGCGGCGCAGGAAGGAATTCAGAAAGCGGACAGTCGGCAACTGTCACGCGCCGTAGTCCCCAGCGATCCGTCGGAACCGAAAAAGTATTTGATTCTCGCTCTGTCTGCTATCATGGGCGTTGTGGTGGGTGCAGCTATCGTTGTGCTGAACGAGACAAGGAACAAAGGTTATCGCACTGCGAACGAGTTGGAGCGCAGGACCGGGTACAGTGTTTTGGGTCAAATACCGATTTTTCCCGTTCGCGGCCGGCGCAAGGTTCTGGAATATGTTGTCAACAAGCCCTCTTCCGCCGGAGCTGAGGCAGTGCGTAACTTGCGCACTTCGCTGATGTTGTCCAATGTGGACCGCCCACCGCAGATTGTAGTGATGACATCTTCGTTGCCGGAAGAAGGCAAGACGACAAATTCGATGGCATTGGCGCAAAATTTTGTCGGCATCGGCAAGAAGGTGCTGCTGGTTGAAGGTGACATCCGCCGCCTGACGATGACGGCGCAGTTGCAGGGGGTGCCGAAGAAGGGGATCGTTTCGGTTCTGGCTGGCGATACAAAAGCGCAAGAGGCGATCTTTTATGACTCCCTATTGGGTTGCGATGTTTTGGCTGGCGAGAAGACTGCGGCGAATGCGGCGGATCTAATTGCTTCGGATCGGTTCCGGCTCTTTCTGGAAGAGATGCGCAAGATATACGATATCATTTTGATCGACACGCCGCCGACGCTGTTGGTGTCTGACGCTCGCCTGATTGCGCGCAATGCGGATGCAGTGTTGTTGACGGTCAAGTGGAACGCCACCTCCGAGCAGGATGTCACCGAGGCCATGCGACTGTTCCACACTGACAACCAGCGCCTGACCGGTCTTGTTTTGGGTCAGATCAACGCTCGCAATGCCAAACACTACGGCTATTCATACGGCAGCTATGCCAACAAATACTACAGCAACTAAAGGCGAACATCGGAGCAATAAGGCTGCATGTCGGTGGGGCGCCCTGTTTGTTCCGTTTCGGTTGGAGTATTTTGTCCAGCACAATGCCATGTTGATCGATCGCGCGTTCTACAGATGGAAATGCGCCCGGCAAGATTGGGATGAACCAGCATCAACGCAATCACTTCGACTTGTAAAAAGCAGCAAAGCGATTCTTGGACATCGCTAACCACCGCCACTCTGTGGAACTTCAATTGATCTGACCAAAAATGCGGAATTTGGATCCCAACCCAAGCGCCGAGCCATTTCCCGCTGAGTCAGCGTTTGCAACTATTTAGGCGCCAATAGGTAAAAACTTTCGCTATAATTGAAAGAATCGAAACATTATGTTATGAACGATTTGCGGCGATCAGTGCTGTTTTGCCTTTAATTCCTTAGTGCCGCGCGAATTAATCTACATCCAATTGGTGCTTGCATGGACGTTTATGACGTTACACTGCGCCAAGACATCGATCCACCTTTTGGTGCCTTTAGCCTGCCGCATTGGGCGCAGGGCCAAGAAGTGCGCGCTCGGGACATTTCGAAGGACCGAAACTGGGCGCGGTTGTCGTTTGGCGTTCGAATTGGAAGACCGCTTCCGGCGGCACATCGTTGTGTCCCGGATGACCCGGCTTCGGATGCGATTGATGCGACAAAGGAAGAACGCGCTGCTTCCCTTCACCGGCAAATTAGGATCGGTGGGTCGGACCCAAACGCGGTTGCGGATGCCATAAAAACGCTCTCGTCAAAGGGCTTGATTACTGAAATACGCCCGGTTCGGGCGCAGGTCTTCCAGCGTTCCCCGTCAAAGGACCCAGCTGCGGCGGTAACCGGAAAACCTGGCAGTTGGGCGCTTGAGGCCATTGATGCCGATGTCGCACTGGGAAAGATGCCCGGTGATCCAGATATCCGTGTCGCCGTGCTCGACAGTGGTATTTCACGCGACCATAAGGAGTTTCGCGGCAAGGTCAGCGGTGGCTACGACTTTGTCACGCTTGGGGCAGAGGACTGGTCGCATCCCGGAATGGGTACCCTGATTGGCGATATCCGGCATCGCGATTCAAACTGGGATGACGATGGTGGCCATGGCAGCCATGTGGCAGGCACCATTGGCGCACTGGGCCTTGATATGCCGGTGGGAGCCGCCGGGCTATGTTCGCTTATGGCTTACCGCGTGTTGGGCACCGCGATTGAGAATGGCTCGAAAGTTGGGGTCGGAACGCCCGGCGATATAGATGCAGCTGTGAAGGAAGCGACTGACAGGGGGGCACATGTCATTAACCTGTCGCTTGGGTTGGGTGCCTCATCCGGGTTGGCCCCGCATGCCCGGGTGATTCGATACGCGCGGATGCGCAATGTCGTGACAGTCGCGGCGTCTGGCAATCACGGTACCAACAGCCCGGTGTATCCCGGTGCGGTTCCTGGGGTGATCACGGTTGGTGCAATCGATCCGTTTGGGCGCGTGACGGCTTTTTCCGGCTGGGGTCCGCATCTGGATATCACGGCACCGGGCTCGTCGATCTACTCTGCCGATCTGGACAACGGATACCGGTTCCGTGACGGAACTTCACACGCCGCGCCTTTCGTCAGCGCCACGGCCGCCCTAATTATTTCTCTCGGGCGTGCTCGGCACGTCACCTTTAAGGAAAGCACAATCCGGAGGTTGATCCGTGACAACGCACGGACCGAGGGTCGCCCCACCGATCCGCGGCGGGGGGCAGGTGTCCTCAACATGGCACGGGCACTCGAGGCAGCCGGGAACCTGATTGATAACCATCGACGGGACCGTGAGGCCCCCGAACCGCCCTGGCCGTTCGGCTTTGGGCCAAGTGAAATTGCCGCAAGCAACATGCGCTCTTAACTGGGTGAAAGGATTTACATATGGCCTACAGACCTTCCCATATCAGAAAGCAAATGGCGGCAAACCAACGGAAAAAAGAAGTCGACAAAGTCGAGGCCACCATCCTGTCTGACGTAGCGCAGATCAAGAAAGATCTTGATGACAATGAATACGGTACGCCGGTCCGCGTCCGCGTCCTGATCATGGACGACGTCGCGGACGGCGCGCTGCGGCGCAAGGTGATGACAGCCGCGCGCGAGGGGGTCAGATTTGAAAACGCGCAAGGATTTCTGATCGAAGAACCAAATATCGTGGCAAGCATTGCGTTTGAATTGATGGAGGGTAAGACCTACGCGGAATTGATGAAGGAACCTGACGCCGCCATGGCCAAACGCGCGGCCGGCATCTTCAAACGGGACCGCGATTATTATTTCAAGGACATTATCGCTGATACGCTCGAAGCGCGAGGTATTCGCGCCGAGGCCAAAACGATTGATCAGGTGTTTAACACACTCGAGGCGTCCGGCGTCGGTCCGGGCGATGCCGGTTTCAAAGGCGAGGTACTGGATGCGCTTGGGCGCGAGAACGACTATGTCCCATCTGATCTGACCAAGCCTGTTACACCAGGAGAAGTGAAGAAAATGGTCGCCAAGGTTGTCTCTCTGAAAGCAGGTCGGGCCGAAGAGATCGCAGATGAGCTAATCGCTGCGGGGATCAACAACCCGCTGGTGATCCAGAGCCGCGCAATTCAGGCGGCGTTGCCGTCAACCACTTATCACAGGTTCTTGACGATCACGAAGAACGCGATTTCGGCAAATGGCGGGGCATCCTTTCTGGCAAGCTACGGGTTCGATGAACTTGCCGGTGCAGCCGTGTATTCGGTACTGGCCTCAGAGGCCAAACCAGCTGAGGTCGATCGTGAAACACTGCGGGCGGGTGTTGAAGAGTTCTTTCGTCAACATCAGGCTGATCTGTACAAGGATCAGATCGCAGTGGTCTTTGCTGCACGCTACATCGAGGCTGATACCAACCGGATCAACGCCGCGTACATGTTACTGACCGAGCGGAATGTGCCGCTCAACGATCCGGATTTCGCAGAAAAGCTAGTTGAAAGTCTACCTGAGCTGCGAATGTACGAAAGCTATGAACCTCTGTTCTCAACCCTTCGCGACGACGGGTTGTCCGCGCCGGTCGAAGATTTTGGCGGGCCTTTGCCTCCGGGACTGAAGCGCTCGGCGATTTCGTTGCTGAGCGACCTGAACGTTGACCCGAACGCACCCGATAATGACTGGGCGCGGGCGGCATTGTCCATTGCCGGGGCTGGGGGTGGCTTTGGCGGTGGCGGCATCTCTTTCGGGGGGTTGATCGGCGGGCTGGCTTCGCCGCCCGGATTGCCGCCAGTCCGTATGCGAAGGTTCGAGGATGAATTCACAGCCGGGATCGACGCCGATCGAATCCGCACCATGGCCAAAGCCTACTACATCTATCAGTTCGACCGCCTTGGTATAATCGACATGGTCGAGGAACTGGTCGCGCGGCAACACAGCTTTACCTACGACCTTGGCAATTCACCCGCAAATGCGTTGCTGTCGCATTACCGGCAGGTCTATCGCATCGTTTATCCGGCAGCCGAAGACCGGCGGCGCACCTTCTCGATGGTCTTCGAGGAAGGTTCACGCGGAGAAGCTGCCCGTAACCTGCTGGGCGCCATCGGCGAGGCGGGTATCGATCTGCAACGTGTCAACAACGCCGGTGCCTACTTCAGCGAGGACAGCAATCGCGGGTATTCCTACGCTAAGTTCCGCTTTATGCGGGCTGGTTTGAATCTGCAGCGCTTCCTGTCCGATGTAGGCGGCTATCACATGCCCGACCTTGTGGAGCGGTGCTGGCACCAGATGCATTTCTGCTTCTCGATCCTCGAGCGGCCCGAAGTGCAGCAGTATTGGGGCGGCCGTTTCAATTCGGGTCTTTGGGCTGTCGTTGAAGGCCTTCTCAACGAAGCCATCGGTGATGACCGCGAGGATCGCCGGATGGTTTATGGCACTCAGCTGACCGACCGCGGCCGCACTCTGGCGGTGTACGGGTTCGATCTGTTTGCCTGGCTGGCGGATAACGCGTCCACATTGCAGACCGCGCCCGACGCGGAAATCGAACGTGGCCTTGAAATCCTGCAGAACTGGCTGGCGGCCTTCCGACGACCGGACACTGTAGGCGATTGGATCGACGACGATGATTTCTATGACGGACGCGAAGAAGCTCCGATGGATGTCGGAGACGAATATGCCGCCGAGGCCGAAGAATCGGCCTTGCAAGACGCTGACATGCTTTAAGCGCGAAAGGACATAGTCATGATGACCGAGGCTCGAACGGGCGACGCCAATCAAGCGGTTGTGGATCGTGTGCGTGCGGACCTGAAGCGCTACTTGTCAGAGAACACGACCTTCCTGTCCATGTCGCGCGACAAACAGGTCGAGATGTATCGCGAGATGCTCAGCAGCGGTGTGGCGCTGGCCCAGAAAAAGGTGAAGGGGCAGGGCGGACCCGCGCGGGCTTTTGCGGCAGGCGATGATCTGGACCCAACCGGCATCAGAGATGTCCCCGGTTTAGCCGCTGAATTTATGGGGGAAATTGACTTTGTCGGCTTCGTTTCGGATTTGATCACCGGGACCTACGATTCAATCGTGGATTCCACGATCAAGCAGTCGCAAAGCATGGTCGACATGTTCAAACAACTCAGCAAACCGCTAGGCGCGATTGCACGCGACGATATTTCGTCTCTGGATGCGCAGGCGGAAATGGCAACCTCGGATCCCCTGCGGTTCACGATGGGGCCGGAGGGGGACCTGACGGATTCCAATTCGGGCATGGCGGTCGATACATCCAACGATGAAATTCAGAAGCTGATGTTCGAGGCCCGCTTGAAACTGGCCAAGGAACGCCGCTTGCAGCTGCGCGAGGTGATGTTGCAGATCAACAACCGTCTTGTCGTCACCGAAGGCGTCATCCGGGCTGGTCTGGTCTTTAACGTTCGCTCGACCGAAGTGGGGCAAGCCAAAGAAAAATCAACTGACATCCAGCAGAAAGGCGGCCAGGGCGGCGGCAGCTTCTTCGGCTTGTTTGGGGGCGGCGGTTCCAAGAAATCGACCAAGATCACTGTCTCTTCGCGGGAACTGGTCACCAATACCGAACTGAACGCGCAGATTACGGGTTTTGTTGAGGTCAAGTTCAAGAGCGATTACTTCAAGCTCGACAATTTCGCGGACCTTTTCGGTGACGAAAGCACCAAGGCTTTGATCGCCGAGAAACAGGGTGCGCAGCAGGACGCAGCGGGCCAACCGGCCTGAGGGAGCGTGAGACATGGACATGCAGAAAACCGGCAACAAGGCAGGCGCACCGCGTCCGTTTGTTCCACATCACAGCGCCGGGGACGACCCGTTTGCCGATCTGGCGAAGGCGCTACCAGCCAGGCCCGTCGTATCGGGTCAATCATCGGCAATCGCCCAGAAGATCAGTGCCTTTGCGGCTGAAACCGGCAATGGGGTCTGGCCCAACCTGCCACGCGCCGACGTTGCCGCCCGCCTTGCTGTACTTCAGGGCAAGCCGAGCAATATTCGCCAATACCGGCTGAACGTTTGTGGCCCGGCTGCGGTCATGCACTTGTTTGCGACCCGCAATTTCGAGGGTTTTGTTGACCTTGTGACTGGCCTTTACAACACTGGGTCCGGAGCCTTTGGCAGCCTGAAGGTAAAATCCGATGGTTTGGAAGCGCTGGAGCCGCTAAAATTCAAGGCCGATCCGTTTCCGCCCAGCCTGTTGCTGGATTGGATGGTGCTGGCCAGC
Organism: Ruegeria sp. A3M17; assembly: GCF_003318255.1. Taxonomy (GTDB): domain Bacteria; phylum Pseudomonadota; class Alphaproteobacteria; order Rhodobacterales; family Rhodobacteraceae; genus Ruegeria. Next base: position 28,519 of record NZ_QOCF01000005.1, read on the forward strand.
CTGCGCCGAACCAGCAACGACGATTTCGATGGCACGCCGGAAGAGGCATGGGACGCGATCTCGTGGCCCTCGGATATGGTCGCCTGGTTGAAATCCGGCATCGGCTTCAGTTCGGTGGATGATCAGACCACGACGACATTTATTCTCAATGAAAGCGTTGATCATCTCAAGAAACTCAAGGTTACGGCGGACGATCAGCCGGTCCTGTTCATCAATGTCAGCCTGCTGCTGGAAAAAGAAGGCAAGAAGGGCAAGCAATCCGCGAAAAAGCTGTCCCAGTCTTATGTTCCGTCGCAGGGGATTCTGGGCAAAATCGGAGCCAAGGGCGCGAGCCTTGTGGCCGATCACTGGGTGCCCTTGCTGGCGCCCGTTACCGACGACACCAAACCCGTCAAAGTCTGGAGTTGGGGTGCGAACAAAGAGTTTCCACCCGCAAGCGATCCGATCTGGAAAGAGGCATATTTTGGCGCGGTGGTTGCGAAAGCATGACACAACGCCCGCATATCGCGCTTCGGCTGAAACGTGGGGCTTCGTCCCGCTTTGACCAGGATGCCGATATCGAAAGCGGGCTTGAACGACGCTGGGGCGTGGACGTCAGCGTGGACAGCAGATTGGAGGGCGAGATGTCACGATATGGGGGCGATTTTGAGGCGATGCTCGCGGATCTTGGCCCAACGTCAGCCAGCAGGGCAGGCGCCTTGAGCACCCGCACCGGAGGACAGCGCGTCGTGCGCCGCAAACGAAAGCCGCAACCCGAATTGGCCGGCGGAATGGCTTTGATGGTTGCCCGAATGCACGAGGTCTGCAAACGCGATCCCCGGATTCCGGGGGCACCGTCCACACGGACCCTGACCCGAGTTCTGTCCCATTGTCTGGATCAGGCGCAGGGACGTTCGGGCGCGTCACTGGCAGCCGAGCTTAACGGTCGGATCAAAGGCGGCGGCACGCCAACCGGAGGTGCGAGCGCGCTAGAAGCGTCGATCAACCGCGCAGCGGCGGCCATGGCACAGCCGGGATCGGCCGCGCGCGCGCAGGCATTTCCGCTTCTTGCGGCCCTGTTGCCAATGGTCAAAGGTCTTTTGCCGACGCTCATTCCGATGCTTGCACCTATGCTGGGCAATCTACTGGGCGGGCTGGCCGGCGGCAAAAGCGTCGCCAGCACCGCATCGGCGCGGCAATTGGGCCGAACCGGCGGCATTGATGTCAGTTATGGCCTGGCAGCGGACGGGACTTATAGCTCGGAACTTGCGCTGGATTCGATCGTGAAGGTCATCATGGATCTGATACCGCAACTGGCGCCTGTCTTTGCCAAGATGATCTCAGACGCTGCGCCTGGGGTCACAGGTCAAATCGTAAAAGGGCTTGTGCCCAAGCAGCAGCCCCAGCCACAGGTAATTTTACAGCCCGTTCCGGTGGCCGCTCCGGCGCCTAGCGCGGCTGCTGCTCCGGCAGCACCGGTTGCAGGGCCTGCCCCGGGTGGTGCGCCGTTGCTGGCGCAGGGTATGGATGCTTCTGCGCTTGCCGGTTTGCTGGGTGGTGCGGGTGGTAAGATCGACCCCGCGATGATCACCGGGTTGCTCAAGAATATTAAGCCCGAGCATATTACCGGCCTGATACAGGGGGTTGCCGGAAACGCAGGTGGCATCAACCAGCTGATGGGCGGGCCAGGTCATGAACTGGTCAAGTCCGTGGTCGAACGGCTGCCCATCGAGAAAATGTTCGACGGCAAAGCCTGGATACCGCAGATTAATCACGATCAGTTCGTATCGACCCTGCCGTGGGAACGGGTGCTGTCGCTGAGCGACGCCGAAGGGATGGTTGGTCAGCTGTTTGTTCCGGGCCGCAAGATGATCAAGGCGGATCGGCGCATCAAACTGGCATTGCCCAAGCAAACCATGACAGATCTGGGTGACGGCAAACTGAGCTGGATGTTTGCGACAGATCGCCCGGCGAAAATACCTGTCTCAGTCACAGCAGGCCCCGAGCGTCTGGACAGCCCGTTTCTGGACATTCGCGTATCCTGCGACGGCACCCCGAAAACCGGTCTGAAACGATGTGTCTTCCGACTTGCGCCGTTGGAGGCAGGGGCCAGTGCGTCTTCGATGATTGAAATCGAACCAGAAGTTCTGACCGCGGCTTCCCGGCATTCGGGTAAGATCTGTGTCTCCGTGCGGCTGGTGCAGAAGAACGGAAAAGGCGCCGAGGCCAGTTTTGTTGGCAATGAAATCCGCCTGTGCGCCCATACAAGCGCGCCACACCGGCTGTTTCTGATTGGGGCAGCACCTGCGCGGATGTCTGACACGTTTGATGACATACCAGCGCTGAAAAGACACATACCGATGGACGCACGCGCCAACGCCACTCATGTCAGCTATGGCACGCGCTTTGTGGCAGCGGGCGCGGTTGCTGGTCTGGCCCGTCATTCACCACTCACAGGAGCGCCGGGCGGTGCAGGAGATCACTTGTCAGGCGCACTGGAGATAACGCCTTCGGGGTTTGCCGATCTTGCGCGCCGCCTGTCGCCCGATACGGTCACGGCGGATGTCTTGGCTGCAATCGATGCGGCGATGTCCATGGACCCGGCATTGCGGATGCAGCTTGGCGCTGATGCGGTTGAACGTTTGCCGGCGGGCAACCAACCGCTGATGGTCGAAACAGTGCTGCAGGCAGCACCGGCCTATCTGGTTTCCTTCGATGACGTCGATGAAAACGGCAACCCGGCGCGTCGGATAGTACGAAAGATCGATGTGCCGATTCCAGCCGGGATCAGGATCAATGACTAAACTGCCGCGCCTGTCGGACACGCTTGCAGCCATGCTGGAAGATGCGGACCCCGGCGCGCCGGGGCTCCGCTTGGAAGAAGTGCGGCTGCGGTTGCCGATGGAGCTTTCGGCGCGACGCGACGCAGGGACGCTTCAGTTGAACAGTGCGCCGACGGATCAACATTATCGCACCAGCTTCATGCCAGTGCTTCATCAGTTCAGGGTCAATATCCGCTATTCGGATGCGACCCCACAAGAGGAGGATCCCGGCGATTGAATGGCGACCGCTCATCCTGGGACCTTCGGGAATTCGTCGAAAGCCTCGCCGACGAACTGGAGAGGGTGCATCAGGTCGCGCGCGTGAAGGCGATGCAGCGCAAGCGGCTTTATACGGTCGAGGATATGGGGCTGTCGCTCAATGTATTTGCCGAATACGACGGCGATCGCGTCCGGTTTCGCACCGCCAAACCGGGGGAAGAGGGCGCCTCGAAGATGGATCTCAAACTGGGGTCGATCACCGACAAGATTGTGGCCGAGACGACCACCGACGAGGCGCTTGCTCCCAGAACCCCGATCGAAGGAGTCGAGAAGGCCGCCATCAAACCGGACGAAGCGAAGCGGCTGAAACGGTATGGCGTGGATTCGAAGGAGGACGTGAACCGGCTGGCACGCAGAGGTGTTCGGGTAGACGGTGTGGATTTTGTGGATCTTGCGCGCCGGATGGAACAGGCGAGCGCACCGCGCCGTCGTCCTCGGCCCGAACGTGTGGTTCGGTTTCGCAAGGGTCTTGGCCTCAGCCTTGCGGTGTTTGGCGCCGATCTGGACGAGGTCGATCTGGAAAGCGTCAGGCTGGACGGGCGTTTGGCCCGGGCAAAGTCCACTGGACGCATGATGACTGTGGAAAATGTGCCCGACGGGGTGCGCGAGTTGGAATTCAGGACGCTCGGGCACGAGCGGCTGCGGCTGAAACTGACCTGAATGGGAGGGACCTGAGATGACACGTTACACAAACGGATTGTTTGGCAGAACTCATGGGCCGGACCCGTTGGAGGCTTTCGACTCGCTTTACAAGAGAGAGAAAACCGACCGTCTCATGGGGCGCTATGGGACCCGGCGTCCTGCTTTGAAAATGCCCGAACCTCGGGCGGAAAACGCTGCTCTGGCTGCAGAGCAAGGCGCGCCTGCTCCTACGGCACGCGTCTTTCTGAAGGAACGCGTGATCAAAAGCTGGGATAGTGATCTACCAGTCCCCGAACCGTTGAAAGAGGTGCCGCCGGAACCGCCTCAACAGGCAGAGCCATCAGCAGAGGTTCCTGAGGCAGCAATACCCGCCGAACCCGTTGCTCCCGAAGCAGCGCCGCCCGCTGATGAAGAAGTTCCACTCGTCGAAGCAGGTAGCTTCTCGGTTCAGGACGTTGGTACGATGCCCGAAGATGCCGATCTTACGGACGATGTCGATCACATCGTCGAACCGCGGCGCCCGGCCAGCGAGGACGCAATGCGTGACGCGGCGGTCGATGACTTTCTGTCCATGATCGACAAGTACTACAAACCCGCGCCGCCGCCCAAACAGGACGACGTGATCGAAGGTGAGGTTGTCGATCCGGTCGACGTGGTAGCGGACGTCGTCGAAATGAGTGACAAGGAAACGAAAAAAGAAATTCTGCCCGACGTCACGCCGATCTCATTGCCAGCCGTCGTATCGGACGTGGCGATTCAAGAGGGCATTTCGCGCAGCACCGACACAATTGCCGCCATAGGTCTTGGGCTTGCGGTCTTCCAGGAATTCAAGGCCGAATTCACCAAGGGCGATGTCTCGGTCTCAGCCACTCCGTCGCGATACATCCACCCCAATACGCAGCCGGACAGCAAGTTCCAAGAAGTCGTGACCGATTTCATCTTCCACGCTTATCACCCGCGTGTCGGAATTTCCGATCAGAAGTTCAAGATCCGGATTCGAACCGAAATCGACGGCCACGATATCCGCCACGCAAAGATAAGCCTTGTCGCGTCCGAGTCCGATGACCTGATTGCGTCTTCGTTCAGCGTGAATTTCACAGCCACGGCGCACAGTCTTCCAAAAGAAGCCATGTGCAAAATCAGATATGATTTCTCGGGTAACTGGGATCCGAAAGGCACGGGGGACTACGACTTTAACGGTATGATCGACTTGTGGGCTGACGGCTCGGTTCATATCGAGCAGATGGTGTCCGAATTCGACAGTCCGACATTCAGCAGCAAGAAAATCAAGGCCGTCCGCATCGTGTCGCTAAAGCAGGTGTCGGTCAAGAAACTGCCGGGCAAGATCCGGTCTACGCGCAATCACACAATTCTCTTTGAAAAGCCAAAGCAATCGACCCTGTCGGACGATCAGGCGCGCGCCCTGAAGACATTTGTCGACGGAATACCAAAGGGCGATATCTCGCTGGTGCGGGCAGGACGGGTGCCAATTGTTGTCGATGGCTTTGCGTCAACCAAGGGATCGGTTTCTGACAACCAGCAACTTGCCCGCGAACGGCGGGATACCGTGGTCAGCTTCCTGAATGATCATATCGGATCGGGAGCTGTCTTCACCGGCAAATCACACGGCGAGCTCGATGTGAATGGACCTGACGACGAGGAATCCGCCGAACATCGCAAGGTGACGGTGCGCATATTCACGTTCAAGGATGAATGAGTTTTGGCGCAATATTCGGAACGCGCCAAGTCGTATTGGCGATCACTATTACCGGGACTGTTGCATTAATCGTCGCCTTTAGGGATTTTTGTATTTTTGAGGTTTCTCATGCCGCGTAGATCGGTATTCAAACACCACCGCTTCCCGCGCGACATCATTCTCTGCGCGGTTCGTTGGTACCTGCGGTATCCGCTTTCATACCAAGATGTTGTCGATTTGCCCTCCGAGCGCGGCGCCGAAGTTGATCGCTCGACCGTGTTCTGCTGGGTCCAGAAGTTTAGCCCGGAACTGACCAAACGAACAGAGAAGCACTTACGCCGCGCCAGTGTAGACTGGCATGTGGACGAGGCCTACGCTTATCGACGTGTCATCCGCAAAATCAACCACCGATACGATCCGCATTTCGACGGCATCAGGCATATTGATCGACAGTGGCGGAACAATTTGGTCGAAAGTGACCATGCAGCGATGCCAATGGCGACGACATCCCGGATCTAATTACGGCGAGCGGCGGGCAGGCCATGTCTATAACGGTAATGGGGACGGAACATTCCAACCGTTTGAGTGTGGGTTTGTAAACTATGGCTTCTGCCTGATTGAGTTCGCAGACATCAAGGGTGATGGCAGTTTGGACCTGCTGACCACGCTGCGATTCAGGGTCAGGGTGCATTTCTCCAAGCCCTCGGCAACAGGCAAGTTTGTTTTGGGGCTAGGCGAATTCTCAACTCTCGAGCGCCTTGATAAAGGCACCTGGCAGCGGCACTACAAAGATGGCAACATCGTTCTTTTTGACGCAAGTGGACAGCAAACGGCGACCTAAGACCCGCAGGGCAACCGCAAAGAATACGCCTATGATGCCGATGGGCGTCTGGCGACCATCACCGGCCAGGTCGGCGGCGTCACGAGCTTCACCAATGAGGTACAGGGGCGTTTGGTGTCGACAACCAACCAGAATGGCAATGTCACCAGTTACAGCCATGACGGTATGGGGAATTTCGAAGGGCCACCTTGCCTGATGGTTCCAGCGTTGCAAACCAGGTGGATTCGTCTCTGGGCTTGATAGATGGATTGGGAGGCGCTGCAACCAGTCCTCTGGTCTTTGTTAAGCCCGAAGATCGGGTCACGACGGTCACCGACCGCAACGGACAGACCACCGAGTTAATTGTCAACCAGTTCGGCTCTGTCATTCAGACAACCAATCCTCTGGGCCGCGTCACAAAGATCGAGCGGGATGATCAGAATCTCGCCGTCCGGGTCGAGCAGTCCAACGATGCGGCGCCCTGCGGCGTGCGCGTGGACACGATCACCTATGACAGTGTCGGCACAATGTCGAGACGATGACGGAACCCGTCGGTAGCCCGGCAGAGCGCACCACCACCTACTCTTACGAGCCTACCGACAACAAGGTCGCGACCATGACCGACGGGGGCGGGTTCACAATGTCTATACCTATGACGGGTTCGGGGAAGTGGCCGGTATGACCAACGCCGAAGGCGGTTTGCGGGCTTACACCTATACCCCTGAGGGCAAGCTTGCGACCCGAACGGATGAGAACGGCAACATAATATCTTTCACTAATAATACCGACCAGAACCTCGCCTCCACCACCTATGCGGACGGCTCAGTCACGCAGATGACCTATGATGTCACAGGTAACACCACCGTCATTGCAGAAGCTGTAGGCAACCCCCACCGAGCGGCAGGTACGCCGCAGCTATGATGGGTTCAACCCTGTGCTGTCGGTCGAAGTCACCGGTGCGGGCGGCTCTAATATCGGTGGCATAACCCAGTACACCTATCTGCCCGTTGGTAACTTAGAACCCGTGACCGACCAGACAGGTCTTTTCACCAGCATGACCTATGACGCGCGCAAACGCGTGGCCACCACCACCACAGATGGCACCGTCGGGCCGCAGCCGCAGGTCACCCTGACCTACAGCTACGACCTCCTCGACCGCCGCACGGGGATGGAGGAAAGCCTTGGCGGGGGCACATCTTATGTCTGGGATGCCCCGGGGATCGGCTGACCGATCTGACCTCGTCCTGGGGCAGCACCTACAATTTCGGCTATGACGATGAAGGCCGCCGCACCGCGTTGACCTCCACCAGCGGCCGGGCGACCACCTATGGCTATACCAGGCCTGCTCTCGGCACTGACCCGTGCGCAGTCCGGGGTGACGCTGACCGATCTGGAGTACACTTACGACCCCGTCGGCCAGCTGACGGCGACCCTCAACCGCCTCGATCCGGCGCAGTCGAAACACATCTCCTTTGACGACCTCAATCGTCTGGTGTTGGTCCGCCAGGGCATTCTGCCCATCGACGGCGGCGTGCCGGTGCCAATCGAGGATTACCAGTATGATCGGGAGGGCAACCGCACCGCGTCCACCGGCTCCTATGGGTACAAGAGTAATGCACATAACCATCTGCTCGAGGATGACGCACAGTACAGGCGGTAAAGCGCAAGTCGCCGAGTGTATTGCTGCAATTCGAAGATTTTGCACAGCAACATGCGGCACCCCTGCTTGCGCGGTATCGCGATCGGCTCCGTACATTCAATGATGATATTCAGGGCACGGCGGCGGTAGCGGCGGGCACTTTGCTGGCTGCCTCAAATGTCACCGGCATTCCGTTAAAGGACGCTACCATCGCGTTTCTTGGAGCGGGATCAGCGGGAGTGGGTATCGCTGAGCATCTGGTTCAACTCATGGTCCGCCAAGGATTACCCGAGACCGAGGCACGCGCGCGCATCTACATGGTGGACCGGAACGGTTTGTTAACCAATGCGATGACAGACCTCCTGCCCTTCCAAACGCAAAATGTTCAACCTCTCACCAAAGTGGGGAGCTGGTCCGATGGCAAAATTTTACTGCTGGATGTGATTAACCAGGCCAAACCCAACATTTTAATTGGTGTCAGCGGTCAGGCAGGCTTGTTCTCTGAAGGGATCATTCGGGCGAAGGCGGCCCACACAGATCATCCTGTCGTATTGCCGCTGTCGAACCCGACATCGCGAATTGAGGCCGTACCTGCGGATATTATCCGCTGGTCAGATGGTCATGCATTGGTCGCCACCGGAAGCCCGTTTGATCCCGTCGTCTGCAACGGTAAGACGCATCATGTCGCGCAGTGCATCAACTCCTACATTTTCCCAGGTAAGGGATTAGGTGTGCTGGCGGCAGGCGCGCGCCGCGTCACTGACGGAATGTTCATGGCCGCCGCCGAAGCGTTGGCCACGTTGTTACCTGCGGAGCCTGATCGCACAGCCAGCCTGCTGCCCAACGTGGGGGACATTCGCGGGGTCAGTAAAGCTATCGCATTTGCCGTTGGTCAACAGGCGCAGTTGGATGGGGTTGTGCCCGAATCCACGGGGGATGATTTGAAGGTGGCGATAAATGCGAAGTTCTGGACCCCGCACTATGATGAGATTGCCTGAAGCAGGTCCGGGTTGGAGTGACCGGAAGGCTTCTCATTGCGCATTCAAAACTCACTGAATCCATTCAGGAAATGAGAACTGGCATCTGAGCATGGTTCTGATTACGACGGCTACGCCGCCTCTCGCCTGAGCGGCTTTTGAATCGCAGCACAAAGGGCACCCATCAGCAGGACCGCAGAGGCCACGACAAGGCTATCTCCAATTTCTCCGGTTAAGTCGCCGATGATACCAGCCCCGATAGGTCCCAATGTCTGTGAAATGGCGAAAACAACTGTGAAAAAGCTTATGGTTGCACCCCAATCCTGCTGATCCACGTTCTGACGGACAAAGCTGGTGACTGCAGTGGGTGGCATAAAGACCGACAGTCCGAACACCAGTGCCGACAAAATCAATCCATATCCGGATGGAACCAAGATTGGCAGGGCTGATCCAAATGCGACCCCGGTAAGGATCAGCGCCAACGGCGTTCCGGATGAAAAGCGCGCCAAGACCCCGCGCCAAACAAAAGGAGACGCCATAATACTGACCCCAAGAACCATCCATGTTGCGGTGGTCAACAGAACACTGGAATGCTGCTCTTTCATCCAGACCGAGATGAAAGTGACGTATACAATGTAACCCAATCCGAACAGCGCATACCCACCGAGTTGGCCAAGCATTCTGCGCACCGGTGGGATGGAAGGCAGTGCGGCGTCGTGCTCGGTTTCGTTCAGTTGTGTGGAAGCCCAAACCGAAAATGGGCAGATGACCAGGGCCGCCAACCCGACCCCGATCCACGCCCAGTCCCAATATTGTGGCCCGAATACGTCCAACATACTCGGAAGGGTTGCGCCACATAGTGCGATACCAAATCCACCGCCACCGCCAAAGTATAGGGCGATGGCCAACGCATTCTTTCGGGCGCTGCTCTGGAACAGCGATGCTGCCAGTACCCCGCCTGACACAAAGGAAAGAGCACCAAACAATCCCACCAATGTACGACAGGCAGTTTGAAACACGAGGCTCTCATCAAACCCGGTCGCCAAAAGGCACAGTGCGGTCGCCACAGTTCCGCTTGCAAACAACCGCGACGGAGAAAAATGCCGGATCAGTAAAAGCGTTAGAATCGAACCCACTATGTAGCCAATCGAATTGGCAGTATTGAGCCAACCGGATTGAGTGAGGCTCCAGCCAAGGCTACTTTTCATTGATGGCAGGATTAGTCCGTATGCAAAGCGACCAAAAGCGTTGGATATGCTGACGCCAAGCGCAAGGCCCAGCAAAATGAGCCACGGGTTGGTAGGTTTTGCGGCTGCCATGAACATCCTTCCAGGTTGAACCACACCGTGCCTCAAGGCACCTGACTGTGCAATCCCAACTGTTCGGGCGCGGATATTTTCGGTATGGCTTGCGCGGTTTAAGACGGCGTATTTACAACAAGTTGCGGTTCGACTTCCAATGCCACTTTCTGCGCTGAAGGGTTGATTTGAGCGCCTCAACGTCCACGCGAGCCGGGATCCGGCCGATGCGACATAACATACGGCGACAGCTTTGAGATCTTAGCGGACGTAAGCAGGTTGGCTGAATGAATGAGATCCTCAGTTCCGATGCCCGTCGTCGCCGTTTTTTACCTCAGGGCAGCATTTCGCATTAGTGACCTGATCGTCTACGTTGTCACAGCACCTGCGCAGCACCGCTTTCTTTCGCTGCCATCCGCTTCAACGCCATCCGGTCCAATTTGCCTCCCATGGTCAACGGTAACGCATTAACTACCCGAACCACATCCGGCGCCTTGTATCCGATCTGTTTCCGCGCGAAGTCGATGATATCTCCGGGGCGCACCGGTTTCGCCCCTTCGACCAAGCTCACAAATCCCCAAACATCTTCACCGTGCATCTCGTCTCGCACCCCTACCGCCACTGCCGCTGCAACGGCGGCGTGCGCTGTCAGTACATCTTCCACCTCTGCCGGACTGATGTTCGAGCCGTCATGCACGATGATCTGTTTTCGCCGCCCCCGGAACCAGAAATAGCCATCCTCATCTCGTCGCATCAAATCGCCTGTATCGAGCCAGCCATCCCGAAACGCCGCCGCTGTCGCACCTGGGTCCTCCCAATACCCCGTCATCATAGTCGGGCTCTTTACCCAGTGCCGGCCGTCCACTCCTATGGGCACCTCTACCCCGGCCTCATCACGAAGCGCCGAGACATAGCCTGGATTGTTCAATCCAATGGAACCGACTTTCTCAACTCCTCCATGGGTGTTCGAATGTGACGTCCCCATTTCCGTCATCCCATAAAACGCCCCGATGGGCACACCTGCCAACGCACCAAACGCGTCGACCAGTGTCTGCGAGGGTTTGTCGCCACCTGCCATCATCGTTCTTAGTGAACCAAAGTCTTCGCGCACTGCACCGTGCCCCGTTACCAATGCAGCCAATGGCGCGGGCAATATTTGCGCCACTGTTGGCTTTGTCTGTCGCAGGAGCCCCAGGAGTTCGTCGGGCGAAAACTGCCGCACTACGTTCGTTCTGGCACCGGCCCAAAGCCCTGCAAACGTCAGCCGCAACCCGGCGGTATGGGAAATCCACGACGCCGGAAGCACCACATCCCCGGGTCCTAGTTCCAACCCCTGAGCATTGCTTGCCACCATTGACCCCATGCTGGCATGGCTATGTGTCACGCCCTTCGGCTTGCCTGTGGTCCCGGAAGTAAAAAATATAAACGCCGGGGCGTCAGCCTCAATCGTCGGCAGTGCCCCCGCAGCCTCACCGTCCATCAGGTCCTCCAAGGCGAGCGCCCCGTCCACTTCGCCTGCATAGGATATCAACCCCAAAGGCAGTCGCCCTATGCCTGGCACCGCGGCCACATCCTTGGCGCGTTCGCCATGCACCAACAGCGCCGCCGGCGCCGCCAATCGCAGCGCATGGTCTATATCCGCAGCCGTGTAGCGATAGTTGAGCGGCATCGCTACCAAACCGGCCCGCATACAGGCCAGATAATGGATCACCAACACGGCCCGGTTTGGCATAATCGAAGCTATTCGGTCCCCCGGATTAAGCCCCAGGCTCAGGTATCGAATTGCCAGCCGCGTACAGGCGGTATCCAGCTCCTGCCAGGTCAAAGCCCCGTCCAACGCGTAAAGCGCAACCGCCTTGGGATCCGCCGACAATCCCCGGCTAAAAAGGTTCGTTAAATCCGCATGAGCGGCCAGCGGCGACCCGGTTACCGACATGCTTTTCTCCCCAATTCAACCGGCGTCCGAGGTTGCCTCCAACTTTCCTCAGTGAAAAGGCAACGAGCGGAATCCAACCACTCAATCGGCTGGTCGGTGGATCGAGCATACTGCATTGCTATCCACTTCCAATAGGGAGCGGCAGGAACGTCTACAGAATGCGAATTTGCCCAATACGTGGTTCGAGTTGTTACCAAAGCCCCCTCAGGCTGAGAATCTTTTCTGTTGATTTGATCGCGCAATGTCATTCGATAGGGTGGCTGCCCAGGCCGATGGTAGAGTCTTGGCGCAGGCAGTAACCACTAGTTCAAAACAGATTTTGGCTTCCAACACCTCTGTGACAGAGCCAATCGCAACTCTCTTGGTTTTGCGAATCCGGCTTTCGTGAATAGGATGTGCCCAGTTCTTTTTTGAAAAATTGTATTGGAGTAATGGCATGGCAACAGAGCGCTGGACCGTCGGATCATATCTTGCAAAAAGGTTGCAAGAAGCTGGAATTGCGGATTATTTTGTGGTTCCCGGCGATTACAATTTGGTGTTGCTGGATGAGTTGCTTGGCAATCGGAATCTGCGGATGATCAGTTGCTGTAACGAACTCAACGCAGGTTACGCAGCAGACGGATATGCCCGCGCAACAGGGGGGCCGTCCGCAGCTGTCGTCACTTATTCGGTTGGAGGGTTGAGCCTTTTGAATGCCGTCGCAGGCGCCTATGCCGAAGATCTTCCATTGATCGCGATTTCCGGTGGGCCAAACACAAATTCAGAAGCCGAGTGGGAATACCTGCACCACACGCTTGGCAAGGTTGATTACGATTACCAGCATGAGATGTTCGCCCGCGTCACCGCAGAGGCTGTCACGATTCATCATCCGTCCCTTGCCCCTGTGGCAATCGACAGGGCGATAGACACCGCAATGCTTCGACGCAAACCGGTCTATATCGAAATCGCCTCGAACATTGCAAATGCGCCTACGTCCGCGCCTGTATCGCGCAGTTTCGCCAGGCAGTCCAGCAGTGATCCGAACACATTAGCGACTGCGGTCGCACAAGTTTCTGACTTCCTGAACGCGGCAGAGCGGCCAGTACTTGTCGCGGGAAGCAAAGTGCGCGCGGGTCAGGCCGAACGCCCCTTGCGTAGTCTTGCCGTGGCCTGCGAATACGCCCAGGCATCAATGCCCAACGCCAAGAGTTTTCTGTCTGAAACAAACGAAAGTTTCATGGGGATTTATTGGGGGCCGGTCAGCACGCCGGGCTGCGGGGAAATTGTCGATGCTGCGGACGGGCTGCTGTTTGTCGGCCCTGTTTTCACGGATTACACCACGACGGGTCATCAACTTGGTTTTGATCCCGGCAAGGCGGTTATGGTGCATCCAACGTCCATACAGTTGGGTGACACACATTTCAGCAATGTCCGCATGGATGAATTTCTGGATGCGCTAACTGACAAACTTACGCCGAACAGCGGTGCTGTTACGGCCTTTGAACGTGTCAGAACCGAACAAATCCCGCCCACGCCCGGTGAAGCCGAAACCCCGGTGACGGTTCGCCAACTATTCGCCCGTGTGCAGAAGATGTTGGATGAGGATACCACGTTACTCGTGGAGACGGGTGATTCATGGTTCAACGGTATTGAGACGAACTTGCCCGACGGTACGCGTTTCGAGATACAGATGCAGTATGGATCCATTGGCTGGTCTGTCGGTGCGTCGCTGGGATACGCGCTAGGCAATAAGAAACGCCGGTTGATTTCATGCATTGGCGACGGTTCCTTCCAACTGACTGCCCAAGAGATTTCAACCATGATCCGGTATAACGCCAAGCCGATTATTTTCCTCATCAACAACGGCGGCTACACGATCGAAGTTGAAATCCACGATGGCCCTTATAACACCATAAAGAATTGGGATTATGCTGGTTTGATTGACGTGTTTAGCGCCGGTGAGGGTAACGCCTGGGGATGCAAGGTGAAATCAGAAGGCGAGTTGGACAAGGCCGTTAAAACAGCTCTGGATCATGACGGTCTTTGCCTGATCGAAGTTCTGATCGATCGGGATGACTGCAACGTCAACCTGTTGCGGTGGGGCAATCAGGTCGCGCGAAACAACGGTCGGCCCAATCGATGCAGATAGTGTAGGATCTGTTGCACACTGTTGGCCATTGACGCTCCCGCCAACAACGGGTGAATGCCTTTCAGTTTTATCAAGTTGAAAGTCAGTTCATGATTTCTTTCAAAGGTGTGCAATATCCTAGGGAAGTGATCCAATTTGCGGTGCTTTTCTATGTCAGATACGGCGTGTCATACCGGGATTTGGAAGAGATTGCGGGTGAAAGAGGTGTATCGGTCGATCAAACACGCTGAACCGCTGGGTGACACGGTATTCTGGCGCGATCGCGGAAGTGGCGTGTCGTCGCAAGGGGCCATGCGACCGTTCTTGAAGAATGGGTGAAACTTTTACCCGACTTAAACGGACGTAGGTCATCTCTATCTAGTTGTCGACAAACACGGCAAAACGCTTGATTTCATGCTTACGCAGCGCCGAAATAAGCCAGCGGCTACGAAGTTCTTTGCTCGGATGATTGAGATCAACAGTCTTCCCAGAAAGATTGTAATCGATAAGAGTGGTGCCAATACAGTTGGGATCAAAGCTATCAAAAAGATGCTGAAAGGCTTCGGTTGCCCGGTCCCGATCGAGATTGTGAGGCGGAAAAACCTAAATAATATCGCGGAACAAGATCACGGGTTCATCAAAAGACGAACCCGCCCGATGCTCGGCTTCATGCCCTTTGTCTCTGTGTCTGCAACTCTTTCAGGTTCCGAAGTCGCTCACATGATCCGCAGATGTCAATTCACTTCCAGGATCTGCCCTTTCAGACAATTCGCCGGACGGGCCGCCTGAACCATCGGCACAAAAGTGACTTTCCAAACAGACACAAACTTTGCAACAGAACCGTTTCAGATAGGTGGTTTTGAGCCCATTCCCAGTTGAGTAGAGTTTTGTCGGTGCATTTGTCAATTAAGGTGTAAACCGGACATAGGTCGTACTGGTGACTTAAGGCAGGTTAGCGGGTCAAAATTGATAGGGTGAATGGCTACTGCTCCAAGCACCGCCGCTATGTGCCAAAATTCAGGAGTCTAAATCTGTTTTTTAGAAGAGCCTCCCCACACAAGTTACCACGATTAGCCTGGATCTGGCCAAGAACGTTTTTCCGATTTTTTGAATTGCCAAGAGCGACAGCACTGTCGTTAGCTCGCGCAACAGGAAAGGAACAACTTTAGCAAGGCCCGGGAGATGATGGCTCAAAAGTCAGCCGCCAAGACCAGGACACCCCGTCGATTGGCTCGGGCAGCATAGTCCGCAAAGCTGTTAGGGACCCGGTTTGCGGAACTCTTCAGGGTCAGCGGTCAAAACTGCGCAAACAGGCCGGACACATGACTGCTTTTGACAAGCGCACAAGTCAGATCAAAATGGACTCGCCTTGCAGGAGTCATCCACACCAAATTCTCGCGGCAAGATCTGACATTCAATGTGAAGTCTTAGACAACATCGATCGCGTAGTTCGGAAGATTGATTGCTGCCGGAATCGGCACAAAGATCGGCGCTGAACACCACCCAATATAACCCTGTTGAAAGCCTTTCGCCCTATTGGCTTCAGCGATCAACGTCCTCTTATTCACTGGTTCACACCTTGCTTTAGCAAGAACTGGTTCTTAAAATTCTTCAGCCCCGGCATGACGTCGGCGTTACCGATATCGTCGCTTGCGTGGATTTCCTGTTCAAGAAATTCCTTTAATGCGTTGCCATCGTCGCTGACCAGTTCAATGATTAGATCGTAGCGCCCTGCGACCCATAGAATGAAGACGACCCGAGGGTTCTTTTCAAGACGTTCGGCCACCTGGCGTGGGGTCACGCCAACAGCCACATTCAACCCTATCATCGCATCGGTGGTGTATTCCGTAGCCACCGGATCCGACATCGCGACGATCCGCAACATGTTGTTGTCCCGCAGACCGCTAACCCTGTTGCGGATGGTTCCTTCGGACACATTCAACTGCTGCGCAATCTCAGAAAAGGCCATCCGGCCATCTTGCTGCAATAGCCGGATGATCTGTTGGTTCAAGTCATCCTTTGGAGATCTGATGCTCTGTGCGGTGGCGCGCACGTTTGATTGCTTTTTGACTGCCATATACCCGATGCTCGATTGCTGCATTCGTAGCTGAGACTAGGTGAGGACACCGAAATCCGCAATTCTTCCCTAAGAATTCTGTGGCAGGAAGTGCAGAAAACGACATCCTTCGCCCTCGACACCGCAGTTTCCAAGGACCGTGACGCGGGCCTATCGCCAAATTTTCTGCAAAATCCCGCTGGAATTGCGGCCCTCGCAATCCACACGATCACGTTATTCGAAATTCGCACCGCCGTGCCGCTTTTTGACCAGATTTTTTCTGATTCTTACCCGAGACTTCAAAATAGTCGCGAAAAACGAAGGAAAGTAAGGCTCGGGATGCGATATTCGTAGTCGCAAATTCAAAACCCGGCGCAGCGGGATAGAGCCTGCAAGCAGGGCGACCGCGGGAAACGGTAAAAACCATGCGCCTGTCGTTGGACCGACGGGTACAGGTGGCAGTGTCGAAGGGAGGACAAATGACAATTGCCGAGGAAAGAGCGCAGGCCGTTGGCGGGCTTCAGCACGGGCTGACTGCCGGGGCGTATCGCAGCGAAGAGTTCTGGCAGCGGGAATGCCAGACTGTCCTGGCCAAAAATTGGGTATTCATCGGGTTTGCGCATCAGATGGCTAACCCCGGCGATGCTCATCCGGTCACATGCGCAAACCTGCCACTGCTGGCGGTGCGCGGTCATGATGGCGACATCCAGGTGTTTCACAACGTTTGTCTGCATCGCTGCATGACATTGGTCGACAAGCCCAAGAACGTCGGCAAGCTGATCCGCTGCCCGTATCATGCCTGGGCTTACGATCTGGATGGACGCCTGCGAGCGGCACCGCATTTTGCCGGAACCGGAAAGCAGGAGTTCGACGGGTTTGACATCAAAAAGCACCGGCTGAAGCCCGTGCGCACCCATGTCTGGCATGATTGGATTTTCGTCAATCTTGATGGGAATGCGCCGGATTTCGAAGACTATGCCGCGCCTTTGATCAACCGACTGGAGGGGATGGATTTCACCAGAGTGGAACCAATTGGCCTGCTCGACTTTGGTGAGATTGGCACCAACTGGAAGCTGATCATGGAGAACTTTATCGAGCCCTACCACGTCCAGTTTGTCCATGCCTCAACCACCGATCAGCCGTTGGAAAACCACTATACCCTCATCGATGGCAACTGCATCGGCAGCGCCGTGGATCTGAACGAAGAATTGGGCACATCCGGCAGTCTGGGTGTCAGCTCTCGCTACCTGACGCTGTACCCCAATTTCATTCTGGGCCGCTATTTCCCGGATCAGCTGGGTGTCTATCTGAACGTGCCCATCGGTGCCGGAAAAATGCGCCAGTACCGAGCACTTTACACAACAGAAGGCCAGGAACTGAGCGCCCAGGAAATAGAAGCCCTCAGAAACCTATGGTGGGATGTCCACAAGGAAGATCACGAGATGGTTGAGCGCATGTTTGAGGGCCGCAAATCCCCGGTCGCCGAGGATGGGGGGCTGTTGTCACCTGCCTGGGAGGACAGCGTCCGCGCCTTTCAGGATCTGATCGAGCGCGACGTGGCTGGTGCTTAAGCAAGAAGGAACAATATCGATGAACACGTCCACATCCAAAGGGTTTCGTCTGGCCCATACGATGATGCGGGTCACAGACATGGAGAAGTCACTGGACTTCTATTGCGGAATTCTGGGTATGGAAGTGCAGCGGCGCACGGATTACCCCGAAGGCAAATTCACCAACACGTTTATCGGCTATGGGCCTGAGGCCGAATTCCCCACGCTGGAGCTGACCGCCAATTGGGATCAGGGCACGCCCTATGACAAAGGCAACGGCTGGGGTCACATCTGCATCGAAACGCCAGACGTTTATGCCGCGTGCGAACAGCTGGCAGCGGCGGGGGTAAACATCACCCGCCCACCGGGGCCAATGAAAAACGGCACAAGGGTCATCGCCTTTTGCGAAGACCCTGACGGTTACAAGGTCGAGTTAAACGAATCCATACTGAAACACCTGGCACAGGAAGGCTGACCAAATGGGTGACACACCTCAACTTTTCAAATTCGATCTGGTTCAAAATCGTTACGACTCGATGGTCGACAGCGACACCTACATCAAACCGATGGTGACCAGTGAATTCAGTAAGTCCATGTGCGGCGGTATCAACGTCCTGAACAACATCAAGGTGCCGTGGGATCTGACCTGCGACGAGATCATTTATTGCCTTGAGGGTACGTTCCGACTGGTTTGCGATGGCAAAAGCTATGTTTGTAATCGCGGTGACGTGCTGTTTGTCCCGAAGGACAACCACATTTCCTACGAGTCGGACGGCAAATGCGTGATCTTCTATGCCGCCTACCCTCACAACTGGAAACAGCTTGCCGGAATCACGGAGGTTCCGGGCATCGACCCTGACGATTTTGTCCCCGGCTGAACGCCTTTTTTCGCTGAGCGACAGAACAACCGAAACAAGCACCAACACTGAGGGGTCACCCTCGGTGAACCAAATCTGATTGCCATTCGATGGGAGGACGCCGAATGCCCAAGGATAATGCCAGCACCCGCATCTACTACGAGACATTCCAAGAAGCTGTCGAACGTAACCGCCCGCGTATCGCAGAGGTACGGCAACGTCTGGAAGAGGCCGGAGTCAAATATGTGATGGCCGCTTGGATTGACCTGCACGGTATTCCAAAAACCAAACCCGTACCGATGAGTGATTTGGAACCGCTATGCCTTGGGAAAGGCCCGCAATTCGCGGTGCATTCGATTTCGTACGTGCCCGAGCTAAGCCCCGCCGACAGCGATCAGGTAGTGGTTCCGGATCTCGATGCCGTCTACGTCTGTCCATGGGACACATCGATGGCGATCATCTTCTCGGATCTCTACTGGGAAGACGCTCCTTACAACGTTTGTCCGCGTCAGGCCTTGAAACGCGCCATGCACGAGGCCGCGCTGGAAGGGTACACCGGTTACGCCGGGGTAGAACCCGAGTTTATCGTGATGAAATATGACGACACCGGGCAACCGGTTAAGGCATTTGACGATGACCCTGCAGATGGGCTTCGTCCGCGTCGTCAGGCATTTGGCTATGACGTTGAGTATTCCATCGACTCGATGCCATTCCTAAAAACCCTGATCGACATCATCGAAGGTCTGGGCTGGAACCTGCATGACGTGGTGGCAGAGGGTGCGTACTCCCAGTTTGAGCTTGATTTCCACTACACCAACCTGCTGGAGATGTCCGACCGGTTGGCTTTTCTGCGCATCACGTTGAAAGAGGTGGCCAAGCAGCATGGGCTGTTTGTGACCTTCATGCCAAAGCCAACTGTGGGGGACTGGCGGTCCGGGGCGCATATCAACCTGTCGATGCAGCATGAAAGTCGCCCTGGCGAAAACGTTTTTGAGACACCCGATGGCAACTGGAGCGACGAAAGCCGCTGGGCCGTTGGCGGGCTGATGCAGCACGCCGAAGCAATCACGGCGATCACCTGTCCGACGGTGAATTCCTACAACGGTCTGGTGCCACGCGTTGGCGGTTTTGAAGGCGGCACCGTCACCTGGGCCCCGACCAATATCACATATGGCTTCAACAATCGCTCGGCCCAGTTCCGCCTGCCACAGAGCCGCCATTGCATCGAAAACCGTGCCTGCGACATGACCATGAACGTCTATCTGGCAATGGCGATGCATCTGAGCTGTAGTGTGAAGGGGATCAAAGAAAAGACCGACCCGGGCGAACCAACAGATTTTGATCTCTATTCAAAGACCGAAGCTGAACTTGCCGAACTCGGAATCCGCCGATTGCCGCGAACGCTGTTTAACGCGATTGAGGCTTTGCGCGGCGATGCCATGGCGGAACATGTAATGGGCCCGGTGATGCGTAATTCTTATCTCGATTACAAGAACGACGAGTGGGAGCGGTATCACCAATCGGTCACCGATTGGGAAGTGCAGGAATATCTGCGGCTCTACTAAGCCAGGAAAGGAACAGGTGGTGCCGGATTTTGAGATTTACGAGCTTGGCGACTTTCCGCTTTTGTCGGGCGAAGTATTGAAGGATGCCAAGCTTGCCTATCAGACCTACGGCACAATGTCGGCCGCCCGTGACAATGTCGTCGTCCTGCCCACGTTTTACACAGGCACTAATTCCCGTAACGAGGGGTTCTTTGGCCCGGGTCGCGCGATTGATCCATGCCGCCATTTTATCGTCAGCCCGAACCTGTTCGGCAATGGTCGTTCGTCGTCGCCATCGAATGCGCCTGCGCTGCAGGACGGCCCGCGTTTTCCCTTGGTGCAGATGTGGGACAACATCACGGCCCAGCATCGGTTGATCCATGATCACCTGGGAATCGAGAAAATCGTCCTTGTCGCTGGCTGGTCAATGGCGGGCTGCCAATCCTACCAGTGGGCGGCGCAATACCCGGACATGGTGCAGGCGATCCTGCCTTTCTGCGCCTCGGCCAAAACCTCACCGCATAATTTTGTCTTCCTCGAAGGGGTCAAAGCCGCCCTTTGTGCGGATCAGAATTGGAACGGCGGTGATTATGACAGCCCACCCGAGGCCGGGCTTAGCGCCTTTGGCCGGGTTTATGCAGGCTGGGCCTTCTCTCAGACCTTCTATCGCGAGGGGCTATATCGGCAGCTGGGATTTCAATCCATTGAAGAACTGATGCAAGATTGGGAGCAGGACCATGTGCAGGGCTGGGATGCCAACAACTTACTGGCAAAGCTTGCCACTTGGCAGGCAGGCGACATCTCTGCCGGGCCGCTTTACAATGAAGATTTTGAACTGGCGCTAGGTGCCATCAAGGCTCGTGCCATTCTGATGCCCTGTACTCAGGATCTATATTTCCCTCCCGAGGACAATGAAATTGAGGCCCACCACATACCTCGCGCCATCTTCCGCCCTTACAATTCCCCTTGGGGCCATTGCGCTGCCAACCCAGGCAATGACAAAGGTTTCGCTGCGCAGCTGGATGCCAATATTCGGGAACTTTTAGAAAGGTAACACTTGCTGAATAACTTCGGGATCTTCCGCATTCACTGATTTTCAATACTTTCATTCATGTGAGGGGCGGCAATACGGCAACTGGCACGCAAACATGGTCGTTTTGGTATAGATCCGCTTTTATTTTATCGTTCAACTTTGCAAAGTACGCTTCGCTGCGAACAGCAGACGCCGATACCATTCGCAGCATTCGAGACGGCATTGTCAGGTAGTTTTGGTTTGACTGAGCGTTGCCATGCCGGGATGTCTAGGCGGCCATTTGGCAGGTGTATTCAACCCAAAGAATGAAGGTATCCGCTCGTAAGTGGCGATAAGAACAGGCTGAAAGACGGTTGCGTTTGGGGCGGAACAGGGCGGAGGTTTGATCGTGGACCGACAAGGACCGTTGCGCCTGAAAGGGTGACTTGAGCCGGCCCATTTTTTCTCTCGCCACCGTAGGAGCCCAGTTTGTCCGTGAAGATCACGTACGGTTGCCCTCGGTTCTTGAACAGTTTCTTGAAAGAGCGCATCGCGGCTGACTTGTTGCGACGCGGCTGGACAAAGATATCAAGTACATCGCAGTTACCTTCAACCGCACGCCAAAGCCAATGTATTCGACCTCTGAAAGGCACTAAGGCCTCGTTGAGGTGCCATTTGTCCGCCGGGTATGGCCGGTCCCGTCGAACCTTCGCGGCGAATTGGATACCAAAACGCGCTATCCAGCCCCGGTCCGTTTCGGAGGAGACAGTGATGCCCCGCGCAGCCGATGACCGAATGCGGGAAACAGAAACCCTTGAAGCGGGCTAGATCAGATAGGTTCAACATGGTGTCGCGCTGCAACGGCAATCCCGTTTCAACAACCTGACAACACCCGCTGAACTCATCCAACACGCGACTTGTCGAACTTTCCCGAAACGCTGCCCAAATCAATGCCCTCATGCACCCAATCAGCAGATATCATGCCCGCAAAAAACCCGGGACCTAAATATCTTAACTTGATCGGATGTGGCTACTACTATTTCTTCGTGCTGTTAACTGCGCTCCAGTCTTCCGGTGGAGGCTTATCTAACAGGCTTTGCGCGCGGGCCATCATTACGACTGAGACGGGATCTCCGTTTCGTGTTCGGTCCGCAACCTCAAATGCGGCAACAGCCTTTTCAAACTGCCCTGCGCGATAGTGCGCAAGGCCTTGTTCATAGGTCTCTATCCAGGCAAATGCCCCGTCACACCCATCTGCCATCGCTATCAGTTCGTAGACCACCAGTTCTTCAACGCGTCCAAATACGGTAAGCGTGTCCAGTTCGCGCACCACGATTGTGCCGGCCGCCTGTTGTCTCGTTTCCGGCCCAATGAGGATCAGCGTGCCATAATCTTTGTTGGCTCCTTCCAACCGGCTGGCAACATTCACAACATCGCCAATCGCGGTGTAGTTCAACCGCTGTTCTGATCCGATATTTCCGACCAAAGCCTCGCCGCTGTTCAGCCCGATCCTGACACGCAAGGGAGTGCCGTCATCATCTTCAATTCCGGACGCGTCCACTGCAGCGACAAGGTCCAATGCTGCGCGGCAGGCGTTTTCAGCGTGGTTCGCATCCTTGCGTGGCGCCCCCCAAAACGCCATCACCGCATCACCCATGAATTTGTCGATCGTCCCACCATTGTGAGCGATAGCCGTGGAGGCCGCGCTGAAAAAGGGCTCCATCAGTTGGGCAATCTTGGGGCCAAGTTTCTCGGACAGCCCTGTGAAACCTGTGACGTCGCAGAACAAGACGGAGATCTGCTTCATCTCTCCGCCGGGCTGTATCTTGATACCCTCAGCAAGCAGCATGCGCACGAGATCTGTGGGTACGTATTTTCGGAATGCCGACAAACCAGCTGCCATGCTAGCAGTGGCCGCAGAAAGATTGGAAAGCTCAGACAGTTTGGACGGTCTGCGCTCAATCTGTTCGACGTCAAAGCGCTCAATCTTACCAAGATCTTCGGCGATGCGTGCCAACGGATTTGCCACGACTTTGCGGATCAGCCAGATCGCTAGTCCGGTGGCGACAACCACCACAATGATCAAAACGTAAATCAGATTGATCAGCGTCTCGTCGATGCCCGAAAGAAAGGCCGATTCAGGTATGACTGTGGCAACGCGCCAGCCGTAAAACCCCAGGGGCGTCAGCGCCACCGCATAAGGCACGCCGTCAATGACGACACGTTTCGTCAATGTGCCAGAGGCATTTGCTTGTGGGTCGGCCAACAGCCTTTCGCCCGTGATCATGGCGACTTCATAAAGCTTGCCCTCGCCCATGCGCGCCGGAGTAACCTCATCCGCTTCGGCATCGGGTACTGCAATGACTTTTCCATCGGCGTTCAATATGAATGCAGCGCCGAATTCGCCGGGTGCAAGCGTTGCAAGAAACCGTGACAAACGATCCGTTTCGATCGCAACGGCCAGAACGCCTTGCCGCGTTCTATTGACGTCTATCGGACCGGCATAGGCGTAAACGGTTCTGTCACTATCCGGAAGGTCGCGCGCTTCGATCCACCCAGAAGAGTTGAGGCCCATGAAGTTCTTAAACCAGGCATGTTCGCGCGGATCATAGGATGTTTCGGTAAAGGTCCGCTCTTCGAATTGAATGTCACCGGGAATGAAGATGTAGCGGTCTTTCCGCAGCATTCGGTCGCGGATTCCCTCATCGATTTCAATCATCTCAAGCCCACCGTCACCCAGGCGATGTGACGCGAAAAAATTCCCGTCAGGCCAGCCGAAAATCATCCATGAGATATTCGGCTGTGCCTGCAATTGTGACAGAAAAACAAACTCCCGCTTGTCGGCCTGTCGCGTCGCGATGACGTTCTGAACAAAGATCGTACGAACGGCCGCCCAGGCGGCTTCGGCCGACCTGAGTGTCACGCCCACCTCGATACGGACAGTGTTTGCGATCTGGCCGTTTATTTCTGCCGCAAGCATGCGGCTATTGTCGCGCGCTGTCGTCCACCACAGGGAATGGACGATAAACGTCGACACTCCGATAGACACAGCCACCAGAATTGACACCGCAATGCCTACACTAAATCGCAATTAAATCTCCGTCGAAAAGCTACTTGTTTCAGTATTGAGTTGAGACTGCTAAGAGAGCAAAGTTTTCTTAGACACAGACCCGAAATATCACGCAACTGTTAGGTAGGAGCAAAAGACTGTGTTGAAGCGCCTGAACACTGATTGCCATATCTGACGTCGGCAATTTTGCCAAACGCTGCCTACGGGTGAAGGTTCGGCCCGTCATTTTTGCCGTTCGTTGCAAGCACGAAACCGGGGTGGTCAAATTCACACTACGCGTAAAAACCAGACATTCAACTTGCTATGTTAAAAGTCTGGTTACAGGTTTCTACTATCTGCCCGTTGCATTCGACACTGCACAACTGACATGTCTACAAATGATAGTTTATCGACGAGGTGTTCGGAGTAGCCGGACTCGTCTTGCAATGTCGGCAATGAGTACCAGTATGCGCCCAGCGGTGGAATTGATTTTTGCGCAACTAAAAGCGGAACCCAATCGCGGGCAGCCGTCAATCACGCAGAACTGTCTGCGCTAAAATTAACTTTCTGCCTATAGCACAGATATCGTTGCTGGACGCTTACTACGTGAAACAAAGTGGTGAAATACAATCGTAACCCGCCAAAATAGTTTGCGTGTTGATTTTCAATGGTGGATTTCTATGTGCAGCCTTAGGAAGAACGTCGCTTGATGATATCCAGAGTTGCGGTGGAAAGCTCTTTACTGCCTACAAAAAGTTATCGTGTCGCGACACACTATTTGAGGCATTCATGGGTATTTCTTTCCGGTCATGGACCAGTTTTTCCAAGCTGTCATCGGCGGGAAAAAACAGTCTATCTCACGAAGTACTGAACGGAGGCGTTTATGACGGGGCAGTCAACATCCATCTGGAAGGGCCAGACGTTCAAAGGCCTGGTTCCCTGGGCAATCGTCTTTCTCGCTCTTTTTGCAACTGAGAGACGCCTGGCGTTGGTGAATATCCTTTGACGAAAATTCACGCTTCTGTATGGTTCTCGAGCATCGCGATTACCTCTATCTCAATCACCATTTCTTCGTAGACCAGATTGGGCACCGGGATGCCTGTCGTGGCTGGGCCGGGTGCGGTGTAGGAATTGGATCTGATCAGAAGGTTATCATGTAGCGCTTCGGCCGAGGCGCTGCCTTGATAGAAGGTGGTGACCTTGACCACGTCGTCCAGAGTGGCGCCGAACTCATCCAACACGCGAGCCACGTTTTCCATTGCGATACGGGTTTGGGCGATCATGTCGCCAGGTTCCAGCACCTTTGCCTGCTTGTCCAGTGCCACCTGACCGCCAACATGAATGAACTGGCCGGAGCCGACTCCGTGTTTGTATGGCAGTGCAGTGGTCCAATTCCAATGCCCGTCAGGCCAGACATGACGGATGCGGCGCGCTCCGGGGGCACAGGCGGTGGCAGCGATGCGTGTGGTCAACCCGTCATGGGGAAAGAACGGTACAGGAATGCCGGTGGACGTCGGACCGGGATCAGGGAAATAGTCGGCACGGATGCGGGCCGAAACTTCCCAATCTGCTGCGGTACCGTCGCCAAGGTAGAACGTGTTGACCTTGACCACATCCTGCATCCCCGCTCCTGCCTCCTGAAGTGCGCGAGAGAGACGATCCATCATCAATTTGGTCTGCGCCACGATATCGCCGGGATGGGTGACCGATCCGTCGGCGGAGCGCGCGGTCATGTCACCCGTAAAGATCATGTCGCTGCATTTAACCACATGCGAGAATGCCCTAGGCAGGGGCGACTGGGCGTCGAGATGGTAATTCTGGCGGGGCAGAGCGCTGCCATCAGGAGCGCGCATGGCGACGCCTTCAATTTCGCACAGCATGTCAGGGTAGCAGAGTTCAGGCAGGTTGATCAGATTGACCACCGGTTTAACCTCATGTCCGATGATGTCGGCCAGTAGGTTCAGCATCCGGACCTCATCACCCGCGTCACCGACGTAATAGACAACCAGCCGCACCAGATCGGTGAATCCCACGCCAAGGTCGGTCAGAATATCCTCCATATAGGCCATCGAATTGCGCACTTGAGCATCCAGATCGCCGATGTTGCGTACGGTTCCCTGGGAATCCAAATCCACCTGCCCGCCAGTAAAGACCATGTCGCCCGCACGCACGGCATGGTGGTGAGTAAGCTTTATCGGCCAATCCCAGTGCCCCTCGGGAAAGCTGTATCGCCTGGTCATGGAGCGCCTCCTGGCTGATCGATGCCTGTAAGAGCGCAAGTAATCATGGGGCCGAAGATCTGGCCAGTGGTTTCTGAAACGCGCATGTGACGAAAGCATGAACGTGCGGTTTGAGTCCTCGAGCGGCCGTTGATCACACTTTAACCTTTCGCTCACGCATCAGGTCGCGAACCGCAGGTTACGGCAAAGTTTTGAACTAGATTTGTGCACAACCATCCGATCATTTCTTGTACGGCTAATGTGTATACCGAGAGGCTGACAGTAGTGGGGTCCAAAAAAAGCGCTAAAAAAAGCACTGTTAAGGATCAAAAGATGGGTGACCTGTCAGCCATTTTCTCGTTTCTCCATGAGTTGCATTTGCTAGCCCAATTGGAGTTTGAGTATTTTCCGCAACAATCTTGAGTTGACTTAAATCTTTCGAGGTACCTAAATCTTACGAAGTAAGTTTTAGGTTCCGGGTAAGGTGTTGTATGCGGTTTTTTTCAAATAGGTTATTATCTGTTATCGCGGTTCTATCAGCATCTTTGGCGAATGGTCCGTTGTTGGCACTAGAGATACAAGAACAGCAGGCTATTTCTGGCTGGGATGTGATAAAGGCGCAAACCAATAAGGACGGTTTATCCTGCCAAGCCGTTCGATGTGACAAACCAAATTGCAACCGGCGGTCAAATGCTTCTTTGTTTTTCTGGGGTTCGCAGAAACGGAACGCAATTACCCCCCAAGTCGGATTGGGTGAAGGTTTGCCGAAGGGGTTTACTGCCGAGCTTGAAGTGTCGGGGCAGACATTTGATTTCGTTCAGGACAAGCCCCCTGGACCTCACCGGCTCGTCCCAAAAAATGAAAGCGATGACGCAAAGATCGTTCAGGCAATCAGTAAGGCGGCCGCGCAAAACGCGAAGGAGACAGTCTCGGTGAAATCGGAATTGGGAACTTTCCAAATCCCAATCAAAGCCACGCCCAAGGTTTTGCGCTTCTTTAGGTCGCGCTGTGGAATCCAATAATGCACACTGGTGTATTTTGGTTGTACAACTGCCCGTGAAAATTGAGCCCTTGCCTGATCTTTTGGAAGAAAACTGGCTTGGCTGGTCGCCTGTTTGGCTGCTCAGCAAACCACATTCTATTTGGATCCGTCATATCTTCAGATCGAGGCGGGGCTTCCAAAACGGCCGGAAGAGTTCAATCTTCGGACATCGGTTCATCACAACTTTGAGGCCGGCATCCTCGGCGAGCTGTGCTGCTTTGTCGTCGTAGACGCCGATCTGTCCCCAAAGAACTTTGGCTCCGATCGCGATAGCCTTCTCGGCAAAACCAAAGAGTTCTTCTTTGGGGCGGAAGACATCCACCATATCAACGGATTTGTCGATTTCTTCCAGTGAATGATAGACCTTCAGGCCCCTGATTTCCTTGACGTTCGGGTTAGGGTTCACCGGCAGAATGTCGTAGCCAATTTCGCTGAGCTGTCGCAGAACGCCGTAGCTGAATTTCGTTTTGTCGGCGCTTGCACCAACCATTGCAATGGTTTTGACCGACTTCAAGATCTCGGCGAGATACTTGGGGTCGTAATCATACATACGGTCGATATCTGCTTCGGGCATCGGTTAACCTTCCTTCGGCGTCGCAATGTCTGCCTTGAGTTCGTGGGGTTTGAGCGGGTCGAGAAACGGATTGCGGTAGAGCTTGTCATGGCTCTCAACCCCGATCTCCAACGTAATGTCGGACGTCGCGCGTGCCACGCAGAGGATTACGTAGCCGTGCGCGAGCTGCCTATTGTTCAGGGCGACCTGTCGACGCTGATCCACCGTGCCTGTCTTCAGTTTCGCGGCGCAGGTAATGCAGCCGCCGTATTTACAGCCAAAGGGCAGATCAACACCCTGTTCGCGTAACGTATCCAGAAGTGGGCGTCGTGCGTCCACTTCATATGTCGCGCCATCCCTATTAGCGATTGTCACAGTGTACGTTGTCATAGCCAAATGTCGCTTGTGCAATCACCGCCTGGGTAGCGGCTCTCGTGGCAGCGCGAGGGGCCATTTGGCTCTTTCCCAAAGTCCACGATAAAGTCTTCGTTGATCTTCAAGCCGCCATTTTCCGGATCGCAATCAATCATGACCATCACACCGCCCTTTTCGCGGATCTCGGGATAGAACTGGTTGTCCCAAGTCGAGAACAACGAGGTGGTGACATAGAGTCTGCGTCCGTCGAGAGAGAGTTGGAACATCTGTGGACCGCCAGCGACCTCAATCCCATTAACGGTTGGCGCCTTGCCCAAAAGCCCCCCCATGTATACTTGGCCGGTCAGTTTGGGATTATGCGGGTCGGTGATGTCGTATTGGCGCATGTCGCCATGTAGCCAATTGTTGAGATAGAGGTATTTGTCGTCCATCGAGATCAGAATCGCCGACATTACTCCTGGCAGCGGGATCGGCCATTCCGGGTGCATCTCATTCTCAACGTCTATAATCTTTTCCCACTTCCACGTGTCGTCGCTGTCCTTCCACCAGTGAATGACGTTGGTCGACAGCGCGGCCCCGCAGAAACCGTGCGTGCTGTCGGGGTTGTGGTGGAACTTGACCTCCAACGGCAACAGCCCGTCTTCACCTAGATAAAAGGTTTCAACAGGTTCGCGTTTTTCGAAATCCCAGAAATGCAACTCGCGCCCGTATTTCAGATGGCCTACTTCTTCCAGATCGAAGCCTGGCATAAAGGTGTTGGGCGCGGCCCATTCGGAACTCACCATCACGTTGTGACGGGGCTGGTACCAGAAATCATAACCGAACTTGATGCCGCCCATCGAGTTCTCCCAGCGGCCGACGATGTTGAACTCCTTGTCCAGATGCAGATAGCCGCCCGGAGCTTCGCCCTTGGCGTTTCCAAGGAAGGAAATGATGATCTCCGAACCCAGACAATGTACTGTATGCGGCCCTGACAGGTCGGCCTTGGCCTTAATCTCGGCCCCGTCGATAACTTTGTACAGCCGCGGCGCGCGAGGGTCGGTGGCGGTATCGACGATGTGAAGTTTGTTAGAACGCACGCCGGGCAGGATCAGGTACTTTCGCGACATTGAGCCGTCGTCGTGGCAGGACGAACAGGCATTCCAGCCCATGTGATGAAGCTCATCCCCGATCCCCGGCATTTCCAGCCGGTGGATCACCTGAGAATAAGTCGGGCTTTCCGGGTCTACATCCACTGTCGCAAGATAGTCGGGCTTCTGAATGCCCGTGCCTGTATAAATGGCAATCGTGTAAAGAAGCTTCTCACGTGGGGCTTGGATCGCCTCTTGCGGGCTAGCGTAACCCGGGCCGCAACATGCACCATCCATTCTAGAACCCTCCCTTGAACACGATGACGGTATCGTATATCGAAAATACTATTATCGTATAGTGAGAAAAATGCATCTAGAACGTTTAGCGCTGATATTGGAAGTCGTAGGTCAAAAAGGGCGTGCGACAGTCGCGGAAATTTGTGCGCAATCCGATCTCCCCAAGCCAACTGCCTATAGACTGGTTCAGGATCTTGTTTCGTCTGGACTGTTGCAGACGTCTGCGCGTGGGGAGTTTGCCATTGGAGCCCGATTGAAGCGTATCACGCTAAGTGATCATTCTGATCCTGCCCTTCTGGAAGTGATTGCGCCGGTCCTGGCCAAGGGCGCCAGAGAGCACGGGGCTGCGTTCTTTCTTTCTCGGCTGCGCGGCAACTGGGTCGAGATTATTCACGTGGCCACGCCAGAGACGGGGGTGTCTTATCTGCACCCCGGAGTGGGCAAGCGGCCTATGCACGCGTGCTCTTGTGCCAAGGCAATTGCAGCCCTTTCTCCAGAGTTGATGTCTCATGGCGAACTGAACGGGCAGCTCAAACGGTACACCGAGCACACCATTGTTAGTGGAAAAGATCTGGCAAAAGAACTCGATGTCATTCGGGTCAAAGGATACGCCGAATGTGTCGAGGAGCTGGAAAGAGGTATAAGCTCTGTCGCAACAACGATGGCCAAAACAGGTATTGGTTCGACGTTGTCCATTGGCGCCACAGCCTCCGTTCGGGTGTTTACCCCTCCAATGCGGGTTGAAATCGGCCAAGCACTCATCGAAATGTCGCATGAGTTATCATCTGCCCTAGGATGGGATGGTGCAGACGCGAATATGAAATCCGCCTAGGTTAGTGTTGGCTTAAGCAGTGGAGAAAGTTCACGCCATCAGGCGGCGTCGAAACGTTTGATGCCATTTGGAGGGTTTACGGGCGGCCAAGGAGGCTAAGTATGGACGATGGAATGCGCGGGGGGTTCTTCGCAGTTAACGTCAAACCTGAGCACCGGCAGTCTTTTTTGAACGCCAGTATCTTCAAAGCGCAAAGTGTTATCAGCGAAGAGGCAGAGGTTTTCCAGTTTCAGATCATGGTGGATATGGCAAATCCCAATCGGTTCTATTTCTACGAAGTGTTCCGGGACGAAGCAGCTGTTCAGGACCACTGGGACTCTGAAGCTTTTAAGAACTGGTTGAGCACTGTCCAAACGATGTTGGATGGTGACATCGAAATTATTGCTCGGATGCGCTCGCTTTTTCCAACGACAAAAGGTTTTGAGGCTCAAAAACCGGGCCTGCTGCAGTGGTGAAACTGACCGGACCTTTGAAATTTTGATCGCCGTGAGAAAGCGACGGGATGTGACGCTAGTCGGCTTTGGGCTCGTTGCATACGCACAATAAATTCTGCTCAACGTACGCCCTGCAGAGTCAGCCGACTTTCGCCCACGCCGCTACAGCTGACCCAGAAAACCTTAGCCCCCCGCCGCATCAAATATTTGCAAACGCGGCAGGTTCCACCGAAGCTTCCATCTATCTGAACTGACTTCGCCCGTTTTCAAATGGTCCTTTCGGTGCCGTCAGCTTCGGCAATTGAGGCGTGGGCTAATCCTGCTCTTCACTTATCGGTGGGATATCTCCATTCGGTAATTCACCAGACCACCTGATCACGCTCCTGTTTCAAAAACGATCAGTCCCAGCGGTGCCGGCTTGTCAACGAGGGTATGCTCCTTGACTCTATGTCGGCTTAGAACCACAAGGGTGTATTGGTGAAGTTTACTCGTTGTCGCGATGCTGCCGACTTCGGAGATCCAATGGCCTTCAAAATATCAGTAGCATGTCCCGCGACACAGTCGGGGGGGGCGCTGGGATGTTCGAAAAGAACTCTCTACCGAAAAGGCTGCATTTTCGCCTGGCACGTTCCAGACGTTGTAGAGCCCAAGGAAGAAGGCGACAAATGGGCAATTTATGGATTGGAATCCGCGTGTTTGATGGCCGATAGATATGGCAGAAAACCCAGCTCTGATCAGTCTGCATGCGAATGTTTGCGCAATGGATTGCGTTTGATCCTGACACTTATCGTTTTGCTTTCGCCAACGATTGTTTCAGCTCAGGGCGCGTCTGAAAATTCACAGGATGCCGGCGTTGCCGACGGATCGGTCTGTGACGAGGGTTACGAAAACAGGGACGGATCATGCCGAAGTGTAAACGCCCCTGTAAACGCGCATTTGACCGGCAGTTCCTATGGGCCAGGCTGGGAATGCAACCATGGTTTCCAACGTGTCGGGGAAAATTGTGAGGGAATAGAGGTTCCAAAGAACGCCTACCTCGCGTCAACGGGAGACCGCTGGAAGTGCAATCGCTTGTTCCGACGTGCCGGAGAAAACTGTGAAGAGGTGATTGTGCCAAATAATGGGTTTGTCGAATCCAGATTTGGCGTGCAGGAAATACATTGCAACTGGGGATTTCGTAGGGAAGGTCAGGATTGTGTTGCAATAGATGTCCCGAAAAACGGCCGCCTGACAGACAAGACGAGTGTGGACGGTTGGGTGTGCCTCAGAGGCTACAGGGTTGCGGAGAGCGGTTGTGAGCCAGTGGGGCTTCCTGATCACGCTTATCTTGCGTCTGACACTTATTCAGGATGGAGATGCGAGCGGGGATTTCGCGCTAACCAGGGCAGATGCATGACGATAGTCGTCCCATCAAACGCTCATTTGAATCGTCGAGGCGATGGATGGGAATGCAATCAACCCTTCAAACGCCAGAACAATAAATGCGATGAAAACGTGCCGCGACAATAGGCTGTTGGAATGCAAAATCGCCTTACTATCCGGAAGGACCAAGCCGTGAATCTTAACTCGATTGACGAAAATCTAGGTAAAAGGCTCAAAGCCGAAAAGGCTCGCCGCCGGTCCTACGGGGTCAAATTGGTGATCGTGTCCATGGTGCTCATCGCAACGATAACTGTTGTGGTGTTCGTTTGAAGCGCAAAAATGCCCCTCCCGTAACTCTTCAGGGTTCAAAGTCATCAGCACAAGGTCTGGAGCAAAGATCGTTTCAGGATCGCAGTGTTCGTAAGTCGCGGAATGCCGATGTGTCCGGTGTAATTGAAGAAGAGTACGGAAAGTACCTAATAAAAGCCGGTATTCTGAGCGGCAACAGTGTTGCGAGGGCATTCCCAAAGCCGCCCGCTAAAACGCAGGCCATGATTGCAGATGCTGTTGGTGAAACACCGGCATCGGCAATTGATGCGTTAAAAGAAGTTCTCGAAGCGCGTGACAGAAATCGCAGTGACCAACGCCGGTTGGAAGGAAACTCCGGCACCCTTGTTCCTGGTGAACGAGAGTATATTGAAGCATTGCGTCAGATCAGGTTTACACCAGCACAGATCACCATACTCAAAGCACTTTCCATCGCCGGGAAGGAAGGTCTGACGGTTGGCCAATTGTCTCATGCGGCTGGTTACACGTCTCGCGAGGCGTCCATCAAGGTGTTCAAAAAAATAGGGTTAATGGTCGCGGAATATCTGGAGCTGGATCTTCCTGATCCCGGAACTGCGCAGAATGATGGCGCTGTTCAGGTCCTGGCTTTTTCTCACATAGAAGGTGAAGACGAACCAGCAACTTGGGTCATGCATCAGGAACTGCGCAATGCTGTCCGTTCGGTTCTATGAGGTAT
Organism: Ruegeria sp. A3M17; assembly: GCF_003318255.1. GTDB lineage: Bacteria > Pseudomonadota > Alphaproteobacteria > Rhodobacterales > Rhodobacteraceae > Ruegeria. The sequence continues at coordinate 61,990 of NZ_QOCF01000005.1, forward strand.
GTACCAGTGTCCATTTTCCAAGAGAACGCTGAACCAGTTTAAATGCACGAAAGGTTGTGAAGGTAGATCATGCTAGAGAAAAAATCATATTCGCTCGAATTGATCTATGTACCTGTAAAGCGTGTAAAAACACTTGATAAGAAAAAAGTTCTTACGCTGGCCGAAGATATCCTGAAAAATGGCCAGAAAACCCCGATTCAAATACGAGCAGACAACAAAAGGTTTGTGCTGATCGAAGGCCTTCACCGATTGGAGGCCATTCGTGCACTCGGTGGTGATACCGTCGAAGCCTATCTGGTACGTGCCAGATTACACTGACGGCGTCGCTGGATTGGCAACCTCGCCGCAGCGGATAAGAACGTGCGGATCTCCAATCGCACCGCAGCACGCAAATCTGCACAGTTTCGGCAATTCCTTAGACCCGAACGCACGCTGTAAATGCACGCCGCAGCATCCTTAAGTGACCTGTTATGTTTTTGGGGCAAAACAAACCCGTATGAGTTTTCACCTGGAGGTACGATCGGATTGCTTTGGTTCTTCTTGCCTAAAATCATGTCCAAGCCCGCACTGGGTAGTATCAATCCGGTCTCAAACCTAATAAGCCTGTCTGGAACCAAAAGAGGACACCCAATGCCTAAATCAAAAAAACCCAAGGCAAGGCGCCCGGGTGCAAATCCCGTCAAGAAGCCTGCTTGGCATCAAGCGCTCAACGGCACTGCCGGACAACATGGGGAGCGACCAACTAAGACAGGCAAAAAGGCGCAGAACAAATCGGCATAGGCCGACTGCAAATTTGAAGTGACTTGGCGACATTGCATATTGGACATCTTGGCCGTTCAAAGCGGCTCATTCCAGACCTTGGTAATGCAGTCGAATCCCACGGCGCAGTTTCGTCAAAGCAGACGTATGGCAAACGAGTACAAAAACTGTCTTATATGCCAGAAATATGATCCATGGCAGCCAGGCTTTGTCGTCAATTATTGACTGTCTGTCAGGCGGCAGGCATTTCTGATAGCCGCTTGCTCAAAACTGATTGGAGCAGGCCCTGACAATCTCATTCAAAGGCGCACCCTTTGTTGCTGGAAATGCACGCCTTCGAAAGTAGAATTGCGACCGCAACGCTGGATGGGATCAAAGTCGCGCAGATGATTAGAGCGGGCCATTTTGGTGTCGCAATCGGCCCGTTCAACCCGTTTGCGAAGCTAGCCACTAGGGCTGAAACTTCCACCGGCCTTCATTTACTAAAGAACTTTTCGACAAAGCCTAAACAAAATATTGAAACGTTTTGGCTGCCCAATCCCGTTCGAGATGGTCAGGCGGAAATAACTCAGCAACGTGATTGAACAAGACCATCGGTTCATCAAGCGTCGGATCAAACCGATTTTGGGACTCACGTCTCTCGATTTGGCTGCATCGACCCTGGCTGGCATCGAACTGGTCAAAATGATCCTTAAAGGTTAATTCACACCTGGTGTCTCGTCGTTTCAGCAGTTCGCCCAACTAGCTGGATAGTCGACTTACCAGTTCCATTTTGCAGCTCTAGAAGAATTTGTGACAGGCTCAAATTACATACGCCCGGTTAGAATCTTGACCAAGTCAGGTTCTGCTTTTTGGGTCTGCTCCAGATCCAAACTGTTTTGAACGTGCAGGAGGTGATGACGAATGGCGTCTTCAGCGGATTGCGGGTCTCCGCTGACGATAGCATCGATAATAGATGCGTGCTCATCATCCGGGCAGGTTGAGGCTTGGTTTGTTCCGAACAGTGCTACGATCAGTGAAGTTCGGGTTACCAATTCGCGTACAACGCGGGTCAGAACCGAGTTCTCATGGCACCTCGCCAGCTCGACATGAAAGGCACCCGAAAGGCTAATAATTTCGGTTCGGTCATCGTTTTGGCGCGCGACTTCTTCCTTCTCGACATGCGCGCGCAGGGTTTGAACGCCAGTTTCACCAACGTCGCGTGCCAGTTCCCGCACGATCCCGGTTTCAATCATCAGGCGGGCAACAAAAACCTCGCGGGCTTCATCAGCACTGGGGCAGGCAACATAGGCGCCGCGATTAGACTGGAGGTCGACGATCCCCTGACTGCTGAGCAACAGCAACGCGCGGCGCACGCGCATGCGTCCGACGCCAAAGGTTTCACACAATGCCAATTCGCTCAGCTTGGTTCTGGGCGCGAGCTTTTGTTCCATGACGGCTGAGTAAATCCGGTCGACGATCATTTGTTCGTCTGGATCGGTTCGCAAGGTGTCGAGCTTGTCTTCAGCTTGGTTTGTCATCTCGTTCCGTACCGGTGGAAGTGGTCTGAAAATTTTTAATAGCTGCAAGGTTTTCTTCTGACAATATATCGGGATTGCGTTGACAATATCAATGATACTGATGACAAAAAATGTTGACACAGATTGTTAACAATGCAGAACTTGACCCGTTCACCGGGATTCGACCGATGACACCGTATGTTTTTGCAAGCGCTCAGAAGAGGCGCTGAGACCTCAGTAGGGAGGAAATAATGAAACGCAGAAATCTGATGAAATCTTCTGTTGCTTTGGCTTTGGCCGCATCCGTCCTTGGATCGACAGCCTGGGCCGAAAACCCGGTGCTGAAGATAGGCTTTGTTGGCGTGACCTCTGGTCCGGCGGCAGCCTGGGGTATCTCAAATCAACGTTCTATGGAGGCACGAGCCGACTGGATAAACGAGTCCGGCGGTTACAAGATCGGAGACACCACTTACGATATCGAAATCGTTTCCTTTGATGACCAAAAGGACCCCAAGCGCGCGATCGCCGGTATGGAAAAGATGGCGCAAGAAGGTATCCACTATGTGGTCGGTCCCAACGTGGATGACGGTGCTGCAGCGGTGCGACCTGTCGCCGAAGCCCAGGGGATCATGTATTTCCCCTATGCTTTCCCGAAAGAGCTGTACTCGGCCCCGGCGTCAAACGCCGTTCTGGGCATGGTTGCGAACTATCAATCAGGTCCCGCGATCTACAAATACCTCAAGGATGAAAAGGGCGTAAATTCCGTTGCTTTTGTGGCCGCGAACGAGTCCGATCCACTCAGCCAACGGGATGGAGGTATCGATGCTGCCAAGGCTTTGGGGCTTGAGGTTGTTTCTGACAACGTAACTTATCAGGTGGACACTACGGATTTCACTCCGGTTCTAACCCCCGTCATGCGCACACAGCCTGACTTGCTGGTCCTGTCCGGCGTTTCCCCGGCCAATGCCCCGCAGCTGATCCGTTCGGCCCGCGAGCTCGGGTTCCAAGGTATTATCTCAACCGAAACCGCGCAGGATGCGACGGTTCTGCGCGAAGGGGCAGGGGATCTGGCCAACGGGTTCATTTCGGTTGGCGGCGCGTCGACGCCTGAGATTGCATCGGATGACATGAAGGAATTCGTCAAACGCTATACTGATATGTTCGGCGAATACAATGACGAGTCCAACACCAAGGTCTATGCGCTGGAGTACATTCTGGCGACGTTGAATGCTAACCCGGCCGGTATTGAAGATGTCGCGGTGTTCCAGACAACGATGGACACGTTCGAAGCCCCCAATCCCTTTATGAAGGGCGACGCAAAGATGCGCTATGTGGGGACAACGTCCTTTGGACAAAAGCGGCAGATTGCCGTTCCACTGGTCGTCAATGTCTATCAGGATGGCGCGTTTGAAACGCTCTTTGTTGCTGAAGTCGACTGAGGCAATACTCCCAACTCAGGCAATAACCTAACAAACCACTCACTATCCCGGGCTAATAATCAGCCCGGGATACCCGAACCTTACGCGGGAAACTCATGGAACAAATACTAGCAAACGGCATCTATCTGGGCGCGCAATATGCGATGATCGCCCTTGGACTGACGCTGATATTCGCCCTGATGAACGTACTGAATTTCGCTCACGGACAAATGTATGTTCTAGGTGGTTTTGTCACCTATACATTTTACGGCCAACTGGGCTGGCCGTTTGTGGTGGCGCTTTTGGCGTCTTGCATCACCCTTGCGGTGCTTGGCGCATTGATCGAGCGTTTTCTGTTTGCGCCGGTCATACGGCGATCTTCGCGCGAGGAAAGCACGATGCTGTTGGCGGCGGGATTGGCCTTTTTTTTCGACGCGGTCATCCTGCTTGTTTTTGGCGAGAAACAGCGCGGAGTCCCCAAAATTGTTGATGGGGTTTTCAATTGGGATTTCCGATTGATCATGCCCTATGATCGCATCCTGATCTGCGTTCTGGCCATTCTGTCGATCGTCTCGTTCATCCTGTTCATGCAATATTCCAAAACTGGTCGAGCACTTCGGGCGCTGGCGCAGGATCGCACGGCAGCGCAGTTGATGGGCGTCAACGTCGCCCGGTATTCGATGATCGGGTTCGCGCTTGGCGCCATGCTGGCAGGTCTGGTTGGTGGATTGCTGGTGACCATCACGGGCGTCAATCTTGGCATGGGCGGACCGACCTCGATCAAAGCCTTCATGATGGTGATGATCGGTGGTGCAGGGGTGATATCCGGCGCAATTGCAGGTGGGATCATTCTTGGGTTCCTCGAAGCCATCGGTCTGGCCGTTCTCTCGCAATATGGCGACATCACCTATCTGCTGATCTTCGTATCGCTGATGTTATTCCTTGCCATCCGTCCACAAGGGCTGATGGGCAAGCCGTGGGGATGACGCAGTGCCGAAACTCAACATGATCCAATGGGCCGGTGTGGTTATCTTCCTGCTGGCCGTCTTCATCGCAATACCTGGCTTTATCGCGGCATCGGGGCGGTCCGACCTGTATTATACTCTGACCTCGGTGGCGCTCTTGTCTATTGCCAGCGCAGGGGTTTGGCTAACTTTCTATATCGGGCGCATCAATATCGGTCAGGGAGCATTTGCCCTGATCGGGGCCTATGTTTCGGCCGTTTTGGTGACCAAAGCTGGCATGTCATTCTGGCTGTCACTGCCGCTGGCGGGACTGTTCGCCGCCGCTGTGGCGGTTGTGATCGGGGTTCCGATCCTGCGCCTGCGCGGTGTTTATTTTGCCATGATTTCGCTGGTGCTGACGCAGGTGGTCACCCTGACCGCGCTGGCCTTGCCAATCACAAATGGGGCCAAGGGTATCACCTCGATCCCGCTGCCCGGAGGGGTGTCGGCTCTGGGCCTGACCCTGATCCCGGATTTTGCGACGCTGGAGAACCCAAGGCTTGCCTTTTACTACGCTGCCAGCGTGCTGATGGTACTGACCTTCGCCGCCATGTATCGGCTGGTGAATTCGCGGCTTGGCCATCTGTGCCGATCGATGCAGCAGAACGAGGAGCTGGCAAGTTCTATCGGCGTCAATATCTCGTACATCCGGGTCATCGTGTTCGCGATCTCGTCTTTTCTGGGTGGCATAGGCGGGGCGATGTTCGGCTCAATCGCGCAGTCGGTCTATCCTTCTAGCTTTCAGGTCGCCGATAGTGTGAATTTCATGCTGAACTGCTTCCTTGGAGGGCTGGGCTATGTCTTTGGTCCAATGCTGGGCACGCTGGTTCTGTACTTTGGTTGGGATCTGCTGTTTGAGCTCGGCCGCTTCCAGCTGCTGGCTTATTCCAGCATGTTGATCATCTTGATGCTGTTTCTTCCCAACGGCCTGCTTAGCCTTCGGCTGCCTGGAAAGAAGGAGGCCGACAAATGAGCCATCTTCTGGAAGTTCGCCATGTCACCAAGAAGTTCGGAGGTCTGACCGCCAACAGTGATATCTCTTTCAACGTCAATGAAAACGAAATCCTGTCGGTGATCGGTCCGAATGGCGCCGGTAAAAGTACCCTGTTCAAGATGATCTCGTCCTTTCTGCCCACGACGGCAGGGGAAGTGCTGTTTAAGGGCGAGAGGATTTCAAACCTGAAGCCTCATGTGGTGGCGCGTAAGGGAGTTGTCCGCACGTTTCAGGAAACGACAATCTTCAAGTCGATGACTGTGCGCGAAAGCATCATCGTTGCTCAGCATTTGCGGGCCCGCGCCTCATTGGCGGGGTACTTTTGGGGCACGAAGACGGCGCATGAGGATGTCGATAGCTTTGGGCAATATGCCGACGATCTGATCGACTTCCTTGGCATGACCGAAATCGCCAATGAGCAGGCCTCGAACCTGCCACAAGGCAACCTGCGTGCGTTGGGGATCGCAATTGGTCTGGCCACTGACCCCAAGGTCCTGCTGTTGGACGAACCTTTTGCTGGAATGAACCATGACGAGACCATGAAGATGGTCAATCTGGTGCGAAAGGTGCGTGATGACCGAGGTGTCACAGTCCTTTTGGTGGAACACGACATGCCTGCGGTGATGAATATTTCCGACCGGATTGTTGTGCTGAATTTTGGCGAAATGATCGCCGAAGGCACACCTGCTGAAATCCAGAACAACGAAAAAGTCATCGAAGCATATCTGGGCAGCGCAGATGACGAGATCGGGATCTGAACCATGACAAAGATGTTGGATTTCAAGGATGTCGAGCTCTACTACGATCACGTCTATGCGCTGAAAGGTGTGTCGATTGACCTGGAACAGGGTGAAACGGTTGCATTGATCGGCGCAAATGGTGCTGGCAAAAGCTCAATCCTGCGGGCGATTACCGGGCTGGCCAAGGTCAAATCCGGGTCGGTTTCTTTCGAGGGTGAACAGATCGATGGGACCAATCCGGCCGACATCGTATCCAAGGGCATCGCCATGGTGCCCGAAGGACGCCGTGTCTTCCCCTACATGACCGTGAAAGACAATCTGCTGATGGGGGCGTTCACCCGGTCGGATAAGGCAGGTATCCATCAAACGCTGGAATCCGTACTGGAACGGTTCCCGCGTTTGAAAGAACGCTATTCCCAATCGGCGGGCACACTGTCAGGTGGCGAACAGCAGATGATGGTCATCGGGCGCGCACTGATGGCTAAACCGCGCCTGTTATTGCTGGATGAACCATCGTTGGGCATTGCGCCCAAACTGGTACAGGACATTGCTCGTTCGATCGTGGCCATCAATCGGGACGAGGGCGTTTCAGTGCTGCTGGTCGAACAGAACTCGCGAATGGCTTTGTCGATCTCGCACCGGGCTTACGCGTTGACCACCGGGAATGTCGTGATTTCAGGAAATTCCAAGGAACTTCTGACCGATCCTCGGATCAAAGCTGCCTATCTGGGCGGAGAAGTGTGAGGATGTTGTGAAACTGCTTGTCGTCAACCCTAACACCACAAATTCCATGACCCGAAAGATCGAGGCTGCGGCGCGGGCGGTCGCGCATGCCGAAACCGAGATTGTGGCCGTCAACTCGCAAGATGGTCCGGCCAGTATTCAGGGATACCTGGATGTTTCGACCTGTGTGCCGGGCCTATTGGACGTCGTTTCGCAATATCCGGACGTGGATGCAATCGTGGTAGCCTGTTTCGACGACACCGGCGTTGATGCGGTGCGCTGCGTCACGTCTGCCCCAGTGATCGGCGTTGGTGAAGCCGCCTATCACGCCGCATCCATGATCAGTCCAAAATTTAGCGTCATTACAACATTGTCCCGGTCACTTGCAGGGTTGGAGGCGAACCTGTTGCGCTATGGTCTGGACCGCCGTTGTGTTCGGGTGCGGGCTTCGGATGTTCCGGTTCTGAAGCTTGAGGAAAACGACCCGAAGACCGTCGACAAGATACGGGCTGAAGTTCGGGCGGCGATTGATGAAGACAGGGCTGAAGCCATCGTTCTGGGTTGCGCAGGGATGACGGACCTCATGTCGCAACTTTCAGAAGAGTTCGGCCTGCCGGTCGTCGATGGTGTTGCCTGCGCCGTCACTTTTGCAGAAGCCTTGGTGAAAGCCAAGCTAACGACCTCGAAGCTTTGTTCCTACGCGTGACCAGTGATTGCCATGGTTCGAAACGAACGGTGGAACGAGCGCGGTAAACGGCCCGTCTGGATGACACTCAGAAAGGTGATGTCGAAGCCGTGCCCTGGGCGGCTCTGCTTGCTTGCGGGCCGCTAAAATGTTTGCCGAGTTCGACTTCGATGCGCTTCAGATCGCTTTGAATCGTCGGATCGACAAAGAACGCTCACTGATCTTGCTCAATGATGTTTTTCAAGAATTTCCGCCTGACCATATCAATCGGAATCGGGCGGCCGAAATTGAGTGTCGGAGGTGAAAGAACACTGCTTGCAGGATCATTTCTTTTGGAAAATGCATGCCCTTGAATATGATTGCCGCGGTTAGCCTATGTCTGAATCCGTAAGGCCTTTAGCACGATTACCTCACCTCAGTCAGAGGGATAAAAAGTTGGCAACAAAGTCATTAAAGATCACAGTTTCAGACGACGGACAGAATCTTTTGCACACCCAAGGTTGTGATTAAAACGCAGTTTCCACCAATCCCAACTGCACTGACGTCAAACAGTCGCCTCAGTTGTTGTGCTCGACACTCAGGAAAACCAGTGTGCGCTTCTCTTGGCTCTTGTCTTTTATGGCAACCCGATAGACACGAATTCCGGCGTTCAATTCTCTAAGTTCATAGCTGTCTGGGTGATTGACCTGCCTATCAATCGGAGCAGGTGTACCGTCTCGGCAACGCGTCACTTCAGCCCATGTGTCGTCGAAGTAGATTGTGGCATCATCGCTTCTGAACTGAAATTCCCAATAACACGAAACGCCCCGGGAATTACCCATGCCATCGAATGGCTGACATACGGACCCAACAGGCGCAATCCCGGTGTCATCATAGCTTTCAAGCGCAGAAATTTGTGCGCATTCAGCAGCCAGTCCAATGGTCGGTTGAACGAACACTACCGTCACAAGTGAAAGCCAAAAACACACCGAGACACCATTGTGAGGTTCGATATCGGACGCTGGAGCGCGGTAGACAGAACTCCTGATGCCGTGCAGTTTTAGCACGGCAAACAATCGCATACGTTGCGCCAGGGCGAGAGAATCCCTGTGACCAATATTTTTGTTAACGAGTCGTCATTCTGCTGCATCAGGAACATCAACAATTGAATAGTTGCCCTTCACGCGTTCCTTTTTTGGGTCAAAATGCGGGAAAGGCACGACTTTGGCTTTCAGGCGCTTTTGCTGGCCGTCCAGTTGCCCGATTTCAATGTCAGCTCCGACGACGGCATGAGTGACCGAAACCCGGCCTAACGCAATGACCTTGCCCAGAATGGGTGATTTCATCGCGCTGGTAATCTCTCCAACTTGCGCCTTTCCTACACGTACACAGTCGCCGGGCGAGGGGACCGTACCTCCCTCAATCTCGAAACCGACCAGTTTGCGATGAGGATGGGCCTTGCGTTCTTCAATCGCTGGCCGCCCGATGAAATCGTCGGACTTTGATTTCAGTGGTACTGTGAAGCCGATGCCAGCCTCGAAGGGATCGGTTTGATCGTCGAATTCGGACCCGGCAAAGATCAAGCCACCTTCGATCCGCAACATATCCAGTGCCGCGAGTCCAAGCGGAGCGATGCCATATTCCTGGCCAACCTCCCAGACGCGATCAAAGATCTCGACGGCATCCTTGGGATGGCAGAAGACTTCATATCCCAGCTCACCCGAATAGCCGGTCCGGGAAATCACCACAGATGTCCCCTGCACATCACCAACCCGAGCCACGGTAAGCCGGAACCATGGCAGTTCTTCGATCGTCGGTTGTTGAGGCGGGGTCCAGAAGATTTTCGAAAGGATTTCGCGGCTATGCCGTCCCTGAACCGCAATGTTGTGCAGTTGGTCTGTAGAGTTGCGCACCCACACATTCATATTTCGTTTGAGCGCCTGTTCTTGCAGCCACAATCCGCTGGTATCATTCCCACCGATCCAGCGGAAGTTCGTCTCACCCAAACGATAGACGGTGCCGTCGTCGATCATCCCGCCATGCTCATAACACATAGCCGTATAGACGACTTGACCAACGCTCAGCTTTTTCATGTTGCGAGTCACGCAAAGCTGCAACAGTTCTTCTGCATCGGGTCCGACAACTTCGTATTTCCGCAATGGGCTGAGATCCATAACAGCAACCTTGTCCCGGCAGGCCCAGTATTCGGCAATGGCACCATGATTGGTCATTGTGTTGGGCAGCCAATATCCGTTGTATTCGACGAAATCACGGGTGTGCTGTGCAAAGCAGTCGTGAAATGCAGTTTTCTTGGTTTCTTCCACATCCGCCTCCGCAGATTTTCTATAGCCATAGGAACGTTTGAAATCTTCGGTCGCTTTGTAGGTTCGCACCTGAATATCGGTTGGATTCCAGCCATTTGCCGGGTCAATATCGCAGGGACAACCGGTGCTGACGCAGACCAGATCGGTCAGCGCGCGCAGCAGGACGAAGTCACCGGGGCGCGACCAGGGGTCGTCCATTCCGATGGCATTGGTGTCGTCCAGCATCGTGTTGAAAAAGAAGTTGATCGCAGGCCAGCCACCACGCGGCTTGATGCCGTATTGGTCCAAATCTTTGTTGATATTGTCCGAGCAATTCACGTGGCCGGGATAACCGAGATCTTCGTAATACCGCGCCGTACAGGCAAGACCAAACGTGTCATGACGACCGCAGGTATCCTGAACGATCTCTATCAGCGGCTCCTGATCTACCGACCAGTATTTCGAAAAAATCCCCGGTTTCGGATACAAGCTGCCCATCAGGCTGCGCGTAGTGGTGGGATCAATCTCGCGTTCGATCCCCTGATCCAGTGCTCGGCGGCTGAAGGCCTGAAAATCCGAGCATTCACGCCCACGAACATCGACAATCTGGATGAACTCACCGGCCCTGACCTCGTACGAGTGGGCATTGCCGGGCTGAATATTGAAGTCCTTGAGCGGATCGGCCAGCGGTTCGGGTGGTCCCACATCGGGTTTTTCCAAACCGGGCGCAGAGCGTTGAATGTACAGTATGATATCCGTGGGAGGGTTGTTATCTTCGGGACGCATCGCCTTCCCGGGTGCAGCCACGATCAGAAGGCCATCACATTCGGCGACGAAATGCACCATGTCACCGGGGCGCGACCCGTCGGTAAACGCCCGGATCGCGTCACCTCTTCCGATGTTAAATCCGGCAACTTCCAGAGCGCGCAGCACTTTCTTGCCAGACGGCGATCCATTTGCCAGCGTCGCAATCAAACCATCCGGACGTCCATGTCCCAAAGCACCCAACATGGCCGCATCAGAACTCCGGTCAGGGGCAAAGAAGACCATCTCGGCCTGTTGCATCCCGTCGCGGTCCAACAAGGTTATCGTATCGCCTTTGGAAACCGGAACAGCGCGCGACCCCATTCCGGGGACCGGGTGGCGTTCCGTTCCATGTGGCAGGATCGGAAGGCCGGGGGCCAAAACTCCGCTGCGTTCGAACGGAACTTCGAATACGGGTTTTACGTTCATCTCCGAAACTCCGGTTAATCCAGCCCCAAAGCGCGCTTGCGCTTTTCGGCCCAACTGCTGATCGCCATGTCAAATGTCAGTGCCATCAGCGATACGTTCAGGCCCAGCACAAAGTTCTTGCCCAGTTCGGTGCCCGCCAGCGTTCGTTGCAGTTCTTGCCCCAGATCCTGGGTGCCGATGAAGGCGGCAATGATAACCATGAAGAAGGCGAACATGATTGCCTGGTTGAATCCGACCGCCATTGTCGGCAACGCCAGCGGAAATTGCACCGACATCAGTTTTTGCCGACGGGTCGAGCCGGACATGTCTGCCGCCTCGGTCATTTCCGGCGGTACATTACTGAGGCCAATAATCGTGTAGCGGATCAGCGGCACGGCGGCGAAGATCAGGATTGAGAACACAACTGCCACATCATTGACCCCAAACAACATGATCGCGGGGATCAGGTAGATGAAGCTTGGGAAGGTTTGCGCGGTGTCGCAGGCCAGCAGGATGCTCTTGGACCAGCGGTTGGACCGGGCTGCAACAACGCCCAAGGGGATACCGATCATAGTCGCCAGCGCGACCGCTGAAATCACAGTATAGAGAGTGATGACCGACCGATCCCACCAGCCCGAGAAGGCGACAATGGTAAAGAAGATTGCGGCGTAGATGCCGGGCTTTCGGCCACCGACCCAATAGGCAAAGGATACAACCAGCAGGATAAATGCAGGAGTTGGAATGGCGAGTAGCGTATTCCGGAACGGGATCAATACCTTGACGTTCAGGAACCAGCGCAGCCATTCGGTTGTGCCCTTGATCGCGTCTATGGCCAGGAACGACTTGATCACCACGTCGATTTCCTTGCCCTGGCTGAGATGCTGCTTGCGACCAATTTCTGCGAGGATCGGAAACACCTGGGCCAGCAGAGTAAATCCAAAAAACAGACCTAGTGCGACCAGCGAAATCTGATGCCTTTTCCACCACGGTGTCCCGCGTTCGAAGTGCACCGGCTGCTTGAGGACCCAGGCCTTTGACATCCGATCCAACGTGACAGCCAGCAGGACGATGGTTACGCCAATCTCGAAAGAGCGGCCCAGTTTGAAACTACCCATCATCGCCAGCAGTTTCGCGCCAAGACCGGGCATTCCGATAAAAGCGGTCAGAACAACCATCGCAAGACACAGCATGATCACCTGATTGACGCCGACCAGTACCTCGGTGCGCGCGGCTGGAACGTAGACGTGGCGCAACATCTGCCAGCGTGTGCAGCCAGACATCTGGCCTGCTTCGATCACTTCGGGGCTGACCTTTTTCAGGCCCAGAGTGGTCATCAGGATCATTGGTGGGATGGCAAAGGTAATTGTTGCGACGGCCCCAGCTGTCGGTCCGACCTTAAAGAAGATCACTGCTGGCAAGAGATACGTAAAGAAGGGCAGGGTTTGCAGTACGGACAGGATGGGTTTCAGCAACCGCTCGAACCAGCCGTATTTCCAGGCCGCGATGCCCAGTACCAGACCCAGCAAGAAAGCCAATGGAGCCGCAACCACGATGACGGACATCGTCTGCATGGCTATTTTCCACTGTCCGATTGCCGCGGTCCAGATGAAGGTGCCCGCGCCCAAGGCAGCCAAACGCCATCCACCAACGGCATAGCCGACGACGGCTGCCACTGCGGCAATCGCGGACCATGGGATCGGGCCCAGATAGGGCCAGCGACGCTTGCCCTCCAATAGGTTCGCCGAGGTATCCAGCAGAAACTCAAGCGGGCCTTCTGCAATAAAGCGGGTGACATAGATCAAACCGAGGTCATTTTGAATGAAGTTGAAAATCGCGTCCAAAACCTGTGCCGTTGGCGGGATAGCAGCCTCAGGAATGCGATTCAGCCACTCGGGCAGAATGCCAATTGCCTTAGCCAGGATCAGTGCAAGAGCGGTGACCAGCAGCGCGGTTAGGACTTTGGTTTGCCCCCACGGGCCGTCCCTTGTGTCCGATATGTCGGTGGACAGCGTCGCCATCATTCCGCCCCAAGCAGAACATTCAACGCGGTGTCACGTTCCAGAACCCCGGTGACAACGCCTTTGTCATTCGCGACCGGCAATAGGATGCGCTTGTCATTTACCAGTACACGCGCCAATTCGTGAATAGTCGAGCCGCCATTGATCGGCGCGCCCTCCAAAGCATGACCATTCACAGGCTTTGCAAGCCCCTTCGCATGTACGACCCGGGCCTTGTCGACATCTTCGGTAAATTTGGCCACATACTCGGTGGCAGGGTTCATCACGATCTGATCGGGGGTGTCACACTGTTCGACCGCGCCGTTGCGCATGATGGCAATCCGATCGGCCAGACGCAGCGCCTCATCGAAGTCATGCGTGATGAAGACGATGGTTTTGCCCAGCATTTCTTGCAGACGGAGGAATTCATCCTGCATTTCACGGCGGATCAACGGATCCAGCGCCGAGAAGGGCTCATCCAGAAACCAGATATCCGGCTCAATCGCCAGTGATCGGGCGATACCGACCCTTTGCTGTTGACCGCCGCTGAGTTCACGCGGGAAATATTCTTCCCGACCTTCAAGGCCCACCAATTTGATGACCTCCAGTGCGCGTTCGCGCCGGTCGTAGCGATCTTGCCCGCGCATTTCCAACGGGAAGGCGACGTTGTCCAATACCGTGCGATGTGGCAACAGACCGAAGGATTGGAACACCATCCCCATCTTGTTGCGGCGCAGCTCAATCAGCTCGCGTTCAGTCAGGCTCATGATGTCCTGACCGTCAACTTCAATCGTTCCGCCTGTAATATCGTGTAGGCGTGAAAAACACCGCACTAGCGTGGACTTGCCTGATCCTGACAGGCCCATAATGACCAGCATCTCGCCACGAGCGACCTCAATCGAGACGTCCTTGACACCGGCGATGTACCCATCCGCGCGGATCTCATCGAAACTGCGGCCAGCGGCCAGAGATTTCAGATAGCTCTCTGGCGAGGGCCCAAACAGTTTCCAGACGTTTTTGGCTGAGATGACAGGCGCTGAGGCGGACATGGCTGCCTTTCTTTCGTGTTGAGCGCGGCCCTACATCGCTGAGATGTTCAAGGCCGCGCCAGTTTCGGTGGATGCAACCGGATTATGTACTGCAGGCACTGATCCAAGGATCAATGACGGCGCGGTTGGCGTCCAGCCATTCTTCGGCTGCCTCTTCCGGCTCAAGCTCATCAGTGTCGACCAGCTTCGCCATCTCAGCAATCTGCGGGTTGGTGAAAGAAATCTCGGTCAGGGCGCAATACGCGGCCGGCCACTTGTCTTTCATGCCATCCCAAGCCGCCTTTTTCAGGTAACCCTCGGCAGGGTTGCCACAATCATACAGCGCTTCCGGGTTGGGACCCTTGGCTGGATCCTTGTCGCACCCATCTTCCCATGCCGGGAATTCAACGAACTCACCTGGCCAAACAGCTTCGGCGAAGTTTGGCGTCCAGTTAAAGACCAAAACCGGCGTTTTGTCGGCCTCTGCCGCGCCAATCTCAGCCCAAAGGGCTGCGGCTGAACCCGCATTGATCACCGTAAAGTTCAGATCCAGTGCTTCGGCGCGTTCTTTACCATGCTTCAACCAGTCGACCGGCCCATCCAGATAACGGCCCTTGTCACCGGTTTCGGCTGTGGCGAACAGGTGCGCACAGTCGTTCAGTGCCTGCCAGTCAGGCAGGCCCGGGCAGGATTCCTTGGTCCACATCGGATACCACCAATCCTCGCGCGTGACCGCATCATGATCGCCCGCATCATGCAGACCACCTTTTTCCAGTGCCGCGCGGTAGGATGCACCAAAGGCACCTTCCCAGACTTCCATCTCCAGCGCGACATCGCCCAAACGTACCGATTCATAGACGGCCTGACTGTCGGTGGTGACATATTCTACGTTGTTGCCCATCTCTTCGAAGATCAGGCCTACAACGTTCGACATCACGATCTGGCTGGACCAGTTGTGAATGGGGATTACGATCGGGTCGCTGCTGTCTTCGGCAGCCGCGCCAGTTCCCGCTACTGCTGCCAAGGTTGCAGCAGAAAGTAGGTTTGTAAGTTTCATGTTTGCTCCCTGAGTGACATTCATTTTTGAGTTGAGGACTCTTCCGGCCCCGAATTCATGCATTCTGCCTAAGATCGTCTAATGTGCAGAACAGAAATTTGAGGGGCTTTGACCATAATTTCTTGAGGCTAATCCGACTTTTTGCTATCTTAACAGACAGTTGCCTGATCGAATGTTGCCAGATGCGGGCAAATGTTTTTGATCGCGCCGTCGTCCAGCTCGGGAAAAGGCCCCCAAATGCCAAAAAAAGCGCCAGTCACCGGGAAAGTCTTGCCGCCGCTGGACTATTTGTTGGCATTTGAGGCCGCTGCCAAGGCGCAGAGTTTTGCGCAAGCCAGCAAGGTGCTGAACATCTCAGAGACCGCAATCAGCCGCAAAGTGCGCTTGCTGGAACAGCACTATGACGTGCCCTTGTTTGTAAGGGGGCATCGTTCTGTTTCCCTTACTCAGCAGGGTGCCATCCTGTTGGCGACCGTGGAAAAATCACTGGACCTGATGCGGGATGTCAGCCGCGACATGCTGGCTAAGCATCAGGCCAATACGGTTTCGATTTCGGCGACCAATTCTGTTGCGTCTCTTTGGCTGATGCCGCAACTTCGCAAGTTCAACAAATCCAATGGCCGTATCCGTATCTCTTTGGTGTCTTCTGACAGTGATGCGGAATGTCTGTCGGATTCTATGGACCTGACAATTCTGCGAGGGGATGGCGGCTGGCCGGGGTATGAGGCAAAGCTTCTGTTCGGAGAAACCGTTTTTCCGGTTTGCAGTCCCGAGTACCTAAAAAGTAATCCCAATGCGGCGGATCTTTCTGCGCTACCGGAACTTGACCTTATTGAAGTCACCAGCGGCCATGCAGAATGGATGACATGGCGTGCGTGGTTCAGCGGCAATGGTGTATCAACGTTATCGATGGAACAGGCTGTCGCGTTCAACACCTACCCATTGTCCGTACAGGCAGCGGTTGATGGGTTGGGAATTGCATTGGGTTGGGCCCATCTTGTTGACCCATTGCTTGAAAGCGGCGCTTTGGTCAGACCAGTCCAGGGTGCATCGGTGCGAACGGAGTCAGGATACTACCTGCTGAAAAGACCTTTCAACAGTGCTTCTCCAGAGCAGTTGATAGTCGAAGATTGGCTACTGGGTCTCAGTGCGGGACGAAAAAGATACGCCTGATTTGGGTTGTTGGCGGCTGGGTATTGATATTGAATTTGGCAGTGGGCTGTTTGGCAACTACAACACACGTATTGACCCATGGGAATAATTATTTACTTTAAAGAAAAATAGACGAATCTGGGTTGGTGCGCCACCGATCCGGCCAAGACGTTGTCAGACTTTTCCAACCGGGGGTTTTGCCCA
>NZ_QOCF01000002.1 GCF_003318255.1 Ruegeria sp. A3M17
GATGACGGCACCGAGCCCATTCTGTGAGTCCGATTTCCCCCTGCCTGCGCTCGCAGCGTAGAAAATGCTGCGTCAGCGTAAAATTGGGTGCTCCCGCGCAGCGTGAAAACCAGCCATTCGCGCAGCGTGCAGCAAGGATCAGAGGTCGAATTCACAGACTGCGGACTTTCCGGACCTTAGTCGAAATTGACAGAACAGCCGCTGTCGGCCCATTGCAGCCACTCATCTCTCTAACTGATGAAGCAGCGCATCCTTCTGAAAATGCCAGTAAGAGAGTTATAAAATAGGCTCCAAGACCCAACATCCCACGTTGTTGCGTCGCTTTGGACTCAATTTTCCCGACGCCAGTGTGGGTCGAGAGCAAGCAGGTTTTTCATTGTTCCCGCGCCGTGGGCCGCGCCGTAGAGAACAATGACACTACTCTGTGCTTCATTGATCACCCTCGCTAAGTGCCCGTTTCTCTGATCGATTGTGACACTCGTAAGTTGCGTGACATCCGCAGCTGGCATGACGAACTCCTCAATTGGTGTGGTGAGGTTCTCGTCACTGATGTCAAGCGGACCAACCAAATTCTCATAGGCATCTGCCAACTCTGCCGGAGACAGATCGACGTTGACGTCTCTGCCACCCGGAAAACCCAAGAACATCGCGTTATCCTGCCCTATAAAGTCGTCAGATGCATTCTGCGCATAAAAAGCCGGTGTAGGAATGAGACCATACATAGCCCTGATCCTACGCTTGTCTGCGAGGGTCGCTGCTTCGAAGTCGATGAACTCATAGAAAAGGTCGCTACCCTGCGCTTTAAGACGCTTTACCTCGCCAGCCACCGCCTCATAAAACGCTGGCTCGGCTTGGTGAATCATAGGAATGAAATAGAGAAACCGAGTTCCGTTCGAGAACGTGAACACTCTGGCGCTGGAGGCAGTGCCGTCTATGTAGAACTGGCCTTCGGTCAACGCCTCGATTTCGCCTCCGGGCCCTTCTTGCACACCCCCCACAGTGAGGTGACCTGACGCGTTTGCGCAAACCGCCGCCAAAATGACTGCGATGCCGACGGCCAGTCGTAGTCGAAGAGACTTCATGTGAAACCTTTCACGTCTTTGTCCAAAGCTTGGCTGTTGTGCGAAACAGCGAGACCCGACTGGCCCATCATCGACGGAACTTGACCAGCAGAGAAGCTAATAGCAATACAATCCCCAATGCAGCCAGAATGAACGTCAGAGGGAGGAAAAAGCTTTCCTGAAGGATACCGTTTGCGTCGATATCCCCATAAAACGCTGTCTCGGCCAGCCATGATAGCCCGGCGAGAATAAAAGCCACAAAGCCGATGGAACGAAGTTTAGATTTCATGACAATTTTTCCATTTTGGATCAGAACCGGGTGCTAGACACCCAAACAAGTGGCGTATCTCTGAATCAGTTTGAGTCCGGAGAGAGCAGTGTTTTCAGTTTTTCGGCCTGTCCATCAGACAATGCCAAGATGAAGCTCGTGCCCTGGATCGCGCTGGCAATTTGCACAGAGTTGACCAATTGGCCACCAATACGAATGTCCATATTCTTACCAATTGATTGCTCTGTGAAGGCAGCCAGAGGGTTTGCGATCTCAGATGTCAACTCAAGTCGAACCTGCGACTGCCCATCCTCCCCGTGTTGAATCTCTAGTTCGATCACATCATTTTGAGTGATCCTGATCGGTCCCAGCCAAAGCGCTGCGTTTTGCTGTTCAACGACGCAAATAGGGTGCTGCCCGGGATTTTGCCCCCCGCCAAGATCAAGGCACACATCATTATATTGTGCCTTCTGAAAATTGAGTCCAGCCCAGAACGACATAGCTGCAATCACTATGACTGCCGCGACGATCAATAAATTATTCTTTGTCATTCGCAGTCCTTCAAACAAGTTCTCAGTTGCCCAAAAGTCAATTAATGTTCGCCACTTTGTAGGTACGTATTGCTGCAAGGTTCTGTAACATTAGCTAAGGCGCACGTCATAGTCACGCAAACTTGCCTGAGGGCCGGATGCTTCAGTCAAACCCTCAGTAATTAGGTGCTGAAGCCTGCCGGACAGAAACACATCACCCAACAAGTTGTTTTCATCGCAACGCCCCATCGCCGTTCCGACAACACGTGCAGCAGAAACCCAGTCTTTTGAACAGCAGGCCAACAGCAGGCTATCATAGTAATCAGCGGGAACATCGAAGATCTTGCCTGCTTCCCATTTGCGCAGTGTTGCTCCGCTGTCTCGCTGATGCAGAAAATCAGAAGACAGAGCTGCTCTTGTCATAGAGTCTATCGCGTCTCGTTGATCAAAAAGGCTCGCCAATAGAGCCGGAGTTTGTGCGCCGATATAGGGCAGTGACTTTAGACCCGTCTTGCCAACGCGCGTCACTGGCCCTCTGAAATCGCGCAGGCTATGACAAGCCATCTCCATGAACGTTCGTTCCGACGCATTTTCGCCCGCCCATATGCAAACTTCCGGCGAGAGATCCTGCGCTAAATGGACTGATGGGATATCAAAATCGGCCAATGAAGGAACCGGATCTTCAGGCAGCTGACCATAGTTTTGGTAAAGCGCTCTGAAATATGCTGCTCGAGCTTGCTTGTCGTTCAACGGGCCGTGGCTCAGATCATCATCGAACACATGCACACGTCCGGTCAAGCCGTAAGTTACAACTGCGGCGCGCACACAGCCGCCGGCACTTCCGCCCAAAACCAGATGAATGTATTCAGGGTGTGACATTGTTACCTTTGGTTTGAGAGGACGGTTTGTGTTGTCAGGCGACACGTCCTGGCGTTGGGAGCGCTCGATTTGAAGTAAATCATCTGTCTCGCGGTTTCCCAGTCAAAAGTTCTCACTTTGCAAAAAAACTTGCGTTGCCGCCGGTTGTCGGAAATTATTCAAAGAACTGAATGGGAATTCAATAGTAGAAGTAGGAGTTCAGCAATGGGTTTCACGCAATCGGTCAAGACCTGCCTGTCCAAGTATGTGGTGTTTTCTGGCCGCGCGCGTAGATCAGAGTATTGGTGGTTCGTGCTGTTCGCAATTTTGGTCAGCGTTGGGCTGGCGATACTCGGTGCGGTCCTTTTTGGCACTGATCCGGAAACGGGACAGGGATCGAACTTGCTGAGCTCGGTTTTTCAACTGGCGATCATGCTTCCCTTGCTTGCCGCAGGGTGGCGTCGATTACATGATACAGGCCGTCCTGGATGGTATCTTCTTCTGCCTTTGGCCTTCAGTCTCGCAACAATGATAATGCTATTGACCGGCGTCGCTGTTTTCTCAGTCGTCGAGTCCGGCAGCGAGAATCCTGAGGCTCTGAGAGAGCCGGCAGCCCTTATTGGCGGAACAGGTTTGATAGCCATGTACGCTATCCAACTTGGCCTTTCAGTCTTGATGATTTGGTGGCTTTCTCGACCTTCACAAGAAGGCACGAATGCTTATGGAGCACAGTCGTAAACGGGTGATCAATCACCTTTACCTTTACACTCTAGAACCGCTATCACCCCAGAAATCGGGGATTTTTAGGAGTTAAGAATGAAGAATACTTTCCTTTCTGGGTGTCTACTGTTTTGCGTGTCCGCTGCACCTGCACTTGCTGAATGGGGATTTAGCGGTGGCCAGACCCCAAATGCGTTTATTCAGACAGGCGACATGACGCTGGAATTGCAATGTGACCGATTGCGCTTCGCACCTGTTGGGTACGCCGACAGCGAAGATATCGTCAAAAAGCAAAGCCTTTCAATTCGGTTTATGAAAAATGGCTCGACAGAAGTTGGATCTTTTCAAGCGGGTCAAGGGAACGCCACTCTGCGGGTTGTCGATAACTACCCTGTCGAAGTTGTGTTCCAAGACCCAGCTGACTACCAGTTCATTCTTGATCAGATTGCAGCCAACGCCATCCTCAATCTATCCATGGCGGATCAAGATGTGAGCTATGGGCTTTTTGACCTTAAAGGGTCGGGAAAAGTCATTAGATCACTGCGGTCCTCTTGCGGTTCTGCACCCCAAGCAGTCAACAACACCATGGAGGCCCCAGAGGGGGTGGTGTACTGCGGCGGTGGCCAAGTAAAACGCCAGATCGAGTACCTGATCCTTGATAAGGCAGATGGCGAATGGGACGCTATCGTGACAGTCAACGGCGACACCACGCGTGCAATGACGGCCTACAGTTACTTTGGTAATGCACAGCCGCCACAAGGTTTTGTGGTCGCATTGTTGGGAGAAGACCGGTCCGAGTTCCTCGTCTTCAAAGATGGCAACATGAACTGGATCGAATACGGAGACTACCAATACAACCAATGCAATTGACTAAGATGTCTCGGCGGCCCGCTGTCTCAAATTTAGCAAGTCTCATCGCTTTCGTCGCCGATCTAACACGTTCTACCAAAATGACTTCGTAAAACACAGAAAAGGAATAAACATGAACACAACACTTAAACTGGCGTCTTGTGTGATCTTTGGCACTCTATTGTCAGCGTGCGTGGAAGACACTGGCTCTGCGACGTTGTCGCCTACTCCGGCAGACCAGGCTTGTCTAAATGCGGTTGCACAGTCGACTGGCAATAGCGAAGTTCGGCTTTTGTCATCTGAGTTTTCTGAAGCGGGAACTTTGGTTACAGTTGGTGTTGGCCCAGATGCAGCACCCTGGGAGTGCATTGCCTATAGCGACGGAACGACCACCGGTATCACGTCTTTGACAAACGAAGGCTCTGCGTAAAAGGCTGGACGGTTTGGGGCAATGCGCCTGACCCGTCCTTCGCACTAGATCGGCAAGTTACTGATTAAGGGTTCGGGCAAGTGAACGTCCTGCGTTCCGATTAATGTCTCTGGCTTTGGAATAGAGACACATTTCTCCAAATTCAACGAGCGAAAGATCAAGGAAAGAAGAATGATCTTCGCTTCCATTGTCATCTGTGTTCCACCAAAAGCCGGATGTCATGTATGCCCAAAGTAATGCGCAACACGAAAAGCTAGCCGCAACTATTGCGAATAGACATCTCAATCAAGACAATTAAAGTTCTGACTGGACAGGAATGGTCGATTCCCCAGATTGTGCGAGTAACTCGAGTCTGTTGAGGAGACGACCATGCGCCGCTTGATATTAGCTATACTTCTATTTGTGTCCTCGACAACAATTGCTCTGGCGCAAGACTCTGATGTAACTAACGCACAGGATGCTCTGACCCTGCGCGCCGAAGAAGCGCTGGAAACCGGACGCGCATCAGCCGACGCTCTTAGCGTGTTGCGCAAGGATTTAGATGACCTGCGCCAGCAAATGTTTGACATTGTTGACGCCGGGAGCATCGAAGCCAGAGTGATCGAGGTGCAGTTGTCAGCACTGGGACCAGTTCCAGATGATGGGAGCGTGGAAACTGAAGGGTTGGCCCAAAAGAGAAAAACGCTTGCACAAAAACTCAAGCAGGCAAGCCAACCGATCCGCGAAGCGCAAGCCCGCCTTAGTCAGGTAGAACTGCTCATCCACGAAGTAGACCAACTAATACGCGAAAAAGACCGGAATAGGCTTTTTCAACGTTTCCCAAGCGTCCTTTGGCCTGGCACCATTGTGAAAGGCATCGGTAAGATCGAGAGCTACGGTGCTGGCGCTGGCAACGAGTTGACCGAAGCAATGGGTCGCAAGGAATTCAAGAACGCCCGCCTGGAACGCCTATCTCTTGCCGGGTTCCTTGGGGCTTTGGGTCTGTTTTTGATCTTTTATGTACGCTCATTGGTTGGGCGTTTCTTTGACAAAAAATTCGAAGGCAGTTCTGGTGCATTGCGTTTCTTTTGGGTTTTAATGTCGAGCCTTTCACGCCTTATTGTCCCACTATTCGGGATTGTCGCAATTGCAGGCATCTTGCCTGTGCTTGGCGTTAGGGCGTCGGCGGCAGACTTCGCCGGCCATTTTGTATTGCAGATTCTATTCCTACTCGTGTTTTCCAACTGGCTTGGACACACGTTGTTTTCACCTTTCGCCCCAAGCAGGCGATTGGTTCGGATGGATGATGAAAAGGCGCTAACGGGTTTACGGTTGTGCCAGGCGCTGGGTTTTGTCGAAGGGATCGAACGGTTCTCGGAAACATTGGGTTCGGTTTCATTTCGCAGCCCCGAAACAGTCTCGGTTGTTGCCGCGCCAATCATCGTTGTCGCCGCTGTATTGTTATGGCGCTTAGCCGGCCTTTTACATGCCGGTAAGCTTGGTGTCGCTGTGCCGGGCGATCAGACAGCGTTGCCGTCTACTGATGGTTTTACCAGCCTTAACAAAATTATCGTTTTCGTTTTACGCGCCGTGGCGCTTATCTCGGTTCCGCTCGTGCTGCTGGGCTATGTTTACCTTGCAAGGCAGATATCCGACGCGATGGTCATGACCGCCGCAAATTTGGGCATCGCACTGTTCCTGTATTCGATCTTAACAGGCAGCATCCGCGCTCTGACCAGCAAAGGCAGCGCCGAGTCCGAGACCACGCTGCCATTGATACCATTCTTCGTGGGTCTTTTGATTGCCACGCTTTTGCTGCCTGTATTGGCGATCACATGGGGCGCGCGGCCCTCGGACGTTTTAGAAGTCTGGCGAATACTTACTGTGGGGGCAGATGTTGGCGGAATGCGTTTGTCGCTAAGCGTCATTTTCTCACTGGTCTTCGTTTTCTTTGTTGGCGTCGTCATCACACGCTGGATGCAACGTGGTCTTCGCGAGACCGTCCTACCCCGCACAAAGATGGACGCTGGTGCGCAGAATGCGTTGATTACGGGGCTTGGCTATGTCGGGATGACTTTGTCTGCGCTGATTGCCGTATCCGTTGCCGGGCTGAATTTGTCCAACTTGGCCGTGGTGGCCGGGGCATTGTCGGTTGGCATTGGCTTCGGGCTTCAAACAATTGTGTCGAATTTTGTTTCGGGCATCATTCTGCTTATTGAGCGCCCGATTGCCGAAGGAGATTGGATCGAAGTCTCTGGGCATTCTGGCATCGTCAAAAAGATTGCAGTTCGTTCGACGCAGATTGCAACTTTCGATAAACACGACGTTATTGTGCCCAATCAGGATTTGATTGGGGGGGCGGTCAAGAATATGACCCTGTCTTCCCGCATGGGGCGTTTGATTATCCCAGTTGGTGTCGCCTACGGAAGCGATCTCGAGAAAACCAAAGAAATTCTTGAAACGGCAGCGGCTGATGAGGGCAGTTTGGTACAACATCCCGCGCCCAGTGTCCTGTTTCGCGGGTTAGGGGACAGCTCTCTGGATTTCGAGCTGCGGTGTTACCTGCGCGATGTCGACACCATGCTGTCGACGCAATCCGACCTTTTGTTTCGAATCTATGTAGACCTGTCAAAAGCGGGTATCGAGATTCCCTTTCCTCAACGGGATGTTAATTTGCGCGATCTTACAGTCAAACACGACAAACCGGGTCAAGAACGGTCAGGTACAGAATAAGAGTGGGCCTCGTAGCCCCTATAGCCATAGCATACTGTTTAAATGTAACATTTTTAGTGCATGTTTGAGCGCGCATGCAAAATACTTGCTTTTCCGCGACAAACGTTAAATTGTTGGAAGTCATTTTTTCCGAGGAGCCCAGAATGAAACGTCGAATCAAAGCAGCCTTACTGTGTTCTTCGGCAGTTACAGGTCTGTTCCTCGCAAGTACCGTGCCCGCCACAGCACAAAGCTACTGCTCTGTCGCGTCCGAGCCGGGCTTGAGTTTGGGATGCGCCCGAACACTTGTTGATGCGAGTCTTTTATTGGGGCTAAACCCCGCGAACCGCTTGATCAATCCAATAATTGGGTCGCATGATGGGCTGGTTTTTGATTCCGACTGGATTGCAAATTCTGCGCGTGGGGGGCATCTGAGGTTTGGCGGCAACGTAAGTTTTACAAGGGGGCTTAATAGCAGTTGGGCGAATACCTATTTCGGCTCTGCGCGAACTGACGGCGGGAGAACAGCCTTAGAAATCACCGCGTATGATATACCAACAGAAAATACCGTCCCAAGCAATACAGTCGTTGAGTTGCAGTTTGACCGGCTTACCCTTGAAAATACTGCTGTAACGCTGAGAGATGGCGCAAGCGATGATGGAGCACACACGGGTCAAATTAGTTACCTGCTGATAGGGGATGGAGCCGTTGGGCGCGGCGGCGTTTTGGCGCTGCGCAATGCCTCACTGACGTTTGAGGACAGCACAGACTTGTTCATGGCAGCACCGGATGGCGGCACGCCTGTGATTCGCGCCGAAACTGGCGACAACCTCCTCCAACTTGGCAATCAGTCAACGAACTTGAACCGTTTGTCAGTGGTGGTCGACGATGGCGCCAATCTAACATTCGATGGAACGGCAATCACGCCGCGCACCGAAGGAAATCTGACTGTTGGCTCAGGGGCAAACCTGGTAATCGAAAACAATTCCGTCTTGGGGCTGCTCAGTAACGTTGGCTCCAGCTTGCCACAATCCACGGTGAATGGCGGCACTGTTACGGTGGATGGCTTATCTTCCGAACTTCGCCTAACGGCACCCGTTTTCAACAACAGTACGGTTTCACTTGAAGATGGCGGTACACTGCGCATCGAGCAACGCAATGGCGTACGCAGCACCCTATCGTTTAGCGGCGACAATACTTTGAACTTTGGAAGCCCCGAAGCGGCCGTATTGGGTGCCGATGCCAACCCGCAAGCCTTAATATTGGAAGTTGGCGCGGGCACGACGACAATAACTAATACCGGTGGGGTGAACAACTTGGGGCGCGGCCTGCAAGTCGACCAGGTAAGAATTGACGGCGGCACTTTGGACACAACCGGCTATTCGGTAAGAGACGATGTAACGGATGCATGGCAGTACCTCAGCGTTGAGAACGGTGGTACGTTTTACGACCGAGCTGCCTTTTACCGCAACATCGACAGACTGATCGTCGATGGCGGCACGCTGCTAACGAATTCCAGTTTCGGAGACTTTTTTGGAGCCGCCGATGGCATTGAAACTGCACGGTTTACGAACAGCACAATCGATCTGGTCTCGTCATCTTCGGCGGGCTCAGCCAGTGGCAACGTGTCTGTTGGATTGCGATCGGTGGTGCTGAATGCAGAGAACCTCGCGTTTGCAGGAACCAACCAAGTTAGGGTTGGCATCAGCCCCGCCGGAGAATGCGTTGCCGGCATTTGCACCCCGGGTACAACCATTTACGCAGGGGAGCTTGTTGCCAATGTGGGTGGCTCGTCGACCTCAACGCTGACTGGATTCGATACGGTCCTGTTCGTACCTTTCGCCATTGATGCGAATGCGGTTGCGGCGGATTACATAGCTGGGGGGAACAATGGTATCTACACTGTTGCGAGGGCGGACTATAATCCGGATCTGACGTCCAATGTACAAGGTTTTGACGCGGCCCCGATGACAGCAACGGCCACGCAGCTTAGTGCCGCTCGCTCTGATCTACCCGCAAATCTCGTCTATACCATTGTGAACAATCCGGTGGCTGATGACCGCGTGGATATTTCTTTTGTGGATATTGGGTTGCTGAACCATCCATTGATTGCCACTGGCACGGGAAACACCATGAGTTATGGTAGCCTAGTTGTGAATAGCAACAATACCTTGACGCACGCCGACCTACTGCAGGTTCAAACTTTGCACCCTGAGGCTTACGCATCATACATGACTGTCGCTTTAGAGCACAGTGATCAGCGCCGAAACATGGTCTTGTTGAATGCTCGTGGAATGGGTGTCGCCGATGGCAAAGCTGAAGGCTTCACGGATGACGGACGGCGCTTTTGGATCGATACTGCAATTTCCGCGGGTAATGTAGATTCAGACGGTAATCTTGCTGGTTTCGACTACAATCTGGGAGAGCTTATTTTGGGCGCTGACCTGTGGAGTTCGCCGGAAGGGCGGATCGGCGCATATGTTGGCTATGGTACATATTCTATGGACGAACATACATCTGCAATTGCGTCGGATCTTTCATCCACCGCATTTCACCTCGGTGCATACGGTGCCTACGATGTTGACGACTGGTCGCTAACAGGGATGGCCGGTATGTCTTGGGCACAGACGGATGGCACACGCACAGCCATCACTGGGAGCGGTGCAAATACGCACAATGCAAATTATAGCAGCCGCACAATCGAAGCTGCCGTTCGTGCCGAATACAATGGTTGGCAACCATTAGGTGCATTTAGTTTCGCACCTGAATTTGGATTGGGCTACGCCCATTATAGTCAGGATGGCTTCACTGAAACTGGTGCTTCATCTTCAGCTCTAAATATTTACGATACTTCAGCAGAAAGCCTCGTCGCAAGTATCGGGTTGAATTTTTCCGGGCCGGAGTTTGGCGGCGGGCTTATCCCAATCGGATTTGCGCGCTATGAGCACGATTTCCTCGCTTCCTCACAAAGAACGCATAGTATCGACGCCTCCTTTGCCTCCACACCCGGAGTTTCCCAATCGTTCGTTGGTACACATCGCGGGCCGGATTCACTGTCCGTTGGACTTGGTCTTCGGGCCGCACCCGGTAGTGCATGGGACGTATCCGCCGGCCTTGTATACACGGTGAACACTTATGGCGAAGAGTTCGGTGGAGGAATTAGAGTTAGCTGGAATTTTTAGGCAATATGGGCGGCACCTAAATGGCCAATTTTACACAGTCACTTGAGCGTTAGCTAACACGTTTCCCTAAGACCAAACACTCCAATACGGACCTTGGTGCGTTCTGCAGCGTAGGTCTCATTGCGCCCATTCCAACCAATGCCGCATCCGAAACCTGCGGCTGGTGTGCGCTCTTTTCGGCATTCCATCAAAGCCCGGTTTGGGCCGTCCCTGGTGAGCCCAATGAACCACTCGCTAGAGAGTGTCATCTTACGCTCGGGTTGATCTGGGCCGCGATTGATACGAAACAGAATGGGGCAGAAAAAATTCCACTAATTGAGCTGGCACTGCAAACCGCCAACATCGTGATTGCCGAGCTAAAAAGGAGGTAACTTTAGTTTCTAAAGCTGCCATTAATGTGGCTGCATCGAGCGGCAGGCTTGTCCCGCATCTCGATTGTTAAATCCGCCCGCAGCGAAAGGGCGGTTTGAAATTCGGCTGGATCGATACGGATGAACGGCTGGTTTGGTGAAATCCGCTGCATCGCCGAAAACTCACCGCTGCGAGTGCGAACATTTTCTGCGCAAGCGAAAGCCGCATCATCAAAAGGCGGCTGTGTCCGCAACCCGGTCATAGCGGTGATTTCGACGAACGTCCGGTGCTGGTAGAAGCTGCCGTTGAAATTGCTACCCGTTAATAGGTCCAGAGCCTAGAACCTAGGGAAGAGGCAGATCCCGATTTATTGGATGCTGATTGCACTCATGGGCGCTCTGATACTTGCGCGGATCTTTTATCTGGCTAAAGCGGGCTAACCTGCGTCAGTACGAAGGTGCTCTGAAACCCGTTAGGTAACATGTGTCCGCTGTGTATTTGGTTGGCATTTTTTTTGAGTATCAGAGGGGCGCGGGGAACATGGAGCTCCCCAAAAGAGCTGTATGAGTCTCGTGCTTCTTATTCTCGGACCGTCCAGGAAAGGACATTCCAATGAATGATGAAGACCAGAGTCAGGAAAACCACACCGTCAAGCACATGGCCTCCGTCAAGGCCGCCTGGGACAAAGCGCCTGAAGGCCCCAAAAAGGCGACGGCATTGAAACACTATACCAAGTTATTAGTCTGGTAGCCAACAGGCGTAGCAAAGTTTGTACTCGCCCCAAGTATCACCGCAACAACAAAGGGCCGCAGGTCAATGCCGTGCTATTCGGCAAGGCCGATTGCGAACAGGGTCACCACGACGGCCACTGCGTTATTGGTGACTGCTTCGGTCAGCACCGAGGACAATAGGTCGACAGCAGCAAGCGTTACAATTGGAGGCATTCCGTCTAGTGCCGGGGTTACGCTTTTGACGATCAGGCCAACGGTCCCAGAGTTTTGAAGACCTATCCCCACAATCAACATTGAGAAGATCAGGACAGGAACACCTGCGTCGATGGAACTCCAGGCCTCGTTGCTGTCGATGCACCGCAATACGAGGATGGTCGCAACGGCGATGAGAGCAAGCACACTGACCTCGGCTATCCTAGCGGCTGCAAGGACCACGACCACACACCGCGCTAGGAGAGCGAGCGGCGCTTTCTCGCGGCGGAAAGCGCGGCCTCCGGCATCCGTGATCGCTGCGAGATCGCCCGCCTCGGTCATCTGCGCAAAGCCTTCAAGTGTTCCCTCCAAAAGCAGCGTATCAGCCGGACGCAGGAGTGCCGTTGACAAGTCAGGTCCAATTGTTTCCCCGTGCCGGTGGGCGCCAATGACGCGCATGCCATAGCGAGCTGGGCAATTCGCACACCACGACTTCGACGGGAAAGGGTAACGATAGCCTCAGCGACTATCACGTCGGTGACGGTCTCGGGGACTGGTCCTTGACGCAAACTAACTTCGCTACTTTCGATCCTACGGAGGGTGAGGAGTTCCGATGTCGTCACCTTGGCAATGATCTTGTCACTTGGCTCGAGAACGTGCTCATTCAGGCGATCGCGCTTTACCTCGGATCGCGACCGGACACCAATGATCTCCATGCCTCGCCGGTTCAGGTCAAAAATTCCGCCCATGCGCTGACCCACGCCCAGATAATCCTCCCACGGACGAAGCTCTGTGAAGAAGGCTGTTTCATTGTCTGCGCCCAGTCGTGCAATATCCCCGCGATCGGGCAAAAGAAAAGGCCCGAGCATGAGCAATGCCAAACCGCCCGTGGCTGCCGCAACCAAACCGACCGGAATAATTTCGAAAATTGAAAGGGGCTCGATTCCCGATGCCTGCGGCACACCATCAACCAGCAAATTGGTTGTAGTCCCGATAAGTGTGCAAGTTCCTCCAAGAACCGCCATGTATGATAGCGGGATCAGCAGGCGTGTTGCGGCAAAAAATGAGGCTTCGCGCCAATCGAATGTCCACCGGGATTAAGACAATGACGACCGGCGTGTTGTTCATCATCAAATCTGAGGCGATTAGGTACAAAGCCAATATTTGGGCAGCTATCAGAAAGACCGAAAGGAAATCGAGTATCAACATAGTGGTTTTTCCTTTCACAATGCGCAGTAGCTGGTGCTTTGGACCCGATGCAAACACACTCCTTCAGGAAAGGAGGAGGACATGCCCGAAACCTGCGAGATCGACGCCCACAGATTGCACTGCGCCGGTGCTCGAACATGACAAGGCATTTAAAACCTGCACAGGTCATACCAGCAGTTATTTTCTTCATCTCTATCAACTGCCGCCGATCTGCAAACCTTGTTTCAGCCCGCGGATTGGACGGATCAGGACCAAACGAATTTGGTGAGCAACTCAGTCGGGATCACGGGTGTTTGCTGGTGCGAAATCCGAAGCCAATTGTCCTCATCTTGCAAATATGTGGACGCGCAGAGTGCCTCATAGATCGGCACGCCGGCCTTCTCGGCCGAAGCGCGATACGCGAGCATTGCAATGCTGCCGCGAAGCGTCGTATTGCGGTCGGTCATCACAACAGATCGCCAGCCTGTATTCCGTTGCAAGTGGTCCCAGACCTGTTCGCCTTGAAGGATGCCGGGCGGAAAGGGAAAGATCATGACGGCGTTCTGTGCAGTCGTCGCGCGCGCGCTATCTAGACCACTAGTCCAGAACCTCTCCTCAAGGCTCCAAAGGAACGCGTCTTCGATCGCCGACGTGACCTCAGGTTTCACAATCGATCGCCGGTGGTCCACGGGCGCTTGATGGGCAGAGGTCATTCGTCTGATCCTGGCGAATTGATGAACAGCATTTGTATCAGGACGAAGACGATCGCGAGTATCGTCCAGATTGCACCGCTGGACACCAAGCGACCATTGGCAACTGTCGAGCTCACCCGCGTCAGAGGAGTTACTCGTGGGCTTTCCGGAAGCAACAGGCTCAATTCCTGCGCGACGGCATTGTGGTCCTCCTTTAGCTCGGGAACGTCCCTGAATTTCGAAAGGAGGATCTCAAGCCGCGCGCAGGCTTCTTCCCGCCGCAACTTCACGAGTTCGGCGGTTTCGTTCCAGGGATCGAGGCCAAGACGTGCAAGCGCCGAGAGAACCGTCACGACATATCCGTTCCGGTCTTCGCCGACAGGTGCATAGAGAAAGCGTTCGAATTCAGGTGGGCGAGTACCCAGTGCTTTGTTTTCAGACATCTTTATTCTCCTCTTTTATTGACGGTCAGCTCTTGACCAGTACGCACCGGGCAAAACGAAGTTCTGGACGCACACAGGTGGAGCATTTTCAGATTTAACCAATTTTACGCGATCGCTCGTCGCGGTGCCCTTACACAGGTCAGTCCAGTTGGCGGTCCAGGGACCTTCGGTAGATTGCATTCCGGTAGCCGAGACTAACATGCGTCAGCGCCCGTCGAATGATCATGAGATACAAGGAGG
This sequence comes from Ruegeria sp. A3M17, assembly GCF_003318255.1. Taxonomy (GTDB): domain Bacteria; phylum Pseudomonadota; class Alphaproteobacteria; order Rhodobacterales; family Rhodobacteraceae; genus Ruegeria. The sequence goes on from NZ_QOCF01000002.1 coordinate 14,427, forward strand.
GAGTTCGTTCGACCATGTAGCCCCTGGAATCTGGTGGTGAGTGACAATGGCGCGGGAAAGACCCGCAGACAGTCTGGAGGTCAGGGATGAGCACGCGATCGTCGAGATCGATGGTGACTTTTGCCAATGCGTTTGTATTGCCGGGCTACTCGGACGAGCTGGCCGCAGGAGAATATGAAATCGTCGTCGAAGAAGAGCTTTTGCAAAGCCTCAGCTTTGAGGCCTTTCGCCGGACTGGGACCTACTTGGTCGTCCATGGGAAAGGGAGCCAGATTGGTCGCACCGAACAGCGTCCAATCACCGAGAAAGACCTAGAAACGGCGCTGCGCCGGGACCGGCGCATTGACCCAGACTGAAAAATGATAGCGAGGCGGCGCTTTCTCCGCTGGAGGATTCGAAATGAACACTCCTGAATGGCTGAAACCTGGCATCTATGGGGCCGTGATCGGTGCGGTCTTTGTCAGTGTGGTTGGATTTTCATGGGGCGGTTGGGTGACTGGCGGAACCGCAGATACCAGAGCGACGGCGATGGCTCGAAACCAAGTCATAGCGGCGATGGTGCCGGTCTGCCTCGATATGGCACGCGTGGATCCGGATCGGGTTGCACATATTGACACTATTCGAAAAGCCACAACCTACAAACGCCACGATGCCGTCATGGAGACAGGCTGGGCAACCATTCCGGGCACGGGTGTTCCGGACCGTGACATCGCTCAAGCTTGTCTTGCCGGCCTTGACGTCGACAAGCCGCCGGAACGCGCGGAAAACACGGTGGAAAAGGGATGAAACATGCCACACCAAAACCGTTGGCTGAAATGGCGCTGCAGAAGCTGTCTTTTGTGATGACGATGGCCGTTCAATCAGCGGAACTGACGGGACACCCTATCCAAACTATCGAGAACGAAGACGTGCCACCACTACGAGACGAACGGCCTGAGTCGTGGCGCACCCAACACGACCTTAACAGGGCAACTGAAACCCAAGAATAAAAGCCGATGCCATTAGGTCAGAAGGGAGCCAGTTATGACACCTAGAAAATTGCCCAAAAAGAAACCGTCAGAACGGCTTTCGGTAAGAATGTACATTCTGGCTGGTATCTTCGCGTCATTCGCATTCCCTGTGTTCGCACAATCTGCAGACGCCCTCATGCCTGAGAATGCACACTCCAGGAGTTACGGGGACGGATGGGAATGCGACCGATCCTACCGGGTCGAAGACGACCTTTGCGTCGCCATTATAGTCCCTCAGAATGCTTACGCAACAAACAGGACCTATGGCAGGGGCTGGGATTGTTTGCATGGATTTCTAGAAGAAAATGGCCTGGCTTGTGTCGAAGTACCCGTACCCGAAGGCGGATATCTCGCCTCTTCAGGAAAAAGTTGGCGGTGCCTGCGCGGCTACGTGAAAATTGACGAGACTTGCCTGGAAGTTGCAGTACCTGACAACGGATACCTGTCGGGCGAGTCTTATGGTGATGTCTGGGTTTGCAATCGGGGCTATCGGGCTGAAGGTGAGATATGTGCCCCAATCATGGTACCTGCCGATGCCTTTCTGAATGGATCGTCTTATGGGCAACCCTGGACATGCGAGCGCGGGTACTTCCAGCGAGTTGGCGCTTGTGAACCGGTTATTGTTCCCGAGAACGCTTACTTTGACGATGCCTCCCATGGACAAGGTTGGAAATGTGACCGCGGGTATGCGGAAACTGCCAGTGGATGCGTTTTCATAGACTTACCGGCCAACGCCCACTTGGACAGGGCCGGAAACCGCTGGGAGTGCCACCGAAATTTCCAGCGATCAAAGGGCGTTTGCGTTCTGAACAACTAACGCGAAGCCTGCTGATCCCAAATCAGGCGTCACTTCGTTGACCCTGGTGGCTTCATTGTCCCGGGTTTGGCTCGACATAGAAAGGAACGGACATGAAAACGGAAGATCATTTAGCGCAAATGAAGAGACCGGTCGCAAGAGCAGCACAGGCGCCGCCGATGGAACTCTCAATTTGTCCAGACAACCCTCCTAAGATAATCTCTTATGACGCTCCAACCGCCACCGTCTATTGTGAAGGGAATTTCGGCAAGACTGACGGCAAGACTGCAAACGGTCTAGTCCGGTTTTCGCAGGTCTTTCGTGTTCTGTCAGTAATTGACAGCACTCTAGAAGGGCGTGACAGCGGCGAGGTTCTCGATGGTATCGACAACGGCATTCCAGTGCATGGCGATCTTAGCGCGGCCATCGCTCACGAAGCGGTAGCCCCAGACACTCTGATCTATGGAATGGCACCGTCCAGTGGTACATTGTCCACGGCAGACAGAGGCGTTGTTCTGGACGCGATTTCGTCAGGCATGAATATCGTCAGTGGGCTACACGAATATCTCGGCGACGATCTCGAAATTGGCTCAGCCGCCCAGTTTGGATGTGTTACCATTCGGGACATTCGGAAGCCGCAGCCTAGCAAGAACATGCGTCTGTTTGACGGCTGCGTTGCAGATGTTGAAGCGATCCGTATCGCTGTGTTGGGCACTGATTGCGCAATCGGAAAGCGGACCACGGCAACTTTGCTGGCGAATGCCCTGAATGAACGGGGGATCAAGACGGTTTTGGTCGGAACCGGTCAGACCGGCGTGATGCAGGGAGCCAAGTATGGTATTGCCTTGGATGCAGTGCCGCCTCAGTTCTGCTGTGGCGAGCTTGAGCGTGTCATTGTTGCGGCATCCGAAAAGGAACAACCAGATGTCATCCTAATTGAAGGCCAAGGCGCGCTCAGCCATCCGGCTTTCTGCACATCAGCATTCATTCTTCGCGGTAGCCAGCCACACGCCGTCATTCTGCAACACGCCCCCAAACGGACCCACCGTTGCGATTTTCCCAACATGCCGATGCCCGATCCGCGCCTCGAGATAAAACTTATCGAAGCTTTCGCCAAAACGAAAGTGATTGGTGTCACGCTCAATCATGAAGGAATGACGAACACCGAGGTGGAAACAGCCATCAGGGGCTTTTCACGCAACTTCTGTCTCCCAGTGACTGACGCTCTGCTCCGACCAGCGGCGCACTTGGCAGAGTTGGTTCTTTCTGCCTATCCCCAATTGCGGCCATTGCCGCGTGTGGTTGCCGAATGACGACGCCGCGGATCGAAATCGACTTGTGCAAGATCCGCCAGAATACGCGCTTTCTGGTGGACCATCTTGCTTCGCACGGGATCAGTGTGACAGGCGTGACAAAGGCTGTTTGCGGTGACCCAGCCGTCGCCCATGCCATGCTAGAAAGCGGCGTTTCCCAGTTGGCCGATGCCCGGGTCGCGAACGTAAAGCGCATGCGTTGCGCCGGCATCATCTGCCCAATATCCATGATCCGCTCTCCTATGCTGAGCGAAATCGATCAAATCATCGAGACCTGTGAAACCAGTTACAATACAGAGATAGACGTTATCGCGGAACTTTCCGCAGCCGCGCTATTCAAAGGCGAGGTGCATGGCGTTATCTTGATGATTGAGATGGGAGATATGCGCGATGGGATAATGCCAGAAGATCTTGAGCGTATCGCGACAATGGTGATGAAGATGCCTGGCGTAGCTCTCAAAGGTATTGGTGCCAACTTCGCCTGCCTGGGCAACATTGCTCCGAACGCTGATGCAATGGAGGTCGTAACGACGCTCGCATACGAAATCGAGGGCGCTTGCGGCCCATTTCTTGAGACCGTATCAGGAGGCAGTTCCGCCAATTTACCTTGGGCTTTGGATCTACCGACAAAGGGACGTATCAACGAACTGCGCCTGGGCGAGGCGATCCTGTTGGGCACCGATCCCGTTTCCGGCGAGCAGATAGATGGGCTTCATACAGATGCGTTCACTCTTGTGGTCGAGGTGATCGAAACAAAGTTCAAGACAAGGCCCTTTCCCTTGCGTCTGATTGATCCGGCTCTTTTGGCATTGCGTCTTGTGCAGGATAGTTCCAGCAAGTCCCGTTCGGTTCTTGCTGTCGGGCTGCAGGACACGAATGTTGGCGGGCTGAGCTTTCCTACGGACATCACATTTGTCGGCGCGACGAGTGATCACACTGTCACTGAAACCTCCAAATGCGCTTTGCAGGTTGGGGCCGAAATCAGGTGTCAGTTGAACTACGGTGCGCTCATGAGGGCGATGAACGCGACCGATGTCGAAAAGGTCTTTGTCAGTGAAACAACTTGGAACGGAGCTGTGATAGAACCGGATCGTGTGCATCCAACGGTGATATAGGCCGATGAGCTCAAATTGAGGCAGCATCAAATCACGATAGAGGAACCGATCTCTTGGTAGCCCATAGTAAATCGGGTCTCCAACACCTATATGTGCACTAGCCACAAGTGAATTTTATGTTCCATCGCGAGTTCGAAATACTTGTTGGCAATCAAAGGAAAAAGCATGTCTTTCAAGGATCTGACGATCAGAGCGGCAGCGTTGCTGAATTCGAAGGCTGCTGAAGACACAGAAGTCGAACCCAAACTCAAACCTGCCTTCATCGGCCCGGAACAGGTCAAGTCTGACCCCAAGAAATCATGAAAATCCGGTGGGTCTGAACGGTGTCGTCACGTTAACCGTCGTTCGGTTGCCGATGATATGATTTGGACGTAGGTGACATCGATGAATTCAACATCCAGCAGCTACAAGCGTCACCGATTTCCCCCTCAGATCATTACCCAGGCGGTGTGGCTTTATCCCAAGCTAACCTGCGTCAGTGTTGCGGGGCGGAGAAGATGAGTACATGGCTTCGTGCCTGCCGAATCTCCGGCGGCACTCAGTTCCGAGCAAAATAGAAGCGCGTGAAGCGTGCGGTTTTTGAAACGAGCCGCATTGCCCAGCGTTTCCTATTCTCGGAATGTCCAGGAAAGGACATTCTAATGACGCCTGAACAAACCAATGTCACCGAGAAGATGACCTCGGTCAAAGCAGCTTGTGACAAAGCGCCTGCCGGTCCCAGAAAGGATCGGGCGCTGGAACACTACCAGGCTGCCGAGAAAGCGCACGAGGCGAATAACTACGACGAGACGGACAGGGAACTCAACGCGGCTGCAGAAGAGATTATCTGACTTATCTCGTCTTATTACTGACTTATCTCGTCTTAGAAGAAAATCAGGCCGCCCAAGTTTAGCGAAGGGCGGCCTCCTTCATTTCAAAAGTGGGCCGGTCTGATCCAGATACGCCGTATCGAAACCTGAAATGGCCACCAATCCGTCATAGTCGTCGAACGTCACGCGGCCGTCCTGAAAGGTCAGCAGCCGTTTTTCGCGAAGCTGCCTCAAAACACGGTTCACATGGATGGCGCTTAAGCCGAGTGCATCAGCAAGATGGTACTGCGTCAAAGGGCAAGTGAATCCTTTCTTGCTCCCCATTCCGACCAGCCTCAGCCGTTCCGCCAGTTCCAAGAAGAAATGCGCCATGCGCGCATCTGCGGCGCGTCGGCCAACCCCAACGAGGTGCTCGACGACCATGGCTTCGTCCCGTGATGCTGCCCAGAGAACGGCTGCCGCCAGGCGAGGCGTTTTCTCGAATGCTTCCAGAAGGTCGCCCCCCAAAACCTCCACCGCCTGAATGTCCGTGACCGGCTCGAAACTGTGGTCGGAGGTGCGCAGCAGGACGCTGCGCAAGCCAAGAAAATCCCCTGGTATCTGGAAGTCTACGATCTGTCGGGTTCCATCCGGCTGAAGCTTGTAGGAACACACCCAACCAGCGGCCAGAATGTAGGCGGCCTGATCCGACTGCCCCTGATGCACAAGATCACGCCCCGCGGTGAAGGACCGGCGGCGCAGATGCAAACGCTTCAAAACGTCCAATTCATCGTCAGACAAGGCGACGAAGACTTGCAGCTTCCGTGTCAGCGGGCTTTCAAAGATTTCCGTCATCGGGGCCTCACAAGCCGGAAAAGCTCCAGACGCAATCGTGCAGAGACTGCTTTCGGTTAGCCCAACATAGCCTTTTTTCTGCGAAGATGCTTGTGATAAGCGAGGCCGCCCGGTCGCGCGTTACTTTAACCGTTACCTGGAAGGAAGTCACAAAATGCGTAGCGAACAGGTCTTCTCGGGAATGGCGGCCCTCGCAATCTGCGAGTCGATGCTGCTGGCGATGAACGATCACAAGCTTCTCGCAGAACGTGAGATCATGGGCATCCTTCGCGATGCTGCAAAGACGCATGAAACCGCGGCTGTAACTGATGGAGAGATAGAGGCGCATCGGTCCGTGGCGGTTCTCATCAACCGGATCATTGCTAGCGGGAACTCCGTTCGGAGGCCGCCGGGATGACACATAATTTCAGCGAGATAGATATCGCCCATGCCGTTTTCGTCCAACTCGAATAACGCACGGGGCCAACAGCCCAACCAGCAGGACATGCCGGGTGGCATGGGCCACCAAGACGGCAGCATCCAAACCGACATGCAGACTGCCGGATCTGCCTCGACCGCGCGGCAAGCGCGGGTCCAGCCAGGACCCTTGCCCGTCACGGGCGGGGCACCCGGCGCGGGATACCCCTCCGGTGTAACCGGTCCAAGACAGGAAGAGGCGCGGCTGACCGTATCAGACTGGACACGAACCCTGATGAAGTACCGGCAGCCAATCCCCTCTCGCAGTATTTTCGAACTGACGGTCACGCTCGCGCCTTTCGTGGCAATATGGGCGGTTGCCTGGTGGGTGCTCTCGATCAGCACCGCGTTGGCACTGGCTCTCGCGTTGGCGAATGCAGCCTTCCTGCTCCGGCTGTTCATAATCCAGCACGACTGCGGGCATGGTTCCCTGTTCCGCGACCGGCGTCTGTGCGATTGGATCGGTCGCGTGATCGGCGTTATCACGCTGACACCCTACGACGTCTGGCGCAAGACCCACGCGATCCACCACGCCACGAGCGGAAACTTGGACCGGCGGGGCATCGGAGACCTGCCGGTGCTGACAGTCAGGGAGTACCGCGGGAAGGGATGGCCAGGCCGTACGCTTTACCGCCTGTTACGCCATCCGGTTTTCCTGTTCGGGGTGGTGCCGTTCTACACGTTCTTCCTGCACAACCGGCTGCCAGTACACCTGATGCGGTCCGGCTGGCGCTACTGGTTGAGTGCGATGGCGACAAATGTTGCCATTGGCCTCACTCTGACAGTGATTGTCTTGCTGGGCGGTTGGGAGGTAATGCTGTTCGTCTTCCTACCGACGATGCTTCTGGCCGCAATAGCCGGCATGTGGTTTTTCTACGTGCAGCATCAGTTTGAGGAAACCAGCTGGCGGCACGAGGAAGACTGGAACATCCGGGACGCGTCCCTTCACGGCAGTTCGCACTACGCTCTGCCCGGCATCCTGCGCTGGATCACCGGGAACATCGGAGTCCACCATGTGCATCACCTGGCCAGCCGCATCCCGTTTTACCGTTTACACGACGTAGTCAAGGATCACGACGTCCTGGCACAGACCAGACGCATTACGCTTTGGGAAAGCTTCCGCTGCGCGCGACTGCACCTTTGGGATGAGAAAAGCCGCAGATTGCTGTCGTTTGCAGAGGCCCGGGCACTTCCCACCTGAGCCTTGCGTAATATTGCCACTGGTCAGTGAATTGGTGCGTTGGATAGGAAACTGGGAGCATCTCAATAGGACATTTGTTGCTCCACGGACGGCCACGTCTGTGCCAGTAGAGTTTCTTTCTGAGCCAGTATTGTCGGGACAATTGGGCTGACTATTCAGTTGTCGCTCTATTCAGGAAGGTGGATGCTGCGACCGGCATATCGTCAGCGGCAAAGGTATGAATGAAGGAGGGCGGACTGATTGATCTCATAGCCGACTATGAACCCTATCTTGCGCTCGCAATTGTCATCCTTCTGTTCGCAGCATTTCTTTCCGAGCGCTTCGAACCGGACGTAACCGCTGCGGGGGCCGCCGCGCTGTTTGTCGTATTGGGGTTTGTCCCCACGAATGAAGTTCTGGCAGTGTTTTCGAACCCTGCACCCATAACGATCGCCGCGATGTTCGTAATCAGCGGCGCGCTGGTCCGAACCGGGCTTCTCGACGCACTTGCGAACAAGGTTGTCGCCGCAGGGAGCAAGCGCCCGGTCGCTGGTATAGCGGCGTTTCTCATCGCGACGCTAGTCGCCTCGGGTCTGGTTAACAACACGCCGGTCGTCATCGTTCTCATACCGGTGGCCATTCGTTTGGCGCAAGGCCTGGGCTTTGCTGCGACACGCCTGTTGATTCCGCTATCCTACATGTCCGTCCTGGGCGGGACGTGTACTCTGATCGGCACGTCGACCAACCTTCTGGTGGACGGCGTTTCCCAGGCGTCTGGCTTGGAACCGTTTTCAATTTTCGAGATCACACCGGTCGGTCTGGTGGCCGCGGCCACAGGCGGTGTGGCGCTCCTCCTGCTTGGACCTGTCCTACTGCCGGACCGAAAGGATATTGCGGAACAGGGCGGCGACGATAAAGCGACTTTTTTGACCGAGGTACGCCCGCAAGAGGACTACCCGAATATTGGTCGAACGATTCATGAAATCGCCGCCCTCAGCCGAAGAGGTGTTGAAATCGTCGGCATCCGTGCGCGGTCTGGAGTCAAGAGAGAGGGATTGAGTGAACACATACTCGAACCGGGCGACAGGATCATTGCCAAGGTTGCGACATCAGAACTGCTCACCCTCAGGAAACTTGAAGGGATCGAAGTCGGGTTGCGCCAGGGGCCAGCGGCCGAAAACACCTCGGAGCTGATCGTCGCCGAAGCTATCGTGACGCTTTCACGCCGAAGCCGCGGAGTGCGCATTGCCCAGCTTGCCATGGGGCACCGATACGGCATGCGTGTTCTTGGCGCCCATCGACATGGGGAAGTGCTTGGACCCGACCTGTCGACGGCGCTTTTGCGCCCCGCCGATAAGCTGCTTTTGGAAGGAACACCTGAAGGCTTTGCCCGAATGACCGAGGCGGGCGATCTTGCCGCGATCACGGATGCCGGGGGCCGCGCCTTCCGCCGCGGGAAAGCGCCGCTAGCTCTGTTCGCGCTTTTCGCGGTTGTGGCGCTCGCCGCAGCCGGGTTCGCCGAGATCAGCGTGCTTGCCCTTGTCGCGGTCGCTGCCATCCTCGTGCTCCGGTGCATCGACAGCGGCGAAGCCTGGGCGTCCATCGACGCCAGCGTCCTTGTGCTGATCTTTTCCATGCTAATCGTCGGAAGCGGTATGCAGAATGCAGGAGCTGTCAACCTGATCGTGGAGACATTGGTGCCGACTCTCGTAGAGTTGCCCCTAATTGTTACGCTCGCTGCGATCTACATACTGTCTTCGGCGCTCACCGAGGCGGTTACCAACAACGCCGTTGCCGTCGTCGTTACACCTCTCGCGATCGGTGTTGCGGAACAACTCGGTGTCGACGCAAAGCCGTTCGTCGTCGCTGTGATGTTTGGCGCAAGTGCAAGTTTCGCCACTCCGGTCGGCTATCAGACCAACACATTGGTATATGGCGCAGGGAACTACAGGTTTTCCGACTTCCTCAGGATCGGCGTTCCGATGAATCTTATCGTCGGCGCAGCCGTGGTCGGGGTGATCCCGGTATTCTTCCCATTCTAGGGTATCCGGTCTTGTTCTGCGGTGCTTGTAGCGCATTTTGCGCGCGCTGCATGAATTGTCAGCAGGAGCAGCATGAGGATCCCGGCCGTTGCGGCAATAGCTGATCCTGAGAGAATTCCAAGCTTTGCGGCATTCAGCGTCGCCGGATCGAAGGCCAAGCCCGCTATGAACAGCGACATCGTGAAACCGATACCAGTTAGAAACGAGCCGGCCAGAATTAACGGCCCCGACAAGCCCGGCGCTAACACTGCCAGGCCTGATCGGACAGCTAGCCAGCTGAACCCGAGGACGCCGATCGGTTTTCCTAACACCAGGCCGACAATTATCGCCAAGGAGACCGGTTGTTCGAAATCGGCACCCTGAACCGTGATGCCGGCATTTGCCAGCGCGAAGATCGGCATGATTGCAAAGCCGACCCAAGGGTGCAGCATTGTCTCGAGCCGTTCGACTGGCGAGAGTGCCTCCGTGACCGCTCTGCTTGCTTGGCGCAGGTTATGGCGGGTTGCGGTATCTCCCTGCTGCCGATCGCCGGCCGGAACGGCGCGTAGGCGCCCAAGGATTGCATGCAGCCGGGCATCGCTTACCCATATGCGCGTCGGCGTCATAAGGCCCAGAATGACCCCTGCGCTGGTCGCGTGAACGCCGGAGGCGTCGATGCATAGCCAGACTGCCGCACCGAGAAGAAAAAAAACCGGGACACTTCTGATCCCGACGCGCGAGGCGCCTGCGACGATACCAATTCCCAGCAGACCCAAACCGAGCGCCGACCAGTTCAACGCTTCCCCGTAACCGAAGGCGACTACGAGAATTGCGCCAATATCGTCAAAAATGGCCAGAGAAAGAAGGAACAGACGCAAGGTGGACGGGATCCGCCTTCCGAAAAGCGCCAGGCACCCAATCACGAACGCCGTATCGGTTGCCATCACGGTTCCCCAGCCGTGCGCCCCGGGCTGCCCGGACATCAACAAATGATAGAGCGCGACCGGCACCACCATGCCGCCCAAAGCGCCCGCGAATGGCAGGGCGGCCTGTCGCGGGTTTTGCAATTCGCCCAGTACGATCTCGCGCTTGAGCTCCAGAGAAAGCACGAAAAAGAAGAGGGTCATCAGCCCGTCGTTGATCCAGTGTCGCAGCGAGCGGGTGAAATCGAACGAACCGAATGTCAGGCCAATTGGGGTCTTCCAGAAGCCCAGGAAGCCTTCTTGCCAAGGCGAGTTTGCCAGCGCCAAAGCCAGCAGAACAGCCAGGAACAGGAGCCCACTCGCGGCCGCTTGGATCTCTAGGAAGCGAGCGAAGGGTTTTGTTATTCTATCGGCGGACTCTTGGGGCAGGCTTTGATGATTGTCTATCATGGGACAACTACGCCAATTCGGGTGAAAAGAGACTACGCCATTGAAGCGTGGACGCAATGACCACGTGGATCAATGTCTTGCTATGCAGGTGCCATCCACGCAGGATATTCACCAGCAGGTTTTTCAGTTTCTGAGAAACGGACAATGCGGAAACGGTTGATTAGGCTTCACAAATTAAGGAGCAGGTTAGCATCCGGCATTCATGAAGCCCCGGAGTTGGTTCTTTGTCATTTCCCCACGAACGGCTCCGAACAATAGCTGGATCGTCACCAGAAGTCGTTTGTCAGGCTTCGGTGCTTCGGCTCTTTCCTTGAGCCAGCTGTGACTTTCCAAAGTTGAGTCCGCTTCACTCAGAATTTTGAAACCAGCGGCCAATAGATGCGTGGACATTTCCTCGGATGTCGCGAGATGACTGATCGAAGGTTCTGAAGCCTAAGGTGCCGGATACAAAACTCACCGCCTTCTCCCTGCAAAATGTCATAAATTCAAAACCTTGCGCCGGGTTTGAGAAAACGTCGCGCCTCGGCATAGACCGTAGCCTTTTCCGGGACGTTCATAGCGACGTGAACTGGAACCGCACCATCGAAATGGTTGTCGGGAAAAGAAAGGTTTGTTGAATCACCCTGAAGGAACACGGTTTTGTCGCTCAAGTTGACCCCTTCCGAAATCTCGTTTGCCGCATCGTATAACTCTTGCGTCAAATCCATCTTCCTTGGCGGGTATCTTCGCTCCGAAGACTTCCGCCGCGCGAAACACGAAGGGCTGGTTCAGACGTCTGTATCAGCAAGCGCCCGGTATACGGTCATTCTTGAAATCCCTAGTTCACGCGCGATCTGGGCTTTTGCGGTGCCCTCGTTAGCCAATCGCCGGATTTCCTCATCATCAACCGATTTCCGCCGCCCCTTGTAGACGCCCTTGCCCTTAGCGGCCTCGATCCCGGCGCGCTGCCTGTCGCGGATGAACTTGAGCTCCATATCCGCCACCATGCCGAGAACGGTAATGACCATGCGGCCCATATCTCCGGTCGTGGTAACTTCGGGTTCAAGCACGCGCAGCGATGCACCTTTGGCGTCCAGTTCATGCACCAGATTCAATACATCACGAGTGGATCGGCCAAGGCGGTCCAAACGATGCACCACCAACTCGTCCCCATCGCGCAGGAACTCCATCACCGTTGCCAGCTCAGAACGATCATCACGAGACGCGCCGGAAACCGTTTCCGAGCGGATGACCTCACAGCCCGAGGCTTCTAGCTGGGCTTTCTGAATATCCAGATCCTGACTTGATGAGCTGACACGGGCGTAACCGATCTTGGGCATGGGAAACTGTCACATTAGGGTAGTTTGCACCCTGATACTGTAACAATGGGCGCATAGCCACCTATTTGTGACATATTGGGCTGTCACAGCGGCCTGTCTCCTGCGGGTGTACCCTTTTGTGACGCACAGATCAGGCCGCCCTTGCTCCGAAGTCGATCCTCTTTTCCAAATCGACATCGAACCGGCCATACGGATTGATATGGGAATAGATCAGTGGCGTCAGGCCGTGGTAATCCCGCTCGGACAAGCGGGTTGCCCATCCCGGTTCTGACAACACGGATTGCACCATACGCGTGTTTACATAGACAAGGGATGCTTGGAGCAGATGCAAGGCATGGGCCGAGACTTCCTGATCGGCAATCCGGTTGCTGGAAATCTCTCCGCCTTTACCAAAGAACACGAAACCGTTGGCACTGTTCCAGTTCTCGACCACATTCAGACCTTCATGAATCTCGCGGCGGAAACCCTCGGATCGGAGATAGCGGCACAGGAAGATGGTCTTGATGGCCCGACCCAGTTCAGCAAGCGCCTTGTAGGTTGAGGCCGGCACCATAACCTCGATCCAGGTCAAGCACAGCATGTTCCCCGGCGTCGAGATGGTGGCTTTCCCGAAGCGCACCGATGACGATCCCGTCACCGAATGAGCAGAGGGCAGGGCGGCGCAAGCCGCCCTTTCTTCTGCTCCGGCCGCAGGCCGGACCACATATGCGCCAAAGGTGGCGCGCGGTCCAACGGCCGGGCAGGGGTACTGTCCCACCGCGACGCGGCAGCAGACAACCCTGCCAAACCCGCCGCGCAAGCGGCGGGAAACAGAGCGCGCTGAGGCGCGCGGAAAATGCCATACTGACCTTGAACGTGCCGGAATGTGACGGGCGCTGTTCGGGCAGCTCCCGCTTTGCGTGATTGCCCTGCGCCAGTCCACCGGCACCCACGCCTGCTGGCTGGAAAAGGGGCGGGACCCTTTCCCCGGCGTGGAGATTGCCTCCAAGAGCAAAACTGTTCCGAGGGCAATTTGAGAAAATGCGGATTTCTGAAATCACCCCCGGTTTCCTCTTGGAGAGTATGACAGGATAAGGTAGTTGTGTTACAAGTAACAAATACAACCAGAGGTATATATTGAGCAAGCCCGCCGACACCACTGTCTTCTCTGTTCGATTGCCGTCAGATGCGTTGGAGCGATTGGAGGAGGCTGTGCAGTCGCTTGGGGCCAAGAGCCGGAATCAAGTCATCCAACGACTGATCTATCGTCTGATCGGGTATCTCGATCCTGACCCCGCTGTTGTCGATCTCTGGCAGAAGCACTTGCGGCAGGTTCAGGGGGGCTACACCAACCTCAATCAACTTGCAAAATCGGCCAAGCGCGGCACGGTCATCTGGACGGATGACGACCGGCGCGACGTCGAAAACCTCCATCGTGCGATCATCCAGCACCGGCAAGACCTGAAGGCGCTGATCACAGCGGCCCGGCGAAACCGGGAACCTGAGGCCGCCATTCGCCGGATCTTGCGTGACGACGATTGGACACCGGAAGAATGAACGCCGCAGCTCGCAATCTAACAGCGGGGGATTTCCTGGAGCTTGCCTTCCGGGAAGCACAGAAGGGTGTCGATCGGTCCAAGCAGATCAGCCAGCAGCTGCAAACTGCCAAGCGCATGAAGTTCATGATCTCGCGGGCCTCATCCATCAAGGCGCGGCTTGGTGCCGTGGTTGGAAAACCCGAGGCGGTTGTGAAACACGTCCGCAAAGGTGGGGTCAAAAACGCGCAGGAACTGCGCCGCCAGATCAACTATCTGACCGTCCGGGCAGAGGGCGTATTGGACATCCGGGACAATGGCGTGACCCCGCTCGATGCGGATCAGGTCAGTGATCTGATCGAGACCTGGGCCGAGGATTTCAACGGGAAAACCAACTACGGTTACACCCGTCACATGATCGTTTCTTTTCCCGAAGGCACCTATCCGGACGCCGCGCATGAGGCCGGATTGGAGTTCGCTGATCGCCTGTTTGGAAGCGGTGATTTTGGCGATTCCTGGGACTACCTGACCGTGTTCCATAACGACACCGACAACCCCCATGTCCACATCGTTGTGAACAACCGAGGCGTCGAGCATGGGCAGTGGCTCGCTATGGGCATGAGCAGCGACATGAACATCGACGTTCAGCGCGCCATCCAGGTCGAGGTTGCCGAAGGATACGGCATTGAGCTGACCGCGACGACCCGCCTTGAGCGCGGATTACGGCAGGAAGTGGAGACCGATACGTGGAAAGTTCAGGCCGGACTGTCACTTGTTGAGAGCACCCCGGACGTCGAAGTTACGGCCCGCGACATGGCCGGTGATGTGATGACTCTTTCCATCGCAAGAATGTCGGATCTGTTTGATGAGCGCGCCAACGCTGTCAAAGACCGGATCGAAGAGTTTGCCATCCAACTCGTTGAAGGAGACGAACCAGTGGTTTCGCGCATGGAATACCTATTGGATCAGGCCCATCATTTTGATGATTACGGCGCGCCGGGAGACCCGTCTTACGTGTCGCCCGAAGTTATGAGCAACTTGCGGCGACACATCGAAACAGGCGGTTCTGAGGTAACCATCGCGCCCGAGCTGAAGGCTCAGGTTGTTGCCCATATCAGCGACGTTCGTGACAACCAACAGAGCCATCCGTACCTGTCCGCCCTTGCTGACATTGTCGATGACAAGGCGTTCCAGGCGTCCGCAGATTATGCACCGGCAGCACGCCGCTACGAGGTTTATATGCAGGACACCTTGGGCGAGGGGGTCTATGAGGACTTCCAGACGCAGACCAAAGAACTGCTGCAATCCATCGACAAGATGGAAGGGCTGGCCCGTGAGGTTGACGACCCGCATCTGCGCGTCGCTATGGATATTCAAATTGGCGAGCTGAAGGGCGACGTTGCGGATCTGCGCACCAATGATCCGGACCTTCAAGCCTTCATCATTGAGGACCGCCGCTATTCAACGATGATGGGAATGGGCACCGCCGAAATGGATGTCTTGGATTATCCAGAGGCCGAACAGTGGGCGGCGATCCGCAAGGAGGTCACCGACACGGCCAGCAGCTACGGCCTCGATGGCGAGGCGTTTGTTGCCCGCTTTGGCGACCACCAAAACGTCACTTTGGGTACAACAATGGGATGGCGCAGCGAGGATATTTCGACCGCAGCGGCCCACTTCCGGGCGCAAGGATTGCCCGATCGCCACGACCGCGCTGAGGCCGTTGTTGACGAGCTGCACCAGCTTGCCTCTTCCAAGATCATCGCCATCTCCGAAGAACTCTCAGAGGTTCACGCCCACGCAACGCACCCGCTCTTGCAAGGGCGCGGCGTCGATGACGGACACAGCTTATAAGGACGTCACCCGGTCTGCCTGATGCGCGCGCCAACGCCGCAGGCCGGCCCATCACAGAGTTATCCACCAACTCGCACAGGAAAAACTATGGTTTCGCGTACAGACTATCTTTTGAACGAAGTCGAACACTTCGCACCCTATTCCAGATTTGATCAATCCGCCCCGCGTGAAGACCGCGTTTCTGAGCAGATCGACATCATCACGAAAGAGCATCGGAGTATGGGGTATGACAATGCCGCCATTGGTGGCCGACTGGCTGACATCGAGGACCAGGCCAACCGCCGTGTTGACGAACATACGGCACAACAAGATCTGGTCGAAGAACTGAAAATCGAATTGGAGGCTGCCGAGCGGTTAGGGGAGCCAGTAGATCTGAACGATATGCGGGCATTGGTTTCTCAGCACATGAGTGATGCTCAGGAATACGATCTCTATCACCCATACTATTCGTCCCTTGCGGATCTGTCCGGCGACAAAGGTTTTCAGGATTCCGATGACTACCAGTCGCCCGGTGATCGCTATGTTCAGTATATGCAATCAGCTTTGGGGCAGGCCATATTCAAGAACTACGAGCAGCAGACCAAGGACATCGTGAACTCCATCGAGAACATGGAGGCACTTGCGCGAGAGGTCGAAGATCCGCATTTGCGCGCCGCAATGGATGTCCAGATCGGAGAGCTGAAGGGCGATTTTGCCGAACTGCGCCCATACGACACCGACCTGCAGGCGTACACTGAAGCTGACGACAGCTACACCACTTCCATGGATGCGGCCGAGTTGGACAACCTGGACCCGACGGAAGCCGAGAAATGGCTGGCAGTGCGTGATGACATTGTTGCAACCGCCAACAGCTTCGGTCTCGACGGAAACACCTTCCTGGCCCGCTACAACGATCATGACAGCGTTTCGGTCGGCACCACGGCGACTTGGAAAAATGCGGATATTTCCACCGCTGCTGCCCACTTTAACAGTCAAGGCGTTCCGGACAGCTACGAGCGCGCTGAGGCCGTTGTCGGCGAGCTGCATCAGGTTTCATCCAGCAAGATTGCCGCCGTGGTGCAAGAGATTGCCAATACCCGCGAACAGGCCGCCCACATCCATGAAGATGAGGGGCATAGCTTGTAGGGGCTACGCAGAAGGTTATTCAGATACAGCAGGACCAGATTTAGGCTCGGTGCAAAACAGGGCGGCATGGAATCTTTCGTACGGGATGGGTCGAAAATCGACCCTTCGCGGCACCTTGCCTGAACTGGTAAGATGCGGACAAACCCGCCTGATGCTGTTGCAGCGTAAATAGGAACGTTTTGACACGTTACAGATTCCAAAGTAGTGCACGCAGCAGTGACTTCTTTAGACAATGTTTGTAAAAGGTGCCTAACTAACAAAACGTATGTCGCCTGCTGATCGGAGCCCCAATGTCTTCAAATCTACACCCCAACACCTTTAGTTTGCGAGGTCTCGCAGCTGGTTCGAAACCCAAATCTGAAAAGACCTGCACTGCGGCACTGGCTGCCTTGTTGCTGCTTATGTCTCCCAGTGTTGCCTCGGCACTTGAGGGCACTGTGAGTGTTGGCAAGCAGGGCCTTTCGGATGCTGAAGTCACCTTGTGGAAAGCTTCCCCTGCGAAGGCGCCGGAAAACCTAGCCTCTGCCAACACTTCCGAAACTGGTGCGTTCGAAATTGATTATGCCACGCAAGAGCTTTCAAGAGGCGATGTTCTATATTTCACTGCCCGCAAAGGGGATCAACTGGCTCTGATGGCTGTGGTCACCGACGCGGCTGACATGCCGGATCACGTTTCGATCACGCCCATTACGACCGTCGGGTCTATCTGGCCAATCAATGCGTTCCTGAAGGACGGCGAAATTAACGGACCCGAAATGGGGCTATACGTCGGGGCGCTTAACGTAGCGAACCTTGCCAATATTGAGACCGGTGGTTGGGGCGACCGAATTGTTGATGGGATCAATGCGTGGCAATCGACGTCGCTGGCCAGAATGAACTCTTTGGCCAACCTGACATCGTTGTGTGCAACAGATGGCAAAGATGCCGAATGTGGCAAGTTCCTCGAACTGGCCGGTGGGAGTGACACGATTTCGGCATTGTCGAATGTTGCGCGGTTCCCGCAGACGAACACCGACGAATTGTTTCAATTGTCGCAATCAGCGTGGCCTATTCCTGACGGCAGCGAGCGGTTGAGTGCACCTTACGTGCCTTACCTTGACTACACTCCCGCAAACTTTGCGCTGATGGTGCGGTTCGATGGTGGTGGTCTTTACGCGCCGGGCAAACTGCACATCGATCCAAATGGCAACATCTGGAGCGGTCAGAATTGGATGCCGGGCAGTCAATCCAGTGTCGTAAAAGGCATTGGTGGCGGATTGGTCAAGCAGGACCCTGCTGGCAAGGCTTTGTCACCTGCAATCACTGGCTTTAACGGTGTAAATGTCGACGGCATTGGCTGGGGAACCGCGGTGACGAAAGACGCTGTTTGGGTCAGTGGTTTTTCCGGAAATATCGGTGTGTATGATTTTGATGGCAAGCCACTTGTCGGACCAGAAGGCATTTCGTTTGGAAAAGAGAATGGTGGCCTTCAGGGGGTTGGGACAGCCATCAACGGCGATGTTTGGGTTGCCGATTCCACGATGGATCAAATGCTGCACTTTCCAAGTGGTGATCCCAACAGTGGCGAAATCGTTCAAGTCGAAGGTCTGGCCGGACCATTTGGTGTGGTCATCGACAAAAACAACCGAGTTTGGGTCAGCAACTCTAAGGGCAACACTGTAACGACCTTCCCGGCGGATGATCCGAAATCTGCCGAGCAAATTACTGTGGGTGTCGGGGTGCGCGGAATTGCTGCTGATCTTGATGGCAACATCTGGGCGGTAAGCAACATGACCCCCGGCTTTCCGTTGGTTGCAATCCCTGATGGGGCTTCCATCATGGATGAGTTCCGCTTGGCCTATGAAAACCTTGTGGCTAACGCAGATAAGCTTCCGACGGGCACACTGCACATGATTTCTGGAGAAGCGGGCAGTTGGACTGCGACATTGATGGACGCGGGTGCGATCAACGTCCCTTGGGGGATGACTGTGGACGGTAAAGGGAACCTTTGGTTTGGGAATTTTGTCGGTGAAAGCGTCGTTCATATTTGTGGCGCACGGGTCGAAAACTGCCCCGAAGGCGTGAAGACAGGCGAAATGATCGGGAACTATACCTCCGGGATCATCGAATTGGTCACCGACGCAATTGTCGATTCCGCAGGCACAGTCTGGGCCGCAAACAACTGGAATGATGGCGACGTCATTGCGCAAACGGACAAGTCTGAAAAGAAATCGACTTGGGGCGGTGGCTTCGGAGTAGTCGCAATCTACGGTGGGATCGCCGCGCCCGTGAATACCCCTCTGATCGGGGTTGCTGAACCTCTCGATTAAGGGGGGCCATCAGGACGTCTTGATGTCTCGCATCTTTAACTAACTTTGTGATCCGATAGCGTCGAATAATACATGTTGGCCCGCGCTCAGTTTCCCTACTTTGTGCGGGTCTACGATGATCTCGAAGAACGCCAGTAATGGTCAAAATGCTCGTTCTGTGCACGACGAACCGTAGTTTTACCTAGGCGAGCAGAGTGTTTCAGCCAATCAATGTTTACGCAGCAATCGCGCGATTTGGTATCCGTGTGAGTCGGCTTTGGGCTCGATGCAGTCGTTCTCTGCTGTTTGCATAATTGGCTGGTCGCAGCCCGCAGCGGACGTTTACAAGGAGACTTTGCTGTTTCGTAGAGCGCAACAAATCCGTCGTTTGTCGAATCTCTTGAGACGAAATCGCAAATGCGTGTTAGCTCCAGACTATGGCAAATACATCTGCTAAAGATCGACCGTCCATCCCCCACGCAGTTGCGGTAATAGGCGTTCTTATTGCTTCGATCTGTTTCGGATTGGTTCCCTACTTCAGCCGCAGTCTAACCGAGCAGGGTGTAGCACCCTATGCTGTGGCATTCTATCGCTACATTGTTGCAGCGCTTCTTCTGCTTCCCGTCCTCATCCGGCACCGACATGAATGGCGAGAGATCACTTGGGGCCTGTCAGCCGGAGCGGTGATGGGACTTGGTTGGATCGGATATGTAACGGCGCTGGAGAAGTTGCCTGCGTCGACAGTCGGCGTGCTTTACATGACCTATCCGGTGTTCACACTGGTCATTGCCTGGGCTGTGTTTGCCGATGCACCGACGCGGCGCGCCTTGTCAGCTGCTGGTCTGATTGTGGTCGCCGCTGTCATTGCTGGCTCGCCCGCGTCAGTTCCTGTGGCGCATCTACCAACGCTGCTGATATCACTTGCCGCTCCTTTCGGGTTTGGTTTCGGAATTTGCGTCCTGGTGCACAGGTTATCCCGGATTGCGCCCTTGGCCCGCATCGCATCAGTTTCTCTGGGGTCTGTATTGGGCCTCGCGCCGCTCATTCTCGGTGCAGAGGTTGGAGAGCTTCTCCCAAGGGATCAATCCGATTGGCTTCTCATTGTGGGTATCGGACTTGTAACCGCTCTGGTGCCCCAGCTTATCTACACAATCTGCTCGCCGGTCATTGGGGCTTCCCAAACTGCGGTCGTCGGAAGCATCGAATTACCCACAATGTTTGCCGTGGGATTTCTGGCCTTTGACGAGGCCATCTCATTACCTCAGGCCTGGGCTTGTGCGCTAATTCTGAGTGCAATTGCGATCACAAGAAGCCGAAGAACGCGCACCGTATCTACCGTGCTCACAAGATCACCGAAGCGGTAGTGTTGCACTCGCAATAGTCCTACTTTGCGGCGCCGATCAGGCCCCGACATAATGTGGGCGATGAGGTGGTGCGCACCCATTTCGGCACGTCTTGTTCTTGGTTCAGGTGATGCTAGGGTTTTCGGTAGAAAATACTGAGCGCTATTCGAGGGTGGTTGGGATGGCTGATCCGTTTCAAGATGTAGATGCTGCGGGTGCGGAGTTTATTTCCGCGTTTGCCGACTCGATGGACGCGCGTCAGTCCGATCCCACAATGGAAAAGATCGTTTCAAAGTATCTGGCCAAACTTGAGTTTGCCGAAGGTAGTCTAACCATTGAAGTCGGATGCGGTGCAGGAGCCGTCACGCGCCGCATTGCGGAGAAGGTCAACCCCGCGCGTGTCATTGGTTTCGAGCCGTCTGTCGGCTTTGTGACCGAAGCAAGAGCGCGGGTCGGGGGCTACGACAATGTGGAGTTTGAGGTCGCAGGAGGAGCGTCGCTGCCCCTGGATGATGGCTCAGTTGATAACGTGATAATGCACACGGTGCTTACCCATGTGGCAGACCCGGCGCCGCTTTTGACCGAGGCGAGGCGTGTTCTAAGGTCGGGAGGGTGTCTCGTGGTGTGTGACGCTGACTTTTCGAAAGCGTCCCTGGGAAACTTGTCAAACGATCCTCTGGACGCCTGCGCCAAGATATTTGTGAACGAGTTTGTCACCGACCCATTTGTTGTCGCCAAGTTGCGCGGCCTGGCCTCAAATGCGGGATTCACAGTCGAAGACTTCAGCCTTCAAAGTAGAAGTGTTTTGGACAATGACCAAATGCTCCCCTGGGTCGAAGAGACTGGAAAAGTGCTGATGAAAAGCGGTGAAATTGGGGAGGATCTGCACAATGGATTAATCGCCGAGTATCGCCGTCGAGCAAGAGAGGGGATACTTTTTGGCTATCAGGTCTTTGCAACACTGATTGCGAGGCGGCCATAAACTCTTGGCATTCGAGTCGCGACAGTAAACAGATGCCAGCCACAAACTTTGCTCGATAACGATGGTTTAGCGCGCACGGCCGAGGTCAAGTGGCGCATTGTAGAACGATCAACCCTTTTTACGCACCACGACGATAAATTGGGTCATGGAGAAAAAGAAGCGCCCAACTTTTGCAAGGTTGAGCTGCTCGTCGAACCACGATTGCGCAACAGTGGGATCAACATGGTCATTTGCAACAGCGTATTGCTTCATGAGGTGCATCATCATGATTGCGAGGCCATCAGGCTTTAGCTGGTGATCCGTCATAGTGAACGACAAGACATCTTCCACATGGTCGCCGCGAGCCTTTATTAGTGCAGGCAGTCTTTCCGGGACGGAACCACTCACAAAGTGCTGGTTCCAGGAAGTCAGCATCTTTTGCATTCTGTCGGGCTCGTCGCTGAACCAAATCAAGCTGCCAAAGTGTAGATCGCTGATGACAAGGCGCCCGCCGGGTTTGACGCACCGCAGCGTGTCAGCCAATGCACCGTCTACGTCTTCGATGTACTCAAAGACCTGTACCGAGACGGCCTTGTCAGCTCTCTCATCCTCAACGGGCAAGCTATTTGCCGCCCCAGCACGAAACTCCACGTTTGCGTAGTCGCTGCATCGTTCTCTTGCGGCTGCTGTCATGTCAGCGCTTGGGTCGATCCCGATGACATGACCATCCGAGCCAACTGCGCGAGCCAACTCTGCTGTTAACATCCCGTTGCCACATCCGATGTCCAAAATGGTTTCACCGGGAGCAGGGCACAGCGCATCAAATGAAGCCTGTCTTCGCCGAGTCAATTCCGCTCCTTGATAGGCGATTTCAAGTAATCTCGTTGTCTCAGCGTCAAATTTAAGCAACTCTCTCCCCCCTTACAAAGCCCACAAGCCTCCAAACCTTATCAGAAATTGGGTTATCTACGAAAAGCAGGATGGATCGTTGAGTCTTGAACATGGATCCACCAACAATAAATGGATGCGCCGACTTGATCCGACGAATGATTTAGCCCCGAGAGCGAAGGACGTATCTGCCGTTCTATCGGACCAACTTTTTGTCGACGTTCGAAAGTTAGAACGACATCAATTCAAGGGATGTCGAGACCGTTCTCTCTTCCGAAATCGGTATAGAAGCTGTCACTGCGGCATCGGTTTAAAGTGGCTTCGTCCGCTTCTCTTGGGTCGGTGCCAGGGCTTTGGACACCTGTTCCTTCTATGAAGCGATTCACGAGATTAAAGACACCACAGACCTGGATAGCATCGAACAGCGCGCGCTCTGACCAGCCTGCGGCGTAGACCGCTTTTGCGTCGGCTTCCGTCATTCGTGATGGCGAGACGGTGAGCTTTTCAATGTAAGCCAGTAGCGGTTTGAAATGATCCTCGACCGGTGCCGTATCGCGGTCTTCCATCAGTGCTTCGATTGTCTCGACCTCAATGCCGTAGCCTTTGGCGAAAACGATGTGCGCCCCATGGCAATACGCACAAGCATTCAAGCCAGAGACATAGGCTGCAATCAATTCACGTTCAGCAACCGAGAGGTCGCTCTCGCCCCTCATCACAAGGCTTTCGTACGCACAAAGCGGAGAAAGTTTGTCCGGAAAGGCTTGATAAACACTTCCGAGTGTCGCGTTCTCCGGCAGAGATGGAAACAGGCGTTTCATTCATTTCTCTTTCAATCTTGCTTTGGATAACTTTGTCTCAAAGTGATGAACCAACGTAGTTTACGCAATCCTAAAGCAATTCTTGGTTCCGAAAAAAGACTCTGTAGGAAACTGCGAACGGCAGGTTTGCTTGACCGCACCGCACCATGTTCGTCACTTGGTTGAGAGCAACTTTTGGGCCATCCGCTCGACTATGCAAGGTCTGGTTTCGACGCGCTACTGCCGTCTCTGAGGCCCAGTGCTACAAAAGCAGCGGAGGTCTGCTTGGTGGCCGTTTGGCTCTCATTTTCTCCATCGCCATATCCTTCGCTGACCGGCTTTTCCGTTTTGCGACCGTGCGCTGTGCATCAAATGCCGCCTGAAGTTCCTGATCTTTTTCTGAAACCTCTTTTACCGGGGCAGGGGCCGGTTTCGCTTCAGCCAACGCCTTTGCTGTGTCCCTGGCTTGATCTGCAGCAAGATCGAGGTGTGTGCCTTTGATCTTCGGACTATCGCCGCCCAAAAACTGCATGAAATACGGATCTTCGAAGTATCGGATCTTGTTTGCAATCACCGGCATCTTGCCTTCGCGGATCAGTACAACCTCATTTTCAGGCAATCGGCCAACGTGTTCGGGCCGCAGCAGGCGAATGCCTTCCTCTCGTTCCGATATGCTGCCCATTTCCATTTTACCAAGCGCCCGAGACTTCGATTTGCTCATGACGGTTTTGTCCCCGATGGACCTGGACACGTGTTCGCGTACCTCTGAATCTTCAGAGGCCGCAAACATTTGCGTCCCGGCGTTTGCCAGCATCGCCCGCACACCTTCATGCCCATAGATGTCCTGCAGGCGCGACAGCGTTTGCGAAATCACGATGATCCGGCCACCGAACGATCGCATAGTGTCATGCCGCCCGAGGCCGAGACGCGGGTTGAGCTGGCCTCATCTCTGTCGATGGCGTTCATGATGATGCTGGAACGGCTGACCCCGAAGGAACGCGCGGCCTACCTGTTGCACGACATCTTCGATCTTACTTATGGCGAAGTTGCGGAGACCCTGGACATATCTGAATCCGGCGGTCGAAAACTGGTGTCGCGAGCTCGTGCAAGCGTCAGCCAAACAAAGACACGCCACGCAACACCAGAACCGCGCCAGGAAGAGTTCCTGACAGCGTTTCAGTCAGCCGTGGAAACCGGCGAGCTCGGTGCCTTAGCCCAAATGCTGGCTCAGGATGCAAGGTTGAGCACAGACGGTGGTGGCAAGGTGGCGGCGATACGTGATCCGATCCTTGGCCGGGACGCGATCTGCGATTTCGTTTCTCGCAAATTACGGCGCTACTGGGCAGAGCTTGACTGGACGCGGGCAGATCTGAATGGAGCACACGGCGTTTTGATTCAGGCTGATGGGCAGACAAGTTCGGTTGTCTCTGCAACCTTTGACGAGGCTGGATTCGTTCAGGAGATCCTGATCATGAGAAATCCCGAGAAACTGCGCAACCTGAATCCAGTGCAGGTTCACTAATCCAATCAGCCGCTCATGGCCCGAAGGAGACATCTGGCAGACCACTTGGATGCAGCGGTCGAATCCGCAAAGCAGCTGTTCGCTGTATCTGCACGAACTCAGCGGTGACAGAGAGCTGGATCGCAGGACAAACCGAACCTTCAATCTATGATTCTGAGCGTCCGCTCTCCTATTCCTGAGCGTGTAAGTGTTTTGCCCATTCCTTACTGAAGTCTCCGAGTGGGCAAAGATGATCATAGAGGTGTTGTCCCAGATCAGTCGACGCATATCCTTCAGCAACGCGATGAACAAATCCCGCCGCTTGAAGCTCTTTCAGTCGGGTGTTGAGTGCCGCAGGTGAGATTGTTTCGCACTCTTCTTGCAGCTTTCGGAATGTGCATGGGCCAGCCTCGCTCAACGTCCAAAGGACTCCCATAGCCCAGTGCCGTCCAAGCAGGTCGAACAGAGCCATAATGGGCGCGCCGCTTTTTGAACCACGAACAGGCTGACCTGGTATCGGTATCTTAGTCACTTGCTATACTTTCTGTAGCAACCTATATTGCTATGTAATTTGTAGCAACCCAAGTCGATATTGCAATGACCAAGACAGACACCTACGAAATCCGTGATGATCGGTTCAAACGCAGCATCAAACTGGATGAGCCGATCGACCAAATCTGGACAGGCGGCAAATGGACAGAAGGACCGGTGTATTCTCCGACGTTCAGATGCCTGATCTGGAGCGACATTCCCAACGATCGACGGCTCCGTTGGGACGAACTGACCGGAGCAGTCGGAGACATCCGCTCAGGCCTCGGATGCTACACGAATGGCTCAACGCTCGACCGGCAAGGGCGGATCGTGGCTTGTGAGCATGGGACGCGCAGTGTCACCCGGATTGAGCATGATGGGTCGGTTACGACTCTGGCCAGTCATTTCGAGGGAAAGCGGTTCAACAGCCCCAACGATGTTGTGGTGCGATCAGATGACACGATCTGGTTCAGTGACCCGGCCTACGGGATAGAGTCTGACTACGAAGGGTTTCAGGCAGACCCAGAGCTTGACGGTGAACATGTCTATCGTCTCGATCCGGCCACCGGCGATGTCATACAAGTGACTACTGACTTCGCCTGTCCGAACGGACTTGCATTTTCGCTAGACGAGCAAACGCTGTATATCGCTGACAGTGGTGGCACGCGTTACGCAAGCGGAGAGCATCATATCCGCGCGTTCTCCGTTAGTGCAGACGGCAAGCTCTCAGGCGGGGATGTCTTTGCTGAATGCGAAGAAGGCGTCTTTGACGGATTTCGGCTCGATACCCAAGGCCGTATCTGGACGAGCGCAAAGGACGGCGTTCATTGTTACCACCCGGATGGCACGCTGCTGGGCAAGATTTTCGTCCCAGAAGAGGTCTCGAATGTTTGCTTTGGCGGGCCGAAACGCAATCGCCTGTTCATCACCGCCTCCACAAGCGTATATGCGGTCCTCCTGCCAACAACTGGCGCTTTGCTGTTCTGATGGCAGAGACTTTTGTGCTGAAGGCCCGCACGGGCCGCGCGTTT
Organism: Ruegeria sp. A3M17; assembly: GCF_003318255.1. Lineage (GTDB taxonomy): Bacteria > Pseudomonadota > Alphaproteobacteria > Rhodobacterales > Rhodobacteraceae > Ruegeria. The sequence continues at coordinate 40,486 of NZ_QOCF01000002.1, forward strand.
CGTCTTGTGCAAGGCGCACAATTGAGAGTTACCAATACCTTCGGCTCTCAGGTAATCGACGCGCGAGCGTTCATGGCTGTTGACATCGATTTAACCGCGTTCTGGGCCAGCAAGGCGATACGGTATCCGTCCTGTGCAAACCGGCGGGCAACTGATGCACCGGTCCCGTCTCCGACACCTGTAATCAGACAAACTTTATCGTTCATGGCGGCTCTCCTTCTGGAAGGAGCAGCTTACTTGAAGCTGCCCTAAATCAAGGACTTCATATCGGCAGCGAAGGTCGGAAACGCATAAAGCGAGGACTTGAGATCGCTGGCTGAAATACGATGGCGCATGGCCATCGCAAAGAGATGGATCAGTTCGTCACCGTGATGCCCCAGAATATGAGCACCCAAGACTTAATCAGTACTCTTGTCGACCAAAACCTTGGACCAGGCTGCCGTTTCCGCGTAGGTCTTGGTGGAAAACCACCCCGACATATCAGAAACCGTAACTGAGACATCGAGACCCTTTTCCCGCGCTTCGGCTTCAGTCAGGCCCACGGTGCTGAGCGCCGGAACGGTGTAGACGGCGCTGGGGATCACGCTGTAATCCGGCCTTTTAGTTGGTCCATGCACGATGTTGTGACCGACAATCTGACCCTCATACGTTGCGATGGGGGAAAGTTGAGCGGAGCTGGTGACAGCATCGCCCGCAACCCAGACTGAAGAGTTGGAGGTGGACCGCATCGTATCGTCGATCAGAATGCGAAGTCCGTCATGCTCGACACCTGCGGCATCGACGTTCAGCCCGTCGATATTGGCGACGCGGCCCGCGCCGTTGACGACCCGCTCGGCCGACAGACTTCGATTTCTGCCGTCATGTTCGAATTCAACGCGCAACCCGTCGGCAGTCTTCTCGATTGCCGTCACCGATACTCCGGTTTTGACCACTACGCCGAGGCGTTCGGTTTCCGCTTGCAGAGCCGCGACGGCGTCATTGTCCATGCGTGGCAGCAGTTGCGGTAAAGCTTCAAGGATCGTCACCTGAACACCAGCCCGTGCGTAGACGTGGCTGAACTCCATGGCTAGCTTCAATAACGACGGCGGTGATATCGCCCTTTCGTTGGACGGGGACGTGTTCACCAGCGGCGACCGTTCTTATGGACAGAGTGTCCAAAGCATCGGCGCAGGTGGTGGTGAAGTTGTCATCTCAGGACTAGGTCAGGTTGATATTACGCTGGGTGCGCAGGACGGCTCGACCGGTGACGGCGGTGATGTTGACTTTGCCAATACCGGAGACGTGACCACCAGCGGCACCGGATCGCACGGGTTCGTTGTTCAGAGCATCGGTGGCGGTGGCGGCCTCGTCTCAACAGACATGGAATCCAGCCGGATCGCCGTGGATCTTTCAGCCAACAATGGCGGCGATGGTGGCGATATCGGATTTACGCAATCCGGTAATATCGTCATCACCGGTGAAAACGCGATTGGTGTTGTGGCGCAGTCGCTCGGCGGTGGCGGAGGCATGGTGGATTCGGTCTTCCGTGGATCCGCAGGCGGTGCCGGGGCCGGTGGCACCATCGACATGGCGCTGAACGGCAATATCCTGTCCGTGGGCGAAGGCGGCATCGGCGTTCTGGCCCAATCCGAGGGGCGCGACGGAGCGGGTGCAATCACACTTGACTTCGATGGCGTCGTCATGGGCGGGACCGGGCAGGTAGACGCTGTTGCGTCTGTCGTTTTGGATGGCGGCGCGAACAACGCGCTGACATTGTCCAAAGACTCAGTGCTTCTCTCCGGGAACAACCAATTGGTGAATGGCGGAGACGGCGATGAACAGATCTCGTTGGCGGGTAGAGCACTGGGTAATCTGGACCTTGGAGCGGGTACGAACGGACTGACTGTCGAGGAAGAGGGCGCCTTCTATGCCCTCGATACGGTCAATCTGGGTGATGCCGGATTGATGCAGGTCAATGGCGACTTTGTTTTGGGGGCGAACTGGGGTCTGAATACGGACATGACGCCGACCGTTAAGTCGGGTGACTTTGTCTTTACTGGAAACGTTAGCCAGACCACGAACCTGACTGGAAGCCTGGCCTTTGGTGCGACGGCATCCTCGACCTTCGACGCATATTTCCTGACAACGGGTGCATCGGGTGGCAATAGCGATCTGGTTAATGTCAGCGGTGACGCCACAATGGGCGGCACACTGACACCACAGCTCAATACGCTTCAGCGAGCTTTGCCCCTCGTCATCATCAACCCGAATGGGACAGCTGCAGATGCGGGCACCACGATTCAGGACACAGTAGTGTTGGATTACTCGATTGGCCTGAACGGTTCGACATCGGACGGCAGTTCGATTGATCTGGTGATAACTCCGGACTATTCGACCGCGAATATGAACGCGAACGAGGCGGCTGTTGGTGATTACATCAATCAGGTGCTGAACGGGCAGGGTTCGGCGGCACAGGGTGAGTTGTTTGCTCTGATCGGGAATATGACCTCCGAAGCTGACGTTATCGCGGCAATTGGTGCATTCACTGTGGCCGACTATGCCGCGGATGCGGTAGATGCCTACTACGGTACCCGGGTATTCGCAGACGCACTGCATAATTGCGAGCGTTTTACCGATTACCAAGCTGGAGACGATCCGCGTAATTGTGTCTGGTTCTCCGGAGGAAGGTCCTTCTACGACCGCGAGCAGACTGGTATCTACGATGAGTTGGACATCAACAATACCAACCTGTCTGCCGGTGTCCGTTTGCCGGTTGGGGATGAGCTCTATGCCGGTTTCGCGTTGGGTCACGACCAAATAAGCCTTCGGAATGGTTCGCAGTACAATGCGACCGGTGACCGGTTCAATCTGGGTGCTTCGCTGACAAAATACACCGGCCCGTGGGAGTTTGCGGCCATGCTGTCAGCCGGTTGGTCAGACTATGACACAGACCGGTCGGGTGGGATCAGTGGTGTGCTGCCCAACGGAAACGTGGTTAACACCGTTGGCGTCAGTTCGATCAAGCACAAGATGAACCAGCAAAACCTGCGGTTGAGTTTTGCCTATGATCACAGATTTGCCGGTGGCAGTTCCTATCTGCGACCCGAGATCGCTGTTGATGCCACCCGTCTGGCGACGGAAAGCAACGGTGATGCAACCCTTTCGGGGATCGTCCTGCAGGATGATAGCGAGATGATCTATTCCCTGACCCCATCGCTTGAGATCGGGACGGAACAGATTCTCAGCGCCTCTCAAAAACTACGCGTAAGTTTCCGCGCCGGCGCCATCATCTCATCGAACGACACAGTATCGGTACGCGCCGGTTTTGCAGGTGCAAACGCAGCCGATGGCGGGTTTGCGAATAGCAGCTTTATCGGAGACGCCCATGGGCTGGTTTCGGCGCGATTGGGGCTGTTTGCGTTGGATGACAGCAGCTTTATCAATCTGAGCCTCGACCATATGTTCGGGGACTCTACCAAGGCTCTCCAGGTTGGTCTGGGCCTCGGGCTACAATTTTAAGCAATAAGGGACAGCAGTATGAAAATATGGCTTGGCGCACTAGGGATCTCATTGGGTTTGGCACACCCTCTTGCCGCGCAAGAGAATGGCAAACTCCCGTGGTCGGTGAATTGCGGGAATCCGGGCATCGGAACCGAGCTGGTCTGTGAAATGACCCAGAGCATTGTTTTGACCGAAAACAATCAGAGGCTGACTTCTATTGCGTTTGTAAAACCTGCGGGGAAAGGTGAGACCGAAGCCGTGCTGACCTTGCCGTTTGGTCTTCTGTTTTCCGAGGGGCTGATAGCGAAAGTCGATGACGTCGAAGTTGCGCGGCTGGAGTTTCTGACTTGCGAGGCTCAAGGCTGCTTTGCCCGTTCCCCTGTCTCATCCGAATGGATGTCTGCGTTGCGGACTGGTAACCAATTGACGATCGAAAGTAAAAATACCGCAGGAGACCCGATCTCCTTTGGATTTGATCTGACGGGGTTCAGCAAGGTATCCGATCTTTTGCCATGACGGGGGAGGGTATTGCCAAGTTGTTTGAGGATGCATGACTGTGTTGCACGGATCGGTCGCTCAACGTATTCCCCGCGTTTTCTGTGACGTGAGCGACGGTCGATGCCCGACAAATTCAATGATGCCCGTCGCGACAAGTTTCCCAAAGCTAGGTACCGGGTCACGAACTGCTCGGAATACAACGAAAGTCTCCGGTGCCGAGGTGATTGTTTGACGTCAGCGCCTATGGGTCCAAATAGGGTGATTTGATAAGAGAGTGTTGTTGGCTCATCGTAACCACTGAGGAGTGGAAGATGAGGAAGACAACGAAGAGCCCGTGAGTTCAAAGAATGGAAAGATAACCCCAACAAACCGCCAATCGAACGCCCTTAGATAGCAGTGCAATGGAACTAGGTTTCTGAATCCAAGGTGGCTAGGTAAATTCATTGACCCGGCCACCTGACAGCCATTCTGGATGTTTAATCGACTCTTTGCTTTGTTTCGAGCTGCTTAATTTTCAACAAACGCCATTCAATGTCCGCTTTTGGGGAGCTGCGAGACAGCAACCAACATCCGCGCGAAGGTCCGCAATGGGCGTTTACTACTTTGGGTCGTCAGGACGAGGACGCAGCCGTTCTCTGCGGTAGCGAGCCCGTCAGTACCAACAGTTGGAAGCAGACATTCAGGATACCTATGAACTGGGGTTCAATCTGAGCTGCTGCATTGCGTCTGATGGCCAACAAAACTGGCGCGCTCGGAAGCTTCCGGATCTCGGTCAAATGTCGAATACCCTGTTTTATATGGCCGCCTTGAACCAATACTCTTTCTGGGAGTTTCGTTGGTGCCAGCCAATATGCGCGAACGAATGCCGCTAACGTTCACCGCGCCGGTAGGGTGCCATCAACGCCGCAGGTACTTCGGCTCTGCGGGCGACAAGGACGAGCGCGACGATGGAAAGCACGTAAGGCGCCATCAGGAAGAGCTGGTAGGGTACGCCTTCAATCGCAGTCTGCAGCCGCAGCTGGTATGCATCGAAGAATGAGAACAATACCGCGCCAATCAGCGCCTTGCCGGGTCGCCAGCTGGCGAAGACGACCAGCGCAATGCAAATCCAGCCACGCCCTTGAACCATACCCGGGAAAAAGCTGTTAAACGCCGTTGTCGTCAGGAAAGCCCCGCCCACCGCCATCAAAGCCGATCCGGCAACAACTGCGCCGATGCGGATGCGGATGGGGTTCAGCCCCTGTGCCTCAACCGCATGCGGGTTTTCACCGGTCATACGAATGGCCAGCCCCAAGGGTGTTCGGGCAAGAACATAAGCCATCGCAGCTACAGCAAAGAGCGCCAGGTAAGTCGGAAGGGCTTGGGAAAACAGGATCGGGCCGAGAATAGGTATGTCGGATAGCCCTGGAACGTTAAGTGGCTGAAAAGCCTCGATCGTTGGGGGAAGGTCACCCACTTCGACAAGGAGCCTGTAGAGGTAATAGGCCAAAGCGGATGCAAACAGCGTAATACCAAGCCCCGATACATGTTGCGAAAGCCCAAGTGGTACCGTCAGCATGGCATGCAGCAAGCCCATCGCCGCGCCGCAAAGGGCCGCAATCATCAGGCCCACGAGCAAAGGAGCGCCCATGTAGACGGCAAGCCAACCGCTCATCGCGCCCATAGTCATGATCCCTTCGATCCCCAGATTGAGCACGCCCGAACGTTCGCAGAGCAATGCGCCAAGAACGCCGAATATGAGTGGGGTGGCAATACGCAACACGGAAGCCCACAGGCTGGTATTCAGCAGCAGATCAATAGCATCACTCATCGGCGCACCCGGTAGGTTGTGAAAAGAAGGGCCACGATCATAGTAAGCAAACAGAGCGCTACAATCACATCAGCGATGAAACTGGGAACACCGGTTGCGCGGCTCATGGCGTCGGCCCCGACGAAGACTGTAGCAACGAAAACAGCGGCAGCAACGACCCCGGCCGGATGCAAAGCGGCGAGCATTGCGACAACGATGCCTGCATAGCCAAAACCGGGGCTCATGGTGGTCGTGACCCCTGCTGTAACACCCATGACTTCGACAGACCCGGCGAGCCCCGCCAGGGCGCCCGAAAGCAGAGCTACGCCCATGATCGTTCGGGGCAGGGATATTCCGGCAAAAGCGGCGGCACTGGCATTCAAACCTGCGGCGCGCGTTTCAGCACCAAAAACGGTACGCGCCAGGATCAGCCAAACGGCACCTGCTGCTGCGATGGCAAAAAGCAGCCCGATATGCAGACGCGTGCGCGGGATCAGATCCGGCAGACGAAAATCCCCGTCTACGGGCACAGAAGAGGGCCACCCAAAAGCCAACGGATCGCGCATCGGGCCTTCAATCATGAGGCCCACAAAAAGGATTACGATGAAGTTGAGCAGAAGGGTTGTCACCACCTCATCCACCCCGAAACGCAGGCGTAAATAGGCAGGTCCCGCCAAAAGAGCCGCGCCCGCAGCCATGCCTGCCAGCATCAAAAGTGGAATACCAATCCATCCCGGAACCCCGAGCGAATGCCCGATCCAAGCGGTGACCAGCGCACCAACAAAGAACTGTCCCTCACCTCCGATGTTCCAAAGCCGTGCACGGAAGGCGACTGCCGCAGCAAGCCCTGTGAAAATGAGCGGTGTGGCGCGGGTCAGCATCTCGGTGATCGAAAGGCGTGAGCCAAGCGCACCGGTCAGCATTTCGCCATACGCCGTGAGCGGGTTTACCCCAGCAGCGGCGATGAGACCCGCAGCCAGAAGCAATGCGATAAAGATCGCGGCCAGCGGCGCAATGACCACAAGGTACAGCGGTACATGTGTGCGTCGTTCAAGCCGCATCATCATCTTCCTTCCAGACACCCGCCATCATCAGGCCAAGGCGTTGCGGGTCAGCCTCGTCGGCGGATATGGGCTTTGACAAGCGCCCTTTAACGATGGCCTGGATCCGGTCTGACAGGGCCACGGCTTCTTCCAGTTCTTCCGAGATAAGTAGGATCGCGGCACCTTCGGCTCGTGCCGCCAAAAGCTCGGCATGAACGGCGGCAATTGCCCCTTCATCAAGGCCGCGCGTCGGCTGGTTGGCGAGCACAAAACGCGGTCCGTTGGTCAGGACCCGACCGAGGATCAGCTTTTGCATATTGCCGCCAGACAGCAACCTTGTTCGCGTGTCGGGATTGGCCCCACGGATATCAAAACGTTCAATCAGCCCTGAAGTGTACTCGCGGGCGGCACGTTGCCGGACAAAACCTCGCCGCGAAAACTCCGGTGTGCGCAGCCGTTCAAGCACTGCGTTTTCCCACAGGCTTAACTCGCCCACGACACCTTCTGCATGTCGGTCTTCCGGTACTCTGCCGGCCCCAGCGCGGATCATGCCGCGGGGCCCCAGCTGGCCGATATCTTCGTCCAGAAGTGCCAGTTGCCCGGCGCTTGGGTGAACCAATCCAGATAGCAGCCCGCCGAGCGAAGCCTGACCGTTGCCTGAAACGCCGACGATACCAAGAATCTCACCAGCGTGGACGGTGAATGACACGTCATCCAGCCGCATTTCATCGTCCTCTTCCACGCGTACATTGTTTGCAATCAAGACCGGCGCTCCAATCTCATGGTCATGGCGCACGGGCCGTTCCACTTTGCGGCCAACCATCAGTTCCGCCAGCTCACCGGGGTTGGTTTCAGAGGTTTTGCGTTCTGCAACCATCTTGCCGCCACGAAGTACGGCCACACGGTCTGAGGCAGCCATGACCTCATGCAGTTTGTGGCTGATGAAGATAAGCGAGAGACCCTCTTTCGTCATGTCGCGCAGGGTCTCGAACAGGCGCATCGCCTCGGGTCGGGCCAAAACGGCAGTGGGTTCATCCAGGATCAGTATGCGCGCGTCGCGATAGAGTGCTTTCAGAATTTCGACACGCTGGCGTTCTCCCACGGAAAGCGACCGAACCTTGGCCTCGGGGTTCACGGGCAGACCAAACCGTTCTGCGATCTGCAGCAACTTCTTGCGGGCTTCGCTGCGGGCAGAACGTGCGCGTGTCAGGGACTCGGATCCAAGCATGACGTTTTCAAGAACGGTGAGGTTGCCCGCAAGCGTGAAGTGCTGATGCACCATGCCCACACCCACCTCGATTGCTGCGCGCGGCAGGCCCGGAGGCAGCTCTTCGCCGAACACCCTGACAGTGCCTGCGTCGGCTGCGTAATGGCCAAACAGGATATTCATCAGCGTCGTCTTGCCTGCGCCGTTTTCACCCAGAAGCGCAAGGATTTCTCCCTCCGCCAGTGTCAGCGTCACATCATCATTTGCGGTAAGCGTTCCAAAACGCTTGGTGATGCCATGGAGCTCCAGAACCTTGGTCATGCGGGTAGGCCTGCGATTGGGGACGGAAAGGAAAGTGCGGGCGCGCGGGATTCGATAAGTGCACCCAGTTTTAACAGTGCGAAATCGGTGCCGGTGGGACCAATCAGTTGCACTCCGAGCGGCAGGCCGTTTGCCGTTCCACAAGGCAACGCCAAGGCAGGCAAGCCCGCTACATTGGCAAGTGCCGCGTTAGGGGCAAAGGCCTCCAGCCGCGCCATGTGTTCATCGGGGGAAGTGCCAGACAGATCCAAAGTGCCGACAACGGGCGGTGCAGACGATAGGACCGGCATCAGGATGGCATCGGCGGAATTGAAAAGCTTGCGGGAGCGATGTGTCAGGCGTGCCAGCTGTCGCGAAGACGCAAAAAGCGCGGTGGCATGTGTCGCACGACCCTCGGCGACCATGGCGGCGGCAAGTGGCGGGACCTGATCATCAGAAATTCTGAGCGCGGTCAGCCATTCAGCTAACGAAACAGCCAGTATGGTTCGGGCGATTTCATGAGCCTCAGCCCCAATCCGGTCGGGGGCACGAACATCATGCACTTCACAGCCTGCGTCGCGCAGCGCGTCGGCAGCACCTTCCGCAGCTTTGCGCTGATCAGGTCCACAACGATCCGGCAATGCCACCGCGACACGGGGACGTTTTGGGAAGTGCACCGGGGCCATTGGCCGGACTACAGCATGAAGGGCGGTCTCCACGTCGCGAACCGAGCGCGCCAAGACCAGCTCAGATGCTATGCCCATCAGGTGGTTGGCAAAATCAGGGCCTCCGGGCACCGCACCACGAGATGGCTTGAGCCCGGTCAAACCGCAACACGCAGCAGGTACTCTGATGGAGCCGGCTGCATCCGTGGCATGAGCAATGGCAACGATACCACCCGCAACCGCAGCCGCAGCGCCGCCAGATGAGCCACCGGGTGTCAACGCGGGATTCCATGGATTTCGGGTCGCAGCCATGCCATCTGGTTCGCATGTCAGGGAAAGGCCGAATGCGGGTGTTGTAGTTAAGCCAAATGGGATCAATCCAGTTTGGCGCAAATCCTGTAACAGGCGATTGTCACTTTCGGGTTTACGCGCTTGTGCTCGGATTGCTGCGGATCCTGCCGCAGCAGGTAGCCCTTTTGCGAAACCACCGAGGTCTTTCACCAAAAACGGAACCCCATGAAATGGACCGCGCTGGTCAGATGGCAATGCGTCTGCTGCCCTTGCCCCGGCGCGCGCCATGTCTTCGTCCAGAAATGCCACGGCCCCCAAATCCGACTGCGCGTGGCAGGCAGAAAGACTTGCCTCCATTACGTCAACGGCAGTGATCTGCCCTGCCGTAATGGCAGCCGCAAGAACCGTGGCATCGGTCACGTCAAAGCCCGCGGGATCAGGAGGGCTCGCTTTCGTCGATCGGAACATCCCATTCGCCGGATTGGATCGCGGCCTGTTTGGCCTCCATCGCCGGGATGGCGCCAGCAGGCACTTCATCGGCGACATAGATCAGTTCATTGCCGCCATAGGCCATGAAGGAATATTCCGTGTAGTTGCGCCCCGTTGGATTACCGGCTTGAACGTCCGCTACGATGGCCTCGATAGTAGGACCGTAATTCCAGATCGCGTTGGCAAAGACTGTACCCGGATAGCGCGGTGTATAGTCAATAAGCGAACCGATGGCCTTCACGCCCCGCGCTTGGGCGGCATCCGCGGTGCCAATGCGCTCACCGAACAGGACATCTGCGCCCGCATCGATCTGGGCAATCGCAGCTTCTTGCGCGCGGGCCGGATCAAACCATGCTCCGATAAAGCCGTTGACGAAGGTGGCCTCTGGGTTCACCTCAGTCACCCCCATTCGGAAGGCATTGATCAACAAGTTCACTTCGGGGATCGGATAACCGCCGACCGAACCAAAGACATTGCTTTCTGACATTTGGCCCGCAAGCATCCCGGCCAAATAGGCGGCTTCGTGGTTGCGGGTGCCGAAGACGCCGAAATTGTCCCCTTCCGGCCCACCGGAAGAGCCCATGAGGAAAGCGGTATCCGGGTAATCGCCCGCCACTTCGCGTGCTTCGCGTTCCACGGCGTAGGATTCGCCCCAAATGATTTGCGCACCACCTTCGGCATACTCGCGCATCGCGCGGGGATAGTCGGTCGGAGCCACACCTTCCGAGAACTCATACTCGATCAGACCAGCATCGGCGGCCTCCTGCATCGCAATGTGGATACGACTGTTCCACGCGTTTTCGACCGGAGACATATGCACGCCAGCGACTCGGGTCGCAGGTTGTGCGTTCACGCGACGGACATAAGCCGGCAGGGCCAGCGTGGCCGCAGCGCCGACCATGAGTTGACGGCGGGTTGTGGTGAGTTTCATTGGTAGATCCTCTTCTGTTGGTGGCGATTGTTCTTGTTCTTAAGCTTCCTGAGTATTGGGCCTGGGCGCGTAATCTGCGGGATCCAGGGTCGTGGGGCGGCCGGGCAACGAAAGCGCGGCCATTCGGGGTTCTGTGCGCGCCAACACCTTTCCGTTTTTGATTACGGCAAGGCGGGTGGGTTTCATGCGAACAGCTTCAATCGGATCACGCGCCTGCAGTACAACCATACTGGCAGGGCCGCCCTCGCGGATTGTCGGGTCGGGCAGGCCCATGGCTTTGGCGCCATTTTGGGTTACCGATGTGAATGCCCATTCCATCGCTTCTCGGGAAGTCATCGGTACCGCGTGCACACCCATATGGGCCACTTCCAGCATGTCGGCGGACCCGAGCGAATACCACGGGTCCATTGTGCAATCCTGCCCGAAGGCAACGTTTACGCCGGCAGCGCGCAGCTCTGGCACGCGGGTCAGGCCTCGGCGGCGCGGATAGGTGTCCGAACGCCCTTGCAGCGTGATGTTGATCAGAGGGTTGGGTACCACGTTCATACCGCTTTCTGCGATGAGCGGGATTAGCTTCGATGCATAGTAGTTGTCATAAGAATGCATCGCAGTGACGTGGCTTGCAGTTACACGGCCCCCAAGCCCAAGGCGCGTAGTCTCAAAGGCCAACGTTTCTACGTGGCGTGACATAGGATCGTCGCTTTCGTCGCAATGCAAGTCCAGCATCAGGCCGCGGTCCGCCGCTATCTTGGCCAGTCTTGTGACCGATCGTGCCCCATCCGACATCGTGCGTTCAAAATGTGGGATCCCGCCCACGACATCGACGCCCATATCGAGAGCCTGGATCAGGTTTCTCTCTGCGTTTTCTGATCGGTAAAGGCCATCTTGCGGGAATGCCACCAGTTGCAGGTCGATATAGGGGGCAACCTGTTTACGTACCTCCAAGAGCGCTTCAACACCCACCAATGGAGTGGATGAAACATCCACGTGGGAACGGATGGCCAGCAACCCCTGCGACACGGCAAGGTCGCAATAGCGCATGGCCCGCTCAATCACTGCTTCGGGTGTCAGCAGGGGCTTCAACTCACCCCAAAGCGCGATGCCCTCCAAAAGCGTGCCCGAGACATTCATGCGCGGCAACCCTAAGCTCAGGGTCGCATCCATATGGAAGTGCGGGTCCGTAAAAGGAGGGGAAACCAAGCGCCCACCTGCGTTGATCTCTTCTTGCGCGTCAGCCTTGATATCAGGCGCAATTTGCGCGACGCGGTCTCCCTTGATCGCGATATCTACCGGCCCGCTGCCATCCGGCAGGCAGGCCTGTCTGATGATTATGTCGAGCATCCATCTACCCCCAAATTTGACCGCATGGTAAAAAGTATTCTGCAAGAATGCTAATAGTTTTTGTTGCACTTCCGGATCCAGTGTTTCCGCTAGTCTCGGTGCGTGCCTATAACCAAGGCTTGTGTTGACCCTTCTTGGAAGCTGAAGCTGACATAACGATCAACTTTCGTTTTTGGGATTTTGCGTTGCAGAACTGCTAATTTTTGCAAAGGTCGGTTCACGCTGGGAATCTGTCCGTTTCAGCAGATTGCCGATCCGGACTCTTGATCCAGCGGATCCGCAGTTTTCTTGCAAGCAGAAAAATACTTCGTAACAGAATCAAAACACTGGGAAACGCGATTTCGTCAACTTCGGCTTGTAGTGTGCAAAACAACCGGCGTTAAGAAGGTGAAGATCAGTGCAGGAAATTTCGTTGCATGTGAAACAAAGCGGACATATAGTTTCGTATGCAACTAGATTCCTTCTTTCCCTATCGCCTCGCCGTGGCGTCCGAAGCGTTCTCACGAAAACTCACGGAAGTATACCAGCGCGAATTCGGGCTATCACGGGAGGAATGGCGCCTGCTTTTTCTACTTGCCAATGCCAAAAGCCTGACCTCTCTTGAACTCTCGCAACGCACCACTCTGGATAAGGTTCAAGTCAGCCGGGCCGCGCAGAGGCTTGACGATAAAGGTTTGATAACCAGAGCAATTTCCGAAGAAGATCGCCGGATAAGGGTTTATCATTGTACGCCGGAAGGCCATCGGCGTTTCGAACAGTTGCTGCCACAAGTCGATGCTTGCGCGCAAGGGATGCTGAATTCCATGTCGGCCGAGGACCGTGCAGCACTGGACCGAGGCGTGACTGCGCTGCTTAAGGCCGCGTCGGTGACATAGGTACGTAAGCCAATCTGCGCAACTCAGGCCATCTGGAGCGCTGGCTGCCGACCGGCGTAGAAATCCGCGTATTCGGTGACGCGGAAGGGCATTGCCATCTCGGCCGAGTTGACACCGTCGACCTAGAAGAGAATGAGGTCTGCCAGTGTGTTTCTCTCAGGAGGCGTCGAGTTGGTTTTCAGGTCGGGCGGCGTCGAAAGCGGGCAGGGTGAATGCGCGTTCTTCGATCTCAAGCAGACGGTCGAATGGAGCCATATCGACGCCCCAGCGATGTGCATTGTAAAGCTGCGCGACAAGGCAGATATCGGCAAGGTCCGGCTTGTCACCAAAACTGAAGGTGGTGTTAGCTGGCAAAAGCGCTTGGTAGGCATGGAAACCTTCGGTCATCCAATGCCGGAACCACTCGATCCCATCCTCAGCCGTAAGCCCGTACCGGGACTTCAGATGCGCGGTGACTCTAAGGTTGTTAACCGGATGTATGTCCATCGCGATGGTATGGGCCGCAGCCTGTACCCGCGCACGCTCGAACGGGTCTACCGGCAGGAACCTAGGTTCGGGTATAGTGGCGTCGAGATAATCGATGATCGCAAGTGATTGGGTGAATACACGACCGTCCTCAAGGATCAGCGTAGGGACGCCCTTCCCGGGGTTCAACGCGACATAGTCCGGCGCGCGTTGTTCTCCGGCAACAAGGTTGACCGGAACTGTTTCATAGGAAACACCCTTGAGATTCAGTGCGATCCGGACCCGGAAAGAGGTCGTCGAGCGCCAATAGCCGTATAGTTTCATGACTTCCTTGTTTTGTGGTAAACCGTCTCGGATTTTGCCAAAGATAGGTTCCCGCGCCGGAAACCCATCCGGCACGGGACGCCCGTCAGGCAGACTTGTTGAGTTCTTTGGCATGCAGCCAATCGGCATGTTTCGGAGCTTTCTTGGTCTTCGACCACTCGTCCAACATAAGCCATTTCACTTCGTCCATGCGCTCCAGCAGCGCTTCTTCTTCCGGGTCCGGGCAGGCCAGTTCGATACGATGGCCGGAAGGATCAAAGAAGTAGATAGAGTGGAAAATCGAATGGTCGGTCACGCCGAGTACTTCGACGCCATTAGCTTCCAGATGGTCCTTGAACTGAAGCAGCGTTTCACGATCCTTCACCTTGAAGGCGATGTGCTGCACCCAGATAGGGGTATTGGGATCCCGGCCCATTTCCGGCTTCGTGGGTAGCTCGAAGAAGGCCAGAACGTTCCCATTCCCGGCGTCCAAAAACAGATGCATGTAGGGGTCCGGCTCATGCGTCGATGGGACGTGATCTTCGGCGATGGCCAGGATGAAGTCCATGTTCAGCATTTTTCCATACCATTCGACCGTCTCTTTTGCGTCTTTGCAGCGGTAAGCGACGTGATGGATCTTCTCGATTTTCATCGATTTCTCCTTTCCGAGGGTGCAGTTTTCAAGGCCAAGGCAACGTACGGTCGCCTCAGGCGGTCACATCAACCCCACCAGCCAGAGTGACAGGGAGGGTACAAGGATGAGCAGGGTCAGCCGCAGGATGTCTGCGATCCAGAATGGCAGTACGCCGCGAAAGATCGTTCCAAGTGAGACATCTTGCAACACGCCCTTTAGCACGAAGACATTCATACCGACCGGGGGTGTGATCAGGCTAATTTCAGTGGCCACAACAACGACAATGGCGAACCAGATCAGGGCGTTTTCGGGATCGAGCAGGAGTTCATTGGCAAACTCAAGCTCAAACATCAGCGGGTAAAAGACCGGCACTGTTAGCAAGATCATCGACAGGCTTTCAAGCACACAACCAAGCACCATGTAGGTCAGCATGATGAACACGATGACTGCCCAGACAGGCAATTCATTGTCGACAACAAAGCCTGATAGGGCATCCGGCAGTCCGGCGTAGTTTATGAAGTTGGTGAACAGCTCGGCACCTATGATCACAGCAAAGATCATGGCAGTAGCCCGGATCGAATCCAGCGTAGCTGCGAAAAAGCTGCGCCAGGTCATCGTCCTGAGAGCAATGGCGATCAGGATCGAAGCACCTGCACCCATTCCGGCCGCCTCAGTTGGTGTGAAGAAGCCGCCATAAATGCCAACCATGATGAAGAGAAAAAGGCCCAGCACACAGATGACGCCTATGACGTCAGCCCGGCTCATCGGTTCGGTGTTTTCCTCCTCCGGAGCCAGAGAAGGGTTCAACCGTACCGCAACCATGACCGCGCCAAGATAAAACAGCACACCAATGATACCTGGCACAATTCCCGCGATAAAAAGCTTGGCAATATTGGTTTCGGTCAGCAGGCCGTAGATGATCAGGATCACCGACGGCGGGATCAAAATGCCCAGTGTCCCACCCGCGGCGATAGAGCCTGTCGCCAGCCGGTCATCATAGCCAAAACGACGCATTGAAGGCATGGCAACTTTTGACATCGTGGCAGCAGTGGCCAAGGACGAGCCACACACCGCAGAGAACCCGCCGCAAGAAAAGACCGAAGCCATGGCAAGTCCGCCGCGCAGCCTGCCAAAAAGCCGATCGGCACCGGCAAACAGCCCGTGTGCCACGCCTGAGCCGGCCAACACGTTGCCCATGAAGATGAACAGGGGGATGACCGAAAGGGAGTAAGACAAAGAAGTGTCAAAGGCCACTTGCCCTGTCATAGCCCAGGCAGGCTCCCAACCACGCATATAGGCAAATCCAAAGCCGCCTACGGCCGCCATTGCGAAGGCGATGGGCACGCGCAGTAGAATAAGTCCCAGAAGGATCGCAAAGCCGATCAGTGATTCAATCATGGGGCGCCCTCTAGGTGATCTTGATCGGTGTCGTGTTCGATGGGCGGTTGTAGTCCGCGCAGGAATGCGATGAACGCCGAAATCATGCAGGAGACCCCAGCCAGATAGCCGAATGGCGCCAGTGGAATCTCCAGCGCGTTGGTCACCGCGCCGTCATGGGCGGCCTTGGCCGCATGGGTGAAAAGCCGCCAGGCAAAGGTGGCCAACAGGGCCGCAGAGAACAGGCCTGCAAACGCAGACAAAAGACGTTGCGTTTTGCGTCCAAGCGCCAGATTCAGCAGGTCGACCTCGACATGTTCGCGGCGCTCTGTCGTCAGTGGTAAGGCCAGGAAAACAAGCGCTGCCAGGAGTATTTCAGTGAGTTCAAAGGCGCCGGAAAGCGGTGCGTTGAACAGGTAACGCCCAACCACATCGACACAGGTGATGAGGACGAGGCTGAACAGGATCAGTGCGGCCCCGACACCCAGAGATCTGTCGAGCAGCAACCCGATGTCCAGCCCCTCATCAGGGGGCTGGTCGGGGAAACGATGGCGAAGCCGCTCCATGGATCAGAAGTCCACGCCAGCTTGTTTGCGCATTTCTTCCAGTGCCGCCGTGCCGTCGTAGCCGTCCGCCGAGATGGCTTCGGACCACGCTGTTTCTGCATCTGCTGCCTGTGATTTGATCGCATCAACGACTTCGCCTGGCGCTTCGTAGATTTCGATCCCGGCCTTTTCGGCCGCGGCGCTGCCTTTCTCGTCTGCGCCGACCCAAGCTTCGCCAACAAGTGCGGCAAAGGCTTCACCGGAAATCGCCTCGATGGCTGCCTGATCCTCTTCAGAGATCTCGTTCCATTTGTCTTCGTTCATGACCATGAACCAAGTGGTGTTGTAGATGCCGCCGGGGACTTGCATCGTGTACTTGACGTCCTCGGTCAGCTTGAACGCAGCCAGAGCATCGTAGGGGAACGTCACGCCATCGATTACGCCGCGCGAAAGCTTTTCATACACCTCACCCGAAGACATGAAGAGCGTTGTGGAGCCGAGACCAGACATCAGGTCTGAGATGTAGCCACCAGGAACGCGGATCTTGAGACCCGAGAAATCGTCTGTCTTTTCGATCTTACGAACATTGTTGTGCAACATGCCGGGGCCATGCACGAAGAGCCCCAGAAGCTTGGTGCCCTCATGTTCTTTCTGCGCCTCCAGCGGGCCGGAATAGACATTCCAGAATGCTTTGGAACCAGCAACGGCATCGTCACCAATGAACGAGAACTGACCGATCCGAGAGCGGGTGAAACGGTCATCTGTGGTAAAGGAATGCAAGCCATAGGTGATGTCAGCGATACCTTCAGCAGCCATGTCGTAATGTGCCGGGGGCGGGCCCATGGGCTTTGCAAGCACACGTACAGTCACACGGCCATCGGTGACTTCCTCCACTTGCTTGGCCCAGGGTTTGATTGCCTCGACTACGATCGGATGGCGCGGCGGCAGCCAGCTCGAAAGCGCCAGTTTGGTCTCTGCCACGGTAGTCGTTGCGATAGACATTGCAGCGGTTGCAATGCCGGCGAGCAGCAGGGTGTTGCCCTTCAGTTTGATATTCATGGTATCCTCCCTTGGATTATGTGATGTCGGCGGCATTGAGCGCCTGGCTCAGGACGTTCCGGTCGCCTATGTGGTTAGCCAGGATCAGAATTAACCTTGCGTTGATTATATCGCTCTCGGCCTTGGTCTTGCCTTCATGCGTTGCCAGCAGGTCGGCGTAGAAGTCGTCGGTTCGGTCGATATTCGGTGTCAGGGTCAGATCGCTCATTGGCTTACTTCCTTACCGGCCGCACGGCGCAAGGCGGTGCGCATCAGGGTTTCGTTGTATTCCGCTCGGCGGGCAGCGACATGCTGATCTGGGCGGATTAGGTAGACCGCCGAACTGGCTTCGCCGAGATAGCGCTTCCTGAGCTGACCGGTCGGGTCGTCGCGGGTCGAAAGAGCGAAGCGGCGTGCCGTGATCCCGTCCTCTTCCAGAATTTCAGGTGCTTCTGCATCGATTGTCAAAAGGATGAACTCATCGCCCAGCTTCGACAACAGGTATTCATCGCCCAGCGGTGCATCGGGGCAGGGGGCGCCGGGCTGCGTCCTTTCGGGGCCGCCTGACAGCGCGTCGGCCGAATTTAGGCAGGATTCACTGTAGACGCAGGGAACCGACAGCCGACCAGAGTTGACCATCGGTCGTGCGAACTCATACGTTCCGCTCAGGCTGAGCACAGCGTCGCGAAATATCCGGCTGGTTTCTGATTTCGGCGTGATGAAATCGGTGGACCGTGTAGAATTCAGGATGTTTTCGTCTGCGCCATGAACCCGTTCGGTATCGTAGGTATCAAGCAGTCTCTGAGGCGCTTTGCCTTGAATAACCAGCCCTAGCTTCCAGCCAAGATTGTCCACGTCCTGCATGCCGGAATTGGCACCACGCGCACCAAAGGGCGAGACCTGGTGCGCCGCATCACCAGCAAAAAACACCCGCCCCGAGCGGAAACTGTCCATTCGCTTGCACTGGAAGGTGTAGATAGAGGACCAGACCATTTCATAGTCCACATCCCCCAGCATCGCATCCAAACGGCGACGGATATTCTCTTCTTTAAGTTCTTCTTTGCGGTCAACATCCCAGCCGATCTGGAAGTCGATCCGCCAGACATCATCAGGTTGCTTGTGCAACAAAGCTGAGGCGCCAGAGCCGTGGGTCGGTTCAAACCAGAACCAGCGTTCGGTGGGGAAGTTAAGATCGCCTTTCAATTTGATATCGGCGATCAGGAAGCTGTCCTGAAAGACGCGACCGCTGAAATCGAGATCAAGCATCCCGCGCAATGGTGAATTGGCACCGTCGCAACCGACAAGCCAGTCTGTTTCAAGCGTGTAAGGCCCATCCGGTGTCATCACCTTCAGGGTGACGTGATCGTCGTGTACTTCGATCGCGTCCACACGGTTCTTGCCACGCAACTGGATCGGGGCACCCTTGTCCTGCAGCTCGCGCAGGCGATCGATCATGTATTGCTCGAAATATGGCTGCTGTAGATTGATGAAGGCGGGGTATTTATGTCCGTCTTCCGGCAGCAGGTTAAATTCGAACACCTTGTCATCGCGATGGAATACCTTACCGAGGTTCCAGACAACGCCTTTTTTGAGCATTGGTTCGCCGCAGCCATAGCGGTCGGCCACTTCCAGACAGCGCTTTGCGAAACAAATCGCCCGACTGCCCATGCCGATCCCCTCATGATCATCAAGCACAACCACAGGAATACCCTGGCGGCCGAGGTCCAGCGCGGTCGCCACTCCGATCGGCCCGCCGCCCATGACCACAACCGGGTGACGCACCGGCGCATCAGTATCCTGATCGGGTGATTTCTCGTATGGGTAGCTCTTGTAGGCGAGCGTGTAACGGTCATCAAACATTGGAAAATCCCCTCCCTTCAGGCGTTCAGCCTTGCAGTTGCTCCCACATTTCCAGATCCCGCTGCGCCGTCCAGATACGTGGCGTGTCGATGCCGCGGGCTTCGTCATAGGCGCGCGCAACATTGAACGGCAGGCAGTGTTCGTAGATCGCGTAATCAGCGAATTTCGGGTCGCACGCGTTACGTACAGCGTCCCAGGCATCTTTTAGGCTGCCGCCGCTAGCGGCGACACGAGCGGCCGGGCGATAGGTGCTTTCGACAAAATCCCGGGTGGACTCGATTGCTGCTTCAACCATGTCTTTTCCCAGCAAAGCATCACCGCGGCCGGGCGCAATAGCATCGACGTCAAATGCTGCGATATTGTCCAGAGTACCACCCCAATCGTTGAAATGGCCGTCGCCGCAATAGCAGGCAGAGTGGTACTCGACGATGTCACCGGTAAACATGACGTTCTGGTCGGGGACGTGAATGACGATGTCCCCGGCAGTATGAGCGCGACCAAGATGCATAAGATCGACGCGTCGGTTGCCGAGGTAGACGCTCATGCGATCCTTGAAGGTCGTGGTGGGCCAGGTCAGTCCGGGAATGCTTTCATGGCCTTCGAACAGACGTGGAAAACGCTGAAACTCACTGTCCCAATCTTCCTGACCGCGTTCGACAACCTGCGCTCGGGTTGTTTCGGACATGAGAACCTGATCTGCGCCATATGCTGAAGCGCCCAGAACACGAACCGCGTGATAGTGAGTTAGCGCCAGATGCGCGATCGGTTTGTCGGTAACTTCTCTGACTTTCTCAATTACCTTGCCAGCCAGACGTGGCGTGGCCTGCGCCTCAACAATCATGACACTATCATCGCCGATGATCACGCCGGAATTGGGATCACCTTCAGCAGTAAAGGCCCAGAGCCCTTCACCCACTTCGGTGAAGCTAATCGTCTTTTCACCCAAATCTCCCTGAGATGCGAATGCCTTAGCCATTGTGTTCTCCCGAAGTATGTCGCTCGCGTGACTCGTTTTGTTTCATTTGCAACGAATATCGTTACATATGAAACTAAAGTCAATGCCGTTTCCTTTGGAGTTACGTGTTTGAACTATTGTTGCTGAGTGCATTCGAAGATTTTGCGAAGTTGCCGGCGTAGAAAAATGTTGTCCATTCCAGCTATTTTGCAGCCAATCATGTCGACCGCCGTAAAGAACTACTGTTCCATTAAGCGCCTGATAGACCCAATGGGGTGGTTCAAGGCTTAGCGCTAATGGCTTCCACGTTGTATCGGATCGAAATGGTCAACATGACCCGCAAGCGTCGATTCACGTCCGGTCTCTCTCAGTTTCCACATGGCGCCGTGTAGGCGGAGCAATTTGATTTTTTCTGGATTTCCAATCGTCGCGGCCAAGTTCCTGCGACAGAATCTGCTGACGGCGATCAAGGTTGGGAAGCTCTTGAAAAAGAAACGACATCGGCGACGCTACGTTTTCGCGCCATGTAAGCCAGAGGCTGTCTCAGTGAGTCACAAGTCTACGCCCACCAGCATCCAGTTCCCAACACTTGGTGCCTTCGAACACGGCGGCGGTCAGGGCGTGGCCATAGCCTGCTCCTGTATCCAGATTGATACGGTTTCCATGATGTTCAGGTGCGGCCACGTGGCTGTGGCCGTGGACAACTAACCATGGATATGGGTCTTTATGGTTCAGGAATTCGTCACGAATCCATACAAGATCGTCATGGTCTTGCTGATCCAGTTTCACCCCGGGTCGAATACCTGCGTGCACGAACAGCAATGCGCCGTCCAGATGGAACGTCTTTAGCCCGTTCAGAAAATCGATATGAGCCTGAGGGAAGGCCTTCTTGGCCTTGGCGTGAACTTGATAGATTCTGTCCACATTGGTGGCTTCAACCCCATAGGACTGCAGCGTTTCGATACCGCCGATCCGAGGATGAAGCCAGTGATACCCGACTAGCAGGCGTGCATCATTGCGCGGATAGTCCTCCAGAAACATTGCGCACATCTGGTCATGATTGCCACGTAGAAAGACCCAGTTCTTACCGTCGGCGTTCCCTCGGACCAGCAGATCCAAAACCCCGCAACTTTGCGCACCCCGGTCCGTATAATCACCAAGAAACACGATCTTGGCGTCTGGTCCTCCATCCCGTTCGATCCGGTCCAGTGCGTCTTCAAGCATCCCCAGTTGGCCATGGATATCGCCAATTGCATAAACCGGATCTGACATGAGTGTTCCTTGTCGTCGTCGTCAGGCGGTAGCTGATTTGGGATCAGTCCACCCAGTCAATGCTGAAGTCTTCGCGAAAAGCAAACCGTACCAGATGCGCTTCGATGACTTCCTGCCAGCGGCCCAGATCTCCGCGAGGGCCGGTGTCGGCCGTCAGCGAAAGGCTGGTTTCACCTGCGACCAAGGTCAGCCGGTTTCCACCCGGAAATTCCACGCGACCCTGGTTGTCGTCAAAAGCCACCTGGGCCTTGTGGGACCAGTGCTTGCACAATTGCTGCAAGTACTTGCTGGCCGCTTCCGTTTGGGCAACACCCGAGACGCTTTGGTCAGGTAGCAACGCCAAGGCCTCATCGGCGGCCCGGCGCACCGCCTGCGCGAACAAAGTAACGTCGATGTTTGTGGCAAGAAAGGTTGCGCCCAGATCCAGACATTTACGCTGCATGGCCGGATCGAGTGTTAGTATCCCGGCAGATTTGCCTGCTGCGACAACCCGAGTAATCGCGTCCAAAACGGCCTCTACCACTTCTGTATGACCAGCATCACCGATATGGCCCATGTCAGCGGCCAGATCGGAGGGACCGAGAAAGACCCCATCAACATCAGAGGCAAGAATATCGTCTAGTGCCTCTAACCCGGCGCGGTTTTCAACCTGAACGAGCAGGCAGATCTGTTCATCCGCTGTTTTCAGATAGTCCGGGATCGCCGCAAAGCGCGAGGCCCTGGCCAACGCTGAACCCACGCCCCGAACTCCGTGGGGCGGGTATCGCACAGCCCGCACCAAATCCCGCGCCTGATCTCCGCTTTCGACCATCGGCACCAGAATATTCTGAACGCCGGCATCGAGGTATTGCTTGATCATCCAGGTTTCGCCGATCGGCAAACGTGCGACAGGTTGGCTGCCGCTTCCTTCGATGACCCGCACCTGTTCCAGGATAGAGCGAAGATCGTTTGGGGCGTGTTCCCCGTCAACAAGCAACCAGTCGAACTGGGAGGTGGCTGCGATTTCGGCGGCATAGGTGTCTGCCATTCCAATCCAGCAGCCGACCTGTGGCCGACCAGCCTGCAGCGCGGCCTTGAAAGCGTTTAGTGGCGCAGGCATCCTGGCCTCCTTTAGGCAAAGTTGATATCGACCGAGCCAAACAGCCCGAAATCAGCATGGATTTCGTTGCTCGGCGGGCATTCGACGGGTCGAATAAAGCTGCCAGACAAGATCACCTGGCCCGGTTCTATGCTTTGGTCGTACTGCGCCATGCGGCGGGCCAGCCAGACGACGCTTTCGACCGGGTCGTTCAGAACACCCGCGCCCAGACCGGTTTCCTCGATCTCACCATTGCGGAAAGTCAGTGCCCCGACCCAACGCAAATCAAATGCATCTATCGCGTGACGCTCAGGGCCCAACACGATGCCCGCATTGGCGGCGTTGTCGCTGATTGTGTCATAGACGGTACGCATTTGTCCGGTCGCTGGGTCGACACGCTGAATACGCGTGTCGAGGATTTCAATCGAAGGTGCGACGTAATCCGTGGCGGCAATGATGTCGTCACGGGTGACGTTCTCTCCGCCTACCGCAGATTTCATAACAAAAGCAATCTCAGCCTCGATCCGGGGCTGGATAAACCGGCCCGCAGGAACGGTTCCGCCGTGATCGAACTTCATATCATCGAACAAAATTCCGCTGTCGGGAATATCGATATTCAGCGCATATTGCATCGCTTTCGAGGTCAACCCGATTTTCCAGCCGATCACCTTGCGCCCTTCGGCCAATTTTTGTCGATAAATGGCGTTCTGCACCTCATAGGCGTCGCTCATTCCCATTTCGGGATGGCGCAGTGTCAAAAGGCCAATTTGTTCGTGCGAGCATTCAGCCTGCAATAAGTCGGCTGCGGCACGGGCATGATCTTCGGGGGTCATACCTATTCGTCCTCGACTGTGTTGCGCAGCGTTCCAATGCCCTCGACTGAGATTTCCACTACGTCACCCGGTGCCAGGTATTTCGGTGGATCAAACCGCGCGCCCGCACCCGTCGGGGTGCCGGTGACGATGATGTCACCGGGCAAAAGCGTCATGAAGGTCGAAATATATTCGATCTCGCGCCTTATCGGGAACATCATGCGATTCAGCGTATCGTCCTGGCGCAACTCACCATTCACATGGGTTTGAATACGGGCATCGTCCAACTGGGCCGCGTTGGTGAATGGCACCAGCCACGGGCCGATAGCACCGGAATTGTCCCAGTTCTTTCCTTGTGTGACGTTGAACTTGGCATGGCGGACCCAGTCGCGGATTGTGCCTTCGTTACACAAGGTCAGGGCCGCGATGTGGTCATAGGCATCTTCCTGCGAAATTCGCCGACCGGATTTACCAATCACGATAACGACCTCGCCCTCGTAATCCAGCGTGTGGTTCTCCGGAGGACGGATCAACGGGCGGTCGTGCCCGGTGAAACCGCTGGCAAAGCGCGGAAACAACGACATGTATTTCGGCTGTTCGCTGCCGTCTTTGTATTCCGCGTTGCGGTCGGGAAAGTTCACTCCGACGCAGAGGATGCGCCGGACATCCGGCAATACCATTTCGTAAGTGAATTCCTTGTGGGTCACTTCGCGGCCTGCCGCGGCCTCGGTCAACTTTTCAAACGCGCCCGCGGCGATCACCTCGTATAGGCTGGCCTGATCGGGAAAGGCGTCGTTCAGCGCAATTGCACCGTCATTGGTGATCGCGCCGAAAAAAGTTGCTCCGTTTGCGGTGAAAGTTGCAAAACGCATCAGGCCTCCTCGGCGGCGTCAATGCCACCCATGCACAAGTATTTGAGTTCCATGAAGTCATCCAGCCCATGGCGCGACCCCTCGCGCCCCAGACCTGACATCTTAACGCCGCCAAAGGGCGCTTCGGCAGTTGAGATCAGGCCGGTGTTGATGCCAACCATGCCATATTCCAATGCTTCTGACACGCGCCAGACACGGGCCATGTCGCGGGAATAGAAATACGAAGCGAGGCCGAATTCGGTATCATTGGCGGCCGCGATAACTTCGCTTTCCCTGTCGAATTTGAACAAAGGCGCGACTGGGCCGAAGGTTTCCTCGGTCGCCACGGCCATGCCTGCGGTCACGCCAGTCAGGATGGTTGGCTCGAAGAATGTGCCGCCAAGGGCGTGCGGTTTGCCGCCCAGTGTAACTGTTGCACCTTTGGCGGTTGCGTCTTTGATATGCTCAGACACTTTCGCGACTGCGGCTTGATCGATTAGTGGGCCAAAGACGGTGCCTTCGTCAAAGCCGTTTCCTGTCGGTAGGTTTGCGACCTTGGCGGCCAGTTTTTCGGCGAATGCGTCGTAGACCCCAACCTGCACATAGATACGGTTGGCACAGACGCAGGTCTGGCCGTTGTTCCGGAATTTGGCGATTATTGCCCCTTCGACAGCGGCGTCCAGATCGGCGTCGTCAAATACGATGAACGGCGCGTTGCCGCCCAATTCCAAACCCAGTTTCTTGATCGTCGGTGCGCATTGCGCATAAAGCATCGCGCCGATTTCGGTGGACCCGGTAAAGGTCAGTTTCTGCACGATTTTGCTCGAGGTCATCTCACCTCCGATGGCGCGCGCTGATCCAGTGATGACCGAGAACAATCCCGCAGGCAACCCCGCCCGTTCGGCCAGAACCGCCAGCGCGATAGCCGAGAACGGCGTCTGGCTTGCAGGCTTGAGCACCATGGAACAGCCTGCCGCCAGTGCTGGTCCTGCCTTTCGCGTGATCATAGCATTGGGAAAATTCCACGGCGTGATCGCCGCGACAACCCCGATTGGTTGCTTGACGGTGATGATCCGTTTGTCCGGCGCGTGGCCGGGGGTGACGTCGCCATAGGCACGACGGGCCTCTTCGGCAAACCATTCGATGAAGCTGGCGCCATAAGCGATTTCACCCTTGGCCTCAGCCAGCGGCTTGCCCTGCTCGGCGGTTAGGATAGCGCCAAGATCGCCCTGGTTCTTGATCATCAGCTCATACCAGCGGCGCAGGATTTGGCTGCGGTCCTTCGCGGTGCGTTTGGCCCACTTCTTTTGAGCAAACCCCGCTTCGGCGATTGCCTCGGCAGTTTCAACAGCCCCAAGATTGGGAACTCGTCCGATTAATTCACCAGTGGCCGGGTTGGTCACATCTAAAGAGGTCGATACCTCAGTAACGCCGACCCATCTGGACCCTACCCGCGCCGCTTCGACAAGCAACGTGGGGTCGTTGAGACGTAAGTCTGTCATTTGCAGGTTTCCTGTGTCTCGGCCTCAGACCGAAAAGCTGATATTTGCCTGACCTGTTCCGGAACTTCCGAAATAGGGGGTGTATATGTCGATCTCGCCTTTGTAACTGCCCCATCCCAACGCACCGAACAGCAGAGCGGTGTCGTTCATTGCACACTCGCCCGTACATTTTTGGGCGTAGTCGGGCAGAAGCTCCAGGAACTCTTCAAAGCGGCCCTGCTCCCACAATTCAAGAACGCGCATATCCATCTGGCGGTTGAACTCGCCATTCACTGCGTTCAGACCTTCGACCGAGCGCTCATTCGGCGTGAAGTCATGACTTAGAGACCCGGAGGCCAGAATCGAAACATTGCGGTTCGAACGCCGGATACCTTCGGCGATGGCTTCGCCCCAAACGCGGTTCTCGGCGATGGACGAGAACTGGTTGACCGCAACCGGCAGCACCCGGGCATTCACACCGTCATTTATGAAATACATCGGCAAAAGGGTACCGTATTCCATTCCCATGTCGGGATGCGAATGACCCAGGGCCCTTTCCCCACGCTCTCTCAGAACGTCGAGGATTGTTTCACCAAGTTCGTGATCACCGCGATAATCGAACTCCATATCCGCCAGCATGTGCGGCAGTTCATGGCTGATAAAGCGGCCCTTGTGGCGCTCCTTTGTGTTCAGGTGAAAGCCCTGATTGGTGATCCAATGAGTATCGAATATGATGAACGTGTCGACTTCGCGATCTATCGCGTCCTGACGTAGATGTGCGTAGCCATCTATCGCAGGTTGCCGAATACCTTTGTATTTCGGCATCGTGTGGGACATCCAGATGCTCGGCACATGTGTGATCTTAGCAGCCTGTACAATCTTTCCCATGACAGTTCCTCCTCATTAAAGGTGGCGTCTGACCGCTTCGAAGGGAGAGCGGACGACCAGACGTCGTTTGGCCCGATCCTCGGAGAGGTCTTGGACCATAGATGCGCGCGCGTATCCTAACTTTTTTCGGGCGGCACCTTGTCCGGACACCGCTCGAAAGGGTTTACTTTCCCAACTGCATGATCTTGTGCTGACCAGTGGCAAAGCCCACGTGTTTCTGCTCCATATAGAACTCAAAGCTCCAATCACCGCCATCGCGGCCGATACCCGACGCCTTAACCCCGCCAAACGGTGTGGGTAGGTGGCGAACATTTTCCGAGTTCACCCAGATCATCCCAGCTTCCAACTTATCGGTAAAGCGCAGGGCGCGTGTAAGGTCGTTGGTCCAGACATAGCCGGTTAACCCATAGGGCGTGTCATTGGCGATATGCAGCGCTTCTTCTTCGGTCGAGAATGGAATGGAAGTTAGCACGGGGCCAAATATTTCCTCTCGTGCGATGCGCATGTCGTTGTTGGCATTGGTAAACAATGTCGGGCGTACGAAATATCCGTCATCACCAACCTT
The DNA here is from genome assembly GCF_003318255.1 of Ruegeria sp. A3M17. GTDB lineage: Bacteria > Pseudomonadota > Alphaproteobacteria > Rhodobacterales > Rhodobacteraceae > Ruegeria. The sequence continues at coordinate 67,519 of NZ_QOCF01000002.1, forward strand.
GACGCCACCGGCCGCGACGGTCGCACCATCCTCTTTTGCGATGTCAAAGTATGAGGTCACCTTGTTGTAATGCTCCTCAGTGACCAGCGGGCCGATCTCGATCGCAGGGTCCAGGGGGTGCCCGACCTTGATGTTGTTCACACGCTCGACCAGTTTGGCCTCGAACTCCTCCTTGATAGTGTCCTGCACCAGCAGCCGCGAGGACGAGGTGCAGCGCTCACCGTTGATCGAGTAGATCATGAAAATTACCGCATCCAGAGCCCGGTCCAGATCGGCGTCATCAAACACGATAACGGGGTTCTTGCCGCCCAGTTCCAGGTGCATCCGCTTGAGCGTATCGGCACCCTGCTTTGTGATGATGCTGCCTGTCCTGCTTTCTCCGACAAAAGCGATGGCTTTGATCAAGGGGTGCTCTGTCAGCGCCTTACCGGCATCAGGGCCAAACCCGTTCACAGTATTCAGCACGCCCTTGGGCAAACCCGCCTCTTCGGCAATTTCCACCAACAGGCGGGCAGACAAAGGTGAATCTTCGGCTGGTTTGTGGACCACGGTGCAGCCCGCGGCCAGAGCGGGCGCGATTTTCCAAGTCGACAGCATGAAGGGCGTGTTCCACGGAGTGATCACACCAACTGGGCCAATAGGTACACGAGTGGTGATATTCATCAACGTCGGCGATTTCAGGTGTTGCCCGTCGCGAGCCTGCACGACTTGATCCGCAAAGTAGCGAAAATTCTCTGCACCGCGCAGCGCGGCCTTGGACATGAACCGCAATGTTTGGCCCGTATCCCAACATTCACACAGCGCAATTTCTTCGGCCCGGGCTTCGATGGCGTCGGCAACGTTTAGCAGGATCCGGCGGCGTTCGGTGGCGGGCATGTCGCGCCATTCAGTAAAGGCAGCATGGGCCGCTTTGACCGCCGCGTCGATATCGTCGGACGTACCGTGCGCAACGTCGCAGATTACTGATTTGTCCACCGGAGAGGTGGATTGGAAAACGCCCGCTGCGCCATCCCGGTCTACGCCTGCGATACGGTTCTTGATGCCCGTTTCTTTGAACCGGGCCAGAAAGCCTGCCAGTTTCTCGATATTCGTATCCAGTACGCTCATGCGTCAGGTCTCCTGCTTTGTCGCAGCCAAATGATTCCGGATTGTGCCGGTCTTGGGCGAAAGGTCTGGGTCGATGTCACGCATCTCTAGCGAAAGCGCGATAGAGTGTTTCGAGAAGGCCGGTTCCAGATACGCCTCAACCGCGTCAAAGATACGGTGTGTTACGTCCTTCTTAACGTCGTCAGGACGGCCAGCGCGCAGGCGGATTGAGATGTCCACAAAGCCATGCTTGGGATCTCCATCCGCAATGGCAAAATAGTCAACACGCGTGGCGCGGACGCGAATTCCCGGCATTGGAAAAGCCTCAATCCCCGCAGCGGTGTCTCGTATGCATTCGCACAAGCCACCGATGTCGACCCGATCGTCCAGATTGCCGGAGTATTCGACGTGGAAGTGTGGCATGACCTCTCCTTTACTACTTAACATGTTTAGTAAAATGTATCGCAACCGTCAAGAACTTGCTTTGTTAATCTTTGCAATTCCTGAAATGGCGTTCTAGAAGGCTGGAATGAACCGACAAAGCCATACCACGAGAACCTCTCGCGCTCTTCCGATTGCCCTGCTGCGCGCACGCGAAACCGTTATGGCCCCAATTCGGGATATGCTACAGGGGATACAGCTGACCGAGCAAAAGTGGCGTATCCTTCGTGTTCTGGACGAAATGGGCGAAGTGGAACAAAGCGCTATTGCAAATGAGGCCTGCCTTTTGCTGCCCAGCCTGACGCGAATTCTACGCACGATGGAGAGTGATGGGCAGATATCCCGCCGTCAGGGCAGCACGGATAAGCGTCGCACCATGGTGAAGATCACCGATGAGGGGCGTCAAATTCTTGAAGAGAACCTTGCGACCTCGCTGGCGATTCACAATACAATCGAGGCACAAATGGGACAGGAAAAAATCGACAACCTGCTGGATCTACTTGAGGAATTGCAGGCCGTAAAGGTTTGACCCCGACCTTGAAGGCCGGGGCCAGCGTGATCACTACAGACTCGCTAGTCCTGTATCCAGGGCTGACAGGATCTTGGCTACGTCATCAGGCGTGATGACCAGCGGCGGAGACAATATGATGTTGTTTCCAGATACACGGACCATCACGCTATCTTCATAAGTCGCTTTTTGAACCTGCAGCGGAAGATGTTTGGCAATTGGTGCCTTGGTCGCACGGTCCGAAACCAGCTCGAGCGCACACATCAGGCCTTCACCCCCTCGCACGTCACCGACTACGTCGTATTTGTCGGCCAGTTTTTTCAACCCGGCAAACAACTCATCCCCCCGTGCAGCTGCGTTTTCCCATACCCGCAGGCGGTTGATCTCGGCCAGCGTGGCCAAGGCTGCGGCCGCGCCAACCGGGTGCCCGGAATAGGTGTAGCCCTGATCGACAGAAGCTCTGCCGGTAGTGTCGCTTTCGAAAACCTCCGCAACTGCGCCAGAGATCATTGCCGCGCCGAATGGGAAATAGCCATTTGTGATGGCCTTGGCCGTTGTCATGATATCGGGCTGCACCCCCCAATGTCGCGCGCCACTTTCGCTGCCTGTACGCCCAAAGGCAGTAATGATCTCGTCCGAAATCAGCAGAATTCCGTTCTTCGAGCAGACTTCACGCACCATGGGCATAAAGCTTTTGTGCGGCGGGATCACTCCACCTGCGCCCAAGATTGGCTCCATGATGAATGCGGCGACGGTGTTTGCACCCTGGAATGCAATTTCGGCCTCCAGCGCTTTTACGCAAAGCTGCGCGAGACGCTCAGGGTCCGCCTCATCGAACGGATTGCGATAGGTCCAGGGTGCGGGCACGTGGAAACAGCCCGGCATCATCGGCTCATAAGCCGCGCGGAACTTTTGATTGCCATTGACCGAGGCAGCCGCGAAGTGGGTGCCGTGATAACCCTGTTTCAGGCTGATGAATTTGGTGCGGCCAGCCTCGCCGCGTAATTTGTGATACTGGCGCGCCAGTTTCAGCGCGATCTCAACCGAATCCGATCCACCCGAAGTAAAGAATGCACGGGTCAATCCGTCAGGCGCAAAGAACTGAGCCAGCTCATAGGACAGTTCGATCGCCTTGTCGTTGCTGGTGCCGCGAAAGGTTGAATAATAGGGCAGCGCGTTCAGCTGATCGGTGATGGCCTGCTTCACAGGATCACAGGAGTAGCCTAGATTGACGTTCCACAAGCCACCTACTGCATCCAGCGCCTTGTGGCCATCTACATCAATGATACTGACCCCTTCACCGCCGGTCAGAATGGTCGGCGGGTTTTTCTGGCTGTCCGCCGGGTGCGCCATTGGTTGCCAGAAATGTCGGGCGTTGTTTTCCTTCAGAAAGTTGGAGTCTTTCATGTAGCGTGTCTCCGGAGATTAAGTCCGCCCGTCAATCATGGGTGGAATTCGGTTGGAAAAGTTTCGGGCATCTGGCCGCCAAAGTTTGCGGTCAGTTCTTTCGAAAGGGTGTGGAGTGAGGCCAAAATCAGCGGCTGTCGCGCGCTGGTTGCACGAATTTCGGGAACGGCAATCGCAATAGTTCCAATCGCGATCTGATCAATGCCGAAGATAGGCGCCGCATATCCGAAAACGCCATCTTCAAAGCTGCCGTTGCTGTTGGTCCAGCCCGCCCGGCCGATTTGTGTAACGCGGTCACGAATAATTTTTGGGTCCGTCATTGTTGCCTCGGTAAATCGGGTGAGTGTGTCGGATTCCAAGCGTTCCAGAAGGAATGCGGGACCGAAGCTCAGCATACATAATCCCGAAGCAGTCGCGTTGACCGGAATAATTTCGCTAGGGTCGAGACTTACGCGAACGCTGTGCTGCGTGGTTTCAACCACCAGCGCGGTTTGCAGAGTGTCTTTTTCAAGCAGAGTAAGGTGCAGGCTCTCGCCAACCTCATGCATCGCTGCCTGCATTTTCTGGCGTGCACCATCAAGGCCCGGTTTGGCAATTTCGCGCAGGGCGGCCAACCGTAGAGCAGCTGGTCCGATGGCATATGATTTCGTCTGCGGATTCTGCTCGATCAGGCCGAACTCTTCCAGTGCTCGTAAGTGGCGGAGGGCGGTCGCCTTGTTCAAACCAGCCAGGCGCGCAATGTGACTCAGCCCGATTTCCGGCTGAGAGCTTGAAAAGTACTCTAGCATTTTCAAGGCATTAAGTGCGGTGCCCATGTGTTTTGCCTCCTCCCGGTCAGGTTATACTTGACAGAATAAACTTAACAACGCAACATTATTATTGTTAACGAGGTTCATTTAATGAACCACTAACGGGAGGTGTCAATGAAGAAATTTCTAGCAACCGCCGCATTTGTAGCGTCAGCAACCGCTGCACTGGCAGAGTATCCAGAGAAACCGGTAACCTTCGTGGTTCCATGGCCTCCGGGCGATCTTGAGGACGTGCTGACGCGAATGATCGCGGACGAATTTCAGGCCATGTACGACGTCCCGGCTGCGGTCGTGAACAAGCCCGGCGGCGGCGGCGGTCCGTTCCCAGGTGCGGTCGAAGTCGCCACCGCCCCGGCGGATGGTTACACCATCGGCTCTTTCGTCATTGGCGTTCCCGTCATTGGACCGGAAATCGGTATCCCTGAACTGAACCCGAACCCGTTTGATCCGATCGGTATTTTTCTGACTTACCCATTCGTAATCGCATCCAGCAAGGATGCACCGTTCTCGAACTGGGAAGAACTGGCGGAACACGGCAAGGATAACGATTTGGCGCTTGGTCACTTCGGCTCGGTCTTGCCGCCCACGCAGGTCACCTTTGCTGCTGCTGTAAGCAGTGGATTTGATTTTGCAAGTGAAGCAGCCTTTGACGCGTTGGATTGCAACACGCTGGCATCGGGTGACGTGGACGTCATCAACACCACGTTGCAGCTTGTACTACCTTGCCTGGATGACGTGAACATTCTGGCGAGCATTGGTGGCGAGCGGATTTCGCTGATCCCCGATACGCCGACGATCGTCGAGCTTAACCCGGATCTGCCGCTGGCATTGTGGAACGGCCTGTTCGTTCACAAGGATACTCCACCCGAGGCACGCGAAAAAATCACCGCAGCAGCACAAAAGGCGGTGCAGTCGGACAAGGCCAAGCAGCTTGCCGAGGAAACCGGTGCTTTGATCTACTGGCAGGACCCAGACGCATCCAATGCTCAGATTGAACAAGACAAATCCTCTTTCGCTAAGATTGAAGAAATTCTGGGCGAGTAAGATCCAGATCGGGCGTGGGGCACTGCCTCACGCCTCTTTCAGGTTGGGAGGAAACGATGATTGCAAAGACTTTACAGGACATGTTCAAAAGATATCGCCGACCCGGCGATGTCGTTTTCGCCGTACTGTTTCTGGCATTCGCGGTGTTTCTGTTATCCCAGCTGGGTGATCAGACCAAAGTCGTCAAACGAACCAAATGGTTCGCGCAGCCGGGCCTTTGGCCCACAATTGCAATCTGGTGCATGGTGGTGTTCGGGTTTCTTCATTGGCTTAGCTCGGCCTTGTCAGACCGGATCAGCGGCCGCTGGACCGAGGTCGGGTTCTGGGTTCGGTCGTTCGAATATGTTGCCTATTTCCTGATCTATGTGCTGGTGGTTCCGCAGCTAGGATATCTGCCCTCAACCATGTTGTTCGCAGTCTTCCTGACCCTTCGTGTGGGATTTCGCGGTGTAAATGCTGTCGGCATAGCTGCGTTGTTCGGCTTTGTGGTCACCATCGTTTTCCGTGGCTTTCTTCAGGTCAAAATCCCCGCCGGAGCGGTCTATGAATACCTTCCGGATTCCGTGCGCGCCTTTGCGCTGACCTATCTGTAAGGGGCCACTATGGAAACGCTTCTTTCCGGTATTTCAATCCTGCTACAATGGCAGGTCATCGTCGCCCTGCTGATCGGTTCGATCGGCGGCGTCATCATCGGTGCATTGCCCGGCGTGGGTGCGGCGGTGGCCATCGCAATCCTATTGCCTGCCACCTTTGCGTTCGAGCCCATCGTAGGACTAACCCTGTTATTGGGTATCTACGGCTCGTCCATGTATGGCGGAGCCATTCCCGCGATTCTGATCAACACCCCCGGCACAGCGGTGAACGCGCTGACCACTTATGACGGATATCCCATGACCAAACGGGGGCAGGGCCACCGTGCGCTGTCTCTGGCGTATTCGGCCTCGTTTTTCGGGGGCGTGTTTGCGATCATCTGTCTGATGGTGTTGTCACCGGTTCTGGCCCTTGTCGCCCCACATTTCGGCAGCCGCGAGATTTTCCTGGCCGCGCTATTGGGCATCATTCTGGTTGTGCTGGCCCACCGGGGGCAGATTTTTGCCGCTGGTATGCTGGCGGCCTTCGGTATTTTCCTGAATTCGGTGGGGCTGGAGCCCGTGAAATACACCCGCCGGTTCACCTTTGATCAAAGTTGGTTGGCTTCGGGCATTGATCTCATTGTGGTCGTGCTGGGTCTGTTTGCGATTAGCCAGGCATTTCTGCTGCTATTGGAAAAGAATCACGCGCCAGGCGACACCCATGTAAGTGGCAATATCTTTGCCGGCCTCAAAGAACTTCTGGGCGTGAAGCGCGTTGCCACCGTGTCCTCAAGTATCGGTGTTGTTATGGGCATGGTGCCGGGCACGGGCGAGTTTACATCGCAATTTCTGTCCTACACCTATGCTCAAAAGACATCGAAAAACCCGGAAAAGTTCGGTGATGGTTCACCCGAGGGTCTTGTGGCGTCCGAGGCTGCGAACAACGCTGTTCCTGGCGCTGCTATGATTCCGCTACTGGCTCTGGGTATTCCGGGTGAGGCGCTGACGGCGATGATGCTGTCGGTGTTTTATGTCCACAACGTGATCCCCGGACCGCAGCTGTTCGAAAACCAGATGGATTTCGTATTGGCCCTGTATATGGCGCTGATCCTGCTTAACGTGATCGTTCTTGTGTTCTTGTTATTTTCGACGAACCTGCTGCTGAAGATTATCCAAATCCCGACCCGGTTCCTTGGTGTCATGATCCTGATTTTGGCATTCGTGGGGGTCTATAGCCTACGCAACTCGATCACAGATTGTGCCATTGCTGCCGGGTTCGGGGTTTTTGGGCTGATCCTAAAACGGCTGGACCTGCCGATTGTTCCAATCATTTTGGGCATGGTTCTTGGCGGGATTATGGAAACCAAGTTGCGCAGCGCAATGGCACGAGTCAAGACGCCACTCGACTTCATCGACCGGCCCATCGCGGCCATTCTGTTTGGCCTGATCGTTCTGATCCTGATCCTGCACTGCCGAACGCTGTATTTCGAATTCAAAAACAAGCTGCGACCGGAACCTACGATGCAACCCGTGGATTCCGATAGTCCGAACCAGCAAGGATAAACGACCTATGGATCAACTTGCCATCGACGCGCTACGTGGTCAGCCCGTACCGGCCCGGAGCCTTCTAATTGACGGGCGTCACGAGGCCGCAGCGGAAGGTGGGCAACTGGATGTCATTTCCCCAATTGACGGTCAGGTTCTAACCCAAATTGCTGAGGGCACGTCCGAAGATATGGAGCGGGCTATTGCGGCGGCCCGCACGGCGTTTGAAGACGGGCGCTGGTCGCGGACTGCACCCCCCGTACGCAAGAAGGTGTTGTTGAAACTAGCCGATCTGATTGAAAAACACGCTTTGGAACTGGCCGTTCTGGGCGTGCGGGACAACGGCACTGAGATCAATATGGCCATGAAGGCCGAGCCGATGTCGGCTGCGGGCACGTTCCGCTATTATGGCGAGGCCATTGACAAGATTTATGGTCAGATTGCGCCCACAGCTGAAAATGTGCTGGGTCTTGTGCATCACGCGCCCGTCGGCGTTGTGGGGGCGATTGTGCCTTGGAACATGCCGATGATGATAGGTGCCTGGAAAATCGCGCCGGCGCTGGCGGCGGGTAACTCGGTGGTGTTGAAACCTGCGGAATCGGCCTCGCTATCACTTTTGCGATTGGCCGAGTTGGCGCTTGAGGCAGGTGTGCCGGACGGTGTCCTAAACGTCGTCACAGGCAAAGGCAGCGTTGTTGGTGAAACACTGGCCCTGTCGATGGATGTAGACATCATGGTTTTTACCGGCTCGGGCGCGACCGGGCGGCGGCTTTTGGAGTATTCCGCGCGCTCGAACTTGAAACGCTGCTACCTGGAGCTTGGCGGAAAGTCCCCCAATATCGTGTTCAACGACGCCCCCGATCTCGCGCAGGCAGCCAAGGTCTCCGCCGCAGGTATTTTCCGAAATTCAGGTCAGATTTGCGTCGCGGGATCGCGCTTGCTGGTGCAGGAGGATATTCACGAAGACTTCGTCGCCGAGATCGTTAAACACGCGCAGGCCTTCCGAGTTGGCGATCCGCTGGACCTGAACACACAGATCGGGGCAGTGCACTCATTGCCGGAACTGGAAAGCAATCTGGATTTCGTCGCCCAAGCTGAAGCTGAAGGTGCTGAGCGCCGTGCCGGCGGTGACCGAATACTGACCGAAACGGGGGGTTTTTACATGGCACCCACTGTAATGAACGGGGTCAAACCCACCGACAATCTGTTCCGCAACGAGGTCTTTGGTCCGGTTCTGGCCGTGACATCGTTCAGGGACGAAGATGAGGCACTGCGCCTGGCAAATGACAGCGTTTATGGATTGGCCTCGGGCGTGTGGACTGCAAACCTGAGCCGTGCGCATCGCATGGTAGCGGGCATCCGCTCTGGCGTTGTTCACGTCAATACTTATGGCGGCGCGGACGGCACAGTGCCTTTGGGCGGAGTAAAGCAGTCGGGCAATGGTCACGACAAGTCTTTGCACGCAATGGAAAAGTATTTCGATCTGAAAACAGCCTGGATTCAGCTGTAAGACGATAGCCTGCGAGGAGAAGATTACCATGGGCGAAAAGACAATTCTGCTGATCGGCACCTATGACACCAAAGACCCCGAGATGCGCTACATCGAAGAGTGCATCACGGCGCAGGGTGGCAAAGTGCTGACCATGGATGTCTCGGTTCTTGGGGATCCGACCAAGCCCACGGACATTTCCAAGCATGATGTTGCTACCGCCGGCGGCATGACCATAGAAGAGGTGATCGCGCTGGGTGACGAAAACAAGGCTTTTCGCGTGATGTCGCGGGGCGCAGCAGCACTGGTTGCGCAGGTCCACGCAGAGGGCAAATTTGATGGGATGCTCGCCACCGGAGGCACAATGGGCACTGATCTGGCGCTGGATTGCGCGCAGGCTTTGCCAATGGGTGTGCCGAAATACATCGTCTCCACCGTCAGTTTTTCACCGCTGATTCCGCCGCACCGTTTGGCACCGGACATTCAGATGATCCTGTGGGCAGGCGGGCTCTATGGTATGAACTCGGTTTGTCGTTCATCGCTGAGCCAGGCGGCAGGCGCTGTTTTGGGCGCTGCCCGCGCCGTCCAACGCCCACGGCACGATCGCCCGATGATCGGAATGACCTCGTTGGGCTCATCCTGCCTGCGATATATGAAAACCCTGAAACCCGCGTTGGAAGATCGGGGATATGAAGTGGCCGTGTTCCATTCCACGGGCATGGGCGGTATGGCCTTTGAGAAACTTGCGGGAGAGGGTGCGTTCTGCTGCGTAATGGATTTTTGCATGCAGGAATTCGCAAACATGCTCGCAGGTTCGTTGGTGTCCTCGGGGCAGGACCGGCTGACAAATGCCGGGCGCGCGGGCGTGCCGCAAATGGTGGCTCCGGGCGCGCTCGATCTTTTGGATTTTGCCGGTTGGCAGGACATTCCCGACCAATATGCCAACCGTTCGTTCCACGAACATAATCGCCTGATCAAAAGTGCGGTGTTCAATGCAAAAGAGCGACGGGCCGCTATTCGGGAAATGGCTGATCGTCTAAAACAGGCGACGGGCCCAACCCATTTTTTTCTGCCCTCCGGCGGTGTTGAGGAATGGGATCGCGAAGGTCAGGAAGCGCATGACCCGGAAGCGCTTGCCGAAATGGTTGACGAGGCCCGTAACGTGATGCCTGCGGTTGCATCAACTACGGAAATTGGCGCTCATATCAATGACGACGCCTTCTGCGAAGCTGTACTCAAACAGTTCGATAAATGGGTGACTGAGAGGGTGGTTAAGGCAACATGACCAAAAAAGCCAAGAACATCTTGTTTATCATGTTCGATCAGCTTCGGTACGACTACCTGAGCTGCACCGGACATCCGAGTTTGAACACCCCCCATCTGGATGCGCTTGCGGGCAAGGGAGTGCGGTTTTCCCATTGCTATGTTCAGTCGCCCATCTGCGGTGCCTCACGGATGAGCTTTTACACAGGGCGTTACGTACACAGCCACGGCGCGGCTTGGAATAATTTTCCGCTCAAGGTCGGAGAGGTTACTCTGGGCGATCATCTGCGCGAACGTGGGATGGATAGTTGGTTGATCGGTAAGACGCATATGAATGTGGATCAGGCAGGTATGGACCGCCTTGGCATCTCGCGCGACGGCGTGATCGGAGCACGTGTGGCAGAATGTGGTTTTGATGTCTTCCTCCGTGATGACGGCTTGTGGGGTGAGGGGCCGAAAGGCTTTTATGACAAGAGACGCTCGCCTTACAACGAGTATCTGAAAGGGCAGGGGTATGAGGCCGAAAACCCCTGGCAGCACAATGCCAATGCGGGGCTGGACGAAGATGGCAGCGTTGCTTCGGGTTGGTTTATGCGGCACGCTGATAAGCCCGCAAACATCAAGGAAGAAGATAGCGAAACGCCGTGGCTGACGGGACAGGCGATTGAATTTATTCAAACGCAGGATGCCAATTCCGCCGGACCGTGGATGTGCCATCTATCCTATATCAAGCCGCACTGGCCCTATATCGTTCCTGCGCCGTATCATGACATGTACCGTGCAGAAGAGATTTTGCCGGTGGTCCGCTCGGATGGCGAATTGCAGAATCCACACCCGGTCTATGAACAATTCATGCAGAACGAAATCGGCCAGACATTCAGCAAACCGGGTGTGCGTGAAAAGGTGATCCCTGCTTATATGGGGTTGATCAAACAGGCTGATGATCAGATGGGCCGCCTGTTCAATTGGCTTGAAGAGGCTGGTCACATGGAAGATACGATGATCGTCGTGACCTCCGACCATGGGGACTACCTCGGCGATCATTGGATGGGTGAAAAGGATCTGTTCCATGACCCGTCGGTGCGTGTACCCCTGATCATCTATGACCCGTCACACGAAGCTGACGCAACACGTGGGACTGTCTGTGACGCGCTGGTCGAAAGTATCGATCTTGCAGCTACGTTTGTTGATCTGGCAGGTGGCGATGTGCCAGATCACATTATTGAAGGGCGCTCGTTGCTGCCTTTCCTGCATGGTCAGCCCCCCGAGACATGGCGCGAATATGTGGTTAGCGAATATGATTATTCCGCCACGCCCGAAGCAGCGGCTCTGGGCCTTGATCCCAAACAGGCGCGCCTGTTCATGCTGGCGGACAAGGGCTGGAAATTCATCTTTGCCGATGGCGGGTTCCGCCCGTTATTGTTCGACCTGAAAAATGATCCTAATGAGCTGAATGATCTCGGTGCCGACCTAGGCCATGCCGAAGTGATCAACATGTTCATGAAGCGCTTGTCAGAATGGGCGCGCCGTCCATCGCAACGTACAACGGTTTCAAGTGATACGTTGCTGAAGAAGCGAGACGGGAGTGCGGCTGATGTCGGTATTTTTATCGGTGTTTATGATGAGCGTGAATTGCCCTACGACGTAATAGAGAAAACGATCAGGCGTCGGTGAGACATGCTGGGGCTTTGTCATGTTGTGGGTCTTTTGCGGATGTTTCGCAAAGTTGTTTAGGCAGTTGCGATGACCCCATTCACCTATCTTCAAGGCAACAACACAAACAACAACAACGAAAAATGAGAGTAAACGGCCTGGATCCGGGAACATAGTTAATCAGCACCAGGCTCTTCAACTTAGTCAGATAAATGGGTGGTATGGCCTGTAGTTCTCTCAAAAAACGAACCACAGGTCATACCGACGTTTGTCGGACGGAATTGTCGGGTTAGGGCTGGAACAAGACGCTCGCTGCGCAAGCATGGATCAATTGTCAGCATTGCCAAAACAGTCATCCGCATATCAAAACAGACGCTAGACTGTAATTTAAAAGCCGACAACACGTTCAACGCTCAGGACTTCGCCTAACAGTTCCTCAACAGAAAATAGCCGATCCCATTGGTGCCATTCGGCAGTGGTTCAGGAGTACGCAGCCGTTACAGTCTTTTCGACCTTCAATACACTGCGGGCGAGCTTGGACTCTCCGCAAGCCCGAGCAGGAGCGTGGCCCTCGGGTATCCATGTGTCCCAAACGGCGTTTTTCTCAGCAACGTCCGCCATGCCTGCCAGCCATATCTCGCATTTCAGAACGCGGGACTTATCGCTGCCCGCCTTATTCAACAGGTTCTCGATCCTGCTCATGCGCTGACTGGTTTCAATACGAGTGATTGTCATGTCTAGTATCTTCTCGTTGTTGAAATTGGCTGTGATGCTGGCTGGTCTGGTTACGCGAATCCTGAAATGGTCTTTCGAGTTTCACAGAGACACAGATGGCTCAGCACTGGAGTTTCAGGAATTTCGTTTGGGCACCAAAAATGGAGGCAAGAAAGTTTCTGAAACGTATGAAGACTGCGAACGCTTCAAGTTGGGTTATCGATCAATTCACTTTGATATCCAAAGAGCGCGGGCAATCCGCCCGTGTGTAACAATACGATTTTTTCGCCTGGCTTGATCTTCCCACTTTCGACCAGGTTCAGCAAACCAGCGAACGTTTTTGCAGAATAAACCGGGTCGAGGAATACCCCTTCCGTCCGGGCCATCTTTTCCAATGCAGCGCGCGTTATTGCATTCACTTTGCCATAACCCGGCGGCAATGCTTCGTCAAAAACATCAATCTTGCCTTGGAGAAGTCCTGCGTCGACATCCAGCAAGTCCGCAAGTTTCTGCAGAACGACCTTCATTCGGGCCTGCTGCTTTTCACGATCTCTGCGCACGCAAATCCCAAACACCGAGGCAGTGCTTTCTTCTAACGCCAGACCGGTCAGCAGTCCGCCATGTGTGGCACCGCTACCTGAGGGGACGACGACCGCGTCGAAATCCGGCATCTGCTGATACAATTCCTGTCCGGCCACGACGTAGCCCAAGGCACCCAAGGGCGGATGGCCCAGCCCCAGATGAATAACGTACGGTTTGTGACCTTTGGCTTTCAATTCAACTGCGCGCGCATGCAGCGCTGCGTCGGCTCCCGCTTCGTCTTCACCTTCAGGATAACCCATATGCTCGGCACCCAGGATTTGTGCCAGCAGCACGTTCCCGGACGAATAGTAATCCGCCCCCATGTCAGCGACACGCTCTTCCAATTGAAGCACGGATTGCATGCCCAGTTTGGCTGCCGCAGCGGCCGCCGATCGAACGAAATTGGATTGGACGGCGCCGGTGATCAGAATGGTGTCGGCACCCTGCTGACGCGCATCTCCGAGATAAAATTCAAGCTGCCGTGTTTTGTTGCCACCAAAACTAAGCCCAGTCAGATCATCACGTTTCAGCCAGAGATCGATGCCCAGTTCTGCCGACAAGTTGTCCAGGCGCTCCACAGGAGTTGGACCGGACATGAGTTGGGCGCGTGGAAATCTGTGCAGATTATCGTTTCGTGTCATTGTGTAACCTTCAAGACCAAGCCAATAAATGCGCGCGATAGAACAAAACACAGCAGGCAATCAGAGATACCACGCGGATCACTGTTATGACGACCGACTGTGGTAAGTAAGGGCCTGCCGCACGACCAAGTAGGCTGCCGATCAGAGTTATAGCAACGAACCCCAGTATTTGCGGTTCATATGAGATTACCTGCGCGTTGGACAAGCTGTGCAACAAAAATGCGATGCCATATGCCACCAGCGCTATCGGTTGAACCAACTTTGCCACCTCTTTGGCGGAATGACCCTTTGCTATCAAACCGAACACCATAAGAGGGCCCGGTGTCGCCGCCCAAACAGTCGCAAGCCCAGACAGTCCTGTAACGGCTGAAAACCCAGCGTTGCCAATGGATCCCCGCAAGGGGAGCAAGGTTGTAATCAACCCGATCAGCAATAGACACGCCGTCAGAGCAAGAACAAATGCTTCGCTCAAAAAGGGATACACAACAAGGCCAGCGGCCACTCCGACACAGCATCCAATGACCGCGGAGCGGATTAGTTGACGGTTGTTTTTTAGAACATGCCGGTCCGTCGCTACCACTGAAACAAACGTGTTCAACAAGAGCAAGACTGGAACTGCCGTCGACGTGCCAAGCAAAATCATCATGGGCGGTCCCGCGATGATGCTGAACCCGATACCAACGCCGACTTGCAGCATTGCGCCAAGGCAGATGGCAATCATCAGGATGGACAGGTCAACGGACACTCAAACCTCCTATGGACCAAAGCAATGTCGCAAGGCCTCAGATATCCTGAATTCCCGGCCAGGGTCCATTTTATTTCTCTTTCATTGACTATTTTGGCACGGTCAGCGCTGCCACGGCATCAGCCCCGAATATGGCGCCCGAGTGGTTACAGCGTGCGCCATTTGCGCCAGTGTGGTCAGGTCAAAAACAGGAAGCCGCAATTCTTCCTGAAGCCGCGATGCGTAAGGCGGCAGGTCCGTGCATTCCAAAACCAACGACCGAATGTCCGGAGCTTCAAGAACCAGACTACGGGCCGCATCCAAGGCCTCGGTTTCGATCAGGTCCGTATCCATCCGGGTCCGTGTGTTCCGCAAGATCACTTCGGCGAATTCTGTTGTATCCTCCAATCCCTTCACGGCCACAGGAACACCTGATGCACCGACACCTTCGAAATGCCGGGGCGTCAATGCGGATGCATCCGCGGTTAGCACGCCCACTGGCGCGTTGGCACCGGTCATGTGAAAGGCCAGCGGCACTTGGATCAGGCTGGAGGCAAAGACAGGCACAGAAACCGCAGCTGCCAACTCTTTTTGAAACAAGGCTAGAAAGCCGCAACTGCCAGTGATGGCTCGCACGCCTTCAGCCTCAAGCCGCTTGGCGCCTTCGATGAACGGTGCCAGTAACTCGGGCGAAGGGTTGTTCAGCAAGGTTGGGACAGTCACACCGTCGATCATCTCATACAGAACCGGAAATGGCAGGCTGGAAGGGTTCTTGATATGGCCCGGTGGTTTTGGAAAATAGCTTTCAAGGCACAGAACACCAATTGACGCCCCGCAAATGTTCTGGCCACCTTGGTAGATTGGCATTGTCATCTGATCCTTTTGATTTGAAGGTTCAAAACCGGGCCAGCGAAAACGGGGCCAGATCGATGTTTGGGCTGCGACCGGACACAAGATCAGCCACAAGCTCGCCGGTTTTCGGGGCCATCATCAGCCCATAATGAGAATGCCCGAACGCAGTATAGAGCCCTTCTCTGCCTTTAACTGGTCCAATCGCTGGCAAACTGTCCGGAAAGGACGGGCGGCGACCCATCCAAAACTGTGCCTCGCCGGTATCGAGGTCTGGCAACATCGCCTTTGCCTGTTCGGTCAGGATTTCTTTCTTGCGCGGATCAGCGGGCGCATCGACGCTGCCAAATTCGGCCGTGCCGGCGACTCTCAGGCCGCCCAGCATCGAGCTTGCGACGACCTTTGCATCCACATCCATGACCGAGTTGTTCAATTGGGCCGACGGGGTCGGGAATTCGACATGGTAGCCCCGCTCGGCCACAAGCGGCACAGGCATCCCCATTGGTTTCAGCAGGTCGGCGGACCATACACCTGCCGCGAGGATGATGCTGGCGGCACGCATTGTGCCTTGCGAGGTCGCAAGCTGCCAACAACCATCTTCAGCAGATGTCAGCTTGGTGACTTCGGTTTTTACTAATTCGGCGCCTTGCGAGCGCGCTTTTTCAGCCAGAACTGCCCCCACACGTCCCGGTGAGATTACGCGTGCCTGACCTTTGATCACGATCGCGGCTTGGAATTCCTCTGACAGTGCAGGTTCCATGCGGCGCAACTCGGCACCATCGACAAGCTCCAGATCGCCTCCTTTTTCCTGACGGATCAGATATCCAAGCCCATTCAGATCAGCCTGCTTCCGGTGGCGAAAAGCGTGAATATAGTAGCTGTCAGTGATCAGGTTTTCGTGCCCGGTGCCTTGAAGATGACGACGATACAGGTCGATAGAAGGGCGGCACAAAAGCTCCATCGCGTCTGAGATTTCGCGCACTGACCTTTCGCTGGAGTTTCCCAGAAACCGCAGCCCCCAGGGGATCATTTTTGGCCAGAAACTGGGTCTGACCGAAAGCGCGCTTTTAGGATCCAGTAGCATCTGGGGCAGTGATTTCCATATGCCCGGCATCGCTTGCGGAATGATTGACCACGGCGACACTACACCTGCATTCCCGAAGGAGGTTTCTTGCCCCGGTTGACCGCGGTCTATAAGCCGAACTGGAATGCCGCGCTGTTGTAGCGACAACGCGCAACAAATGCCGACGATCCCTGCGCCGATGATGGTCACTTGTTCTGTCATCGCATCAGGCCGGAGAGTGGCTTCGGTTGCGGGCGATCAGTTGGGTGACGATGACAGGTGATGCCACGACCAGCGCGATCAGATCAGCAGTCAGGCTGGGCGCTACAAAGATAATCCCAGCGATGGCCAACAGAATGCGCGATGCGATATTCAGCGGACTCAACCAATACCCAACCACAGCCGCCGACAGGGCAATAACCCCGGCGATGCAACTGGTTGCGGTATAGGTGAACTCCCACAGGTTAAACCCGGTTGAGGACACAAATAGCAGCACCGGCGCATAGACAAAGGCCATGGGCGCGATCACTTTGCCCAATCCAAGGGTGAAGGCAGAAAGACCAGTTCGGAACGGGTTCGAGTTCGCAATGGCAGCCGCGGCATAGGCTGAAGTACAGACCGGCGGTGTAATCTCGGACACCACGCCGTAGTAGAGCACGAAAAGGTGGCTGGCGATGGGTGGAACACCCAGTTGCGCCAGCGCAGGCTGCGCCACGGACACCAGCATGATATACAGCGCGGTGGTCGGAATGCCGGCGCCCATCAGGATACAGACGACGGCGATGAACACCAACGAGATGAACAATTGTAAGTCTTCCATCGCAAAGAACTGGAAGCTGCCGAACGAGATCATGTTGTACAGATCCGATGCCAGGTTGCCTGCGCCTTGTGTAACCATGAAACCGATGCGAAAACCGATACCAGTGGTGTTGATCACGCCTACCACGATACCAACCGCAGCAGCGGCGGCGCCCACGGCCAGCGAGTATTTCACACCCAATTCTACCGCCTGTAGCATCTCGGGCACTTCGACGCGTTTCTGAGGGTTCATAGTTGCGACCACCGTCAATCCGCACAGGATTGTTGTCATGGTCAGGTCAAAGCCGCCGTCTGAGAACTTCCACAGTACAAAGCTGAGGAACGCTGCCGCATAGATCAGTGTCGGAGGTTGCCTCAAGCGCGACATGCCAGCAATTACCGCAAGTGATATGCCGCAGAAGGCCGACATGAAGGGCGTGTAACCCGTGAACAGAACCACTAGAAGGCCGATCAGGGGCACTATGTTGGCCCAGCCTTCGGCCCAGACGGCTTTGAGCTGCGGCAGTTGCTCTTTGGTCAGACCTTTGAGATTCAGCTTGCGTGCCATCAGATGCACGACGGCGAATACACCGACATAGTGCAGTAGTGCTGGGAAGATCGCAGCGATTACGATGGTGGTGTATGGAACCTCGAGGAACTCTGCCATGATAAAGGCAGCGGCCCCCATGATCGGCGGAGTGATCTGACCACCCGCCGAGGAAGCAGCCTCGACCCCACCCGCAAAATGGCCGGGGTATCCAAGGCGCTTCATGTTGGGAATTGTCAGCGCGCCGGTTGATACGGTGTTG
Organism: Ruegeria sp. A3M17; assembly: GCF_003318255.1. Taxonomy (GTDB): domain Bacteria; phylum Pseudomonadota; class Alphaproteobacteria; order Rhodobacterales; family Rhodobacteraceae; genus Ruegeria. Next base: position 85,516 of record NZ_QOCF01000002.1, read on the forward strand.
GCCACCGAAGAGCCCGAGATCGTGCCGAAGAAGGCCGAGGATACCACCGACACTTTTGCCGGACCGCCGGTATAGCGGCCCGCCAAAATTGTAGCGTTATCGATGAAAAGTTGCCCCAACCCGGTGCGTTGCGCGATCACGCCAAACAGCACAAAGTGGAAAACGATTGTCGAGACGACCCACAGCGTGACGCCATAGATGCCCTCCTGCGGGAAATACATCGACGATACGAAGGTTTTAAAGTTCACGCCGGGGTGCTGTAGCAATCCGGGGAAATAAGGGCCTAGCAGCGCATACGAGATAAACACACAGATAATCAGTGGCAGCACCCAGCCTAACGTGCGGCGCGCGATATCGAGCACCAGCAGGATTATTATGACGCCCAGTACTACGTCATAGCTATTTGGGTTGCCCATGCGGAAGGTCTGTTCCTCAATTCCCAGAAACGGAATGCCACGCCAGGCAACACCAACATACAGAGCTGCAATGATCCCAAGGGCCATGAAGACCAGATCGTAAAGTGGGATGTTGCCGATGCGGAACCGGCTGACCTTAAGCGCATAGAGGCTTTTGGCTCCGATAATCGGGATTGTCGCGTAGACCAGAATGAACAGCAGTGCCAGATAGATACCCATGTGCCAGTGATCGGCCGGCAGGCCAAAACCGGCCGTGAAAAATTCGTAAAATGCAAAGATCAGGGCCACAACGCGCAGGACTTTGCCAGTTGTCGGCGTAACCTGCCGGACGGCGGCACCCTCGTCGAATTGTTCTTCGATAGCCGCTAGTTCTTCGGCTGTGAGTTCGTGGTCATCAAGATTTTGAGTCGTGGACATGATGGCCCCCTGATTTCGCGCATTTCGAGTGTGCGGTGCCCCAAATAGGGGCACCGGACGATGAGTTGAGATGAGAACGGGTTACTGAAGAAGTCCGGCTTCTTTGTAGAATTTCTCAGCACCCGGATGCAGCGGAACGCCTAGTGCTTCGACTCCATCCAAAGCAGTATCAGGGGTGATCTGCTTGCCCTTAGCATGACCGTTATCCAGTAGCTTGCGGGTGTTGTCGTTCCACATCGCCTTGGTCAGCTCATAGACCAGGTCGTCGGACAGGTCTGACGACACAACCAGCATCGCGCTAACCGCAGGGGTCTTGGTTTCGCCGTCGATGCCTTCATACACGCCACCTGGAATGGCTGAGGGGATATAGGCCGGAATGATCTCGTTGATCTTGCCCAGATCTTCGTCGGAGAAGGAGTGCAGGTTCATACCTTTGGTCGACGATAGCTGCACCATCGCTGCAACCGGCCAGCCTGCGGCATAGAAATAGGCATCAAGCTGACCATCGGCCAGACGTTCGGCACTCTGACTGTTGTTCAGCTCAGCCTCATCCATGTTGTCACGGTTGACGCCCCAAGCATCCAGCATCTGCAAAACGGCAACCTGCGTGCCGGAACCAGCCTGCGCAATACCAACGCGCTTGCCTTCCAGATCGCTCAGATCGTTGATCGTCGAGCCGGCCGGCAGAACAAGGTGCAGGTCTTCGGGGAACAGGTTGGCCACGATGCGCAGTTTGGGATGGGGTTTGCCTTCGAACTTACCTTCACCCAGATACATCGAACGGGTGACGTCGGCTGCAGCCAGCCCGGCCTCAAGTTCTCCGTTCTGCACGGCGGCATTGTTGAAGACCGAAGCGGTGGTGGATTGCGCGATCGCGATCAGGCCCGGAACACCGCACTGGCCGCCTTCTTCACACGGGCGCGATCCCGGAGGGGCAGAGATTCCATTTGCAATGGTGCCACCGATGGGGAAATAGGTTCCGCCAGCGCCACCGGTGCCAATACGGAAGAACGTTGGGTCCTGCGCCAGCGCGGGGGCTGCCAGCGCGCCCGCCAATGCAAGACCAGTCAAGCATTTCACAAATTTCATTATCATCTCCCTTGTTGGAAATTCGGTTTTGGTTTTCCCAAACTTCGATCCTGCAAGCGTAGAGACAAACTGCATAAATACAAATTTGTTATATTTCACTAAACTAAAGTTTTGCTTATGCTTAAGATTATGAATCTGACTCAGCTAACCGTATTTCGTGAGGTGATGGAGACCGGCTCCATCTCTCAAACCGCCAAGAAACTAAATCGCACGCAGCCTGCGATTAGCCTTGCGTTGAAAAACCTTGAAAAGACATTGGGCCTGACGTTGTTCGAACGTAAGGGAAGACGATTGGTCCCAGTCCCCGAGGCGCACTATCTCTTAGCCGAAACTACGGGTATTTTGGACCGTCTCGCGACGATCTCCAGCACGATGGAAGGACTCATCAAAGGGCATGCCGGAAGCTTGAATATTGCAACGATGCCGGGTCCATCTGCCTTTTTGTTTCCACGTTTCATAAGCCAGTCAGTTGGTGAAAACCCCGATATTCGCATCACGCTTTCGACACGCAGCTCACCGCAGATTATGGAGCTTGCCGGGACGCAAAATATCGACTTCGGCTTTGCTGACTTCGAGCATTCAGCCGGCAAAGAACCCCAGTATTCCGCTGAACTTATCCGGGCTGATTGCTTTTGTGCTATTGACTGTGAACATCCTCTTGCGTCGCGCAAGGTTCTGACACTATCGGATCTTGACGGAACGCCAATGGGCGGTCTGCATCCTTCACACCCGTTCCAACGTAAAGTCCGGCAGGAGTTCGAGGACGTTGCCGCGGAGTACAATCAGACAGTTACCTGCCAGTATTTTCTACCTCTTATCCCCTTTGTCAGTTCGGGGCAGTGTTGCAGCATCGTTGATCCGCTGACAGTTGCAACCGAGCGAGAGCTTAATCTATCCAACGGAAAGCTTGTGTTTTTACCTTTCGAGAAACCGTTAAGATATGAATACGCTCTCCTCGAACCCGACCACAGGCCACCATCCCAATTGGCAATACAGATCAAAGCAGGCTGGAAAGCCGAAGTGCTGAGGAAGTTGGAGGCGGTGACGGCAAACCCTCGCGCAACATCGATTGATGACGTGCGAGGCGAACAGAGTTGAAGTTGTTTGGATTGCGACCCTAAATCCAATGAGAACGAAAGGCGGCTCTAGGCCGTCTACGTGGTCAGATTTTGGTGGGGCAGGGGCATTGTGGCACTTGCTCTGAGGTTTGCTGTAAGCCCTCAAAAGACCCATATTGCAGTTGTATGAATGATGGCGGATCATCATCGAATACAGCGGACGATCCGTGCTAATTTTTAGTACTGTGGAGGAAGGCATTTCAGCTATGTACAAGGTTGAGCAAAATTTAGCACCACCGAACCGGCCGTTCGTGCGGATCGGGACGATAAGCGGCTCTGAGCCCAACCCTGTCATTGTGATTATTCTCTGCGCGCATCCAGGCTGGAACGGTCAATTCACATGGAGCGGACTTAACATCCTTTCGCTGCGCGTTCTTCAAATGACTGGTTACGGTAGTTTCAAGGACGACTTTTAGGTGCAGCCATGGCCAGTGGGTCTTTTTGGCGAAACATTACTAATCAAGGACAAGCATCGCAGCCTCAAACTCCTTACTCAGCGCTGCAGCCAATTTGACTCACTTGCATCCAACAATTCGATATAAACATTTATGATATCAGTATTTGTTCAATTCGGTTGTGGATATGTCTCGACCAAACGAAACTTGGTTATGTCATAAGGCATTAACGAGGTGGCAATGAGCAACTACGCGGATCTAAAACTGTTTATCGGCGGCGAATGGCGAGATACGCCTGAGCATATTGCTGTTGTTAACCCAGCCACTGAAGAAGAGCTTGGGCGCCTACCACGCGCGCGAGTTTCGGATTTGAAAGACGCATTGAGTGCCGCCGAAGCCGGATTGGGAATTTGGCGGAGAACATCGCCTCGCACACGCGCTGACACCATTCTTCGCGCCGCCGGGATCATGCGTGCAAATCAGGAAGAAATCGCGCAGTCGATTACAGCCGAACATGGTAAACCGCTGGCACAGGCCCGGCTGGAAGTCATCCGAGGTGCCGAATTCTTTGAATGGGACGCAGGCGAAGCGATGCGGGTTTATGGGAGGGTCATCCCATCGGCGCCCGGCACCAAAATTTCAGTCCACCACCACCCTATCGGCGTGGTCGCGGCATTTTCTCCCTGGAATTTTCCGATGAGCCAGCCGGCCCGCAAAATTGCAGGTGCTCTGGCCTCTGGTTGTTCTATTATTCTGAAGGCCGCCGAAGAAACCCCTGCCGGGGCTATCCACATTGTTCGCGCCTTTGAAGAAGCAGGCCTGCCAGCGGGTGTCTTGAACTTGGTCTTTGGTATTCCGTCGGAAATCTCGGAATTTCTGATCCCGCATCCTGCGGTGCGTTTGGTTGCTTTGACTGGATCAACGACGGTGGGCAGGCATCTGACAAGTCTTGCCGCAAAACATGACACGCGTGTTTTGATGGAACTGGGCGGCCACGCGCCTGTCATCGTTTGTGAAGACGTAGATGTTCAGAAAGCAGCGATCAGCGGCGCTGTGCGCAAGATGCGCAACGCGGGACAAGTCTGTACCTCACCTACGCGGTTCTTTGTGCATGAAAGTATCTTTGATGAATTTGCCGAAGCATTCGCAAAACGGGCGGCGCAAACCGTAGTTGGCAATGGCGTTGACGCTGGTGTCGAAATGGGCCCTACGGCCAATGAACGCCGGATTCCTGTCCTTTCGGCGCTGGTGGAGGACGCAATTTCAAAGGGAGCGCAACTGCGCACGGGTGGCAAACGGCACGGCGACAAGGGGTATTTCTTTGAACCAACGGTTCTGACCAATGCGCCCAACACGGCGCAAATAATGCAAGAAGAACCTTTTGGCCCAATCGCCATTATCAACCCTGTAAGGAATCTGGATGATGCTATCGCACAAGCCAACTCCGTTCCATACGGGCTTGCCGGTTACGGCTTTACCAATCGTGCCGATTATATCGACCGGATGATTGATGAGGTTGAAGTGGGTAATTTCTCCATAAACACCCTTGAAGCCTCTTTGCCAGAAACGCCCTTTGGTGGCGTCAAGTCCAGCGGCTACGGGCGCGAAGGCGGTACTGAAGGGCTAGAGAGCTATTTGACGATCAAAAACGTATGGTACGCAACCGACGGCACCTAAATCCCCTCACATAAATGTAGAGACCCAATGACCGACTTTAGCAAGACTCGCTCGATGTTCGATATACCAGACGGGATGACCTATCTGAATGGCAACTCGCTTGGCCCAATGCCAAAGGCCGCTCCAGAGGCGATGGATCGCTTTCTGAAAGATGAATGGCGCACAGAAATCATCAAAGGCTGGAACACCAAGGGTTGGTTCATGCAGACCAATACCTTGGGGGACCGCGTTGGGAAGTTGATCGGCGCGCCGGCAGGTACCACGGTGGTGGGTGACACATTGTCGATCAAGGTTTTTCAAGCGGTATCTGCCGGATTGGCCCTAGTCCCTGATCGCAGGGTAATCTTGTCGGATAACGGGAACTTCCCAACCGACCTTTACATGGTCGAAGGCCTGATGAAACTCAAAGATGACGGGTACGAGCTTCGCATCCCCGATCCCGAAATGGTTTTGGACAGCATCACCGAAGAGGTGGCGGTGATCATGGTTACCGAAGTGGATTACCGGACCGGGCGCAAACACGACATGAAAGCAATCATCGAAAAGGCGCATAAGTGTGGTGCTGTGGTGGTCTGGGATCTTGCGCACTCGGCAGGTGCAATCCCCGTGGACGTTGGCGGGTTGGATACTGATTTTGCAGTCGGCTGCACGTACAAATACTTCAACGGCGGTCCCGGCGCTCCGGCATTCATCCATGTCGCCCAGCGGTTGATGGATGTTGTCGAACCCTCCTTGTCAGGTTGGTACGCCCATGAAGCGCCCTTTGCCTTTGACACAGATTTTCGCCCCATGCCCGGCGCGATTGAACGTATGCGGATCGGGACACCTTCCATTGCTTCATTTGCAATCCTTGAGGTCGCACTGGACATCTGGGACCACGTCGACATGAACGACTTGCAGGAACGGTCCATTGAGCTGAGCAATTTGTTCATCAAAGAAGTAGAAGCGCGTTGCGAAGGTGTCACCTATGCCGGGATCCGGGACCCGCAGGCGCGTGGCAGCCATGTTTCTTTCCGGTTTGAGCACGGGTACGCTTGTATGCAGGCACTCATTGCCGAAAAAGTCATCGGCGACTTCCGTGCGCCAAATGTCATGCGTTTTGGGATCACGCCGCTGTTCATCGGCGAGGCGGACATCCACAAGGCCGTCGACACGATGGAAGCCATTATCAAGAACGAAACATGGCGTGAAGATCGTTTTCAGGCACGTGGGTTAGTGACCTGAAACGAAAATAACGCTGTCCGGAAAACTGAATACCCTGCCAAATCTGGCAGGGTATTTCAATTCTCTTTGTACTGCTGAGTAGCTTTAAATGGCCTGAACATATATGGGGCTGGACCAAGCCTGAAAACCATCCTCAGTATAAACGGCAATCCAGATTTGATTGTCTCCATCTTGATGTAAATCAATATCCACTTCATGCGTGATCCGGTTCTCCAAAGGCGCGTCAGGCAGGCGGAACACTTTGATTTTGCGTTCAAGCCCACCAGCCTCCATAACTTGATACTCCAGCCCGATATCTTTCTGGCTGCAACCCACTAACTTGGCTATGATACCACTAGAGTATTTGTCTCTACAGTGCTTTGGCTGCCCGTCGTAGCGCCCGCACAAATGCGCGACTGGCAGGGGAAATGCTCTCGTCGCTTCGAAACGATACCCCAACAGGCCCTTCCCCAAAGGGAACATTCCAAGCCAACGGTTTCAACACCCCGCTCGCAATATCATCGGACACAACATGCGCAGGCATGAGGCTGATCAGATCACATGATTGCAGCAAAGAGCGGTTGGCAAGATATGAAACGGATTCAACATATTGGGGTGGCGCGTACTGCGTCTGACTTACAAAGAACTGATCTATCTGTCGGCGCAATGTTGTCTCTAGTGGGGGCAAAATCCAACTGAAGGACTTGATCTGTTCAAAGGTGACCGATGCTGCGTCAGCCAAAGGATGTTGATTGCCCACAACACCTTGGATGTATTCATCATATAACTCTTCTTGAATAATCTTGTCCCTGAAACGATGGGACGGCAGGCGCCCCACAACCAAATCAATCTCACCGGACAACAGGGCTGGCATCAAAGTTTCATTGGTGCCTTCGACAACCTTGATTGCGACTTTTGGTCGATCCTTCAAAAGGATTTCGATCGCTGCCGGTAATAGATTGGGGGATGCGGCCAGTAGGGTTCCGATGACCACGCGACCACTACTGCCCTCATTCAGATCATCCAGTTCTTGAGCAGCACTGGAGACCTGTGCAAAGATCAGTTTACCATGGCGAATTAGCGTGTCACCAAAGACGGTTGGAATCGCGCCGCGATTGGTGCGTTGAAACAGTTTAACCTCGAAATCAAGTTCTAGGTCCTGAATCATCTTGGTAGCTGCAGGCTGCGACACACCCAATTCAAGCGCTGCATTTTGAATGTTACCGTGCCGCCCGACGGCGATCAGCAGCCGAAGTTGCCGCAGTTTCAGGCGGGTTAGAGCACGATCAACAATGCGGGTGTGATTGGCGACCATATCAGGCCCTATAGTCTGATGGGGTTAGCAAGCTGTTCCAGCTTACTGACCACACTCATAGCGGCCAACGCGGAACTACGCGGATTGTCAGGAAGGGATTTGCCGCGGATCTGGAACTGAAAGCTGCCAAAGTCACCGTTTGCCTGAATTTCATGTATGTTTTCTGGCACGTCTGCATCCACGATGAGTCTTACATTGGTCTTGTCAAAGCCCACGCCAGCCAGCGCCACTGCGGCAGCAACATTAGCGTTCTTAGGGTAACTAATCGCTGCTTCCCGTGCGTTCCCTTCAAAATGAACGGCAGCCCCTTTGGTCAGGGCTGCAAGGTCAACCACCTGTTCTGCGGGTGATCCCACCCAACCCGCCGGGGGTTTTCGCCCTATATAAGTAACGTTCTCCAATTGCCCTGTTCGTGCCGCTTGAAGACAATCCAAAGCTCCAATCGCGCCGCTCGCAAGGTGAAGCTTTGTGTTGCCTTGCAATGCAGCACGTCGCAATTCATCATGCAGGTTGTGATCTGCCAATGCGCCTAAAGAGACTGTGACCAAGTCAATACCGCGCCGCAATATGTCTGCACCGTTCGCCGCCAGGGCGGTGTGTCCGGCACAGTCGATCATGATATCAATACCATCAGGCAATTCTCCTACTGAGAAGACGTATTGCTCTTCCTGATACTCGGATGCGTGCTTGGGTCGCATCAAAACAGCGCTTAGGGAATGATCGGATGATGCAATATGCTCCCTTACATGGCGCGCAATCGCTCCGTCGCCGATAAGTCCAACTCTCATTGCCACCTCCGCTGTGTTGATGCAAGTTATCAGTAACTCAATCAAAACTGCTATATGCTTTTTTGATATCCAGTTTAGGTGATTGAATTGGCCAGCACCTCAATTTGCGCGCAGAAAAGGCGATGAATACAACCATTTTTACATAAGGCTCGCGCTATGAAATATTCCAAGTTTGACGCCAAGGAGTACGCCCGCGAAAACATGCGTGGAATTTGGGCCGCAGCCCTGAATCCATTTCACTTAGATGGTTCGTTCAATGAAGCTGGGCTGCGCAGTAACATCCGCCACTGGATTGACGATCTGGAAATTCAGGGCTTGTTCATAGCCGGCAAGCAAGGCGAGTTCTTTTCAATGAGCCTTGAAGAACGCAAACGCAATATGACTGTTGCCGTAGAAGAATGTGGCGACAAAGCCGGAACTATCATGTCGATCTCGGATCAGAACGTAAACACCGTGCTTGAATTGGGACGGCATGCTCAAGACTGCGGCGCAGATTATGTCGTTGTGCACGCGCCGGTGCTCAGCTTTTGCAGCGATCGTGATGAGGTTCTTTATAACTACTACAAGTACCTGTGTGACCGCCTGGATATCGGCATTGCAATGTGGAGCCATCCCGACAGTGGCTACTTGATGGAGCCGGAAACCTGCGCGCGCATCGCTGAGCTTCCGAACATAATGGCGATCAAATATTCGGTGCCCCGTGAGATGTATGTGCGCTTAAGCCGAATGATTGGCGACAAGATCCACGTTTCAACATCTGCCGAGCCTGAATGGCTGGATAACATCGAAGAGCTGAACTGGAAGCTCTACCTCTGCTCATCCCCGCCCTATCAGTTGCAAACGAAGAACGACATGCGAATGCACGAATACACCCAACTGGCATTTCAAGGCAGATTTACCGAAGCGCGCAAGGTGCGCGATAGCCTAAATCCGGTGCGAGAGGCCATAAGCCGTACAAAACCAGGTGGCAAACCCACGGCCCACGGCAAGTACTGGCAAGAGCTTTTGGGTCAAGTCGGTGGCTCTGTACGCCATCCGATGCTCGAGTTGAGCGACGCTGAAAAAACCGCCACGCAGGCTGCGTTCGAAGGCTGTGGCCTGAAGCCATGACACTACGCACGGACCGGACACGGCGCTAATGCCGGGTGAAGTCCTCGCGTTGTTGGCGGCATTCTTTTTCAGCGCTGCCAGCGTCGCGATCGTACGCGGCAATAGCACCAAGTACCGTGACAATGGCGTCTTTTGTCAGTGCTTCTGACGGTGGTGATGAGTGGCTTAATCTGGGTGTTCTACGGGCATGCAGGAGCAGAGCAGGCCAAAACGCTTGAGGGCCGCTGGGGGCTAATGATCTTTGCCTTTGCGGGGATCTTTTCCACATTCTTTGGCCGTATCTGCCTATATCGTGCGACCGAATTGCTTGGAGCTGTAAGGGCAAGCCTTCTCAGGCGTTTGCCCCCAGTCTTCGCGGTACTATTTGCCTTTGTCATTTTCGGAAGCGTCCCTGAATGGCGCGACGTTCTTGGCGGCGGAATTGTGTTAGCCGGAGTGTTGCTGTATTTTGGGCCTTTACGGAAATTATCTACAGCCACGCCACTGGGCTATCTGGTGGCAATAGGGTTTGCTGCTTTTTATGCTTTGGCGTATTGCCTGCGAAGCTTGGGATTGGAAGACATTCCAGACCCCGCACTGGGAACATTCGTTGGAGCGATGGCAGGGCTTGCATGGTTATGGCTAAGTGGCTGTTTCCAAAACGGGCTGCGAAAGTCGCCACTGCGATCTCTGTCGATGCGCGTTCATTGGGCATTCAGAATGCTGAGATTTGCACAGTCAGCGGCGAAATTTCATTGTGGACCCTACTTCCCCAGCGTTGGCGGCGCAGCAAATGTCCCCTATGCCGCGATTTATCGCTCTATGAAGTTCCGGAAATGAGATGGTGCAAAGCGACATTCAAAAACTTGTGGTCGGCGGCACGGGTTTCCTCGGGGGAGCCATTGTTGACGCATTTGTTGAGAATGGACATCGGGTCGCCGTGCTTTCGAGAGGTGCTACCACGCGAACACTTTCGGATGGTGTCGAAGTCGTGAAAGCTAGTCGCCATGGCAGCTTGAGCGCGCTTGAGGGACGTCATTTCGATTAGGTCTTTGACACCTGCGCATTCGCGCCGGATGCCGTGTCAACTTTTCTGGACGCACTGGAAAATGAGCCCGAGCGATACGTTCTCGCTTCATCACTTTCGGCGTACGGTTGTTATGACAAGCCCGGCCTGATTGAAGCCGCTGACGTACCAGACGCGACCCGAGATGATTTTGAACGGGCGGACGCTGTGCCACTTGAAAATCGTGGGTCAGCTGCTGCCTACGGACCATCGTATGGTCCGCTGAAACGCGCTTGCGAAATCGTTGCCGAACAGAAACAAGGAGACAGAACAACTGCGTTGCGGATAGGGCTAATCGTTGGCGCAGGAGACAATACCGACAGACTTACCTGGTGGGTTCGGCGAATTGATGAAGCCGGGCGCTCAAAAAGTCCAACAGTGGTTGCACTGCTGCCAACGGACCGCCCCGTTCAAGTGCTTGATGCGCGTGACGCCGCAAAATTCGCAGTGCTCTGTGCCAAAGACGACCTTGGCGGCATCTGGAATGTGAATGACGATGTCATGACGATGTAGGATATTCTTAACGAGATCCATGGAACCACTGCATCGGCGGTGAAATTCGTTGAGTTTCTGCCGGTGTTTCCTTGGATGCAGGTGCCGAGCCTTGGACAGACGTGCCTCTTATGGCGCCTGACGCCCCAGCTTTCCGCCATTTTCTCGAAGTGGATGCCAGCCGCGCGCGAAATGCAGGTCTCAAAGCCCGTCCTCTGCGGGAAACACTTGAACTACTCTTAAAATGGGATCGGGCAAGGCGTGACAAGGCCTGATTTGCGGACTTAGCAACGGGCAAGAAAAACTGGTATTGGATGAAGTAACATAAGCTGCGGCCTCGAAATCGCGGCGACGTCGGCTCCAACGCCGCATGCCTTAACCTGACATTCGGTCATCCGCAGCGAAAGCCCAGTTTGTCCGCTCCTCGAAAGCTGGTCCTGGTTGCAGGGTAAGAGCGGTTCGAATATCGCGCCTCAGACTGACTTTGAATGACCGGTCTGGCGACATCGACTATAATGCAGCGATGAGCGTGCCGCACCTGCGCGTCGATGCTGCACCAGCAAACACCCAGAGGGGCAACGGCGGCAAAGCCCCGCAAAACCGATCTTGGAGCAAGCCGCAACGAATAGTCGCATCGTTCCGGATTTGTCACAGATCGCGTACCCAGCCGTCTAGTACAGCAGCACTTTTTGACTGACGCTCCAAAAACGGGAGGTCGGAAACTGGGGCGATTGTCCGAGATGTTGAGGGTAGTGACGGTTTTTTCGAGTGAACAAACCTCTGATAGGAATCGACATTCAACAAAACAGGACCCGACTGGTGTCCGTGAAACAACACTTTTGATTTCGCGGCCCCTTTCCAATTGAGAACCTCTCAAGATTTGGTCCCTTTTCCAGGGGATCCCTCTGCCTCATCCAGATCCAATACCGCGGGGTCGATCATGCGCTTGTCAGCGCTCATCTTGACAGAGTTTCGCATGGCCTTGCTTCGTCGCAGCAAGCGTCGGAAACTTGCCTCGTCGAGCATAAGCAGCGTCGACGGTGCCAATGCCCGCACGTTTACGCGACGGGGCCGTTTCAATAACATGGCCAATTGCCCGAACATTTCACCACGACCCAGCCGCGAGGTGTGCCGGCCGAGTTCCACTTCAACCGCTCCGGAAGCAATGAAGAATACACTCTGGGCGAATTCGTCTTTGGAAATGATGATATCACCTGCGTTGGCATATCGGGTACGCAGCGCCCGGCTGAGTTTCCTGAGCGAAGACTTGTCGAGATCGGAAAACAGTGGGAACTGCCTGACCAGATCCCGTCCTTTAAGAGTGATGTCCAACTTCGGACGCCCTTCAGATAACGTTCGTCGCGTCGCGACTTCCTGCATCAACACAGAATAAAGTTCCTCGCCCACAAGGCCGTCTTCGCGCATGACCGCATATTCACGTTCTTCAAGGCGCAGCGCGGTTCGCTGGATGAATCGTCGTTCTAACTTTTCGGCGTAACCGGGAAATTGCAGTCGCAGGCCTTCAAGCGCCGTCTCAACCGCCTCGGATCGACGCGCCAACACTTCATCCAGCAATTCCGCAACCCGGCGGCCGTGGATCCGACGGATGCGGCCGCGGACGAACCCATCGAGGTCCTGCAGGATCAGACGTTGCATGAGCAATCTTTCGAACCTATCCGTTGTGATACGCGTGAGTGGGAACGAAATTCGAAGCCGGTTGTGTAGAAACACGGCGATTCGAAAAGATCTGCCGTAAACGACCGACCGATTTGTTGCGCGCTGATAGCCGATCCGCCCGCCAGTCCGTGCGCCTTCAATGAGCCGATCCGCATCGGACAATATCTTCTCACTCAGAACCGATGACATGGTGCGTTCCCGCATCCGGGCCAAAACAGAGTCCCGCTCTGCACCGGCCAGCGCAATAAGACCAAGGGTGACCCGGTCACGATCCAGGATCTGCGCACTGTCTTCGGCGGCCTTTACGGCCTCGTCCAGGCGTTCACTAAACTGTTTGGCTTCGTTTCTGACGATATCGTGCGTCAGGTTATAGTTTTCTGCGGTGCGGGAAACGTCCTCGCGAACCGATTGCAAGGCGACGGCGACCACCTGACGCGACAGGGCGGTATCAAGTGGAGAAAGCCTGTCGAGCCCCAGTTTTGTGATCACCATGCGCAAGGTTGTACCCTGAACAATCAGTGTAAACAGCGTAAAGCCAGTGGCCAGAATGCCGACTAGGCGCTTGGTCTCAAGCGGGATGTGCGTGCTTTCGGTGACTGCCAGAGCCAGAGCCAGCGTAACGGCACCACGCAGCCCACCCCACAGTATTGCGGTGCGATAGGGGCGTTCGACAGCGGGCGACAGACCGATTGCCGTAAGCAATGGCAGCAACCCGAACAGAATTGCCGCCCGCGCGAACATGGCGGCCAGAACCACTACAACCAGCAGGCCAAAGTCGGACGGCCGCACCTCTTCCAGCAATCGTGGTATCAGCAAGGCTGCAAGAATAAAGATCAGCGCGCCTGCCCAATGTGCCAGAAGATCCCAAACTTCTTGCAGATTTGTCCAGGCGACCGGTGACAGACGACCGGGGCCTGTGAGGTTGAGCGTAAGACCTGCAGCCACCACCGCAATGACACCCGAAGCCCCGACGCTTTGCTCTGCAACGATGTAGGCGAGGTAAGGCAGCGCAATAGAAATTGAAATCTGCGCCATTTCCCAGCGATCTACAAAAGCCATTAGCCAGACCGCCATGCGCGCCATGAGCCAACCGGTGAGTGCTCCGCCTACGATCAACAGCGGAAACTGCCCCACGGCTTCACTTAGCAATGGATCGGGTCTCCCGAGCATGACAAAGCTCATGAATAGCCCGAAAAGAGCAACCGCAGCAGCATCGTTAAGAAGGCTTTCACCCTCAATTATTCGCGACAGCCTGCGCGGTGCCGAAATCGACCGGAAAATGCTGACAACTGCCGAGGGATCCGTTGTCGACACAATCGCGCCAATCAACAGACAGGCGGCCAGCGGCAGCGCACTTGCCCAACTCAGCGCATAGCCAATGGAGAGGGTCGCGACAATCACTGCCACAACGGCCATCATCAGGATGGGCATCCAGTCATCCAGCATCCTGCGCAGGTTCATGCCGAGCGTCGCCTGAAAGAGCAGCGTTGGCAGGAAAACATAAAGGAAGACGTCTGATCGGATTGGCAGATCGATAATTGCCTGCGCACCCGGGTTCAGCGCATCCGTCAGGTCAGTGTCGAGAAAGAACGTCGCTCCAAGCCCGATCACTATCCCCAAGACGGCAAGGATAACGCTGTAAGGCAGGCGCATTCGCGCGGCCAACGGTTCCGCCACGCCGATTACAACAAAAAGAGAAGTGATGATGGTCGTAATGACGACGATATCCATAGTTACGTATTACCTGAGAACTCGAGTAAGTGGAATCCACTCTTAAAGCCGGATCGACCACGTGGAAACAATGTGTGAACTATTTCTCGTCCAGTCTGTTCCGTTGCAGCGAATGTCAGGAAGAAGGGCCGCAATGCGACACCAGCGCGGTGAGTGAACGACTGGTAGGGGCCGTGAGTGACGCTTCATTAAGGCAGAATGCACTCCTTGAAAGCGAGAATGACTTGCCAAGACCCATTCGACCCGCAGAAACTAGGATTCTCAGTTGTCGGTCTGGCAGCGAGGGTTAAGAAATTCTGACAGATTCAGAGCGCTCAAACGGTGGACACGTTGAACAGATTTGGACATCTCAGCACGCTGCCTGCCGGACCTTTTCGGTTTATTGCATTGGACGTCGAAACGGCGGACAAATCTATCGGTAGCATATGCCAGATTGGGCTTTGTTTTGTTAGCGACACTGGTTCCATGCAAACCTATTCTGTACTGATTGACCCCGAGGGACCATTTGAGGAGTTCAATACTGAGCTTCACGGGATTTCTGCCAAAACCGTGATTGGGGCTGGAACATTCCCAACGGTTTACGCGTCCTTATTTGAAGTCCTGAACACCCACAATCTTGTGCAGCACAGTACGTTTGATGAAAAGGCGATGACGGTTGCTTGTGCCCGGTATGGCCTGCCAATGATCACGTCGCATTGGACGAATAGCGTGTCGATTGCCCGTCGAGCATGGCCATCGTTGAAAGGTGCCGGTGGGCACGGGTTGGCAAATCTTAAGAAATACCTCGACCTCGAGTTTCATCACCATGATGCAGGTGAAGACGCCCGTGCTTCGGCTTCTGTGATCTTAAAAGCAGAGGAGACCTTGGGGACGCCGTTGTCCTATCTCAGGACGAACCGCCAGTTGAACTTCCAATTCGGAAATCCATCCGAGAGATAAGCGGCCAAGGTCTTTATGGTCCTGCTGAACGACGAACTAACCGTACGATGTTATGCAGTGTACGAATGTCTGGAACGGGCCAGGTCGCTTTGAAAATGGGGCTTGGATTCATCAGCAGTTTCCTGCCACACCGCAATGCAGTTTCCAGCCACGAGAGGATAGGATTGCGCTTGATAGCAAGCGGATTTGCGTACTTGTTATTGGCCCCCCAGGCGTTTTGGTTTTACGGAGTAAAAAACTTATCGTGCCTGGACATGCACCGCTTAAGGAATAACCTGGGCGAGACACAAACGCTCTTAACTGTTTTCTACCTAACTATTTTTTGCGACCGCATCCTGATACACCTTGGCTAAGTTGGAAGCTGTCGAGCAGGGGAAGAAATGCAGCCAACGACGCGATACGCAAAGAGTGAAGACGTGCATGTCGCCTATCAGCTTTTTGGCGATGGGCCAAAAAACCTTGTTTTTGTTCCTGGGTTTATCTCTCATATCGAAAACTATTGGGACGAACCCAGATGTGCCCGGTGGTTAGATAGATTGGCGACATTCGCGCGCGTCGTAATCTTCGATAAACGAGGGACCGGGCTTTCGGATCGGGCTGGTAATCTTCCGAGCATGGATCAGCGCATGGATGATGTTCGGGCCGTTATGGACGCGGCAGGCATACAAGAAGCCATCGTATTTGGCATATCCGAAGGCGGCTCGTTAGCATCCCTGTTTGCGGCGCATCATCCCGAACGATGCCAAAGTCTTATTCTTTATGGCGCATTCGCCAAGTTTAAGTCCTGGTTCCCAACTGACGAAGCACTGGAAGCGCTTTTTCAGTATATCGACACAGCTTGGGGAAGCGGGGAAAGCCTACCGATGTTCGCTCCGTCCATGGTGGGCGATGCGGCCTTCCAGCAATGGTGGGGTAAATTCGAAAGTCTGGGCGCAAACCCGGGAGCTGCAACCGAGATCATGCGCATGAACAGTGAGATCGATATAACCGATGTGCTCCCAATCATACAGGTTCCGACGCTCGTGCTTCATCGCACAGAAGATGTGAACGTCGATGTGACGGGGGGCCGTATGTTGGCAGAGCTGATCCCAAACGCGCGCCTCTTGGAGTACCCGGGTACTGACCACATCTTATTCGTGGGGGAGAATGCCGACCAGATCGCATCCGATATCGAAACCTTTGTAACAGGGTCGACCCCGGCACCAAGACTTGACCGCGTGCTGGCCACTGTACTTTTCACCGATATAGTCGGTTCCACGGCAAAGGCAGAAGCGATGGGAGATCAGGCATGGAATGACCTGATTTCTGTCCACGACAAGATTGTTCGTCAGGAAATTGCTCGTTTTCGAGGCCGTGAGATTAAATCTTTGGGTGACGGTTTCCTGACAACTTTCGATGGCCCTGCACGAGCGATCCAATGTGCTCAGGCCGTTTGTCGCGGAGTAGCCCAGATCGGCTTGGATGTCCGAATTGGCGTTCATACAGGCGAAGTTGAAATTGCTGACGATGATGTTCGTGGAATCGCGGTCAACATTGCGTCACGGATTTCCGAGCTTGGAAACGAAGCTGACGTGCTTGTTTCGCGCACGGTCAAGGACTTGGTTGCTGGATCAGGGATAAAGTTCTCGAGTTTTGGCACGCATAAACTGAAGGGTGTGCCGGATGAGCGGACAGTGTACAAATCTGAGGTATGATTCCGCAGGGTAGAACCCTGCTCGATAGCCCTTTTTGCAAACTGATCGTCTGGGGAATGGCTAAGCGCCCGGGCGGTACAAGCTATTCACATCACATTAAGACCGCTTCAAAGTTTGCGTCAGATTGGTCTGTCGTAAGTATTGCGCCCGCAGCGAACGGCCTGTTTGACGGCCCGCGCCTGCGCTACGCAAATGGCCGGTAATGCCGCCCGATGAATGGATGGTGAACCTCAACTCAGCTCTAATAGTGTCCCGATGTTTAGTCCTTGGGCGCGATAGTACAGTAGGACAAGCTAAACAATTTTACTCCTTCCACCTCGCGACTCTCGAAATTATCCAATTTTACCACTGCAGGTGCTGGACTTTTTTGGGGGCGTATACGTAGAGAACTCCCCCAAGGTCGGTACATCGGCTGGCCAATTGCGCAAACTAGGTCGCGTTAATGAATACGACGGCAAGTCGCCGCCGTATTCGAGCGCTCAATCCAAATGCACGACGGCATCTACCTCGACAAGCATCGGGTCGATGGCGAGCTTCGGTACAGGGATCAGCGTTTGCGCGGGCAATGTATCGCCAAACATCCGCTTCACGTTTTCGGTCAGCACACCCAGCTTCGACATATCGTGGTCGACCACGAACACGGTCAGCTTCACGACGTGACGGGGGCGTGCGCCGAGCGCGTCGAGGACCGCAGCCAGATTGGCATAGGTCTGCTCAACCTGATTGCTGAACTCCGGCGATAGGCTTCCGTTTTGATCCTGTCCGCCCTGTCCTGATACAAAAGCAAGCCGTCCCGCAGCAGGAGACACGACTGCCGTGCTATAGCCGTTTGGCGTGGGATCATGCAGATGCGGTGGTTTGACGATGATCGGTAATGCGCCGTTGGATGTATTCTGGTTTCGGGACGTCATGTTCATTCTCCTTGCTGAGTGGTCCGCGAGCGGTTTAGAATCCTACAGTGACAAAATTTGTCACCGAAAGTTCTATAGTGAATAAATGAACATCCGCTTCCGACATGACGCCATCGTGCGCACCCTTCGCCGTAACGGAACCGCAACGGTCGACGAGCTGGCCAGTCAGGTCGGTGCGTCCAGACGAACGGTATTGCGCGATATCGGGGCGTTGCGTGACCAGGGCTTTGTCATCCATTCCGAATGTGGGCGCGGCGGGGGCGTGCAACTTGATCCGCAATCCGTGCAGACCACCGCCCGTCTCTCAGTCACAGAAGTGTTTGCACTTCTCGTCAGTGTCGCAGCCATGCGTGCGGCGCGAAGCCTTCCCTTCTCCGGTCTCGCCGACGCGGGGCTCGCCAAGATCGAGAAGGCCTTGCCGTCGGACAAGGTGCGGGATCTGCGCAGGTTCCTTGACTGTCTGCATGTCGGACAACTTTCGCCCAAACAGGACATCTCGGACATGGGCACTATTGACCCTGCGCTTTTGCCTGCCTTCGGGACCGCGTTTCTGCAACGGCAAAGCCTGCGCTTCGGCTACCGGGACGCCAAGGGCGCGGAAACAAGCCGCGAAGTCAAACCGCAAGCTATGCTCATCCTGCCGCCGCTCTGGTATCTCGTAGCCTGGGATCCCAGCCGTGAGGATTTCCGGCATTTTCGCATGGATAGGATCAGCCGCCCCGAGATCGTCGAGGGAACATCGTTCCGGAGGCGGCATGTTCCGTTCGAGGACGATGTCTGCCCATTCAGCGAATTACCGCGCTGAACACCAGAAATGCGTGACGTCCGGTCGGCAAGGGTCCCAGTATCTTGACCCGTCAACAGCCCCAAAATGTTGGGTCAGGTCCGCGCTCAATCCCTTCACCATTTGATGGGGTTCTTTTTGGAACGTTTCGCATCGACCTGCTTCTTCGTCAGTGCAACACGGATGATGCGCTGAAACCGAGGGCAATCCAGATGGTTTTCGGCCGTGCAATTCATGACATGTCGAAGGCCGTCCCGTAAGGCCGTCAGTTCCTTGATCCTCACGTCAATTGCATCAGCCTTTGCTGCCAGAGCTGTACGATCCAGATCGGGCCTGCCTTCTGAACCCATCGTCTCTTTGATCTCGACGAGTGAAAACCCGGCGGTTTGCGCCAGAGAAATGAGGGAAATCCGCGTCTTCACCTCATCCTCATAGAGACGCTTCAACCCCCTTCGACCCACCGACCGGATCAGGCCAACTTCTTCATAATAGCGGAGTTTTGACGGTGAAAATCCGCTTGCGCGAGAAAGTTCAGAAATGTCGAGCATGGCCTTGACCTCAAGTGGACTTGAAGTTGCATGTTGCCCCTCCACTGCAAAACATCAACAGAAACTAAGGTCGATACATCCATGACAACAGAAATTTTCTTCAGCGCGGTTCTGATCGGCATCGGCGCGACAGCCTTCATGGATGTGATCGCCCTTGCCCAGAAGTTGATCTTCTCTCAGCAATCGCTCAACTACGCGATGGTGGGCCGTTGGCTCGGCCATGTCGCCCAGGGGCGGTTTGTTCATAGGCACATCATGGCCAGCGACCCTGTTCCGGCGGAGCGTTTGTTGGGCTGGAGCGCACATTATCTGACGGGCGTCGTGTTCGCGCTGGGTTTTTTGGCCGTGGTCGGTCGGGGCTGGCTTGAAGCGCCCAGCCTGCTGCCTGCGATTGCGTTTGGAATACTGACAGTGCTGGCGCCTTTTCTGATCCTTCAGCCGGGCATGGGAGCGGGGTTGGCGGCACGGTTAACACCCGAACCACGAGCTGCGCGGCTCAAGAGCGTCTTTGCACATCTCAGCTTTGGAATTGGGCTTTGGGTCGCGGCAAACGGCATATCCAATTTGATCTAACATTTCGCGAAGAGAATATCAAAAGCAGTCAAAAGTGCCACGGGGCGCTTATGACCGCTTTGTTGCGGATCCCGGAAACTGCAAAGTTTGGTTTGGATGTCCGCTTCGGGCTGTCAATGGTCGCCATCCATGGCGCAGAGAACGGCAGCGGATAGACGCAGATGATCCTGACCTGCTGACGGTTACCAGGTTGAGTTTGGGTCAACTTTGAACAGATGCTCCATGAACACTCGGGTGACCGCCTGTAGGTTGTCCGGGCGGGCGTGGTCGCGTTGCAGTTCCGCGGGAACGACGTTCCAGGTGATCGGCTCGACGCCGGCTTCGATCATACGACGCTTACCGTTTTCATGGCTTAACTGCGAGATTGAGCCGACGGCGTCCTCGGGCACGTAAACATCATAACCAGATTTCTCGGCTTCAATCGCAGGGTATGCCAGGCATACGTCGGTCCAAAGGCCACCCATGATAAGCTTCTTCCGCCCGGTTGCTTCCACGGCAGCAACAATCTCGGGCTCTTTCCAAGCGTTCACATTGGTCCGGTCAATGAATACAGCTTTTGGAGGCAGCTCCTTAAGTTCCTCGATCATCGGATCATAGCCATTCAAGCCGACGGCAACATGGCTGAAGACGACCGGGATGTCATAAATAACCGCAGTCTTGATCGGGCCAGTGGCGTTGTTGATCAGTTCTTCGTGGTCGATATTCTTTACCCCAGCCAAAATCGGCAGCTGGTAGTCGATAAGGATCAGCGCCGAGTTGGTTGCTGACAGAAAAGGGTCTTCGTCAGCGGCCCGCACCGGCGTGCCCTGATAGTCCTCAGGGTAGTTAGCGACACCATCCACTGTTTTGATCACTGGAGTTTCCGCCATTGCGGGCAGCGCCGTTGCAGCAATTGTCAAACTTAGGGCTGTTGCAAGGGATCTGAGGTGGAGGATTTCTTCAAGATGCGGGACATTGCGTCTTATCCGGTGGGCCTTGCTATGGGTGAGGTTGGTATATCAGGCGACGATGCATTCCAGCGCTACGCAGCCGTCAGCATGCCAAGTCTTGAAAAGGTAGGAGGCCGTTTTCTACTGGTTGCACCTTTCAGCACTATGTTCATCGGGGTCGCTGAAGATTGGGATCTGGTCGCAATCGGGTCAAATCTAAACGCCGATGCGCTGCTGTCACTTTTTGATTTGAAGGACTACCGCGAAACCTACTATCACCGGACTGCGGCCTGCCGCGATCAAAAAGTGTCACTCCGCATTGGTTAGGCCATAAAGAACTAAAATACGGTAAATCCACGCAAAATAAGCTACTTATCGAAACCAAACTTGAACATGATCGACGACAAAAGCTTGCATGAACGGTAGCTAAGATTGGCGAAGCCGGCTCTGTCCGCATCTTTCGACTTCGTACGCGGCGCAGCGAAGGGATGTTCTCGTTCGGAGTGATGCGAAAACGACCCTTTTCGTGGCAGTTTTGACGGGGTTCCAAGTGCTTGATTTCGCTAGTGCTGGACTGCCGCAAAAACCTAGTGCAAAATGAATCCGTCAAAATTGGCCATGCACGAGTATCTACCGACGGACAGAACCTCTACCTACAAGTCGAGGCTCTGACCGAACCCGGAAGCGATCATATCATCCCCGATCAGGCAAAGCGGCGCAACAGCTGCTGAGAGCCGCGCCGGTTTTGCCGAAGCGTTGGAACTGCTTGGCAAAGGTGATCTTCTGGTGGTCTGGAAGCTTGATAGGATAGGGCGGTCCATCGCAGATCTCATCCACATTCTGAAGC
Source organism: Ruegeria sp. A3M17 (assembly GCF_003318255.1). GTDB lineage: Bacteria > Pseudomonadota > Alphaproteobacteria > Rhodobacterales > Rhodobacteraceae > Ruegeria. The sequence continues at coordinate 107,214 of NZ_QOCF01000002.1, forward strand.
TTTTCGGAGATCGCGGAATCGAGTTCCGGAGTCTGACAGACGGGATCGATACGACGACCGCAGGCGGCCAGTTGGTTTTTCACATTATGGGGGAGTGAGCGATACCTGAACCGCGACTATTGTTGAGGTCAGGGTAGGGGTCTCAGCGCAATTCCTCCATCATCTTTTCGCGGAAGACCTCGGCCGGTGTTTTCCATCCGAGGCATTTGCGAGGCGTGTTGTTTAGGCGGTCACAGATCGTTCTCAATTCGTGATCTGAGACTGCCGTGATGTCGCGCTTGCGGGGAAGCCATTGCCGAACCCTGCGGTTGGTATTCTCGACGGTGCTTTTTTGCACGGTGATGAGGGATCACAGAACCACGTTTGCGTTCGGATCTCGGCCTGAAGGTGCGGCCAACTCACGAACTCGGTGCCGCGGTCAAAAGTGATGGATTTGCGCGCCAGGTGGGGCAGATAGCGGACAGCATTCTTGATCTTGCCCATGACTGGTTTCGTCCGCTTGTTCGGGTTCTCCAGCAGCACTGTGAACCGGCTAATGCGCTCGACTAGCGACGTAACATTCAACTGGCCAAGCACCTGCTTGAATAGCATCAAATCGCCTTCCCAATGCCTAAAATGGCGGCGGTACGCGACATCATCCGGTCGATTCAGAATGCTGAAATCACGGTCGAACTTGGGGGCCCGACGTTTTCTGGCACGGCGCGGCCAACGACACATTCTGTACGCAGGCAGATACCACCAAAGTTCTTCGGCCAAACCTTCCTGAGAATAGATATAACGATAGATCGTTTCCTGACGCACGCGCACCATGGCGCCTTCATAGATTATCCGATTGCCGATCTGTTCCGGTGTCCAACCATTCTTCAGCGGCTCAACAACGCACTCACGCAATTGAGGATAACGGATCAGCTTGCGTTGTCGGGCACGCCGATCTGCGGCTTTCCGATGAGCGGATGCGCCGTAATATCCATCGCATTTAGGCAGACAGGGATCCGAAAAGTAGTTCCGTTTGAGCTCACGATGGATGGTTGCCTTCGAGCGCTTCAACACGCGTGCCATCTCTCGGTCCGGGACTCTTGCTTGCCGCCAACGTTCAATTCTACGGCGTTCTTCGATGCTGAGTTACGAATACACTGTGCTCTTGCCATGATCTCCTCATTAGATAACTCATTGGCTTCTAACAGGAGTCACACTTGGAAATAGCGCGCACCCTCAACAGCGATATGTTGCAACCAAGTAGAAATGTCACCGGGTTTGCAATGGAGAAGTGTCACCAAGAGCACGGGCGGTAGCAAGGCTTGGCAGCCCGGAGACCTCAAATATGGCAGGGCTGAAAAGCCTTGCGGAGACTATTTGCCTGAACTGTCGTAGATGTCGAAATCGATTGTCAGACCTCGTTCAGCAAGCCTTTGCAACGTCTCGTTCGATAGGCTGACACCTTCATTGCCTTCTTTCATGAACAGGCCGCAGAAGATGTCCGCCCGATATCGTGAGGTGAGATTTTGCCAGATGTTCATGTCATCGGTGAGCCGATCTAGAATCTCTGAAATCTGATCGTCAAAGTCGCCAGGTCCACGCCGCTCGGCACTCAGTCGCCAGCCACCGCCTCGGGCAATTCGCTTTTGCCCCGTTACTTTGCCAACAATCTCTTCGCCTTTCCTCTCGGATTTGGTTGGCGGGCACCCGAGCAGCTTGGTGAGTTCATCGTGGTCCAGATCATCACCAAAGAACCGAAGGGATGCGGCTGAACCGCTCAATGCAGCCATGAATTCTCTCTCAATAAATATCTCAACATCAGTAAGTTATTCCGCCGCCTGCACAATCGTCTTTTTGGCGCGTGATCCGGAGGGACGGCCGGGCTTTCTGTCTCGCGGTTTATAACCCATCTTCTCGGAGTTTGTCCTGACCGGATATTTAGGTGGCGCCTTGTCCTGGATGTCCTTGATATGCGCCAGCACCGCGCCGAGGCGTTTGTTCTCTGTGATGGCCGCGTGAGTGACGCGCTGGTCCATGTCGAAGATGCTATAGGGCAGGGTGCGGCCTTTCCAGCGCACCTCGAACCGGCCGTCGACAAAGGCATAGGTGTCCACGTATTTGCCGACGAGGTCGCGCGTGATGTCACTCCCTTCCAGCATGATCCGTTTGCGGTCATAGGAGAACGTGAGTTGCTTGCCGACATAGCGGTTCTCACGCCAGCACAGCACATCCGCGAGCCGATCCGGTTCGACATTGAGAGCGCGGTGCAGGTTGTAGGACTTGGATGGAGTCCTTGCGAACTTGGCGTTATAACGCCCCTTGAACCCTTGCAGATAGGCGTTTCCGGCCTTCATGTCAGAGATGCCGGCAAGGCGCAGTTCCTTGACCAGACGATCTTGCAGCGTCCGGTTCGCACGTTCAACACGCCCCTTGGCCTGAGAGCTGTTTGCGCAGAGAATCTCGATGTTCAACTCGTTTAACGCCCGGCCGAACTGGGTCATGCGCGCGCCGCCCCTGGCATCTTCCTCGGCCACACGGAACACCGTGTGCTTGTCGCTGTAAAACGCCACCGGGCGACCATGCTGAACTAGGTAGCCCTCGAGCGCTTCGAAATAACTGAACGTGCTCTCAGATTTGACGAAGCGCAGTTCCATCAAGGTGCTGGTGGCGTCATCGATGAAGACGAGCAGGGTGCAGGGATCGCCCCGATCCTCGAACCAGCGATGATCCGAGCCGTCGATCTGGATGAGCTCGCCAAAACACTCCCGGCGCAGCCGCGGCTGATGAAACGTTCGACGCTGCTTACGCGACAGCCAGAGGCCATCTTCCTGCATCCATTTGCGAACCGTCTCGCGCGAGACCTTGAACCCGTGATGTTCTGCCAGCATCTCAGCTGCCAGTGTGGGCCCGAAATCCGCGTAGCTCTCCTTGATCAGTGCCATCGCATAATCGCGCTTGGCCGCCTGGATCCGATTGTTCGGCGGGCGTCCGCGCGCATTGTGCCTGATCGCAGCTGCACCGTCCTGGCGGTACCGCTTCAACAGCCTGAAAATCTGCCGCCGCGTCAGATCCAGCATGTTCGCCGCATTATCAACGCTCAGCCGACCATCATCGACCTGCACCAAAACATCCACACGATACAACACGCGCTCGCTCATCATCACACATCCCAGCTCGTCCTCATCTTGTTTTGAGGGTAGAGTGACACTTCTGCTTTGCTCATAAGTGACATTTCAGCTTTGCGGTTACATTCAAAAGTCGTGTAATCAGTCTTATGTTAATAATTCTGTGTTTGAGTTGTCGCCAAGTTAGAAAATCAACGCCGGATACCTGCAAGGTTGACCCACGCGAATTCATCTACCATCCTATTTGCGTATAGCTTGTTGTATTGTGCTAACCTGCACGTTTTTTTGGCAAGGTCGATGAAATGACCGAGAATTCACAAAAGACCTACGTGCATGACACCCACCGTCTGCGCGACCCCGCGCACACCTTAAGCATCGTGCAACCATTTCTTCGGGAAATGGGCATAACTCGGATCGCGAATCTGACCGGCCTGGATCGGATTGGTTTGCCTACCGTCATGGTTGCTCGTCCCAATTCCCGATCTGTTGCGGTGTCACTTGGTAAAGGACTGTCACTGCAGGCAGCACAAGCTTCAGGCGTTATGGAGGCGATCGAATCCTGGCATGCCGAACGTGTGCGGCTTCCGCAACGGCTTGCCAGATTTACCGATTTGGCTGATGAAGCGACCGTTGTGGATGTGGAGCGATTGCCTAAGGTCACCGGCGCGCAGTTTGATCCCAACGGCAACATGCTGTGGGTAGAAGGCCGGGATTTGAAAAGCCAACATGCCTGCTGGGTTCCGCTTGAGATGGTGGACACTGACTACACTTCCGCTCCACTCGCCGGACAACGCGCCTTTCCCAGAACAACAAACGGTTTGGCTTCGGGCAATAATGATGCCGAAGCCAGTTGTCATGCGATTTGCGAATTGATTGAGCGCGATGCAACGACGCTGTGGTCTCATCAAACCACGACCGCGCGCGTTGATCTCGGCACTGTCGACGACCCACGATGTCAGGCGGCCATTGAAAAAATCACCGGCGCAAATCTGGAGATCGGGCTGTGGAACACCACGTCGGATATCGGAATTGCCAGTTTTCGCTGCGTGATCTGTGAGGCCGGCGGGCAGCCTGGTCACATCGGCATCGGCGACGGATGCCATCCGGATCGTGCAATCGCGTTGCTGCGCGCGGTGACAGAAGCTGCTCAGACCCGGCTGACCTATATCTCGGGCGCCCGCGATGATCTGGATCCGGCAGAATTCACTGACCAGGCGCAAACGGATCGGTGTAGATATGTGCGGGATCTGATCGATCGTGCCCCTCTGACAGAGAATTTCCAGGACTGCCCGACGCATTCAACCAAGACATTCGAGGATGACCTGGCTTTGCTGCTGAACAGGTTAGAGACCGTCGGGATTTCTCAGGTGGTGATCGTGGACTTGTCTCGGCCGGAATATGATCTATCGGTTGTTCGGGCGGTCATACCGGGCTTGGAAGCACCACATGACGATGCGGATTATGTACCGGGCCTAAGAGCACTGCAGATCAGGCAGGAAACCGCATGACCGTCGTCGTATTTGTGGGCCCTACCCTGCCGGCACAGGAAGTCACAGCACAATTGAATGCCGCGATTCTGCCCCCTGTTCAGCAGGGTGATGTTTATCGTGCAGCAAAGGACCAACCGCACGCCATCGGGATCATAGATGGGTTCTTTGAAGGTGTGCCCTCGGTCTGGCACAAGGAAATCTTGTGGGCGATGGAACAAGGGATACCGGTCTTTGGCAGCGCCAGCATGGGCGCACTGCGTGCCGCGGAACTAGCCGATTTTGGAATGATCGGTGTTGGCGGGATCTTTGAGGACTTCCTCAGCGGCGTTTTGCAGGATGACGATGAGGTCGCGGTTCTGCACAGCCCGGCAGAGCTGGGGTTTCAACCGCTCAGTACACCGATGGTGTCTATCCGAGCCACAGTCAAACAGGCGCAAGCCCAGGGGATTTTGCCTTCTGAAAGCGTCGCCACCATCCTAGAGCATGCGAAATCCAGACACTATCGGCACCGCATCTGGCAGAACATCGGCAAAGAGTTAAGCGACCTGCCCGGAATAGCGGCCTTTTTAGATTGGCTGCCCGACGGCCAAATTGATGCCAAGGCAGATGACGCCCGGGCGATGCTGGCCCTTATGGCGGATTGCCTGTCGCAGGGCACCCTACCCCCAAGTCCTGTAACGCGGACCGAACCAACATTGGTGTGGAAACAGTTGCGCAACCGCATCGACACCAACGAGGCCAGGAACCACGCGGTGATCGACGAGTTGAGGTTAGACCCGGAACTGTACGCCGAATTGCGCAACCGCGCAGTGCTGAGCGTGATGGCACAGGAAGAAGCCGCCGAGCAGGATCGGCAACCTGATCGTGAAGACCTGATCCTGCAGATGACGGACCATAGGGCCAAAGCTGAATTGTCTCATAAAACGCATTTGATGGAATGGCTGGCCGCCAATGATCTGAACCTTGTGGAATATGAGGACATCCTGGCGGATGCCGCCCGGATCGATGCGACGGTCGCCGCGCGTTTGACCCAGTTAGATGGGCCATTGCTGGCCGAACTGAAACGAACCGGAAAGTATATCGATCTACGGGAACGGGCGGCCGCCAAGGAAAAGGCTGCGATTGTGAATGGGCAAATTTCGGGCGCAGATCGTCTGCGAATGGTCGTGTGGTATTTTGAAACGCGCCTTGATCGGGAAGTGCCGGATAACCTGGACAGCTATGCGACCTCGCTTGGCCTATCTGGGCGCGCGGAACTTGGTGCGTTGATCGAAGCAGAGTATTTGTTTTGCCACAGGAGTGCCTGTGCGGACGTCCCAAAAAGCAAGGTGACTTCCGCCCGGCACGAGGGGTCGATTGATGAACACACATGAGACTGTAAGCGACGAAGAACCCGGAACACGGTTCCTGCTGTATCCGCAATCACCTTTTCTGGAACCAGGCGCGCAACCGGAGCTTGTCGAAATTTCGGCTCCGCAAGGCAGTATCGGGCCGGGACCGTCCGGACCGCGCATGTACACCGTCAATCCTGTTGGCAAAACCACACCTTACGGTGCCATCGTTCCGGGTCCGAATGGACCGGGCATGTATCTGCCGCCATGGGACGGGTACATTCAGCCGCCCGCAATGCCCGATGAGTTTGGAAATTTTTTTCATATTGCCCCAACTGACCCCGCATTTGAGGCGGCACATTTGTTCGGGTCGGCCCATTTCACAATGGATGTGTGGCAAGGGTATTTTGATCGACCAATCCCGTGGCATTTCGCGCCCGATTTCGACCGGCTTGAACTGTCCCTGCTACCAAGTCTGGACAACGCACATATTGGCTGGGGGTTTCTGGAAACGGGCGGCACACACGAACATGGAGATGAGTACCGCCCATACAGCCTGAACTTTGACGTTGTCTCCCATGAAATTGGACATGCCATTATTTATAGCGTCATTGGTATGCCGTCAGACGGGGATGCGTCGGGCGAATATTACGGATTTCACGAGTCCGCTGCCGATATGGTCGCCCTTCTTGCGTCGCTGCATTTTGGTTCGGTTGTTGACGCACTGTTAAAAAACACGCGGGGCAACCTGTACACATTCAATCGTCTGAACCGGTTTGCCGAACTGGGGGAAAACGCGCAAATCCGAATTGCCGCCAACACACGGTCCATGTCAGAGTTTGCGGCCGGATGGACCAGCGAACACGATCTCTCCGAACCGTTGACCGGAGCGATGTTCGACATTTTCGTAGACATTTATCACGAGCGCCTGCTGCTGCATGGACTGATCTCACCCGAAGAAGAACATCTGTCCGATCAGCTAGAAGACTCTCCGGATTACAGCGAAGTCATGCAGGGTGTGTTTGATGCCCGTTATGCCGAAAACCCCGAAGGTTTCCGGATTGCTTTGCTTGAGGCGCGCGATTTTCTGGGAACCTATCTGGCCGACAGTTGGGAGCGGCTGGATGCAGATATGCTCAGCTATTTCGGTGTTGAAAAGGCCCTGTTGGCGGTTGATCAGGAAATCACTGGCGGTGCGTTTCGCAACATCATCGAAGGCAACTTCCGCATGCGCGATATTGGTCTGACATCTGCCGGTCCACGTCTTCCCGATCCCGAAGAAGACAGCCACTCGGCCTCGGTTCGCACGCAGGTGCCAGGGTAACTTGCAAATTCCTTTATTTTTAAACGGTTTTATGGCATGCAATCGGAAGAAGTTTATTGGAACGCATTTGCTCGAATATTTTTCGAGTTTATTTTGAGGGGGAGATGAGGGTTCTGGCTTCGTCGATCCCATAATTGGGAGAGAGAGATATGCCTGAATCCTTGCTCAGTTTTTCTGAAGTGTTGATATATGGTCGTGAGCTCGAAGATTTAGAGTACAAACGTATCCCGTCCGGTGGCAAGGGCGACAACAAGCATCTCGACAAGCAATTTGCGATTGAGAAAGGCGAAAAAGGACCTCGGTTCGCCAAGATTTATGGCTTTGCCTTTGAGGGCACTTATTACGATATGCCGGAGCCGGTGATCTTTCTGGTTCATGGCAAAGGTGAGCTGGTTGCTGATCCCGATAAGCCTGCAGACGACGCATCCCGAGCGCCGCAAGACCCGAGTATTGGCGGCGTCGCAGCGGCCGACTATCAGGTCGCCGATGGTATCCGCGTCTGGCGATACGACAAATCTGACCAGACCATGCGTATGGACGTGATGACCGGCCAGTTCGAACAAGTCCTGCTGGACATCTATTTCGGCTTTGACAGCCCGGCTATCAGCGGTGCCAAAGTCAGTGGCGCGAAAGTAAGTGGGGCCAAGGTCAGCGGTGCCAAAGTCAGTGGCGCGAAGGTGAGCGGTGCCAAAGTCAGCGGCGCAAAGGTACGCGGCGGCGACTAAATCCAGTTTTCGAAAGTAAACTCAGGGGCACCGGAACGCGGTGCCCCTTTGCGTTTTAGAACCCGGCCTTTTTTAGACCTTCCACAAAGTGCTGCGTATCTTCCTCTAGCCGATCCGGTTGAACGGTTGTCCACCGGGCCAGCGAAAAGTTCGGATGCGCCTCGCGGTGCTTTTCCCTTATCAGGCGGGCCATGTCCGTTTGACCCAGCTGAGCATAACTTGCGGCCAGCATACGCTGCCCCTCGGTCGGATTGTTCATCTTGTTGACCGTCTCAATGACATCCTCATACCGTCTAAGGTTGTAATACGCTCCGCCCAGGTGCCAAAGGTATTGATCCGGGAAATAGGGATTTAGACGCATTGCTTGCTGAAGATGCGTTATGGCTGTCTCGTTGTCACCCGAATGGGCAAGAGCATCGGCAAAGTCGGAATGCATATCCGCGTCATTTGGGTTTAACGCCAGCGCCCTCTGATAGGATTGGATGGCTGCGTCATGCTCTTTGCGGTAAAGGTGCACATAGCCCAATTCGCCGAAACCACGCGCGTCGGTCGGGTCCAGCTCAATCGCGCGCTGCGCCAACATCAGCGCCTTTTCCAGCGATTGTGACGGCTCTTCGGCCCAGGAATAACGCCAGTCGATATTTAGAGTTCGCGACAGCGCTGCTGCAGCACGGGCATATCCTTCGTCCCGTTCAAGGGCTGATTGATAGAAATTCTGTGCCTTGCGGTTGTCGTTTCGGGTATATTTGAAGATGTGGTGCTGGCCTTGCAGGACCGAACCATAGGCCTCAAGATCGTTTGGAATCGCCTGAATCATGCGCTGCTTTTCATGCGACTCGATCATCACCGCAGTGGCCGCCACAATGCACTCTGTGACCTCATCAAGAATGTCGAAAATATCGTCGATCTTGCGATCGAACCGTTCGCCCCAGATCGTGCGCTCGGTGTTGGCATCAATCAACTCGGCGGAAATCCTGATCCGACTGGCTGACCGACGTACACTGCCGCGCGCGACATAGCGGACGTTCAGCTTTTGCGCGGCCTCTTTCGGAGGCATCGACTGTGTCCTGAAGAAAAATGACGAGTTCCGGGCGATGATAAAAAGGTTCCGGAATTTGGACAGATTCATGATGATGTCATCCGTCAGACCTTCGGCAATCCAGCTGTCGGACTCATCGCCGCCAGAGCTGCTGAACGGCAGAACGGCCACCGACGGCGTATCCGGCCGTTCGAATATGTCGCCTTTCAGATCGGGGCGCATCGTGCCGGCCATGGTCGCGCCGGCCACTTCGCTGCGGACACAGTAGGTCGAGACAGGCGTCAGAATGTTTTTGAGCTGTTTTGGCCCCAGAAACTCGTACCCAAAGCGCAGGCGATTGCAGACCTGATCATACACGGCAGAGCTGACATAGACCCGTTCAGGCTCGGCTATCTCTTGCAACCGGGCCGCGATATTGACGTTGTCGCCATGAATGCCCCGCTCGTCTATCAGTATCTCACCAAGGTGAATCCCGGCCCGGAACTTGATTCGCTGATCCTGCGCGCGAGTTTTATTCTGATCGCTTGCGATTTGATGCAATTCGACCCCGAATTCCACCGCGCTGGTGGCAGTTTCGAACAGGGCCAAAATCCCGTCCCCACGTACCTCAACCACTCGGCCGTTGTATTTTGCGCACGAGGTTTCAAGCAAAGAAATCAATGCTTTCAATTCATTATAGGTATCCAGCTCATTCTCGCTCATAAGCCGGGAGTATCCTACGACATCAGCGAACAATACTGCGCCAAGCCGTTGTGTAATTGGAATGTCAGAAATTGTCGTACTCACAAGTGTTACTCTTTTTTCGGATTCATAGCGGACCCGTAACCAACATATATCAAAAAACGTTTTTGACGACCGAAGCAGTTTTGATCGGAACTGATCACACCTTTGCGATCTGAGGCGGCCATGACCAGGCGGCGCAATCATTCGGCCCCAATGTCACGATCGGATTCGCATCCAGTTCTTGTGCCAGAACGTTTCGGCGAACCATCCACTCGGATTTCAGAATGCCCACAACAACCATATCCTGAAACTCACCTTCAGCGAACCACGCTTGACGCATCGTCCCTTCAATCTGGAATCCTATCTTGGCAACAAGATCACGGCTGTGATGATTGTCCTCACGATAATAAGACGTTATGCGGTTCAGCCCCAGCTGTCGAAATGCCAGATCCAGCACCAAAGCGGATGCCCGAAGCCCTACGCCAGATCTGCGCATTGCCTTGTTGACAAAAACCGCAACCACTGCATCGCGATTGATGTTCGAGATAGACTCGAGCCCGGCCAGCCCAACTGCCTCACCTGCGGACGACTCGACGATAAACCAACATTTGCGGCTGGCATCGGAAGACGTAAATGAATCTCTCCAAAATTCTTCGGCATGCGATGTATTGAGGGGCACGCGCGTCGTACGATCGAAACGCGCAAGGTCTTCGACGTCCTGAAACCAACTCAGAACGGAATCCAGATCTGCCCTTTCCATCGGACGCAACCTGAACGTGTTTTGTGAATTGTTGCTCACGATAAATAGTACCTTTGAAAGAAATCAGTAAAATCTGTTGGGACACTAGCACAAAAATCTTTGAATTACGAAATGAGATTACAGTATCCCTGCCTCTCTGATAAAATAACTGCAAGATTTGAGTTTTTGATGCGGTGGGTCAATAAGAGTGCGGTGAGTGGCGGTTTGTCCCGGTCAAATGCAACATGAATTTCACATCCACACCTCTGATTGCTAATGATGGCCCAGGATGCTTTGGGCAGAGAGAAAACCATCGATGAAATTACTGCGGTTTGGCCCCAAGGGCGCGGAAAAGCCTGGTCTTTTGGATGCCAAAGGCGCAATTCGCGATTTGTCGGGCGTGGTTGATGATCTCACAGGCGAGTCGCTTGGCGATGAGGTTCTGGACCGATTGCGCGGGTTGGATACAGAAAGCCTGCCTCTGGTGGATGGCCAGCCGCGGATTGGCCCCTGCGTTAGTCAGGTCGGCAAGTTCGTCTGCATAGGTCTGAATTATGCCGATCACGCGGCCGAAAGCGGGATGGAGCTGCCGTAGGAACCGGTGATCTTTTTAAAGGCGACATCAGCCATCATTGGCCCCAACGATACGGTCGAAATCCCACGCGGGTCGGTCAAAACAGATTGGGAGGTGGAACTGGGTGTAGTGATCGGGAAAGAGGCTAAATACGTCTGGGAATCCGAAGCCTTGAACCATGTTGCCGGTTATTGCGTCGTCAACGACATATCAGAGCGCGATTTCCAACTGCTCCGTTCGGGCCAGTGGGTCAAAGGTAAATCCGCCGATACGTTCGGCCCTATAGGTCCATGGCTTTTGACACGGGATGAAGTGTCCAATCCGCAGGATCTGCCGATGTATCTTGAGGTGAACGGGCAACGGTTTCAGGATGGATCGACCAGAACAATGCATTTCAGCGTCGCGGCGGTGATCTCTCATCTGTCGCAGTTCATGTCGCTACAGCCGGGAGATGTGATTTCGACAGGCACCCCTCCGGGCGTGGGCATGGGCCAAAATCCGCCGACCTATCTAAAACCAGGCGACAGGATGGAGCTGGGCATCAAAGGCTTGGGCGTGCAACGGCAGAACGTTGTGCAGGGCTGAGCCCCTTGTTTGTGCAATTGCCACAATTTCCCGCAACAGACAGAGGGCTGAAAAGTCACTCGGGCCAGGGCAGTGAATAAGTTTTGACGTTGGTGAAGAATTTCATCGCCTCGATCACGCCTTCCTTGACACCGTTGCCGCTGTCCTTGATGCCGCCAAAAGGAGACATTTCGATCCGGTAGCCGGGCTGTTCCCAGATGTTGCAGGTGCCGACGTTCAATCCGTTGATGTAGGAAATCGCCCGGTTCAGATCGTTAGTACAGACACCCGCCGACAAACCAAATGCGGTGCCGTTTGAGATCTCCATGACTTGCGCATCGTCATCTGGAACACGAACGATTGGCACGATTGGGCCAAATGTCTCTTCCATTACCAACTCGCTGCCATGGGGCACCTTGTCGACGACGATCGGTGGCAACAGTGCACCGACGCGACCGGGGTGATAGAGGATTTCCGCGCCCTCTTGTGCAGCCTTCAGCACGCGGTTTTCGAACAACTCGGCGACTTGTGCGTGGATAACGCAACCCAATTGCGTTTCCGAGTCCAGAGGGTCACCAAACCGGATCGCCTTGGCCTTTTCCAGGACAAGTGGCACAAATCTATCTGCCACACTTTCCTGAACCAGAATGCGTTTAATCGCGGTGCAGCGTTGCCCCGAATTCCCTGTGGCCCCGGCCACAGCTATGCTGGCGGCCTTGTCCAGATCGGCGTCATTCAGATCATTCAGCACGATCAGAGGGTCATTGCCGCCCAATTCCAGTGCCTGCCGTTTGTAACCGGCCTTGGACGCGATCATCTTGCCCACCGGCACACCGCCCGTGAAGGTGACTATGTCGATGTGTTCATTGGTGATCATCTCATCGCCGATATCTCTCGGCCAACCTGTCACGACCTGAAACATTTCGGGCGGCAGCCCTGCCTCGTACAGTATGTCCGCCAGCGTCAAGGCCGTCAGTGGGGTCAGCTCGGTCGGTTTGCAGACCATGCAATTATTGGTGGCAATGGACGGCGCAATCTTGTGGCTGACCATGTTCAGAGGGTGATTGAACGGTGTAATCGCGCTGATGGTTCTGACCGGCTCGCGTTTGGTGAAAATTTTGCGCGCCTTGCCGTTGTGGGTCAGATCACACGAGAAAACCTCACCATCATCCTTCAGCGCCTCGGAGGCAGCGAACTGAAAAACGTCCTGCGCGCGCTTGGTTTCATAGATCGAGTGCTGATGACAGATGCCAAGCTCAAGCGTCAGCCATTTTGCGAGGTATTCGCGGTTTTCACCAATCAACACGCCGGTGCGCCGTAAAATCTCGCCGCGTTCGTAACGCGTCAATTTGGGCGTGTAATTTGCGGCGATCCCAAAGGCCTTGCGTGCATGTTCAGAAGTGCCAGCGGGGACGGTACCAACAACCTCACTCGTGTAAGGGTAGTGGACGGGGATTTTAGTATCGGTAAAGATAATCTCGCCGCCAATACGCATACCTTCGTTGCGGATACCGGATGTGTTCATGATACCGTCCATGATTAAAGGGCCGCCGCTGCGGTGGCAAAAAGCAGTGCTTCAAAATTGCGCAATAGCGGGCGCAGCGAAGTGTCGATCACGCGACTGACGATGAAGAGAACTTCCCGCTCGGTCAATCCACCGTGGCAGCGTAAGTCGACCGCCAGCGCGGCCAGATCATGACAGTTTAGGGAAGTACTTGTGTAGGTATTCTCAACCGGAACATTCGGGATTGAATAGACCCGCTGATGGGCTGTGATCTGGTTTTGCATCATCATCTTCGTAGCCTTGGATTAAGTGCGCCCGTTCTAATGCCAGCCATAGATCACAGAATTGCAAAATTTCCGCGTTGGGTCGAAAGCCAGAGCAAACCACTGTGTCAGTCCAGTGCTGGAATGCACCTCGATATCCAAGTCACACCAATAGTCTTAGCTGCCACTTTCGTGCGACCACGATCTGCGGAAGTTATACGGCGAAACCTTGTACCTGCCTCGGAAATGAACCGAAAGCCTGTCCGTGCTGGAAAACCCGGATGCAAAGGCAATCTCGGATACGCTGAGGTCGGTTTCATTCAATAGGGCGAAGGCGCGATCCAGCCTGAGGTTGTTGTAATACTGGCCGGGCGACATCTTTGTGTGCTGTTGGAACAGCCGTTCCATATGGCGTCTGGACAGTGACGCCTGACACGCCACCGCCTCAAGACTGAGCGGCGATTCAATGTTATCTCGCATGATCTGGACCGCTTCGACCAGCTTGCCGTTGCGCGTCCCCAAAAGGGCCGAGACGGGCGAAACCTGATTGCTGCCACTTTCACCGACGCGCCGATGCAGACACATCTCGGACACGTTGATGGCCAGGGCGTTGCCGAACAATTCCTCGATCACTTCCAGCATCATATCGGTGCTGGCGTGCCCTCCCCCGCAAGTGCGCAGCTTGCCGTCAATCTCGTACAGGCTCTGGGTTGGCGTCATTGTCGGAAAATACTCGCAAAACCCAGGGCGGTTTTCCCAATGAACGGTGAACTTCTTGTCGCCGATTAGGCCGGCCTTTGCCAAGGCAAAAGCTCCGGTGCAGATACCGCCAAAATCGGATCCATGTGCCTTTTGCCTACGGATCCAATTCAGAACCCGGGTGTCAAACGAGGTCATCGGCTCGGTGCCGGAACACACGAAAGTATAGGCCCCCTGCTCCAGATCGTGCATGGGTTGGTCAGCTTGAATGCGGATTCCGTTCGAACACGTGACCGGTGCGCCATCTGCAGACAAAACGTACCATTCAAACAATTGCTTTCGGGCCAGTTGGTTTGAAATACGCAAAGGTTCAATCGCAGCGCTAAACGCCAACATCGTGGTATTAGGCAACAACAGGAAATGAAAGGCCTTGGGTGGTCCATCATAGGGAACGTCGACGGAAATCGCCCCCTTGGGCAGGAAACGTTGGCTGTCCACTATACCCCTCCTTCGCGTTCGAATACCGCATTGTCACTTTTTTCAGCACGTCGCCTCTGGCCTGCTGAAACGCTCGAGCAACTTTAAGTTATCAATAGATGTAAGACCCTTGGAAATCGAACGCTCATTTTGTATTTTGGATACAACTTACACCGACCGAGACCACTCTTATGCCCAGAACCCGCGCGATCGCACGTCAAAGTCTTCCAGAAGTCATCACAAATGATCTGCGGGAACGTATCCTAAGCGGAGAGATGGCCGAAGGTGAAACCATCCGGCAAGAGGCCCTTGCCGAGGATTATGATGTTTCGCGTATGCCCATCCGCGAAGCACTGAAACGGCTGGATGCCGAAGGCCTTGTGCAGTTGACCAACAACCGAGGTGCATCGGTGACTTCGCATTCGCTTTCGGAAATTGGCGAGATTTTTGACCTTCGCGTTCTTTTGGAGGTCGACTTGTTCAAACGGTCTATTCCGCAGATGACCGAAGCTGATTTCGCCAGATGCGAGAAGCTGCTCGATGACATGGAGAGGTCTTACGAAGCTTATAATGTCGGGCGGTGGGGCAGCCTGAATTATGAATACCACAAAGCCCTTTATGCGGCTGCTGATCGTGGGCTGACCAATGAGATCCTGCAAAGGGTCAATCTGCAATCGGACCGCTATGTCCGTATGCATCTAAGCGTCATGGAACAGCGCGAGCCCGCCAAGCAAGATCACCGACAGCTTTTGTCGCTGGCACGCAAACGTCAGGTTGATGCCGCAGGCGATCTGCTGACCAAGCATATTCAACGGACCAAGGATCAGTTGTTGGCGATGGTTATCAAGACACGGAAAGGCGACGCCGGCTGAACGTCGGCATTCCTACCCCAGTGGATGCAGGCACGCCACTTTGTGGTCCGACCCGCTCAGTTCAGGCGGCGCGGCGCGGCATTCTTCGGTTGCAAGCCAACACCGTTGTGCAAAGGCGCAGCCTTTGGGGATGTTCATCGGGGACGGAAGCTCGCCTTCCAGTTTGATCCGATCCTTTCGCGCGTCGGGATCTGCGCGGGGCGTCGTCGACAAAAGAGCCTTGGAATAAGGATGTCGAGGGGCAGCAAACAGCTTTTCTTTCGGAGCTTTCTCAACCGCGCGGCCCAGATACATGACAATTACATCGTCGGCAAAATGCTTTACCACCGACAAATCATGCGAAATGAACAAATAGGCGAGGTTCAGGCGTTCCTGCAGTTCGACCAGCAGGTTAAGAATTTGCGACTGGATTGAGACGTCCAGTGCTGAAACCGGCTCATCCAGCACCAGCACCTTGGGGTTCAGCATCAGGGCGCGGGCGATTGCAATCCGCTGCCGCTGCCCGCCCGAAAACATGTGTGGGTAGCGGTCGTAATGTTCGGGGCGCAGCCCCACAAGGTCGATCATTTCACGCGCGCGCGCTTCGCGGTCGGCTGCGGACATCTCGCGGCGGTTTATGATCAAAGGTTCTTGCAGGATTTGACCAATCCGTTGGCGCGGGTTGAGCGAGCCATAGGGATCCTGAAACACGATCTGTACAGTTTCACGCATCTGGGCCCATTTCGACGGAGTTATTTCAACGCCATCGATGGTCAGACTACCCGAGGTCGGTTCTTCGATCATCGTCACCACCCTTGCGAGGGTGGACTTCCCACAACCAGACTCTCCCACGATCGCCAGCGTTTTGCCCGGCCGCAGTTCGAAGTCCACGCCAGACAAGGCCTTGACCGTTGCGGCCTTCGACAACAACCCGCCTTTTACGGTATAAAATCTGGCCAATTCACTGGCCTGAACAATGGGGGCGGTCATGCCAGCTCTCCAGTTGTTATCTTTTCAACGTAATGACAACGAGCCTTGCCGAATTCCGCACTGTGCGGGGTTGGGGGCAATGATCGGCAAAGATCATCTGCATATTGGCATCTGGGACTGAACAGACACCCTTTTGGCCGGTCAAACTGCCCTGGAACGACGCCGGGAATGGTAGGCAGCATCTTTGACGTCGCCCGTTCCGGAAGCGCGTTGAGCAACGCCGTTGTGTAGGGGTGGCGCGGGGTGCGGAACAGGTCTTTGACTGCCTGCTCCTCGACCTTTTGGCCGGCGTATTGGACTTGAACCCGCTCGGCGGTCTCGGCGACAACGCCCATATCATGAGTGATAAGGACCAAACCCATGCCCTGTTCGTCCCGAAGGCGAACCAACAGATCAAGGATTTGCGCCTGAATGGTCACGTCCAATGCCGTCGTCGGCTCGTCCGCAATCAACAGTTTGGGTTTGCAGGCGATGGCCATCGCAATCATCACCCGCTGGTTCATGCCGCCAGACATCTGGTGCGGAAAAGTGTTCAGGCGGCTTTCCGGCGCGGGGATGCCGACCTGATCGAACAGCTCTATGGCGCGCTGGTGGCGTTCCTTCCGGTTCAGGCCCAGGTGGATGCGCAAGGCTTCCTTGATTTGGAAGCCAACGGTAAAGCAAGGATTCAGCGACGACATCGGTTCCTGAAAAATCATGGCAATGTCTTTGCCAATGATCTTGCGCCGTTCACGGGCCGAGATTTTGGTCAGGTCAATGCCTTCGAAGCTTAGTTGGTCGGCCGTAATCGTGGCCGTCCAGGGTAGCAGACCCATCAATGCCAGCATCGACACCGATTTGCCCGAGCCGCTTTCGCCGACGATGGCCATCAACTCGCCCTTGTCGACCGACAGGTCAACACCATCCACAGCCCGGAACTGACCCGAGGCAGTTGCGAATTCAACGGTGAGGTTTCGGATATCCAACAGGCTCATGTCGTCAGCTCCGCTTTAGTTTAGGGTCCAGCGCGTCGCGCAGACCGTCGCCCATCAGGTTGATGGCCAGCACCGTGACCAAGATGGCCAGACCGGGGAACGTCACCACCCACCACGCGCGCAGAATGAATTCGCGTGCTTCGGCCAGCATGGTGCCCCATTCCGGTGTGGGCGGCTGCGCGCCCATGCCCAGAAAGCCAAGGGCTGCGGCATCCAGAATAGCGGTCGAAAACGACAGCGCCGCCTGAACGATGATCGGAGCCAGACAATTCGGCAGCACGGTCTTGAACATCAGCCGGGCCTTGCTGGCACCGGCAACGCGAGCAGAGGTCACATAGTCCTTTTGCCGCTCTGCCAACACAGATGCCCGTGTCAAACGCACGTAATGCGGTTGGAACACAATGGCGATGGCGATCATCGCGTTGGTCAACGAGGGGCCAAGGATGGCGACCAGAACCAGCGCAAGCAGTAGCGAGGGGAAGGACAGGATGATATCCATCACCCGCATTATCATCGTATCGACCCATTTGGGCGCGAAACCCGACAGCAGGCCGACAATCACCCCGCCCGTCACGGCCACACACACCACCACGATGCCGACAAAGAAGGAATAACGCGATCCCATGATCAGCCGCGAAAGCATATCCCGGCCCAGCGGATCGGTGCCCAACGGGAAGGCCCAACTGCCGCCTTCTTGCCACGCAGGGGGCTGCAGAATGTGATTGCGGAACTGTTCAGTCGGGTCGTAGGGGGCCAACAAAGGTGCAAAAGCCGCACAGAAAACAAAAGCTGCAAAGACCCAAAGGCCCATCACCGCACCGCGGTTTTCGCTGAAGTAGAACCAGAACTCTCGCAGGGCACTGGGGCGGTCTTCGGTTTTTGGTGGGGTCGCGGACAATTCAGCCATCATCGCCTCCGGATTTTGGGGTTGATGACGCCGTACAGGACATCGACCAGCAGGTTCACCAGCATGACGATCACGGCGATCATCAGCAGGCCGCCCTGCACCACCGGGTAGTCGCGGCGGAAGATGCTGTCGACCATCCACTTGCCGATACCGGGCCAGCTAAAGATTGTCTCGGTCAGGATCGCCCCGGCCAGCAATGTGCCGACTGACAGGCCAATCACTGTTATCACCGGGATCAGCGCATTGCGCAGCGCATGCAGCCCATTGATCCGTGCGGGGGCGAGGCCTTTGGCGCGGGCCGTGCGGATGTAATCCTCACCCAACACTTCCAACATGGCCGAACGGGTCTGGCGCGCAATTACGGCCAAAGGGATTGTGCCCAAAACGATGGTCGGCAGGATCAGATGGCGTACAGCCGATCCAAACGCCCCCTCCTGCCCAGACAGTAGGCTGTCGATCAACATGAAGCCTGTGACGCTCGGAAAGTAGTACAGCAAGTCGATCCGGCCTGAGACAGGCGTCCAACCAAGGTTGCCGGAAAACACGATGATCAACAACAGCGCCCACCAGAAGATCGGCATGGAATACCCGATCAGTGCGGACGACATCAGCGCCCGGTCGAAGAATTTGCCCCGGTTCACAGCGGCAATAACGCCCGCAGGCAGCCCCAAAGCCACTGCAAAGATCATAGCGCAGATCGACAGTTCCAGCGTGGCGGGAAACAGGGCAAAGAATTCGTCCCAAACCGGCTTCTTGGTGACAAAGCTCTCGCCTAGATCACCATGCAACACGCCAACAAGATAGTCCCAGTACTGCTCTAGCACCGGTTTGTCGAAGCCCAGCTTCTCGACCATTTCCTGATAGCGTTCTTCGGACATTCCGCGTTCACCGGCCATGACGATGATCGGATCGCCCGGAAGCACCCGAATGAACATAAACGAGATCAGTGTTACGCCCAGAAATGTCGGAATGAACATGCCGAGACGGGTAAGGAAATAGCCAAACATCAGCGGCCTATGATTGTTAGTTCTTTGGGAAAGCTGGTCAGCGACCGGCAACCGTCTTCGGTCACCAGTACGTCATCTTCGATCCGAACGCCGAAATTGTCCAGATCATAGAGGCCCGGCTCGTTGGTCCAAACCATGCCCGCGCGCATGATCTGGTCGTTTCCACGCATGATATAAGGTGCTTCATGCACGTCCCGGCCCAGCCCGTGACCCGTCTTGGTGCGGATACGATCCGCAAAGGGCGAGGCCTCGAGAACCCTG
This sequence comes from Ruegeria sp. A3M17, assembly GCF_003318255.1. GTDB lineage: Bacteria > Pseudomonadota > Alphaproteobacteria > Rhodobacterales > Rhodobacteraceae > Ruegeria. Next base: position 126,757 of record NZ_QOCF01000002.1, read on the forward strand.
GTCACCGCGTCGTCAATATCGTGGGCCGTTACGCCAGGTCGGCAAGCTTCGAACCCGACCAGGTTGGCGCGCAGAACGGTGTCGTAGACCGCCCTGCCCTCATCCGAGGCTTCGGCGACAAAAAAGGTGCGTGTGATGTCGGCGGCAAACCCGTGTTTGCGTGCGCCGAAATCGAACAGCAGCGCGTCGCCTGCTTTGATCTGATAATCCGCGCGCGCTTTACCATGCGGTTGAGCCGAGTTTCCTCCGGCCGTCACGATAGGTGAAAAGGCCAGCGACGCGGCTCCTTCGGCGAACAGCGTTTGGATCAAGGCCTGTTCAATCTGTACTTCTGTCTGACCCACGCGAACATCCGCAATGACCCGCTCCAGCGCTCGTTCCGAGATATCAATTGCCGCTTGCAGCGCTGCAATGTCATCGTCCGTCTTGATGATGCGCAGGCCGGAAATCTCGCGCTCAGCATCCGCGATCCGCAAGTTGGGCAGGGCTTGGGTAAAGGCCTTGGAGACAAAGACGCGCATCACCTGCCCTTCGACCGCCAGAGATCGCAACGGTAAATGTTCAGCCAGCGCCGCGAAGGCGTCGTCATAGCCCGTCTGGTCGCGCCAGTCGAAGACAGCGCCGTCAAACCCGACTAAAGCCCAAGAGCCCAATTCCAGGTTCGGTACAATCGCGGCTGGTTCACCTTCGGCCGGGATCACGACCACAAAAGGCCGCTCGTGGCTCATGAAGGGTTTTCCCAAAGCGCGGGTAAAATTCGGGCCAGGCACCAGCGCCACGGCATCTACTGACATGTCCTTTGCCAGTTGTTGGTACTCGGACAAATCCGGCATTCGCGCCGACCTCCCAATAAAGAAAACCGGAGCCGCCAATTGGGCGGCTCCGGTCGTTGAGTGGTGGTTTATTCGACGCTCACACCGTAGAAGATGTGGCCGCCCAGCGGGTGCACTTTATAGCCCTGAACCTTATTGTTCATCGGCATGTACACGACCGAGTGCGCAATGGTTGCCCACGGGGCCTGCTCTTTGAAGATGACCTGGGCATCTTCATACAGCTTGGTGCGTTCAGCCTGATCCGTGGACTGCTTGGCCTTCAGGATCAGATCTTCGAACGGCTCATGGCACCATTGTGCCCGGTTCGACGCTTCGCGACCGTCACAGCCCAGCAGAACCGCCAGGAAGTTGTCTGGGTCGCCATTGTCACCGGTCCAGCCCAGCAGAACGGCACCGTCACGGTCCAGATCTTTCGAACGCGACAGATACTCGCCCCATTCGTAGGACACGATCTCTACATCCACGCCAACCTTCGCGAAATCCGCCTGGATCAGTTCGGCCATACGGCGCGCATTCGGGTTGTACGGACGCTGTACCGGCATTGCCCATACCTTCATCGACAGGTCGGAAACACCTTCGGCTTCCAGCATCGCCTTGGCCGCTTCTGGATCATAGGCATCGTCGGTGATCGCGTCGTTATAGCCCCACATGGTCGGCGGGATCGGGTTCTTTGCAACCTGACCCGAGCCCTGGAACACCACGTCGATGATCGCGTTCTTGTCGATTGCCATGTTCAACGCCTTGCGGACGTTCGGGTTGTCGAACGGCTCCATTGTGGTGTTGTAGGCCAGATAGCCAACGTTCAGGCCTTCCTGCTCCAACATGTTGATGTCAGCATCGTCCTGCATTGCCTGGATATCAGCGGGGTTCGGATAAGGCATGATGTGGCATTCACCGGCCTTCAGTTTTTGGTACCGAACCGATGCGTCCGGAGTGATCGCAAAGATCAGGTTTTCGACATCCGCAGGTGCCTTCCAGTAGTCGGCATTCTGGGCGTACCGGATCACGGCGTCTTTTTGATAAGCCAAGAACGAAAACGGGCCGGTGCCGATGGGTGCGGTGTTCAACTTTTCAGGTGTTCCGGCTTCCATCATCGCATCTGCATATTCTGCAGACAGGATCGAAGCGAAATCCATCGCCATGTTGGCAACAAACGGCGCCTCAGGCTTGGTCAGCGTGAATTTGACGGTGTAGTCGTCGACCTTTTCAATGGACTCGACCAGATCGGGCATACCCATACCCTTGAAGTATTCCCACGTACCACCAGAGACCTGATTATACGGATGGCTGTCATCCTTTTGGCGCATGAACGAGAAGATCACGTCATCCGCATTGAAATCGCGGGTCGGTGTGAATTCGTCATTCGAATGGAACTTCACGCCCTGACGCAGCTTGAATGTGTACTCCAGGCCATCATCATTGGCTTCGACGCTTTCGGCCAGACCGGGGATAACGTTGGTCGTGCCGGTTTCGAATTCCAGCAGGCGGTTGTAGATCGGGTGCGATGAGGCATCAAATGTGGTTCCGGCTGTAAACAGTGCGGGATCGAACCCCTCGGGTGAGCCTTCTGAACAATAAACCAGCGTGTTGGCCTGCGCGGCTGCGCTGGACAGGGCAATTGCCGCTGTTGCAGCCAAAAATTTGAGTTTCATGATTGTCTCCCAGAAAAATTATCAATCGGCTTTCGCGTTGCTTTTGTTGACCAAGCAATTTCTGACGACTCTCATCGCCGCGAAATCTGTGCCCAATGTATCCAAAATACAAAATCCATTGTCAACTCACTTTGAGTGCTGTTGCACAGCTTGACCAAATGCAAAGGAAGCAGCCGAAAGACTGCCTATCTTCATTGCGTTGGCTGACCAAAGGAATCGACGGGTATTTATTGCGAGAAAGTTGGGGTCACACCAACCGGTGGTCGGTCCTGAATATATGTACCGACACGGTTCAACACAGGGCTTCTGGGGCACCCCGGGCGTGTCGCCGCACCAAGGTTGCGCAGGTTTCCCGGGCCCTCAAACGGAACAAAACACAAGGGCCATTTGTCCCGCTTGAATTGCTCGGCAGCCAGGGCCGACACTATCGTGCAATCATCAGAATGGCAGATGTACCGACAAATCGTATCAAACCTGAGCGCGCTCAGATCAAACCGCTTGGCGACACGGATCGCGGGATCAGCTTTGGGCAGACGGTCTTCAAGCTCATAGCCGAAACTGTGCGGAAGACGGATAAAATCGTGCGGGGGTACGTCCTCGGGCGCGATCGAGGGTAGCATACACAGCGGATGCCCTTCCCGCATCGCCAGAAACAGGGGCTCGGTCCAGATCGACGTGAAAGCCAGAGCGTTGCTGTTGTTGACCTGAGCCACCAGCGCCATGTCCAGCTGATGGTCTTCAACCATCTGCAACATGTTTTGCGGAAGATCCTCAATCATGGTCACGCGCATACGTGGAAAAATATCGCTGAACAGCTCTGAGAAATACTGTGTCAGGTACGGCGCAAGTGTTGGCGTCATGCCAATCCTATATGCAACGGCCTCGGGGTCGCGAAATTGCGTGGCGGAGTCGCGGATCTTTTGCGCATCTGACAGAATGGATTCAGCGATACTCAGGATGCTCTGACCAAACGCGGTTGGCCGCACTTCGTTATTCAGCCGCAGGAACAGTTCAACACCCAGTTCCTTTTCCAGCTTCTTGATCTGGTTCGACAGCGCCGGTTGTGAAACGTTGCACATAACCGCCGCCTGGCTGAACTTGCCATGCTTCGCAATGGCAAGCACGTATTCCAAATCTCTGAAATTCATCCGCCCAATCTCTCTGCGGTCATACAAAAGACGGCACTGGACCGTTCCCTTCTCTACCGTAAAGCGGGGAAAGGTGCATGAAATACTGATCAATTTCGCTGACAAAACTGTTAACCAGCGCTTTCGAATAGAACGTCATGTGGGGCGAATGCGCCGTAACATATTGATTTATATAAGGTGAACTTTCCAGGTTTTCACGGAAACCGTGATTATTAGCATTGGTTATACAACCGATTTGCAGGATGAATTTCAGCTGACCCGGGGTGCCGTCTACCCCTTTGCTACGTGGAATGCCCGAAACACCGGGCGAACTGCCAAACGTAACAATTTTTGACGGAGTACCCCATGCTGTCCCAACTTCTGACAAGCCTGCGCGCTCGTCTCTTGACCACGTCTACAATAGCGCAAGAGACTACCCGCGACGGTCAAACCCTTTTCAATAACTTTTTCCAAAGCACAGTCGTCGATGACACCCCGGCATTCGTTCTGGCTAACGACTTCTCGCGTCTGCTGAACTTTGGCGAGATCATCACCAACAACGCCGTCGCTGCTGTTCAGGCGCAGGGCCAGGATGTTGACGTGTTCAACTTCCGCTCGGGCCGGATCGAGGCGAACAACGGCCCCGACGCACTGGCCACCGGCGTTCAGGTCACCGGCAGCGCAAGCGTTCGCAACTTTGGCGAGATCGCGGGTGAGTTCAACGGTGTGCAGTTTGCCGGCGCTCAAAGCTCGGGCGGTCTGGATAACTTCAGCGGTGGTGTGATCAGTTCGGACAGCCGTGCGGTGGATATTCAGGGCCAAGGCATTGATGTGCGCAACTTTGGCGACATCATTGGCACCGGCGATCAGCGCAATGGAACGATCTACACCAACAGCACTGCCGAAGACATTTCGATCTCGAACTTTGTGGGTGGCACGATTGACGCCGGTGAAGGCAATCAGGGCGCTGGTATTTCGTTGCAAATCGGTGACGAGGTTGGCGACCGTGTGGAAACCGACATCTTCAACGGCTTTGGCGCCACAATCCAAGGCCGTGGTCAAGGTGCGGCCAATACCGGGCTGGCCGGGGACGGCATCCGCATTGACGACGGTGCCGAAGGGGCCACGCTGGAAACCGAAATCATCAACAGCGGCCTCATCTCGACCGAAAGCAATCAAGGCACAGCCGCCGGTATCCGCATCGCGGATGGTGTAAACGCCGAAGGTGAGATCCTGAACACCTCGACCGGTGTGATCGAAGGCCCGCGTAACGGCCTTTACATTGGTGATGGCGAGCATGATCTGGACGTGCTGAACTTTGGCACCATCCAATCCGGCAGCCGCGCAGTGAACATCGACGGCTCGGGTGTCAACCTGATCAACGGCGGTGACATTCTGGGCACCGGCGATCAGCGCAACGGCACTGTTTATGCCGATGGCACAGCCGACGATTTCTCGGTCCGCAATCTGGCCAATGGCACAATTGACGCAGGCGAGCACAACCAAGGTTCAGGTTTTGCTGCTGAAATCGGTGGTGCAACCGACGGTGCCAATACATTCACGCTGGAAATCGACGGCCTGATCCAGGGTCGCGGCAACGGTGCGGCAGGCACAGGCCTGGCGGGTGATGGTATCCGTATCGGTAACCCGGGCAATCAGGGCGTCTCTGACGCGACCATTGTCAACCGCGGCGAAGTACGCTCGGAAGGAGCCAACGGTACTGTTGCGGGTGCGCGCATTGTGGATGGCGTGAGCTTCCAGGGCGAATTCTCCAACTCTGGCTCGATCTCGGGTGTTCAAAACGGTGTCTACTTTGGCAACGCGGATCATACGGGCGGTCGCTTTGTGAACGAAGCAGGCGGTGTTGTTTCCTCTGACAGCCGCGCACTCAACATTGATGGTATCGGTCTTGAGGTTTCCAACCAGGGTGAGATCCTCGGCACCGGCGATCAGCGCAACGGGACGGTTTATGCTGACGGAACCGCGGATGACTTCTCGGTGCAGAACTCCGGTCTGATTGACGCAGGTGAGGGCAATCAGGGTTCAGGCATCGGAATTGAAGTCGGTGGCGCAGAAGACGGTGCAAATACCTTTGTGCTAGGTAATGTCGGTGTTGTTACTGGACGCGGAAACGCTGATGCGGCCTCGTCGCTGGCCGGTGACGGCATTCGCATCGGTAACGTTGGCAACACCGGTACCGTCGACGGGTCGATCGGCAATGCCACCATCATTTCGTCAGAAGGGAACAATGGCACCGTCGCCGGCGTCCGTATTGTCGACGGAGTGAACTTTCAGGGTGAGTTTGTTAACCTCGGCGGCATCTCCGGTGTGCGCAACGGTGTTTACTTTGGTAATGGCGATCACACAGGTGGATCATTCATCAACAGGAGCAACGTGTCCTCTGACAGTCGCGCCCTGAACATCGATGGTACCGGCCTGGCTGTTGAGAACTCTGGGGTCATCTTCGGTACCGGGGATCAGCGCAATGGGACGGTCTATGCCGATGGCACTGCCGATGACTTCTCGGTCATCAACTCTGGTCGGATCGATGCAATTGACGGTAACCAGGGTTCTGGTTTTGCTGTGGAAATTGGTGGCGCGGAAGACGGTGCCAACACATTCACGCTGGAAAACACGGGTCGGATTGACGGGCGCGGCGACGGTGCTGCTGCCACGTCGCTTGCTGGTGATGGCGTTCGGATCGGCAATGTTGGCAACACTGGCACCACTGATGCGACAATCCTGAATACCGGGGATATTATCTCCAGAGGTACCAATGGCACAGTTGCTGGCTTTCGTGTCGTCAATGGCGTGAACTTTCAGGGTACACTGGAAAACACAGGCTTCATTATTGGCACTCAGAACGGTGTCTACTTTGGCACTGGTGATCACACTGGCGGTTCGTTCCTGAACGCGGGCATTGTCGCCTCGGCAAGCCGCGCGCTGAACATCGATGGCGAAGGCCTGGAGGTCTTCAACTCAGGCCAGATTGTCGGTGCGGGCAATCAGCGCAACGGCGCGGTTTATGCCGATGGAACCGCTGACAACTATACCTTCACCAACACTGGTACGGTCAGCGTCAATGACGGGACCAACGGTTCAGCTGTATCGCTGCAAACCGGTGATGTTGATGGCGATGTCGTCTCGGCAACCATCGTTAACCAAGGAACTTTCCGGGGTAACGGCGATGCCACAGAGGGCAACCAGGTTGGCGATGGTCTGCGCCTGTTCACGGGTCAGGAAGACGCGTCCTTTGCCGGAGTTGTCATCAACGAAGGTCTCATTGCCGGGTCCGAGCAGTCGGACGCCGCAGCCGGTATTCGTATCGACGGCGGTCTGAACCTTCTGGGTGCGATCCTGAACGAAGGCGAAATCCGCGGTACGGTCAATGCTATCGATGCATCGGATGCTGGTGACGTTACCATCGTCAACGACGACGAAGGTGTGATCAACGGCAACGTCCTGCTGGGCGATGGCAATGACATCTTTGTTGATCTGGGTACCACCAACGGTGACATCAACGGTGGCGCAGGTGATGACGTTCTGATCGCTGGGGATGCAGATAATGTGCTGACCGGTGGTCTGGGCAATGACTTCATCGACGGTGGAGAAGGCACCGATACAGCCGATTTCTCGGATCTGGATGTTGCGGTCGAGGTCCGTCTGGACGCCAATGGCAACGGCACGGCCACACGCGATACCGGCTTTAACGTCTCGGTCGTGGATGCAGTTGTTGCGGCGCCGGGTCAGTTCGGTTCGAACATCGCGGACGGTACTGCCTTTGTGGAGCAAGCGGCGCAGGGCAACCTGTACTACAACATCCACACCGCCGACTTCCCTGGTGGGGAAGTTCGCGGGCAGCTTCTGGTCGACGGCGACGTCACCGAGAACGGAATCCGCACAGTCACGCTGAGCGGCGGTCTGGACGCGGCGCAAGAGCCTGGGCCGACATCGGACAGCGAGGCCTCCGGCAACGCAACCGTTGTCATCGCTCAGAACCTGGCAACGGGCGAAGTGACCTACTCGAGCGAACTGAGCGTTGTGGGCCTGAACGAAGCCGACCTAAACACACCTATCCCCGGTGCTGTATCGGCGATCCATCTGCACAATGCACCAGCGGGCGTAAACGGCCCTGTCGTGCAGGACACGCTGGTGGATGCGGGCGCAACTCTGGATGTTGACGCAACAGGCGGCACCGGTGTTGTCGGGCTGGACGTGATCGACAATCAGGTTGAAACCGACGTGCTGGTCTCAATCGAGAATGTCATCGGCTCCAATGATGGTGACGTAATCATCGGCAGCAATCTGGAGAATGTTCTGAACGGCGCGGATGGCGACGACCTGCTGAACGGTGAGGGCGGCAATGATGTCCTGATCGGCGGCGAAGGCGCTGACACCTTCCTGTTCCAGGGCACCTTCGGTGACGATACCATCTTGGACTTTGAAACGGGCGTGGACAGAATTCAGATCGGAGATCTGGATCCCGACTTCGCCGGTGGTCCGAACCCTGTTCAGGATGGTGAGGACACTGTGATCAGCTTCGGCGACGCAGGGTCCATCCGTCTGACCGGTGTCGATGCTGCTGACCTGACCGAAAACGACTTCATCGTTTAACCAATCAACGGCGGGGCGGCCTAGGTCGCCCCGTTTGTCAAACCGGAAAGGGTTCCTTGATGTCCCAGCAAACCAATCCCGTAAAAACCGCCTGGGGGTCGTTGCGCAAGGGTTTTGTCGCAGTTGCCTTCTTCAGCTTGTTTCTGAACCTTCTGATGCTGGCTGGTCCACTTTATATGCTGCAGGTCTATGACCGCGTTCTGACCAGTCAAAATGTCGACACCTTGATCGCGCTGTCTGCATTGCTGGCCGGTGTTTTCGTCGTGGTCGCCTGCCTTGACCTGATGCGGATGCGCATTTTGGGACGTCTGGCCGCCCGCTTTGAGCTGAACGTTGGTGCCCCGGTCCTCGGCGCTGCGATGCGCCGCCGTGTCCATGGCGAAGCCGAGGCTGGCGAAAACCTTGTCGAAGACGTGAACGGCTTTCGCGAATTCATCTCGGGAACCACGCTGACCGCGTTTTTCGACGCGCCGTGGATCCCGCTCTATCTGCTGGTCCTTTATGCCCTTCACCCCTATCTGGGTCTGCTTGGTCTGGCCGGGGCCGTCATGCTGACGATCATGGCCCTGATCAACAACTCGCGCGCCCGGGAACCGATGTGGTCGGCTTCGCAGGCGCGCGGTCGTTCAGATGCATTGTTCAGCATCAGTGACAAAAACGCCGAGCTTGTTCAGGCGCTTGGCATGAAATCCGATTTACTGCGTCGCTGGACCTCGCTTCAGGCTGAGGCCCATCAGCACAAGACCCGTGCCGCTGACCGGGTTGCCAGCTTTTCTGTTGTGTCCAAGACCGTTCGGATGGGTTTGCAGTCGGCCATTCTGGGACTTGGTGCGGCACTGGCCATCACCGGAGAATCCACCGCTGGCGTCATGATCGCGGCAACCATTGTGCTGGCCCGCGCGCTGGCGCCAATTGACCAACTGATCGGTCAGTGGCGCAGCTTTCTGGCCGCGCGCGGATCGTATTCCAAGCTGACCAAACTAACTGAAGAGTTCGCCGAAGCCCCACCCAATCTGCACCTGCCACGCGCGTTCAAATCTCTGGACGTCAAGATTGCGCAGGCAGGCCCCCCGCGCGCCGTCAACGCCTCGCTCCGCCAGATCGACTTTGGCCTTGTGCCCGGAGACGTGCTGGCGGTTATCGGGCATAGCGGCTCGGGCAAGACCACTCTGGGCAAGATGATGGCTGGTATCTGGCACCCGCAGCGGGGCGAGGTTCTGCTGGACGGCAGCCCGATGTCCAAATGGAACCACGAGGATCTAGGCAAGCAGATCGGTTATCTGCCACAGGATATCGAGCTGTTCGACGGCACGATTCGCGAAAACATCGGGCGCTTCTCGGTCGCCATAGATGATGCAGAGGTGCTGCGTGCCGCCCGCGAGGCCGGTGTGCACGAAATGATCAGCGCCCTTCCTGATGGATATGAAACGCGCATCGGTCGGGGATTCTTCCTGTCAGGTGGTCAACGTCAGCGGCTGGCACTGGCCCGGGCGCTTTATGGCGATCCGTTTGTGTTGATTTTGGACGAGCCGAATTCGGATCTGGATGCGGAAGGCGAACAGGCCCTGCGCGATGCGATCATGTCGGCGCAGACCCGCGGCGCAATTGCCATCGTTATGACCCATCGTCCGGCAACGCTGCAGGCTGCCAACAAGGTCATGGTCCTGCGAAACGGTGCCCAATCTCAGTTCGGAAATAAGGAAGACGTTCTGAAGGTCAATCGCCGGAACGTTCTGGACAACCCTACCCAATCCGCGGCGAAAAAAAACGACGCGACCACTGCCGATGAAACTCAGATCAGCGGAGCTGCCCAATGACCCAGTTGATGAAACGCTCGCAATCTCAGAACGCGCTTGCTGCCCACGATGTACAAGCCTTGGACATCACGACCGAGACCTCTGAGATCAAACGCTATGTCCTGTTCGGGATGTTTACCCTGATGGCCTTCGTTGGCGGCAGCGCCTATTGGGCCTTCGCCTCGAAACTGGACGGGGCGGTGGTCGCGCCGGCCTCGTTTGTGGTGGAAGGTGACCGCAAGACGGTCGAACATCTGGATGGTGGCATCATTGACTCGATCCTTGTCACGGACGGTGAATTTGTCCAGGCAGGTCAGCCCCTTGTGCGGCTTGACAGCTCGGACATCGACGTAGATCTGAGCATTCTGGGCAGCCAATTGGGCGAGTTGTCGGTCCGCCGTGCCCGCTTGCGGGCGCAGATCAACGGCACGGACAGGTTTGACGAGCCAACAGCATTGGCCGGTTTCAGCGATGGTATGCAGCGGCTGCATTGGTTGTCGCCTTACTTGACGCAGAAACAACTATTTGATGCCGAAGCCCGCGCCCGCCGGACCGAGGCTCAAATCAACGCGCAACGCATTCAGGGGCTGCGCAATCAAATCGCCGGCCTGAACGAACAACGGCTCTCGACCCAAAACCAGAAGGACATCACGCAGATTGAGCTGTCCAATCTAAAATCCTTGCTGGACAAAGGGCTTTTGGCCGTCACACGGGTCAGCGCGCGCCAGATCGAAATGGAACGTCTGGGCGGCATCGACGCGTCGTTGCGCACCCAGATCGCGCAGGCCCAGGATCAGGTGCAAGAGTTGCAGCTGTCCCTGCTCAGCCAACAAAAGCTGCGCGACGAGGTGATCGCCGGAGAGCTTGCGGTTGTGGATGCTCAGCTGGATCTGATCCACTCACAATATTCAGGGGCCTCGGAACGGTTGAAACGAACACAGGTCCTGGCCCCTGCCAGCGGGCGGGTCGTTAATTTGGCAGTATCCACAACCGGCGGCGTCATTCGCCCCGGAGAGGCGATCATGGATATTGTTCCCGCCAATCAAGCCCTGATCGTCGAAGCGCGGATCAAAACCGCCGATATCGACAAGCTGCAGATCGGTCAAGCAACGCGCATTCGCCTGTCGGCCTTTACGCAGACCGATGTGCCCGAAGCCAGCGGCCGAATTTTTGACATCTCAGCCGACGCGCTGGAAGATGACCGCACCGGCGAGCCTTATTACAAAGCCCGGGTGAAACTGGATGCCGATCAACCCACCGAAGTCGCCGCCCTGGATCTTTTGCCAGGAATGCCCGCGGATTTGTTCGTGAAAACCGGCGAGCGCGCAGTAATCAGCTACCTGTCACAACCAATCAGTGACCGGCTGGCCAAGACTTTTATCGAGTGATTTGTTTTGCCCGCATCCGGCTTGCCGGATGCGGGTCGTTCACATCTTTCTCGTGATTAAATGCAGCAGGCTAGGCGCCGTATCGCGCCATGAACATATCGACGGCCTGCGTCGCAATTGCATCCAACTCTGCTTTGGAAAAGTTCTTTTGAACACCAATGGCAGCGCGGGTCCAAATCCGAACCTTGCATAGTTCGCTGAACTGTTCGGCTGCCAATTGCAGGTTGTCGATGGCCAACTCACCCTTGTTGACCGCCTTTTCCAGATATTCGACCATTTGGCGCTGACCGTTCTGCGGCCCGGCCTCATAGAATGTTTTGCCCAACTCCGGGAACCGGTCACGCTCGGCGATGCAGATGCGGAACATTTGTTGCGAGAAATCCGAGACCAAAAAAGTCGTCAACTCGGTTGCGGCGATTGTCAGACCTTCGCGCGCTGGCTTACGGTCATCGACCATGGCGACGACGTTTTCCGCCATCCGCTTGCATTCGACCTGTGCCACTTCCATGAACAGTAGACGCTTGTCCGGGAAGTAACTGTATAGCGTCGCCTTTGATACCCCCGCAGCGCGCGCGATATCGTCGACGCTTGCACCTTCGAAACCATCCGCCATGAAAACCTCGCGGGCTCCGCGCAGGACCTGATCAAATTTTCGGCCTGTGCGCAGGATGGCGGCTGCTTCGGTCATGTGCTCTCCTTGGGTGGTGTGGGTGACAAATGTATAAACCGTTCAGCTCAGATACCACAATTCGCACGATTTGCAGCCGCCTGGCAACACAGATGACGTTAGGTTTTAGATTGACCAGTTAAGTAAATTGGCAACGCAAGACTGCAATGCCGAACATCCGGTCCGACATGGCTTGCGACCCGCGTTATCCGTGTTACCAATTTGCGGATGGTCGATATCTTCCTGCGTACCCTACCCTTTTTTGCGATCATCGGCCTGGGATACTGGGCCGGGCGTAGTCGGTTTTTCTCGGAGGAGGCCACCGCCTATCTGACGAAATTCGTTTTCTATTTTGCGTTGTCGGCCATGCTGTTTCGCTTTGCCGCCACCCTGCCCTTTGCTGATATTTTCAATGCAAGGCTAGTCGTTGGATACTTGATCGGAACTGCCGCTGTGTACGTCTTGGCGATGGTTGTCGCATGGATACGTCGGCTTGATATCCCGACCGCAGCGGTAGAGGCGCAATGCGCGGCCATCGGCAATGTCGGTTTTCTGGGTTTGCCCATGCTGGCGCTGCTGTTTGCCGAGGCCGCGATTGGCCCCGTAATGCTGGTTCTGACGGTTGATCTTGTGGTGTTTTCATCCCTGATTGTCATCTTAATAAATGGCGGGCGTGACGGGCGGTTGACGCCTGCAACCTTCCGACTGATCGGGATAGGGTTGCTCAAGAATCCAATGATCGTTTCGATCTCGGCAGGAATGCTTTGGTCCGCCTTGCAGCTTCCCGTTCCTGTCCCATTGAATGATTTCTTGACAATTTTGGGCGGGGCAGCCACACCGGGTGCCCTGTTCGCTATCGGAGCTTCTCTGGCCAGCAAATCCGCGGAACGCGTTCACATTGCAGGCTGGCTGAGCTTTTGCAAATTGGTCGTCCACCCTGCTTGTGTTGCAGTTGTTTTGCTTTGGGTTCTGCCTGTCGCGGCATTTCCGGCTTCTGTCGCCATCGCTGCCGCGGCACTACCGGTGGCGGGTAACGTCTACATGCTCGCCGCCCATTACAGGGTGGCCCCGCACCGTGCATCAGCTGCGATACTTCTGTCCACTGCGGCCAGCATTCTGACGGTGCCATTGGTCATCGCCTGGGTCGGAACGCCCTGATCTAAGCCTTGTGAAAAATGGCACACCAAAGCCGCTCAGCCTTTACGTATCGAGCGTGTAAGGATAGCCATGTCGCAAACCTAACGTAAGGACAAAACCAAATGGAAACCCTTTCGGAAAATGCATGTTTCGGAGGCGTTCAGGGCGTCTACCGCCACGCCTCGCCTGCCTGCCAGTGCGACATGACCTTTGGCCTGTTCCTGCCGGCCGAGGCCAAGGACGGCCCGGTTCCGATTTTGTGGTATCTGTCAGGCCTGACCTGCACCCATGAAAATGCGATGACCAAAGCAGGTGCTCAGGCCTGGGCGGCGGAGCAAGGCATCGCGGTGGTCTTCCCGGACACGTCGCCGCGCGGTGAGGGTGTCGCGGATCACGAGGATTACGATCTGGGCCAGGGCGCCGGGTTCTATCTGAACGCCACGCAGCAGCCCTGGGCCCCTCATTTCAATATGTGGGATTACGTGGCCGAAGAATTGCCTGCTTTGCTGACCGAAAACTTCGCGATCGACGCGGAGCGTCAGGCCATAACCGGACATTCGATGGGAGGTCACGGGGCGCTGACATTGGCCATGAACCTGCCGGGGCGCTTCCGGTCTGTGTCCGCCTTCGCACCCATTTCAAACCCGACGGGTGCGGATTGGGGTCGCAAGCAACTCAGCGCCTACCTGGGCGATGATCAGACGGCATGGGCCAAACACGATGCCTCGGTCATGATGAAAGAAGTCGGCTTTGATGGCCCTATCCTGATCGACACTGGTGCCAGTGACCAATTCATCGACTTGCTGCGCCCCGAAACTTTGGCGCAGGCGATTGCCGAACGTCGTCAGCAGGCAATCTTCCGCCTGCAGCCGGGCTATGACCACTCATACTTCTTCGTGTCGACCTTCATGGAAGACCACATCACCTTCCACGCCGAGGCACTGTACGGAGACTGAGGCATGAGTAAGTACGATTATGACCTGATCATCATCGGGTCCGGCCCCTCGGGTCGATCGGCCGCGATACAGGCGGGCAAGCTGCAACGGCGTGTTCTGGTGATTGATCGCAAGGATCGGTTTGGCGGCGTGTCCGTCCACACCGGAACGATCCCGTCAAAGACCCTGCGTGAAACGGTACTGAACCTGTCCGGCTGGCGCGAGCGCAGCTTCTATGGCCGCTCGTACCGGGTCAAAGATCAGATCCGGGCCGAAGACCTGAAGGCACGTCTGCATATGACGCTGGATCATGAAGTTGACGTGCTGGAACACCAATTCAACCGCAACCATGTGGAGACCCTGAACGGGTTGGCCAAATTCGTTGGGCCTCACGAGATTGAGGTTGCCACTGATGCCGGTGAGACCACGAGACTTACGGCGGCCAAGTTCCTGATCGCAACCGGAACAAAAACCTATCGCCCGGATTATGTGCCATTCAACGGAAAGACCGTTGTGGACGGTGACGACTTTCTTGAGATGGCAGAGATTCCGCGCTCGCTGGTCGTGATAGGTGCCGGAGTGATTGGCGTGGAATACGCCACCATGTTCTCGGCTTTGGACGTTCGGGTGACGTTAATCGAACCGCGTGAAACCTTCCTGGATTTCATCGACACCCGCCTAATCCATGATTTCACCCATCAGATCCGCGAAAACGGCGTGGACCTACGTCTGGGCTCAGCCGTTCAAAAGATAGAAGACGCTGGGGGCCATGTCGAAGTGACTCTCGAAAATGGCCGCCACGTGCGTGCCGAGATGTTGTTGTTCGCCGCCGGGCGCATGGGGGCGACATCGGCATTGAACCTGCAGGCCGTTGGCTTGGAAACCGATCATCGCAACCGGATCGACGTGGATCGCAAGACGTATCAAACTGCAGTGCCGCATATCTACGCGACTGGCGATGTGATCGGGCACCCATCATTGGCTTCAACCTCGCTGCAACAGGGCCGCGTGGCTGCATGTCACGCGCTGGAAACCCCCACCCTGCCGGAAAGTCCGTGGTACCCTTACGGCATTTATTCAGTCCCCGAGATCTCAACTTGCGGCATGTCCGAAGAGGAACTGCAAGAACGCGACATCCCATACGAAGTCGGCGTGGCGCGGTTCCGGGAGACCTCGCGCGGGCATATCATGGGGTTGGAGCACGGCATGCTGAAAATGCTGTTTTCACTGAAAACCCGCCGGGTGCTGGGTGTGCAGATCGTGGGTGAAGGCGCGACCGAGTTGATCCATATCGCGCAGGCAGTCCTGAATCTGAAGGGCACGGTGGATTACTTCGTGCAGAATACATTTAACTATCCAACCCTGGCCGAGGCCTATAAGATCGCTGGTTTGGATGCATTCAATCGGATGCCAATCCCGGACGAGTTCAAAGTGCGCAAGAAACCCGCTGAAAAGACCGAGAAGAAGGCCGGGAAAGCGTGACGACGCTCTATATCGATGGCGATGCCTGCCCCGTGAAAGCTGAGGCTGAACGGGTTGCAACCCGGCACAAAGTTCCGATGGCATTGGTGTCAAACGGTGGCTTGCGGCCGTCTGCAAACCCATTGGTTCAGGTGGTCATCGTGTCCGAGGGTGCGGATGAGGCAGACAAATGGATTGCCGAACGAAGCGGCGCAGGGGACGTTGTGGTGACATCCGATATCCCGCTGGCCGCAAAATGTGTCGAGGCTGGTGCCCGGGTCCTGCGGCCAAACGGCGAAGTCTTTACCGCGGCCAATATCGGCCAGCAACTGGCTATGCGTGATTTGATGGCCGACTTGCGCGCATCCAACCCATTAGGCGCGGGTGACGGCGGAAAACCCTTTGGCAAAGCTGACCGATCCCGATTTTTGGACGCCCTGGAACGGGAATTGAGGGCTGCGCAGCGGGGCTAATCCTCCCGCTTGCCAGCGACGCATCAAAGATGCGTCTTTGACAATTGGGCCGAGCAGCGCTGCGCGCTGCGGTTGTGCCTTGAACAATGCCGTCGCGCTTGGTTCAGTGGCACCAACGCGAGAACAAGAAGACAGGTACCAACATGTCGGTGAAAGCTGTTGTTTTTGACATCGGGAACGTTCTGATTGAATGGCAACCCGAACGCTATTACGACCGGGTCATCGGAGAAGAGCGCCGTCGCGCCATGTTCTCGGAAGTTGACCTACACGGGATGAATGACCTTGTCGATCAGGGTCATCATTTTACTGACACGATATATGACTGGGCCGAGAAATACCCGGAATGGCGCGATGAAATCCGAATGTGGCACGACAAGTGGATCGAACTTGCAACCCCCGAGATCCCCCACTCGGTCCGTCTGCAACGGGCCTTGCGCGCCAAAGGCGTGCCAGTTTTCGCATTGACCAATTTTGGGGTGCAAAACTTTAACTATGCAACAACGGTCTACCCGTTCCTCAACGAGTTCGACAAACAATACGTGTCGGGGCGGATGCAGACGGTCAAACCGCATGTTCCAATCTATGAAATGGTCGAAGCAGATTGTGGTCTGCCACCCGAGGCGCTTTTGTTCACCGACGACCGGATCGACAACATCGAAACGGCGCGCGGCCGTGGATGGCAGACGCACCACTTTACCGGCCCACAGGGCTGGGCGGACCGGTTGCTGCAAGAAGGTCTGCTGACGGCCGAAGAGGCGCTATAGCTCAGGCGGTGACGGGCGTTGGGCGGTTTTCGCGAATGGGAAGGTGGACAATGGCACTGAACGCCCCAATCGCGACTCCGATCCACCAGACCATGGTGTAGTCGCCGTACTGGTCATACATGCGCCCGCCCAACCAGACGCCCAGGAAACTACCGACCTGATGGCTGAAAAAGATGATCCCATACAGCGTTCCCATGTAACGCAATCCGTAGAGATGCGCTACCAGCCCCGAGGTCAGCGGAACAGTGGCAAGCCACAGTGAGCCCATGACCAGCGAAAAAACAATGACCGACAGCGGCGTGATTGGGAACACAATGAAGGCAGCCGCGGCGAGTGTTCGCGCGGTGTAGACTCCTGCCAGTAGGTATTTTTTGGGGAAATGGTTTCCAGCCCAACCCGCCAGCAGCGTGCCCGCAATATTGGCCAGACCTATCAATGAAATTGACACGGCTCCCAGTGCTGATGTGGTTGTGATGCCGATCGAATGCAGAACGCCACCGGGTTGTATGGGTCCGCACATCTCGGTCACGAAAGCGGGGAAATGTGCGGTGATGAAGCCAAGCTGATAACCGCAGCTGAAAAAGCCCAGAAAGATCAGCGTATAGGATGGATCGCGGAATGCCCTGGTCAGGATCTGGCTCATGCTTTCTTCGATCTCTGCCTTGCTGGCAACCTGTGGGGCGCGCATGAACGGCAGTGTCAGCACCAGTGCCAAGATCGCTGCGGCGAATACAATGAACACCTGCTGCCAGGGCATAAAACTCAGCATCCATTCGGCTGTAGGCGCCCCCAAGACCTGACCGAAACTGCCCGCAGCTGTGACAACCGCAAGCGACATAGAGCGGTTTTCGTCCGACGATGCCCGCGCCACCACGGCAAGGACCACGCCAAAACCTGTGCCCGCGATACCGAACCCCACCAGCCATGCGTACATCTGGTGTTCGAACGGCGTGACGGACCAGGCCGACAGAACCATGCCCGCCGCATAGATCAGCGCACCCAGGATAATCGCGCGCCTGTCGCCAACCTTTTCGGCGATGGCTCCGAAAATCGGCTGTCCGATGCCCCAGGCCAAATTCTGAATCGCGATTGCCATCGAGAAGTCCGAGCGCAGCCAGCCGAACTCATCCGCGATGGGGATCTGAAACACGCCAAACGATGCGCGGACGGCAAAACTGACGGTGATGATGATACATCCGACGATCAGGATGGGGTTCAGCAAGCGCGTGTGTTGGGGCATTAGGTCCTCGGGCGTTCAAGAACCAGACGTTACCGCGTTTAAGTTGTGCGTCAATTCAGGAGTTTTGCGGTCACGGATCAGCAAAATTGATGCGTCCGAGAAATGGCTGCTTTTCAACGGGCAAACCGGGCGCTATGCCTCAAAACATGACGGGTTTGATATCGCTTTATGACACGCAGGTGGCCGATGGCACCCTGACCAGAGACGACGCGCAAGAGGCTGTTCTTCCTCATTTCGAACGCATCCGGGCGGCATTGGCCGAACCTGTGAAGCGCGGGTTCTTTCGAAAGGCCCCGCCGCCGCCCAAAGGTCTATATCTGTGGGGCGGAGTCGGACGCGGAAAATCCATGCTGATGGATATGTTCGTCGACTCGTTGGCAGACATCCCCGCCCGCCGGGTACATTTTCATGCCTTCATGCAGGAAATCCACGCCGGCATGCACAAGGCCCGAAAAGACGGTGTCGAAGACGCGCTGGCTCCTGTGGCCGCCTCTGTGGTCAAGTCCGCGCGCGTACTGGCGTTTGACGAAATGCAGATCACCGACATCACGGACGCAATGATTGTTGGTCGTCTGTTCGATCTGCTGCATGAAGGTGGCACCGTGGTCGTGACGACATCGAACCGCCATCCGGATGACCTGTACAAGGACGGGCTGAACCGTCAGCTCTTTTTGCCCTTCATCGCACATATCAAGGAACAGCTTGAGGTGTGGGAGCTGATCTCACCCACGGATTACCGGCAAAACCGGTTGGAAGGCGCACCTGTTTACTTTACACCCATAGGTCCCGAAGCACGCGCGAGCATTCGCAGCGTCTGGAATGACCTGGCCGGGGGGACGGCGGATCCGCTGATCCTGCAGGTCAACGGTCGTGCGGTAGAACTGCCCGCCTTTCGAAATGGCGTGGCGCGGGCCAGTTTTTACGACCTTTGTGGAAGGATGCTGGGCCCGGCGGATTATCTTGCTATCGCGGAAGAGGTCAAAGTTCTGGTCCTTGAGGACATCCCGCGCCTGTCGCGCAATAATTTTAACGAAGCCAAACGGTTCGTAACGCTGATCGATGCACTGTATGAGGGAAAAGTCCGCTTGATCTGTTCAGCTGCGGCAGAGCCCGAGATGCTGTATGTCGAAGGTGAAGGCACATTTGAGTTTGAACGCACCGCGTCGCGCCTGCGCGAGATGCAGGATCAGGATTGGGGGCAATAGGGGCGCTGCCCCCGCCGCGCTTTGCGCGACTCCCCCGGGATATTTTGGCCAGATGAAGCTGTGCGGATGCGCCTTTTTCAGCCATTCTCGCGCAGAATATTACCGGCCAGGTATAGTGATCCACAGATCAGAACCCGGACCTGCGGGTCATTTTCAGTAATGTTTTTCAGGGCCTCGGCCACACTATTGGCAGTAGACGCTGCTAGCCCAACCCGAGAGGCGGCTTCAGCGGTATCGTCAGCGCTCAGCGTATTGATCTCGCCCGGGATAGAGACTGCCGTCAGGCTTTGCGCCTGTGCGGCAAGCGGAGCCAAATACCCGGTGACGTCCTTTGTGTTCAACATCCCGCAGATCATGTGGGTTGGACGTGCAGGCAGTTTTGCCAGAAGATCGGCCAATGCCTCCCCCGCTGCCGCGTTGTGCCCGCCATCCAGCCAAAGCTCGGCCTCGGGGGCCTGTTCGACCAGCGGGCCGGTTTTCAATCGCTGCATTCGGGCTGGCCATTCGGCCTTGGTCACCGCAGCCTCATAGGCGTCGTCCCCAAGATCCAGATGACGTAAGACCGCTAGCGCTGCACCGGCGTTTTGATACTGATGTGCGCCCAACAGATTTGGCAACGGCAGATCGCGCAGGCCAGTTTCGTCCTGATAGACGAGCCGCCCGTTTTCTTCGGTGACGTGCCAGTGTTGGCCATGCACCAACAAAGGTGCACCCAGACGCGCAGCAGTGTATTCAATGACTTCCAACGCCTCGTCCTGTTGCGGGCCGACAATGCAGGGAACACCGGGTTTGATGATGCCGGCCTTTTCCGCTGCGATCTTGCCCAAGGTATCGCCGAGAAACTGCTCATGGTCGATTGAAACCGGCGTAATGACCGTTACCGCAGGGTCATGAATGACATTGGTCGCATCCAAACGACCACCCAACCCGACCTCAAGCAACGTGTAGTCGGCCTTGGACCGCGCAAAAGCCAGCAGGGCCGCGCAGGTCGTGATCTCAAAATACGTGATGTTCTCGCCACCATTGGCGGCATAGCATTCGTCCAAAACCGCAGTCAGATCCGGTTCGGAAATCAGATCACCCGCCAAACGGATACGTTCGTGAAACCGTGCCAGATGGGGCGAGGTATAGGCATGGGCGGACAGCCCTGCCCCTTCCAGACCCGCGCGGATCATGGCCTGGGTCGAGCCCTTGCCGTTGGTTCCGGCGATGTGGATCACCGGGGGCAGTTTGTTTTGCGGATTGTCCAGCGCGGCCAGCAGACGCCAGACACGATCCAAGGTCAGATCAATGATCTTGGGATGCAGCGCCATCATCCTCTCCAGAATGATGTCCGATGTCTGAGAGGTCATTTTTCTTCCGCGTCTTCAGCCGGGGCTTCTGCCACTGCATCTTCGGGTTCAGGCGCAGGCAGATCGCCTTTGACCGCCGGAGGCTGGTTCATCAACATCCGCGTGATGGTGATCAACTCATCGCGCATTTCGGTCCGCTTGGTCACTCGGTCCAACATGCCGTGGTCCAACAGATATTCCGCGCGTTGGAAGCCTTCGGGCAGCTTTTCCCGGATCGTCTGTTCGATCACACGCGGACCGGCAAAACAGATCAGCGCATTGGGTTCCGAGATATGGACATCACCCAGCATCGCGTATGAGGCGGTCACACCACCTGTCGTTGGGTGAGTCAGCACAACGATGTAGGGCAGATTTGCCTCTTTCAGCATTTCTACTGCCACGGTTGTGCGGGGCATCTGCATCAGGCTCAGGATACCTTCCTGCATCCGCGCGCCACCAGCGGCGGAAAACAGGATCAGCGGGCGTTTCAACTTTACCGCCTCTTGCGCGGCCGCGATGATCGCGTTGCCGACATACATGCCCATGGATCCGCCCATGAACGAAAAATCCTGCGCAGCCGCCACAATCGGGGTTCGCCCAATTTCACCCAGGGCGACGAGCATCGCCTCTTTCTCGCCCGTTTTCTTTTGGGCGGCTTTCATCCGGTCGGGGTACTTTTTCTGATCGCGGAACTGCAGCGGATCGTCTTTGGGCGCGGGAACCTCGACCTCGGTAAAGATCCCACCATCGAACAGATGATCGAACCGCTCGCGCGGTGTGATCGCCATGTGATGATCGCACTGGGTGCAGACATTCTGGTTTTCAGCCAACTCACGGTGAAACAGCATGGTTCCGCATTCATCGCATTTGTGCCAAAGATTCTCAGGCACTTCTCGGCGCGAGAAGATCGAGTTGATCCGTGGGCGGACGTAGTTTGTAATCCAGTTCATATCGGAACCTTGGCTTGTGCGGCTTTGACGTCAAATAAGACGCAACGGAAAGAAATGCAATCAACGCCTGAGCGCAACCCGCGCTGTTAGCCAACTGACGATCATCACAGCAAAATCCACATACAGCCATTGCCGCAGCGCCCCGGTATCCGACATGTCGTAAGGAAGCAGATACAATGCCAGACCACTTAAGCCATCGGGTAAGGAAACAAACAGCAGCGCGACCATATTATTGAACAGATGCAATGCGATAGCAGGCCCCAACGTCCCTGACCGTGCCGTCAGATCCGCCGCCATCAGTCCAAACATACCGGACCACACAGCAACCAATAGCGCGTTGTCTCCGGCTGCGCCGGGGGCATAGTGACCTGCCGCGAACAAAATCGACGGTACGCCCAACCAAATAACCGGTGATCGGAATCGCGCTGCCAGACTTTGCTGAATGTATCCCCGAAAAAGCACCTCTTCAGCGCTTGTCTGAATCAGCACTGCCAAAAGCGAGAAAGGCAGAAACAACAGCCAGGTCGACAGTGCCAAATTCTGCGTCAGCGTTGCGCCCATGCCATATGGCGGCAAGATGGCCACGACGACCCCAACGATCAGCAATGCCTTAAAAACACTCCAGAATTGCCTAATGCCCTCGCGCCATGGGCCACAGATTGAGCTAAAGGTTCGATGCTGTAGGCGTTTTGCGGCGATGGACACGCCCAATGTGATGAAGCCAAAGCTTGCCAGTAGCACCAAAAGTGCAATCGGGGATGCGCCAGTCAGCAAGTCTTGAGCCCACTCTACGGACCCAAGGCCCGCAACCAATCCAAAGAGTAGAAAGTTCAGCAGGATGCCAACCACGCCAACAATGGTCAGCCCGACCAGCAGGCGCCACAGCTCTGGCCGTGCGCGCGAAGGTGCAACCAGTCGTTCATGCGCTGTGTATCTGCCGGGGCGGGCGTCAGGCATTGTCGGCCGTATCCCGGTTCGGCTCGTCATCATCGAAGATCAATGAGGTTGCATTGGCGGCGTTCAGCCTTTGGGAAATCGTAGTCAGATAGCCGGCAACCGTTTGCAGCAGCTGCATTGCAACACCTGCGTCACTTTCAATAACCGCGCGCAATTCCTCGGCCCCAATGCGCAGGAACGAACAATTCTTGACCGCAACCAAATCAAACTGCCTAATTTCGCCCGTGATAATCGACAAGTCTCCGATCAGACGCCCCGGCTCGATGACCGAGATCGTACGCGCGGTTCCGTTCCCTTCATTCCAGATCAAGTCGGCTTCGCCCGAAATACACAGGTAAGCGGCATCTGGCGTTTGCCCTTCGGAAAAGATGATCTGCCCGGCTGCGGCATCGTACCATTGCGCTGAAAACGCCAGAAGGCGCTGGTTACGACCGTCAATCCCGGAAAACAGCTCGGTCGACGAGATAATCTTGAGCTTGCGGCTCAGGTCATCCGTTGAGCTGGCCTCTTCTTCTGGACGGGTTCGCGAGACGCCGTCAATTCGACCATCCTTGATCTCGACAAAAAGATCATAGGCTTCGGGATGGGCAAAGTAATCCTCCATGAAGACCATGATGGAGTCCGGCAACAATTCCCGCAGTTTCAGCCGAGTCCTCAGCCTGCTCTCGGAATCATGGCTGGCCAGAGCTTTGTCCAGGATCAACACATCAGGACGCTTGATTCCAGCGCGCGAGAATGCCGCGCGTTCCTGAAACACTGTCGGCAGGTTATTCCCGCCCAGACCAGAGGGCAGGTCATAGATAATGGCCGCTGCCCGGCGGCGCAGACCAGCTTCGTTCATCGCTTCGGCGACGACGTCTTCGATTTCATCCGCGTGTGCCCCGGCCATCAAAGAAACACGCCCGAACAGGGCATTTTCCATGACAGTCATGCGTTCAATATATGCATCTGGCGTGACGGGAACGAACATCCCGTCCATCGAGGCACGCAGCTGTTCCGCCTGCCCCCTCCGAATGGCCAAGATCTTATCTTTGTACTCGTCCGGAAAATCAGGTCCGATCTGTTCCGCCGTCAGCAGGAACGGAACGGTCAGCAACAAGGCACGCTCGCCCTCGCTGATTGCATCATCCCCTTTGGCTTTGCGCCGATCCTCGATATCAAGCAGACGGTGGAACATTTCCTTAGCCATACCCAGACGAAGGAACAGCGGGTGATCTGCCCCGTCCCGCCCAAACGTCTGGAGCAGTGTTTCCAGCACCGCGCTTGCAATGCTCATTGCGTCGTCGTCCAGATCGTGATGGCGCAGCATCCACATGAACCGATCATCGCCCGCCAGAATATCCGGTGAGATATCGCGAGACGGAGCGGCAAACAGCAGGTTGCCCCCCAGCGGAACAGCCGGGTTAAAGCGGTCCGGTTCGAACCGATAGACATACCGCGCCAGGTCTTTTTCTTCCAACCTCTGCGCGACCGTATCGCGCAGATTTACGATATCACGCGCCAGGGCAGAATGTTGCACTGGATCGAACTGGGTACGTAATGTCCGTCGGAACATGAACTCGTCGATGCCCATCGCCTCGACCAGCTGGAACCACCAGTTACGGATATCCTCGATGTCTTCCAGCCCTGCCAGGCCGGGATCGATCCATTCATCCAACAGGGAATCCGGAGGGTTCCCGGCCCGCACCGCTTCGATCTGCCACCGGCTAGGGGCCTTCTTAGCGTCGCGTTCGTGTTGTGGATGGGTTCGCAACGGCATCAAGAGGTTGTCACCCAAAGTCCCGTCAAACAGATAGGGCCGCGAATAGGCATAGCCGATCCGCGCCGCAATTACCGTCTGATGGAGCTTTAGAAGATCATGACCCGCAATTGTGACGCTGCCTTGTATCGGCAAAAGCTCTCGTGTCAGCAGTTGCGCCAACGCGCCGCGCTCGGCGGCGTTTGAGGATTGAATAGCAACGCGGGCACCCTTGGGGATGGTCAGATCGATATCTTCAAGGATAGTTTTCCCGTCATCATCGCGCACTGTTACATTGCGCAGTTCGATATCGCCGCTGAGATGCGGAATGGATTCTGGCTCACCCACAAACAGCTCTTCAGGGATCATGTTGTCCGGGGCAAAGCGTTCAATCACGATTTCCCAGCGCAAAGACATATCCTGAACCTGGTTGTAATAGGTCAGTAAGTCTTTCCATGGCCCACTGAGGTCCTTGTATGCCCCAAGCGCCGCGACCAACGCGCCCACTGTCACCTCACCCGTGATCGCCAGATAGCCACCGACCGAATAGAACAGGAACGGCGTCATCTGAGTGATCAGATTGTTGAGGAACTTCATAAAGAACTTCTTGTTGTAGATCTTGAACCGGATCTCGAACAAGGTTCCCAACCGATGGCTGAACTGTGCCAACCGATAGCGCCAGCCACCATTGGCCCGCAAATCGCTGATGCCCGCCGCGCTTTCGCCAATTTCCGAACTGAGGTGGCGGACCTGCTGAATACGTTCCTTGTTCAGCAGGTTGATCTGGCGCTGCAGTTTTGGGATCAGCCATGCCTGCAACGGAATCAACGCGATGCTGGCCAGGCCAAACCAAACGCTTTGCATGAACAGAAAGGTGACAATGGTCATCATCTGACCGAACTGAAACACCGGCTGGGCAATCGCATCACCCATCAGGCCGCCCATCGGTTCGGCCTCTGAGGTGATCATTGAAACAAGTTCACCCTGGCTGGTGGTGGCGAAATACGACTTCGGGAATCGCATCGCACGGTGAATCAGCGTGAACCGAAGCCGGCGCAGCATACGCTCGGCCAATATGCCCTTCATCGTGTTGATGCGCATCTTCATCAAGCCGCTGGCGATTACAGTGGCCAAAAATGCAAAACAGAGGATTAGCAGATATTGGACCTGCGTGAAGGTGAACCCAAAAAGCGTAACGCTATCGTTGGGCGCACCAATTGCGTCGTTGATGATCTGCTTTGGCAGCTCGAGCGAGGCGTAGAGAAACGGAAATGACAATACCGTCAAAAACAACAGCACAAGCTGCTGCTTTTTCGAGTGTTTCCAGATGAACGAAAATAGTGTGGGTTCCATGCCCCGGCCTTGCCTCAAAGAATTTAGTACGCGGTTTTTCGGATAATCCACAGCAATCAGGTGCCGGACGGTACGCACAGTCCCAGATGATTGCAAGAACGGCGATGGGGGCCTTAGCAGACACAACCAAAACCGCCCAGTCACAACCACGTTAGTGTCGGATAGTTTTATGCGGATTTCACCAATTCGGCCTTATCCTCGCCGTTGTCTTTGACTAAAGAAGGTCAAGTTCAGACGATGGGATCATGGGCAAACTTCTCGAACGATATCTACACCGCAAAACTATTGCGCGTTGGCAACGAGCTGTTCAAGACGCGGCCGGGGCCACGAACCCTCAATTGCGTCAACAGCGCGACGAGGCACGCAAACTGCGTGCGCAATTGGATTGTTTGCTGCAGGAAGCAAACGAAAGACTGACGCTGCCCTTGATTGGATCAAAGCAATTCCCCAAACCGCTTGGTACTGACTGGTGCTGGCGACCTGATTTGTGGCGGGGTCCCTTGCCTCGGCCCGGTCTCGCCTCAATCCCGCGTAAGGTCGAGTTGGATCAACAGGTAAAGATTTTCCATGACTGCGCTCTATCCGAGATCAGTGTGCGACAGGCGCGAAACATGGACAAAAAGGATCTGGCCGCTTTTGGGCTTGGAATCGAAGTGTTCGGTTTTTCAGGGTCATTCCTGTCTGTGTCGTTGGATTTGCCGCCTGAGGCTGTGCAAGGCTTGACACGGCAACACCTTATGCGGGTTGATGCGCAGGTTGAAACAGAACGTCCGATGGACGTGACTGCGCGACTGAACATCCAGCACGGTCCAAACACCGATTCCGTTCCACGGTCTCTGGACTTATCGGCAAATTCGAATGCTCTGGACTTCGATCTTGCCAATTTGCCGCTGAATGAACGGCGTATAGACAAGATTTGGCTGGACCTGGTTCTGACCAATCCGGCTATGAACAGCATAGTTCTGCGGGACCTGACCCTTTGCCGCCACCACCGCGCCGACATGTGAGAGCATTGGCCATGACACAACCAACCTTAACCCCAACCCTGTTTGAAAACGGCATCTGGCGCGGGTACCTGCAGGCCGACACTGAACCGCACGTCGAAGTCCGTTATATGGGCCAGGCGCTGGAGGGTGTGCTCATGACCGCCACCGATGGTGGTTGGGAACTGAGTGTGCCGGTGCCATCAACCGCGATCGCCGACGGGGTTCATTGCTTTGTAATAGCCGATGCAAACACATCACAGAAGATCGGTGAATTCACAATCATTGCGGGCGCATCAACCGCGGATGATTTGCGGACCGAAATCGCTTCGTTGCGGGCGGAACTCGACTTGTTGAAACGGGCGTTTAGACGGTCCCAGGCACCTTCGGACTGATCCGGGTTTTCTTCGTTTCCAAGCCTTTGTCTATCTTTCAGGCGGAATCCGTGCATCATAAATGTCATCCGAAGCAACCCGGGTGCGAAAATGGACCGCAGCAGTATCGTCAAGGTCATCGCTCTGATGGTTACAGGGTTCGGGATCGGTATCGACTTTACCGGCGCTCTTATTCTTGTCCCGGCCATCGAAAACAGCTTTGACGCTGATATTACCAGCACCCAGTGGGTTCTGAACATCTACGCCTTGTTTTTTGCCATGACCATGGTCGCCGGGGGGCGCATGGGGGACATGTTCGGGCATCGCAAGATGATGATCATCGGGCTGGCGATCTTTCTATTTGCGTCCGTCATGTGCTTCGTCTCTCCCAGTCTCGACTTCCTGATCGCCGCGCGTGCTTTGCAGGGGATTGGTTCAGGTTGCGTCTGGCCTTGCACACTTGCTTTTGGTGCCACCAAAGTTTCGCGTCCTGAACACCGCGCCATGATCATGGGTATGATCCTTGCCGGTGTGACCAGCGGTAATGTCTTTGGTCCGCTCATCAGCGGTGCCGCAGTCAGCTTTGGCGACTGGCGCTTGTTCTTTCTTGCAAACGTGTTGTTTTCGACCATTTCGATGGTTACGGCCCTGATTCTTATGGAGCGGGAAACTCAACACAAACAGGGCGAACATATCGATTTCGCCGGAATAGGTATTCTTTCGTTTGCCGTTCTTTTGCTGCTTTACGGGCTGGACATCGGTGCGGACTGGGGCTGGACGTCTGTCCCGCTGCTGATGTTGTTTTTCGTTAGCGCCGCGCTGTTCTTCTTTTTCCCGCAGGTCGAGAAGCGCGTAAAAGAGCCGCTTTTACTGCCGCAAATGATGCAGAACCGCGAGTTTCGGATCACGCTGGGACTGAACATGTTCAACGTGTCGGCGGCCTTTGTCGGGCTGCTATACTTCCCTCAATACATGCAAAAGGTCCTTGGTTGGTCCGTGTTTGAATCCGCGATTGGGCTTGCCCCGCTGACACTCCTGCTGGCCGTCGGCTCGATTGTTTCGGGTACTCTTTATAATGATTTCGGGCCGAAGCGCCTGCTGTTCTGGGGGTATTTGATCGCAACGACTGGCGCTCTCAGCATTATCATCTTGCCGGCGGGGTTGGGCTATTTCCAGATCTTGCCCGGCATGGCGATGATCGGGCTGGGCGCAACACTGACGGTTGGGCCGTCAGGCACTGCTGCCTTGTGCGCCGTCAAACCTGAACGCGCTGGCCTTGTCGGCGGGCTGAGCTTTATGACCCATCTGGTATATGGTGCCATATCCGTCGCCTTCGCGACCGCAATTATGTATGTCGTCAGCCTGTCCAGCCTCAGCAAACAGCTGGTTGCGGATGGGATCAACATGTCTGCAACCGATCAAAAGGCGATCAACGGTGGAACGCTTGCGACCGGTGCCGCCCGCGCTGTTATGGAAAAGCTAAGCACGGAAGAGGCTGAAAAGGTCAAATTCGCTATCGGCGCCGCATTTGATGCAGGTATGAACATGGCCTTTGTTTTCGCGGCCATCTCGGTCTCGATAGGTATTGTTCTGGCGATGATGCTTGACGAAGATAAACTGCACAAAGTTGAGGTCTGATCCCGCCCTTTGCAGAAAGGGTCGCCGGTATCGGCGACCCTATTTGTTTTACTGTGACGGTCCGTTGGGATTGAACGCCGACAAACCTTTGAGGATGTCGATGGCATAGGCCAGCTGATAGTCCTCTTCCCGCAATTCAGCCGTGGCTTCGGCCTTGGCGCGATCTTCTTCGATTTGACGGATTTCATCTTCGCTCAGGCTGTCATTGTTCAGGCTGCCGCGCAGGTCAGCTTCGGACCGCGTGCGGGCGTTGGCTTCCTCTTCCTCGGCATCCGGCGCCGGGCGCGGCTGTTCAACGATGATGTCGGGGCTAACGCCGAGTGCCTGAATTGACCGGCCCGAGGGCGTGTAGTAGCGCGAAGTCGTCAGACGCATTGCACCATCGCCACGCAGCGGCATGACCGTTTGCACCGATCCTTTGCCAAAGCTCTTGGTGCCGACAACGATCGCACGACGGTGATCTTGCAACGCGCCAGCTACGATTTCCGAAGCTGATGCCGAACCACCATTGATCAGTACAACGATCGGCTTGCCTTCGGCCAAATCACCCAGCGTTGCATTGAACCGCTCACCATCGCTTGGGTCGCGACCACGCGTGGACACGATCTCGCCTTCGTTCAGGAATGCGTCCGAAACTTTGATCGCCTGGGTCAGCAACCCGCCGGGATTATTCCGCAGGTCAAGGACAACACCATTGACCTTGTCCAGCCCACCGGCTTCTTCGATCTGCTCATTCAGGCCTTCTTGCAGGTTCGGGAATGTCTGATCGTTGAAGGTGGTGACGCGTAGGACTACGCTGGTGCCTTCGGTCCGGGCACGCACGGCTGTCAGTTTGATGGTGTCGCGGATGATAGTGATATCAAATGGCTCTTGCTCGCCCTCACGGACAACGGTGATCACGATTTCTGACCCGACCGGGCCACGCATCAGATCGACGGCCTTGTCCAATGTCAGGCCAAGGATGCTTTCCCCATCGACATGAGTGATAAAATCACCCGCTTCGATCCCCGCCTCATCTGCCGGGGTGTCGTCGATCGGCGAGACAACTTTGACAAAGCCTTCTTCTTGCGTGACCTCGATGCCCAACCCGCCAAATTCGCCACGTGTCTGCACGCGCATCTGCTCGGCATCATCGGGCGAAAGGTAACTGGAATGCGGGTCAAGTGACGTGAGCATGCCGTCAATGGCCGCCTCAATCAGCTCTTCCGGCTCGACGTCTTCGACATACTGGGCGCGGATACGTTCGAAAATATCGCCAAACAGATCCAATTGCTCGTACACGCTGGCCTTCCGGTCAGCCTCTTGCGCCAGCAAAGGACCGGCGATTTGTGTCGTTGCGATTATACCTGCCACGGTTCCGGCCAGACCGGCCATCAGAAATTTCTTCATACTCGTTTATCCATCCTTGTCGGTCCGAAACCATGATTCCGGGTCCACGGGGCTATTATTCTGTCTTACCTCTATATAGAGCGTTTCTGACCGGTCAGTTCCAGTACCATCACTGCTTGTTGACAAAATTGCGCCGATTTCGGGCGATTCACCCGGCATCAAACCTACCGGAGTACCTTCGGGGATCACCTCGCCCATGTCTCCGTAAACATCTTGAAGGCCTGCAAACACGAACAACAATCCCGGTTGCGGCTCGAGGATCATGACGTTCCCAAGCTCAAGCAAGGGTCCACGGTACCGGATCGTTGCCGCGGTTGGCGCTGTAACAATCGCCCGCGGACGGGTGGCCAGAACCACACCGGGGCGCGTCACACCAGCCGCGTCAGTCTCATTCGCGCGGTGCAAAACAACGCCTTGGATCGGCAATTCAATCCGCCCCTTGCGGTCAGAGACATCTGCGTCCGTTTCGGCAATTTCGCCTTCCGAAATTTCGGACAATCCGCTGGCAAACCCGTCCAACGTCTCGGTTGATGAGATCAGGATGGCGGTGCGCACCGGATCTTCGACAAAGCGACGCGGCAAATCCGTGCGGTCGGCGATGGCCTCACTTAGGCTGGTGCGCGCGTTTTGCACACCGGTTAACCCTTCGACCAGGGTGTCTGCAGCGCTTTGCTGCAGCTTTCGAAGGGTCTGAACCTCTTGCAGATCATGGGCCAGTGCTTGCGCACGCGCGTTCAGACCGGGAGTGACTTCGGACAGCATCATGCCCGCCCGCGCGGAACCAAGGGGCCCGGACGGATGCAGCATCAGAACGGGTGGTGCTGTGGTTTCAATAGTCTGCAGTACACCCAGCAGCTGCGCGACCTCCTGTTCCCGCGACCGCAATTCTGCCGTCAGCTGTGCCTCGCGTGTCGCCGCCATGCGCAATCCGTCACGCATCGCCGAAAGCCCGGCCTCATAAGCCTGGATAGTTTCGGTTAGGGCGCGCACGCGATCGCGGGCACGATCCGCTTCGGTCAGGTTGATCGAAGCCTGTTCCAGCATGCGCGCCGCATTCAAGGCCGCTGTGGACGGATCATTCTGCGCGCTGGCAGGCGACGTAAGACATATCGCAAAGATAAGCGCGCGCATCCTCATGACAGCAGGCTCTTCCCCGTCATCTCGGGCGGTTGCTCAAGACCCATCAGGTCCAGCAGCGTCGGGGCCAGATCGGAAAGGCGGCCGTTTCGCAGTGATGCATCTTTTGGTCCACCGACCAGCGCCACGGGAACCGGGTTCAGAGTATGCGCGGTGTGCGGCCCGCCGGTTTCGGGGTCAACCATGACCTCGCAATTGCCGTGATCCGCAGTGACGATCATCGCACCACCAACCTTGTTCAGCGTCGCGACAACCTGCGACAAGCCCTGATCGACGGCCTCACATGCCTTGATTGCGGCTTGCAGATCGCCCGTGTGACCAACCATGTCGGGGTTGGCATAATTGGTGATGATCACGTCATAGTCCGCCTCGATCGCCTCGACAAACTTCGCCGTCACTTCGGCCGAAGACATCTCGGGCTGCAGGTCGTAGGTGGCCACTTTGGGCGATTTCGGCATAAACCGGTCTTCGCCTTCCTCGGGCGATTCCTTACCACCATTGAGGAAGAAGGTGACATGGGGGTATTTTTCGGTCTCGGCCAGACGGAACTGACGCAGCCCCCTCTTGGCAACCCACTCACCCAAAGTGTTCACGATCTTCCGCTTGGGGAACGCGGATGTCATATAGGCATTGTGACCCTCGGAATACTCGACCATTCCCAACAGGGCGGAAAGCTGCGGGCGCGGGCCGGTATCGAATTCGGCGAAGCCCGGTTCGCCAATTGCACGCAAGATTTCCCGCGCCCGGTCCGCACGGAAATTCAGGCAGAAAACCCCGTCACCATCCTGAATGCCGTCGTAGCCTTCCAGAACAGTGGGAGCGATGAATTCATCGGTTTCAGACTGGTTATATGCGTGGTCCACAGCGCCATGCGCGGTTGTGGCTGCCCGACCCTGGCCTTTGACCATCGCATCATAAGCCTCGCTGACGCGTTCCCAACGATTGTCCCGATCCATTGCAAAATACCGACCGCAGACCGTGACGATACGCGCCCCGTCGGGCAAACGATCTTCAAGCTCCGACAGGTAGGTAAATGCCGATTTCGGAGCGACGTCGCGCCCGTCCGTCATGGCGTGCAACGCCACCGGAACGCCTGCATGAGTAATAGCCTTTGCAGCCGCGACGATGTGGTTCAAATGGCCGTGGACACCGCCGTCCGAGACCAAACCCATCAGGTGCGCCGTTCCACCTGCTGCCTTCACCTTTGCGATGAAGGTCTGCAATGCGGCATTGTCGAAAAAGCTGCCGTCTTCAATTGCCAGGTCGATCTGCCCCAGATCCATCGCAACAACACGGCCCGCGCCAATATTGGTGTGGCCAACCTCGGAATTGCCCATCTGGCCGCTGGGCAAGCCTGCATCCGGGCCATGCGTAATTATGGTCGCGTGCGGCCTATTGGTCATGATCGCATCAAAGGTCGGAGTATCTGCAAGAAATGGCGCGTTAGACCGCGTGTCTTCAGACAGACCCCAACCATCAAGAATGCACAGGACGACGGGTTTGGGGGCGGTCATTGCGGCTCTCCGGATTTCTGCTCTGGTCGGTCTTGTATCGCCTGCCCTCGGGCAATTGAACCTTATTTTGTGCGCGGTTGTGCAGATTTTATACTTGGTCCGCTCAACCCTTGTTTATCAAATCCGTATACGGACGCGCCGTGCGACCGCGATACTTGACGGTCAGGTCCAGCGGCGCATCGTTTTCATCATAGACCCCGACCACGATCCCCCTGCCCCGGCTTTTGCTCCGCATCTCAATCAGCTGTTGTTCCGACCGGGTCGTGCGCTGCGATTGGCGGCGTGTCCAAACGAACAGGTGGTCGTACATTTTGGCAATAATATCGGCGTGATCGGCACTGTTCCCCAGATCGACAAGCTCGTTAGGGTCATTTTCCAGATCAAACAGGATAGGCCGATGGCCGCCTTCGCAGTGTATCAGCTTCCATTTTTTGTTGGCTGCCATGAACATGACTGCGTCCCGGACAGAGGCATTCAGCATGTCTGCAATTGGTGATGCAGAATAATCGTACTCACAAATCACCACATCGCGGGGTGTTTCTTTCTGCTGCCCATGCAGGATCGGAAGCAAGGAGTGCCCCTCAAGGATATGCCCTGCGATCTCACCGCCCGCCACATCCACAAACGTCGGAGCAAGGTCGATGGATTCGACCAGTGCATCGCTGACGGTGCCACGCGTTCCGCCTGCTTCGGGTGACGGGTCATAGATGATCAGTGGCACCTTGGTTGAGGCGTCCTGAAAAAACGTTTTCTCTCCCATCCAGTGATCGCCCAGAAAATCGCCGTGATCGGATGTCAGCACGATCATCGTGTCCTCCATCCGGCCGGTTTTCTCCATCCAGTCAAACAGTCGACCCATCTGGTCATCGGCCTGTTTGATCAGCCCCATATAGGCCGGGATCACCGCATCACGTACATCCCGCCGCGAGAAAGCTTGCCCGACTTTAGTAGCCATGAATGCCTTGAGCACCGGATGCGCATTCTGACGTTCCGCGTCGGAGCGCACCACCTGCAGAACATGTTCCGGCCCGTACATCGAGGCATAAGGTTCCGGCACGATGTATGGCCAATGCGGCTTGATAAAGCTCAGATGGCAGCACCACGGGCCATCATGGGTCTCCATGAATTCGATGCCACGTCCGGTCAGATAAGGGGTTTCGCTGTCCTCTTCCGCTATGTTGGCCGCCTCGGTTGAGTTCTTCAAAAACCAGCCGGACAGGACATTGCCGTCCTCATCCAGCCCCGAATTGGCAAAGTCGTGCCAGGGGTTGTCACTCTCATACCCTTTTGCAGTCAGATGCTTGTTGTATTCCTGTGCGCCATCCGGATCATAAAATCCGTCGGGCCCTTCGGGCAGCATGCCGTCGTCGCGTTCAAACACGTCGAACCCGCATTCCGCGACGCGCGCGCCGATCAGGCTGTCGGGCTCAAGCCCCAACCGCTCCATGCCTTCCGCATCTGCGCGCATATGGGTTTTTCCGACCAGCCAGCAGTTCATCCCGGCCTTGCGCAAGTGATCCCCCATCGTGACCTCACCGACCTTCAGCGGAATGCCATTCCATGAGGCACCATGTGAATGCACATAGCGACCGGTATATGTCGACATGCGCGAGCTGCCGCAAATCGGGGACTGGATATAGGCCCGGTCAAAGCGCACACCCTTGGATGCCAGCCGGTCAATGTTGGGGGTGTGCAAATGCGGATGCCCGTAACTGCTGAGGTAATCCCAGCGCAGCTGATCGAACATGATAAACAGGATGTTTTTGGCTTTGGCCAAACCCGCGCCCTCCCCCAAGATGCCTCAGGGGTCTATTTAGCTATTCCCATCACTATAGCGAAGCGCAAACTGCGTTTAGGCCTGACGCTCCATCTGCTCAAGCATCTTTTTGGCACGTTTGCACTGCAATTGATCGCGCAGAGGCGAGTCCGGGTCGACATCCTTTTGGCAGACCACGCACTTGTCCGCGCCTGAAATCGCATTCAGACCACCACAGCTACCTTTGATCGTCTTGCCCATCAGCATGACACCCAGCGACATGCCGACCACGATGATCAAAAGCAGAAAAAAGGCTATGATAAAGGTGCTCATCCCGGTTCCTACCTGTCAGTTGGTGCCCAGTGCGTCTTTGAACGCAGTGCTGTGGACCGTAATATAGGCATCATCGCCGCCTGTCACATCCCGCGAGATGAAATACACGGCAAG
This sequence comes from Ruegeria sp. A3M17, assembly GCF_003318255.1. Classification (GTDB taxonomy): domain Bacteria; phylum Pseudomonadota; class Alphaproteobacteria; order Rhodobacterales; family Rhodobacteraceae; genus Ruegeria. Next base: position 161,616 of record NZ_QOCF01000002.1, read on the forward strand.
TTTATGTTCTTCGGCAAGTTCCAGGCCCTTTTCCTGACCCAGCGCCAGCATTGCCGTCGCCCAGGCATCCGCCATCATCGCATTTTCGGCCAGAACTGTGACCGAGGTCGTGCGATGCGTGATCGGACGACCTGTTGTTGGGTCGATGATATGCGAATACCGCACGCCGTCCTGTTCAAAGAAATTCTTGTAGTCGCCCGACGTGGCCATACCGAGGTCGTCCAACTGAACTACCAACTGCAGGTTTTGGGCCCCTGCTTCGGGCTTTTCGATACCGATCCTCCAGGCCTCACCCTTGTCGTTCTGGCCCATGGTAACCAAATCACCGCCGATCTCGACCATATAGTTTTTGATCCCAGCGTCGCGCAGCGTCGCAGCCACCGCGTCGATGCCATATCCTTTGGCGATTGCTGACAGGTTGATGCCCACGCCAGCATCTGATTTGGCCAATGTTCCGTTGTCGCTGTCCAACGTCAGCAGGCGTTCCTGGCCAACGCTTTCCAACGCCGCCCGAATCTCGGCATCTGTTGGCACCGGATCTTCTGGCTTGCGCGGACCAAAGCCCCACAGTTCGATCAGCGGGGCAAGCGTTACGTCGAACGTGCCGCCCGATTTATCGTGCACGTCATTCGCTGCACCTAAAACCAACGCAAATTCTTCGGAAACCTCGGTGGGTTCCGTGCTGGACGACGCCGAAAATGTCGAAACCTCTGAGTTGGGGTCCCAGTTGGACATCTTGGCGTTCACGTCTGCCAGCGTCTCTTCGACGGCAGAGCCCAATGCAGTCTCATCCACATCCGTGCCGATAGCGGTGATGTTGAATGTGGTACCCATGGTCTCACCGGACAGGCGTACAACCTCGGGTTCTTTGTCAAAGAGACATCCGGAAACAAGTGTTGCAACAGCCAGAACAGGCAAAAGGCGCATCGAGAGACCTCCAGAGGAAAACCGTGCCCGGCATATGCCAGCGGCCCCCTGCAGAGTCAAACCGACTTCACAGCTTTAGCGGCAGGAAGCCCAACATAAGCAGCCCGATGCCGGCAGGCACACCGAACAACCAGGCTTTCTTTTGCCAACCAACCGCCTGCTGTTTCCAGGCCATTCTAAAGTTATGCCCGCACACGACCACAGCAAAAAAAATCAGCACTGCGACGGGTGGGGTAAGGTACAGGTCAGACAACAGGCGGGATATCCTTGTTTAGCGGCAGTTTTCCCCGGTTTGGGCATTTGCACCCTATACAGACCGCATTGCTGCGGTAAGGTGTAAGCGAAGCCATCTCAAAAATAAGAGGAGATTGCCAATGGCCCCAACCTCATATCAGCCCCCTACCCGCGGCGACAAGACCGATACAAGCACGCACAGCCAATCGGTTGAATCCAATCTTTCGCACTCGCAGACGACGGTGGCAAAATTGCTTGCGGGTAAAGGAGATGCTGTATTTGCGGTGCGCCCAAATGACACGATCCATTCGGTCGTGAATACCCTCAGTGAAAAGCGGATTGGTGCCGTGGTCGTGACTGACCAGAACGGCACCCTTCAGGGTATTCTGTCCGAACGCGACATCGTCCGACGCATGGCTGACACGCCCGGCCAGACCTTGCCACAATCCGTCGAGGATCTGATGACGCGCGAGGTCAAGACATGTTCACCAGACGATCTGTTAAATGATGTCCTAAAAACCATGACCGAAGGACGTTTTCGCCACATGCCCGTTGTTGGCGACGGCAAACTGCGCGGCGTCGTCACAATCGGTGACGTTGTTCATTTCCGGCTGAAAGAGCTAGAGTATGAAGCGTTACGTATGAAACAAATGATCGTAGGCTGATCCTTCCGGCAGAAATCCCTTGACCTTGGCTGACTGACAGTATCCTTGATGCCAAAATTGGTTCGGTTATAGGTCGAGGGTAAAATGAAGCGCGTTCTGGTAACAGGTACAGCGGGATTCATCGGGTTCCATCTTGCAAAACTGTTGCTTTCGGAAGGGTACCGGGTGCACGGCTATGACGGGATGACCGATTACTATGATGTCGCACTAAAAAACCGCCGGCATCAGATGCTGCTGCAAAACCCTGGGTTTTCCGTCACCGAGGATTTGTTGGAAAATCACGAAAAGCTCAAACAGGTTGGTGATGAGTTTCAGCCTGATGTGATTGTGCACCTCGCCGGTCAGGCGGGCGTGCGTTACAGCCTGGAGGATCCGCGCAGCTATATCGACTCGAATATTGTGGGCACATTCAACGTGATGGAGGTTGCCCGCGAACATAAGGTTGAACACCTGTTGATGGCGTCCACCTCGTCGGTCTATGGCGCAAATGAGGTGATGCCCTTCACCGAGGTCGAAAAGGCCGACACGCCTCTGACCATCTATTCAGCTACCAAAAAAGCCAACGAAGCCATGGGTCATTCCTACGCGCATCTTTGGAACCTGCCCACAACGATGTTTCGGTTTTTTACCGTCTATGGCACTTGGGGGCGGCCCGACCTGGCGCTGTACAAGTTTGTGGATGCCATTCTGGATGACCGTCCGATCGATATCTACAATCATGGCGACATGTATCGCGATTTTACCAATGTGGATGATCTTGTCCGCGGAATCCGGCTGTTGATCGACAGTCCGCCCGTGCGCCCCGACAGCAAAGATGACATCGAAGAAGGCGACAGCCTTTCGCCCGTAGCGCCCTGGCGCGTGGTCAATATCGGAAATGGCGACAAAGTGCGTCTGTTGGATTTCGTCGAGGCGATCGAAGAAGCTGTCGGCAAGAAAGCAATCAGAAACTATATGCCCATACAGATGGGCGATGTCCCGGCCACTTGGGCCGATACCGATCTGTTGCAGCGGTTAACCGGGTATCGTCCACAAACCGATTTCAAAGTCGGGATTGCCCAGTTCGTGGAATGGTTCCGCGATTATCACGGAAAATGAGCTGATTTCCCGAATGTTCGAAACAAACCCCAATTCCCGTAAAATTGCCGTCATCGGCTTGGGATATGTCGGCCTGCCACTGGCTGTGGCGTTTGCCGGGGTAGGCCCGGTAGTTGGGTTTGATATCAATGCCAAACGCATTGACGCGTTGCGCGAGGGGCGTGACAACACTCAGGAAGTTGAACCTAAAGATCTGACCGCCGCGACAGGTTTGACCTTTACTTCGGAACCTTCCGATCTGGCGGGATGTGATACCTTTATCGTGACGGTTCCAACGCCAATCACGGCGGGCAAACAACCGGATTTGTCGCCCTTGCTGCGTGCGTCCGAGACGGTCGGACGTGTTTTGAAGAAGGGTGACTTGGTGGTTTACGAGTCCACGGTCTATCCCGGCGCAACCGAGGAAGACTGTGTGCCGGTCCTCGAGCGGGTTTCAGGACTTACATTCAACACGGATTTCTTTGCTGGATACAGCCCAGAGCGGATCAATCCCGGTGACAAGGCTCATCGGATTTCTGACATATGCAAAGTGACCTCGGGCTCGACACCCGAAGTTTCCGATCTGGTAGACGCGCTTTATGGCCGGATTATCGCGGCAGGTACGCACAAAGCGGAAAGCATCCGCGTAGCCGAAGCCGCGAAAGTTATCGAGAACACACAACGCGACCTGAACATCGCGCTGGTCAATGAATTGGCGATGATTTTTGGACGCCTGGGCATTGATACCGATGCCGTTCTGCGCGCAGCTGGCACCAAGTGGAATTTTTTGCCCTTCCGTCCTGGCCTGGTCGGCGGACACTGCATCGGCGTCGACCCCTATTACCTGACACATAAGGCAGAGGCGGTCGGCCATCATCCACAGATCATTCTGGCCGGGCGACGCCTGAACGACAGCATGGGCGGCTATGTTGTGTCGCAACTGGTAAAGCGGATGACCCGCGTCGGGATTGACGTCGGATCGGCGCGTGTGCTGGTCATGGGGCTGACATTCAAGGAAAACTGTCCCGATCTGCGCAACACCAGGGTCGTCGACATCATAGACGAACTGAAGGATTACGGTATTGAGGTCGATGTGCATGACCCGCACGCCGATGCCTCCGAAGCACAGGTCGAGTATGGCATTTCCCTTGTTGCCGCCCCCAAGGAACGCGCCTATGACGGCGTCGTTTTAGCCGTCGCACATCGGGAATTTCTGGATGTCAAACCCGCGCAAATCAGAGCGTACGGAAAAGACACAAGTGTGGTCTTCGACGTCAAGTCGGTCCTACCGATAGAGGCCAGCGACCTTCGTCTTTGAGCCCAAAAGAAAACCGGCGCTATAAGCGCCGGTTCTTTGATTCTTACCCGCCGAAATCGTCGAGCATAATGTCTTCGCGGTCCACGCCCATATCCAGCAGCATGTTGATGACCGACTGGTTCATGATTGGCGGGCCACACATATAGAACTCACAGTCCTCAGGCGCGGGGTGGTTCTTGAGATATTCTTCGAACAGAACATTGTGGATAAAGCCGGTGTAGCCTTTCCAATCGTCCTCTGGCTGCGCATCCGACAGGGCCACGTGCCATTCGAAGTTGTCGAATTCCCCGGCCAGAGTGTCGAAATCCTCAACAAAGAACATCTCTTTCTTGGACCGTGCGCCGTACCAGAAGCTAATTTTACGGTCGCGATTTTCCAGACGCTTGAGCTGGTCGAAGATGTGGCTGCGCATGGGCGCCATACCGGCGCCGCCGCCGATAAAGACCATCTCTTTCTGGGTATCGCGGGCAAAAAATTCACCAAACGGGCCCGAGATGGTGACCTTATCACCCGGTTTCAGGTTGAAGATGTACGACGACATCTGACCGGCTGGAATACCCTCGGAACCCGGAGGTGGCGAGGCAACGCGGACGTTCAGCATGATCATGCCTTTTTCGTCCGGGTAGTTGGCCATTGAATACGCGCGCTCGATCGGTTCGTTCACAATCGATTCATACTGCCACAGATTGAAGCGGTCCCAATCTTCGCGGTATTCCTCTTCCACGTCGAAATCAGTGTACTTCAACGCATGCGCAGGGGCTTCGATTTGGATGTATCCGCCAGCGCGGAAGTTCACATCCTCGCCCTCGGGCAGATCCAGCGTCAGCGCTTTGATGAAGGTTGCCACGTTTTCGTTCGAGCGAACCGTGCATTCCCATTTCTTGACACCAAAGACTTCTTCAGGAACTTCGATGTTCATGTCCTGCTTGACCGCAACCTGACAGGACAGGCGGTCGCCGCAAGAGGCTTCGCGCTTGGTGATATGGCTTTCTTCCGTCGGCAAAATTGAACCACCACCGGAATGCACACGCACGCGGCACTGCGCACAGGTGCCACCACCGCCGCAAGCAGATGGCACAAACAGCTTTTCAGCCGCCAGAGTCTGCAGCAATTTGCCTCCTGCGGGCACAGAAATGGTTTTTTCGCCGTTGATTGTGATGTTCACATCGCCGGTCGATACCAGTCTCGAACGGGCGGCCATGATGAGGGCCACCAAAGCGACAACGATCAGGGTGAAAAGGACGACGCCCAGGCTAAAAGTTTCCATTCGTCCCTCCTTACAGCTTCACGCCCGAGAAAGACATGAAGGCCATCGCCATCAGTCCCGCGGTGATGAAGGTGATGCCAAGACCCTGCAAGCCATCCGGAATATCAGAGTATTTCAGCTTTTCACGAACGCCCGCCATCGCGGTGATCGCCAGTGCCCAGCCAAAGCCCGAAGATACACCGTAAGTGGCTGCTTCGGCAAAGTTATAGTCACGCTCGACCATGAACAGCGATCCACCCAGAATGGCGCAGTTCACTGTGATTAGCGGCAGGAAGATCCCAAGCGCGTTGTAAAGCGGCGGGAAATACTTATCCAGAACCATCTCAAGGATCTGCACCATCGCCGCGATCACACCAATATAGGAGATCAGACCAAGGAAGGTCAGGTCCACATCAGGGAAACCCGCCCAGGCCAACGCGCCGGGCTTCAGCAGATAGCTGAGCAGCAGGTTGTTCGTGGGAACGGTGATCGCCTGAACGACCATGACCGAGATGCCCAGACCCAGCGCGGTCGAAATCTTCTTGGACACGGCGATGAATGTACACATCCCGAGGAAGAAGCTGAGCGCGAGGTTTTCAACAAAGATGGCCTTTACGGCCAGTGAAATCAGACCTTCCATCAGTGGGCCTCTACCTGCTGAATTTTGTATTCACGTTCTTCGACCTGGTTCGGCTTCCATGTGCGGAAGGCCCAGATGATTAGACCGATGATAAAGAACGCGGACGGCGGCAACAGCAGCATGCCGTTGGGCACGTACCAGCCACCATTGTTCACGGTCTCCAGAATGGTGACGCCGAACAGTGATCCATTGCCGAACAGCTCACGAATGAAACCGACCAGCAGCAGGATCAGACCGTAGCCCATTCCGTTGCCGAGCCCGTCAATGAAGGACGCGACGGGCGGGTTCTTCATCGCAAACGCTTCGGCGCGGCCCATCACGATACAGTTGGTGATGATCAGGCCAACGAAAACCGACAGGGTTTTCGAGATCTCGAAGGCGTAAGCCTTGAGAACTTGATCCACGAGGATCACCAGCGAGGCGATGATCACCATCTGCACGATGATCCGGATCGAGCCCGGGATCTGATTGCGCAGGCATGAGATGAAAAAGGACGAGAACGAGGTCACGAAGGTAACCGCCAGCGCCATCACGAAGGACACCTGCAGCGAAGAGGTTACCGCCAGCGCCGAACAGATACCCAGCACCTGCAGCGTAATCGGGTTGTTGTCGACAAGCGGGTCGATCAGCATCTCTCTCTTGGTCTGGGACATCAGAACTCTCCTGCTTGCAGTTTGGCCAGGAACGGAGCGAAGCCCGCATCACCCATCCAGAATTTCACCAGGTTATCAACACCAACCGAAGTCAGCGTGGCACCGGCCAGCGCATCTACGTAGAAGTCGGGGCCTGCGGCGGGTTGCAACTTGGATACTGTGATCTGCAGATCACCGGCATCGTCCCGCAGCTTCTTGCCGCTCCACAACGCTTTCCAACGCGGATTGTCCACCTCGGCGCCAAGACCGGGGGTTTCACCGTGCTGGTAGAATTGCAGACCGTAGATGTCGTTGCCGTTGTTTTCCAGCGCGATAAAGCCATAGAGCGTCGACCACAGACCATAACCGTGCAGCGGCAGGATCACCTTGTCCAACCCGCCGGATTCGTCGCGCAGCAGGTAGACAACACGGTACAACGCCTTGCGACCGATACCAGCCGGGTCATCGTCCAGCGCGACACTCAGCTCTGGATCGCTTGCGGCAGCCAGATCGTCGAATGTTGCGGGATCGAACCGGTCGTCGACGAACTCACCCGTCGAAAGTTCAACAACGTGCGGCTCGAATGCGGCGAACGCCTCAGACACGTCGGTGCCGGGTTCATAAACACCAGCAACCTGCAGAACGTTGATCTGCTTGTCCTTCAGCGCGTTGGCTTCCTGGACCGGGCGCAGGCTAACGGCTGCGGCGGATACAACCATCGAGGCCACCAGACAGACGGCAACGGCGATAAAGATCGTTTTACCGACCGAGTCTGGCGAGGCCGCCAGAAACTTGGCAATCGCGCCCTTGGGTTCTGGGGATTGCGTATCAGACATGGCGACGCGCCCTCCGTTTGATGTTTGCCTGAACGACGAAGTAGTCGATCAGCGGTGCAAAGACGTTACCGAACAGGATTGCCAGCATCATGCCTTCGGGGAAAGCGGGGTTCACCACACGGATCAACACAACCATGATACCGATCAGAGCACCGTAGATATAACGGCCCATGTTGGTATGGCTGGCTGAAACAGGTTCGGTCACCATGAAGGCCAGACCGAAAGCGTAACCGCCGACGACGACGTGCCAGTACCATGGCATCGCGAACATCGGGTTGGTATCCGACCCAATGAGGTTGAACAGCAGCGTCAGACCTATGGTCCCAGCCAGACAGCCGACAATCAGTCGGAAATTGGCGATGCGGGTCGTCAGCAGGAATGCCAGGCCGATCATACAGGCCAGCGTTGATGTCTCACCAAAGCTGCCCTGCATCTGACCCAGAAACGCATTCCACCATGTCAGCCCCTCGGTGGCCAACGCCTGATATCCTTCCGAGGCGGATACCGACAGCGCCGTCGCGCCTGAAAAGCCATCAACCGGAGTCCAGACCGTGTCACCCGACATGTTCGCCGGATAGGCAAAGTACAGGAATGCACGACCGACAAGCGCTGGGTTCAGGAAGTTCTTGCCTGTGCCACCAAAGACCTCTTTGCCGATAACCACACCGAAGATGATGCCCAACGCAACCTGCCAAAGCGGTGTGGATGCGGGCATGATCAGCGTGTAAAGCATTGAGGTTACAAGAAAACCTTCGTTCACCTCATGGCCGCGAACAGTCGCAAAGATGACCTCGAAGATACCGCCCGCAACCAGAGTGACGATGTAAATCGGCAGGAAATACATCATCCCGTGCATCACATTGGCAAAGATGCTGGCAGGGTTCAGCGAGATGCCGAACATCTGCAGGATGGCGATCCGCCAGCCGGTGGCTGAATCGGGTCCAAGCGCGACAATGGCCGAATTTGCCTGAAAGCCGGTATTGTACATTCCCCACAGGATACAGGGGATCGTGGCGATCACGACATAGGTCATGATCCGCTTCATATCCACGTAGGACCGCGCATGGGGTGCAACGGAGGTTACGGTTTTCGGAGTGTAGATGAAGCTTTCGACCATCTCATAGATGGGGAAATACTTCTCGTACCTGCCGCCTTTGGTAAAGTTCGGCTCGATCCGGTCAAAGAAGTTGCGCAAACCCATTCGGATCAGCCCTCCTTTTCAATCTTTGTAAGGCAGTCGCGCAGCGCCAGCCCATATTCATATTTCGCCGGACAGGCAAAGCCTACAAGGCCCAAATCCTCTTCGTCCAACTCGAGCGCACCCAGCGCCTGTGCGGAATCCGTGTCCATCACCAGCAATGCGCGCAGCAGTTGCGTCGGCAAATAGTCCTGCGGCATCAACTGTTCGAACGTACCGGTCGGAACCATCGCACGACGTCCACCATTCAGATTCGACGTGAATGCATACAGTTTCTTGGCAAAAGCCGAACCCAGAACCGGCTGAACCGCATACTTCGACGGCATCGGAAGAATCCAACCCAGCGTATGCTGATCATGATCTTCGCGGATGATGCTGATCTGCCGCGCAAAACGTCCCAGATAGGCTTGCGGCCCCTCAGCATGACGGCCCGACAGGATCGAGCCCGAGATTACGCGGGCAGTCCCGTCCACATTGATTTCGTCGCGGGTCAGATCATCGGTCGATGCCCCCATGACAGTGCGGATCAGGCGGGGTTGACGCGCGCCGGGGCCTGAAAGGGCAACAACGATGTTCGGATTCAGATGGCCCGTTTGCATCAGACGGCCAATCGCGATGACATCCTGATAGCCGATTGTCCAAACCTGCTTTTCGCCGCCCAGCGGCTCAAGGAAGTGGATGTGTGTTCCAGCCAGACCTGCTGGGTGCGGTCCGGAAAATGCTGCGGCTTCAACACCCGGAACGTCGGCGCCCGGTAGGGCTGCACCCTCATTTTGGCACAGATACGTCTTGCCCTCGGTCAGCTTGGCAACTGCGCTCAGGCCGACAGCAAAGGCGTCACCTGCATCCTGGATAATGATCGCGGCATCAGCGGCCAGAGGCTCACTATCCATCGCTGTCACGAAAATTGCCGTGGGCTTGGTACCCGGTGCGGGCATCTTGGAATAGGGCCGCGTGCGGAAAGCTGTCCACAAGCCAGCCGCACATAGACGTTCGGTCACGCCTTCGGCGGTATCGGCGTTGCCCACTGCCGAAAAATCCAGCCCTGTGTCATTGACGTTCGAGACTTCGATCACGACGCTCTGCAACACCCGACGCGCACCACGGTTGATGGCCACGATCTTGCCGCTGAGCGGGGCGACCATCATCGCCTCGGGCACGTCCTTGTGGCAAAACAACGGTGTGCCCCGCTGAACTTCTTCACCCTCTTGAACCAGCATGCGCGGTTTCAGGCCCAGATAATCAGCCCCCAAAACCCCGACAGACCTGAATTCAGGACCCGGTTGGATCGTCTGCTCTGGCGCGCCTTGCACCGGCAGCTCCAACCCTTTTTTCAGTTTGAAAGTTTGCATGTCGCTACTGTCTTCCAAGCCTCTTTCCTGCAACACATCGTTCCCACCACAGCATAGTGGCACAAAACGATCTGCATGTGGGAGCCTGAGAGCAAAAAAGGCGCATGGCACCTGTTTTCATTCCAAGCTTCGTTTTGATCACGGTCCCTTTACGCGGGGATGGTGCCAAAGGCAAACCCGTTGCCGCCTAAATTGCCGAAATTTTGTCAATTTAACTTGAAGGGCAGCATTTTGGGCCTGTTGAAATTGCATATCGCACCTGCAACGCTTCCAGTGTAAGCACCCGGGATGGAACGAAACAACGATTTTGAGATTTTTCTGGTGGCAACGCCCGGCCTCGAAGCCCCGCTGCATGCCGAAGCAGTCGAGCAGGGATTCGCAGATGCAAAGTCCGGACCCGGCGGCGTCACCTGTCGCGGAGGCTGGCCTGAAGTCTGGCGCGCGAACCTGTGTCTGCGCGGCGCGAACAAAGTTCTGGTGCGATTGGGCGGGTTTCCCGCAGTTCATTTGGCACAACTGGATAAACGGGCTCGAAAATTTCCCTGGGCCGATTTTTTGCGTCCCGATGTGCCGGTCAAAGTCGAAGCGACAAGTCGCAAATCCCGAATCTATCATGCAGGGGCCGCCCGGCAACGTATCGAAGTGGCGATTTCAGAAACTCTGGGTGCGCCTGTTTCATCTGATGCGGCCGTGCGCGTCTTGCTGCGCATCGAAAAGGACCTGTGCACCTTTTCGATCGACAGTTCCGGCGAGCCTTTGCACAAGCGAGGCCACAAATCGGCTGTCGCCAAAGCGCCGATGCGCGAAACGATGGCGGCGATGTTCCTCCGAGAGTGCGGATTTGATGGGTCCGAGCCAGTTCTGGACCCGATGTGCGGCTCTGGCACCTTTGTTATTGAAGCGGCCGAAATCGCGCTGGGGCTGCGCCCCGGCCGTTCCCGCAGCTTTGCCTTTGAAAATCTGCCAAGTTTTGACCCCAACGTCTGGTCCTCGATGCGCCAGCAACAACCTTTGGCCAAACCGGACGCGGTTTTTCATGGCTCAGACCGCAATAGCGGAGCGATTGAGGCCTCAACCAAAAATGCTGACCGCGCCGGGGTTGCCGATCTCACCGTGTTTCAGACGCGCTCGGTTAGCGACATAAACCCCCCGTCGGATGCTGCGGGTCTTGTCATTGTCAATCCACCCTATGGTGCCCGGATCGGGGATGAAAAACGCCTGCGATCTGTTTACGGCAGCCTGGGCAAGGTACTGCAAACCAAGTTCAAGGGCTGGCGTGTCGGCATCGTGACCAGCAACGCGGGCCTGGCCCGATCAACCCGTCTGCCGCTTTTGCCCCCGGGGCCAATTGTGGACCACGGCGGCACCAAAATCCGACTGTATCGAACCGGTGTGCTGACCTGATCCGATGTTCGGAAACGACGAAGGCAATTCGCACAAACGACACGGAAACCCCCTTGCACATCCAAAAATGCGAGTATAAATCTCGCGCCACGGTCGGAGTGTAGCTCAGCCTGGTAGAGCACTGTCTTCGGGAGGCAGGGGTCGGAGGTTCGAATCCTCTCACTCCGACCAACAAAAAGCGTTCAAGATCATAATCTTGCCGTTTTGCCATGACCTCCTTTTAACGAAGCTCTTCGTGCCACCATGGCACGGAACACCGACAGAGGTCTGAGAAAATGTCATATTCGCAGCTTGATCCAGAAAGCGTTACCCTCGCTCATCAACCAGAATTTCGACTACGTAAACGCCCCGAAAACCAAATCTGGGAGATCGTGTGGACGGGCGACGATGGGAGACCGAAGCGTAGATCGACAAAAACCCGAAATGATACCGAAGCAAAGCGACAGCTTGCGGAACTGATTTTATCAGGGGACACTCGACCACCAAAGCATGTGTCAATTGGCTACGTCATTGATCGGTACTTTTTGCATATTCAGAAAGAGAAAGCCGAAGGTACCGTAGTGCCGATGCAATCAAAAGTAGCCCGTCTCAAAGAGTTTTTGGGCGACGTCCTTTGGGAAGATTTTTCTCAGGAATATGTGGACGATTACAAAGACTGGGCTCGCAACGTTCAGCGCTGGGAGAAACATGATCACAAGGAGACCAACGGGACATTATCCAATGGCACGATCGAAAAGGATTTGCAGACCCTTCGCATGTCTGACGTCAGCGCTTA
>NZ_QOCF01000022.1 GCF_003318255.1 Ruegeria sp. A3M17
AATGCAAAGGGGTGCGTTTGGGTGCGTCAGACATGGCAGAGACCTTTCCTAAGACCTTGGCAACATTGCCGCATGGATTGCAACGTTATCTCTGTATTGTCGCCAATTGACACCAAGGTTCCTAGGACTGCGCAGCGAGTCAACAGGCTTCGACTGCTGGCGGTCTTTTGGTCCCCGAGGGCGGCGTTGCAGAGGCATGTATACGGCCGCATGCAGCGGCTTTGCATCCTATAGGAAACTTTTTTCCGTTAGGCAACATAGCATGCGACGTGCCATGGGCAAATTTCTGCGGCGAACTAAAGACAGCCGAGCCATCAAACTGATTTTTAGCCGCTTTCTGCCAAAGGGCTCTGGCACCAACCCTGAACCTGCCCTAAGACTTCGCGCAAGAGGGGACGCAATGGCACATATCACACTGGTGCGTCACGGGCAGGCCAACACCACCGCACGTGACGAAGTAAACTATGACAAGCTCAGCGATCTGGGCCATCAGCAAGCCCGTTGGCTGGGCGCGCATCTGCAGAACACACGAGCGTTCTACCCGCGCGTCTATTGCGGAACCCTGTCGCGCCACGTGGAAACCGCCGCCAGCATGGGACTGCCCGAACCTACCCGTGATCCACGCCTCAATGAGGTTGAATACTTCAACATTGCGAAACTGTATGAAGAGCAACATGGCATCCCCGTGCCGACCGACCGGGAAGGGTTTGTCGATCATCTGCCGCGCACTTTTGCCGCATGGGCCAGAGGCGAGATCGAGGAAACGCCCGAAACCTTTGAGGAGTTCGAAACACGCGTCTCGGACGCTTTGCGCGATGTCGGCACCGAAGGGGGTCCGGCGATTGTCGTGACCTCGGGTGGGTTGATCTCGATGGTTGTAAGGCAGGCCATGGGACTGGATATACCCGCGATGTCGCGGGTGGCTCTTGCCATCATGAACACCTCAATGCATCGTCTGCATCCGATAGGCGCGCAGCTGAGCCCGGTTCTGTTCAACGCAGTCCCGCATCTGGACGCCCCAGACAGGCAGTTTGCGCAAACGCATCTGTAATCCAAGCCCGGAGGCACTCTGATGCAGCTTTATTATGCCCCCCGCACCATTTCGGTCGCCGTTGCCATCGCGTTGGAGGAGGCCGGTCTGGACTATGAAGCGGTCCGTCTGGACTTCGCCGAAGGCGACCAGACCAAACCGGCTTACAAACAGATCAATCCAAAAGGCCGTGTGCCTGCATTGGCGGTTGATGGTGGTATCCTGACTGAAACCGGGGCGTTGCTGGAATATGTCGCTACGGTTGCGCCTGACGCAAATCTTGTCCCCGCCGATCCTGTCATGGCGGCCCGTATGCGCGAAGTGATGTACTATCTGGCCTCGACCATGCATGTGAACCATGCACACAAGCTGCGCGGGGCCCGTTGGGCCGACAAGAAAGCCAGCTGGAAAGACATGACCGGCAAGGTCGCCCAGACCATGACGACGTCCTGTGGTTACATCGTATCAAACGGTTTGCGCGGGCCCTTTGTGTTGGGCAATACCGTCTCGCTGGCGGATGCGTATCTTTATGTAGTGTGCAGCTGGCTGGAAGGCGACGGCGTGGACGTGTCGGCCTTTCCCAAAATCCTCGCTTTCCGCGAGGCGATGGAGGCGCGCACCTCGGTTCAGGCGGTGCGCGCCGCCGGGATGATTTGAGTAAAGGACGACGCATGACACATCTCTGGGTCCGGGCAGAGCAACGCCCGAATGAAGAACGGGTTGGATTGACCCCAGAAGGCGCGGCGTCCCTGATTGCGGCAGGCGTCCGGGTGACTGTCGAAGAAAGCCATGCCCGCGCTATCCCGATAGAGGGCTACAAAAACGCAGGCTGCGAGATTGCGCCCGAAAATTCCTGGCCCGATGCCCCCCTTGATGCCATCATCTTTGGTTTGAAGGAGTTGCCAGAGGACGGTACCCCCCTGCCCCATCGCCACATCATGTTCGGTCACGCCTATAAGGGTCAGCATTCGGGGCGTTCACTAATGGATCGGTTCAAGACCGGGGGCGGCACGCTTTATGATCTGGAGTACCTTGTGGATGAGAATGGCCGCCGTGTCGCAGCTTTTGGCTACTGGGCTGGTTATGCTGGCGCAGCTGTCACGCTCAAGACATGGGCGGTGCAGCAACGGAACGAGGAATGCCCGCCGGTTGGTGTCTATCCCAGCAAGGACGCGCTGAATGCTGAGTTGCTGGCCGAGTTGGACGCCACCGGCACCGACCGCCCCCGCGCCATCGTAATCGGTGCCTTGGGGCGCGTTGGTTCAGGCGCGGCTGATCTGTGTGAGGCGATGGGTGTCACTGTCACCAAATGGGACATGGCCGAAACCGCCGGCGGCGGTCCTTTCCCCGAAATTCTGGAACATGACATATTTCTGAATTGCATCTTCGCCCGCCCGAGCACCCCAGTCTTTGTGCCGCGCCAGGCGCTGACAGCGCCGCGTAAACTGACCGCTATTGGTGATGTCGCCTGTGACCCGGACAGCGATTACAACCCGGTTCCGGTTTACGACCGTGCCACCACATGGGACGCCCCCGCCCTGCGCGTTGCGAGTGATCCGGTGATGGACGTCATGGCGATCGACAATCTGCCTTCGATGCTGCCGGTCGAAAGCTCGGACGACTACGCCGCGCAACTGCTGCCAACTCTGCTGACGTTGAAAGAGATCGAAAGCGGTGTTTGGGGTCGGGCACAGGACGAGTTTCGCAAACATGTCTGAGCCGGTGCACACATGGAACACTTGATCGGCGGTGCAGCAGCGGTTCTTGGAACGATCTGCTGGCTCCCCCAGACCCTGAAAACGTGGCGCAGCCGCGAAACCAAGGACCTGTCTCTGCCTGCAAACCTGCTGATCCTGACAACACTGACGTTGTGGTTGGCCTACGGATTGATGATCGCTGCTTGGCCTTTGATTCTGGGCAATGTGATATCGATCCTTCTTGTCGGTGCGATCGTGGTCGCGAAACTGAAATTCGGCTGAACAGCCATAGAGGAGCTTAAGCATGACCATCCATTGGTGTGGCACCGGCCTGTCGGCCATCCCCGGCCTGCGTCGCCTGATTGAAGGCGGGCACAAGGTCACTGTCTGGAACCGGACCATTGAAAAGGCCAAGGCTGAGATCGGAGATCTGACCAACGACATACGTGCTTTTGACATCGACGAGCTGGGAGCAGTGCTGGAAAAAGGTGACGTTATCGTCTCGATGCTGCCGGGTGATTGGCACGTGCCGCTGGCGGAACTCGCGATTTCCAAAGAGGCCAATTTTGTCTCATCCTCTTACATTGCGCCCGAGATGCGCGC
This sequence comes from Ruegeria sp. A3M17, assembly GCF_003318255.1. Taxonomy (GTDB): domain Bacteria; phylum Pseudomonadota; class Alphaproteobacteria; order Rhodobacterales; family Rhodobacteraceae; genus Ruegeria. The sequence continues at coordinate 3,331 of NZ_QOCF01000022.1, forward strand.
GTTGGATGACAAGGCCCGCGAGGCCGGTGTGGCGCTGGTGAATGAGGTCGGGCTTGATCCGGGTATTGACCACCTGATGGCACACGCCCTGATCGCCGACTATTGCGCCTCGGACGCGTTTGATGCGCAGAACCACCTGAGCTTTATCTCGTATTGCGGCGGCATTCCGAAGAACCCCAACCCATTCCGCTACAAGTTCAGCTGGTCGCCTTTGGGTGTGCTCAAGGCGCTGCGTTCACCGTCGAAATCGATCCGCGATTATGCGCCGCTGGATGTCGCGCGCCCATGGGATGCAATCAGCAGCTATTTAGCGCCTCTGCCCACACCGGAAAGTTTTGAGGTTTATCCGAACCGAGACTCGCTGCCCTTCATGGAAGAATATCAGTTCGAGGATCACTGGACCGTCAAGGAATTCGTCCGCGGCACCTTGCGCCTGAATGGCTGGGCCGATGCGTGGTCGGACGTGTTCAGCGAGATCGAAACACTGTCCGGACCCGAGGGCGACGCGCGCCTGAAGGAAATGTCGGACCAGTTCTGGGACGAAAACGCCTATGACGAAGGGGAACCGGACCGCGTGGTTCTGTGCGTAGGACTGAAGGCCGAGAAAGAAGGCACACACGTCTGGCACAAAACTTATGTCATGGACGCGTGGGGCGACGCGCGCGGGACGGCAATGGCGCGACTGGTATCTATCCCGGTCTCGCTGGCGGTCGAAGCGGTCCTGAACCGTGCGATCGCCGTCGGTGTCCATGCAGCACCCAGCGATCCAAAACTGGTGCAGGGCTGGATGGCCGAGATCGACAAGCTGGCGCAGCATTTGCAAGTCGTCGATCACACCGCCTAAATTCAAATTAAAAAAGCCACTCCTATATGTCGGAGTGGCTTTTAGTCTTCGTCTCTGTCGCCGGTAATAAACCTGGCTATCGCCACAGCTTCAGATGAACCGTTGGATCGTATCGTCAAGATCGTTGCGGTTTATGCCCAGTTCGGACAATTCCTGATCGGAAAAGCTGTCCAAATACTGTGCGGCCCGCACGATATCGGCGCTGATCGCACGTAGTTGCATGGCGCGGTCGAACAATTGCAGGGCACTGGTCGTGGGCGGCAATTGCTTGCTTGGCGGGATGACATCAAACATTGGTACTACCTCATAACTGGTTACGCGGGTGCTATTTCCGGCACTTGCTTACTGCCGATAAGGTGCGCCGTGATAAACACTTTGATAGGCGCGTTGCTTGATTTCAGCCCGAGGGATGCCGATGTCGCTCAGTTGGCAATCGTTTAGCGCCTCCAGGTCGTGGACTGTGTTGGCAAAAACCCTGCGGCGGAAATGCTCGGTTCGGGCCTCTGCATAATTCGCAAACAGCGTGGAAAAAACGTTGCCGTTCGGGGTTATTGTCTGTGTCGCTTCCATGGTCTTCTCCTCCTGAATTTGGATTGCGGTATTGGTCACAATTCAAATAAAGGAACCGGTTCTTAAGGAGAGGACACCGCAACATTAAACTCCGTTAACGAAGCTTACCTAGCGTGATCTCTGCCGGATGTACGGGTTGGAAGACTTTTGCCCAAGATAAAAAAGGGCGGTTTGATGCGGAATACGCGGTATTCAGGCATTGCTTGTTTGTTTGCGCGGCTTGGCACAAAGCATGGGCCGCTACAAACGCAGCGGCCCATGGAGTATTTTAAACTTCGTCCGGGTTCGGAACGATCAGCGTCGGGATCTTCGACCGGCGCAAGACACGTTTTGCCACCGTACCAAGGAAGGTGTGCGAAAAGCCGTGGTCATGCGCGCCGAGTACGATCAGATCGCACCCCATCTCGACCGAACGCCGCAGGATCACCTCGGCCGGGTGCCCGTCGGTGACCTCGATAGAGGACACCTGTTCACGGATCTTCGCGTCATCGCCTTCGAACTGTGCCCAGAACTTGGCTTGCCGTTCGGCCAGCACCTTGCGCACCATTTCATGGCGACGCTGGGCCGCGGTTTTACGCGTCTCTTCGTTCAGGATGAACATGTCCATCGTGATCTTCGCATCGTCCGATAGGGGTTCGTTCACATGCAGGACGTGAATTTCTGCCCCTGTCGCCATCGCAATGCTGGCCGCATTGCGCATGGCATGACCCGAGTTTTCCGACAGATCGGTGGCGAACAGGATATTTGTCACCATTTGTTTCATAGCATCATCCTTTCAGGTCAGTAGCCCAACAGCCTTGGCAGCCATAGCGACAGCTCAGGGAAGAACGCAATGATAAAGATCGCGATCGTGTTAGCCGCTGCAAAGGGCAATGCACGGATCGAGATCTGCTCGATCGTTATGTTCGAAATACCCGATGCAATGAACAGGTTTTCACCCAGCGGCGGCGTCTGGAAGCCGATACCCAGCGTACAGACCATCACCACACCAAAGTGGATCGGGTCGATACCGACTGAATAGGCCACAGGCAGCATCACCGGAACCAGGATCAGGATGGTGGCCAGTGTTTCCATGAACATGCCGACGAAAAGCAGGAAGAAGATGATCAGCGCCCAGATCACATAAAGGTTGTCGGTAAAGCTGAGCATCGAGTCCGCGATGATCGCCGGGATCTGGTTTTCCACCAGAAGGCGGCCAAACACGGTCGCGGTGAACAGGATCAGCAGAACGCGGCCCGTCAGCCAAGTCGTGGCTTCAAGCGACTGGAACAGCGACTGCCATGTCAGTTCACGGTAGATGACCACGCCAACGAACAGAGTGTAGAAGATCGCAACGATAGCGGCCTCGGTCGGGGTGAAGAAGCCGGTATAGATACCACCCAGGATCACCAGCGGCGCCATCAGCGACCAGAACCCGCGATACATCTCGCAGCCCACGTGACGGATCGACCAACCTTCGGCTACACCTTTGTACCCACGCTTTTTAGACATGAAGTAGTTCAGGATCAGCAAGCTGGTGGCGATCAGGAAGGCCGGGACAAAGCCCGCGATGAACAGTTTCGAGATCGAAACCGACTGGAAGGTGCCGAACTTTTCAACTGCTTCCAGCGGAGGCGCCATACCGAGCGCGGCAATGCCGAAGATCACCATCGGGATGGAGGGAGGAATAATAATCCCGAGGCCGCCAGAAGAAGCGGTAATAGCAGAGGCATAGCCGCGCTCATAGCCACGGTCGATCATTGCTGGGATCATCAGCATCCCCACGGCCGCGGTTGTTGCCGGGCCCGAGCCCGAAATGGCGCCAAAGAACAGACAGGCCATAACCGTCGCAGCCGAAATACCGCCGGTGAATGGACCAGCCAGACTTTCAGCAACATTGATTAGGCGTTTTGAGATACCGGCGGCCTCCATTAGAGCCCCGGCCAGAATAAATGCAGGCAGCGCCATCAATGGGAACGCACCCACCGAGGTAAATGCAATCTGCACGAACTTGATTGGGTTTTCGCCTAAGTAAAGGAACGAAAACAGCGATGCCACACCCAGCGCAACCGTAATCGGTGCGCCGATGAGCAGCAGTAAAAGAAACGATCCAAATAGGATTGTGACGATTTCGGATTCCATGGTTTTTCCTCCCTGCCTCAGTCGCGCTTAGCTGCTTCGGTGGCAGCTTTGATTTCATCAAGGTCGATCTGGTCAGGATCATGGATGTCTTCACCTTTGATCAGGCGGCGATAGTTCACCTGAATGATGCGCACGGTCATCAGCGCAAAGGCGAGAGGCAGAACCATGTAGACATACTTCATCTCAATACCCAGGGTCTGGGATTTCCAGAACTTGTTCATCTTGTTGAAGACAAAGTCCGTCGCCAGATACAGGAAGTAGACGTTGAAAAAGAGCCAGAAGAGATCAGCAAAAGCCTCGATGTACTTGATGTAGCGTTCGGGCAGGAACTTGAACTGGAAGGTCACCCGGTTATGCGCACCTTTCAATGCCGCATAGCTGGCGCCAAAGTAGACAAACCAGACGAACATGTAGACTGACAGTTCTTCGATCCAGCTGTACGAAAAGCCAAAGACTTCACGCGCTATGATCTGTAAAAACAGCAGACAGACGAAGCCGGATAGCAGGATCCGGCAGATGATACTTTCGATATTGTCCAGAAATCTCCAGAACATTTCGGAATTCCCTCCTCCCTGAGATGAAAAGAGCGCCGAAGCGCTCTTTTCCTCTTCGCTCTTTGGCGATTATTGCTGGACCGGGTCGCGGCCGATGGCCTCGAGGACCGTGTTCAGTTTGTCGACACCACCGATAGATTCGTAGAACTGCGGCCATACGGCACCGGTTGCCAGTTCAATGAACTCGGCCTCATCGTTCTCAGGATCGATGATTGCCATACCCTTGGCGGTCAGCTCTTCTTTGATCGCAGCTTCAGAGTCACGCAGGAACTGTGCGGAAATCTCAGTTGCTTCCTGACCGGCTTCCAGAATGATCTTCTGATCTTCTTCGCTCAGACCCTGGAATACAGATTCCGAAACAATCAGCGGTTCAATCGAGAAGATGTAACGCAGGTTGGTCACGTGGTTCTGGACCTCGTAGAACTTCATTGCGTTGATCGTCAGGTAAGGGTTGTCCTGACCGTCGACAACTTTGGTTTGCAGACCGGTGAAGGTCTCGGACCATGCCATCGGAGTCGGGCTGATACCCCAGGACTTGTAGGTTTCGATCATGATTTCGTTCTTGGGAACGCGGATGATCAGGTCCTGCAGGTCAGCAACCGAGCTGACAGGCTTTTTCGAGTTGGTCAGGCGGCGGAAACCTGTGTAGGTCCAGCCGATGATGCGCACACCTGCGTCACGAATGGTGTTTTCCACCAGTTCCTGACCGATCGGGCCTTGGGTCAGCTTTTCAGCATCTTCCAGGGACAGGATCACATAAGGCAGAGTGAATACACCAACCGAAGGCGAGAACGGCGTGATGTTGTTGATCGCCAGCAGCGACATGTCCAGCGTGCCGATCGCGGCCTCGTTGACGGTGTCCTGCTCGGAACCCAGCTGACCGTTCAGGAACAGTGTAGCTGTGTGTGCGCCACCCGATTTTTCTTCGAGTGCCTTAACGAAAGCCAATCCGAGGGCTTCTTGTGCGCTGCCAGCACTATCGCCTACAGCAATCTTGAAGTTTTTCGCGTCGGCTGCGCCAGCAACCATTAGTGCTGCGACCGAAACGGCAGCAGTCATGGTGCCAAGCTTTTTGATGAATGACATAGATGTCCTCCCAGTTTTATCATGTTTCGAGGTGCGCGCTGACCTGGGGAGAGATGGCCAGTCCGATTCTACCTCGGCTTTTTCAGAGTAGCTCGTGAAATGTGTTTCTATGTTGCCATTCTTTGCGCGATAGGTTTCATATATATAGAACCTTAGGAATTGGGAAGAAAATGGTTGCCTCACGCATCGGCGACAGCGACATCCGATTGCTGCGCGTTTTCAAGACAGTTGTGGAAAGTGGCGGTCTGTCTGCAGCCGAAGTTGAGCTGAATATCGGCAAATCGACAATCTCAAAGCATGTTACTGATCTGGAACTGCGATTGGGCCTGAAATTGTGCACACGTGGCCCTGCGGGGTTCGCCCTGACAGAAGACGGCGCAAAAGTGCTGCAAGCAGCAGATCACTTGCTTGTGTCCGTGTCGCAATTTCGGAACGAGGTCAGCGAGATCAAGGAACAATTGGGGGGAACTATTCGTGTTTCTCTGTTTGATCAATGTGCGTCAAATCCGGATTCCCGGCTTGCCCGCGCCATTCATCGATTCAACGAAGCCGCCCCCTCGGTTCAGATCGAACTGTCGCTTGAGCCGCCAAACGTGATCGAGACCATGGTCATCAGCGGTCAGCTCGACATTGGGATTATCGCGCTGCATCGCCCTTCGACAAGCCTTAACTATGCGCCGTTATATGGCGAGAACATGTTCCTGTATTGCGGCCGGGAACACCCTCTGTTCGAAATACCGGACCGGGAACTGAGGACGAGCGATCTGCTCAGGTACAACTATGTTGGGCTCAGCGTGAACTCTCCGAACCTGATCGTCGGCCAGCAACTGGGTTTTAAACGCTCAGCAAAAGTTCAAAGCGAGCAGGCGCTGGCCATACTTATCCTGTCGGGGCGATATATTGGCTATTTGCCTGATCATCTTGCGCAGGATTTTGTGGACCAGGAAAAGATGCGGATGGTGCTGCCGGACGAAACACAATATCGAACCCGGTTTGCAGCAGTGACCAGAAAGCAACCTGAACCGACGCGGGTGACAAACCTGTTTCTGGAAGTTTTGCAGAGCGAACATTCGAAACTCTGACAACTGCTCGGTTGGCACAACAGAAGTCGACTGCGGCCGAGAGGTAGTTCATCACATCCTGTCAACGGCCAAACGCGATATCGGGTTCACGTTTTTGGCGTCGCCAAAAACTTGTGACTTCCTGCCACATCACTAGCGCTCGCTTTCTTCTCACTTACATGCGCCTCACCAGTATGAGGCGGACAAATGATAGACGACGATCCCCAACCCGTAGGGTATTATAACGCGCACGAAATATGGACCCTGGACCCAACGCCTGCGGACCAGTTGGTCTATGACGCCTTTGCATCGGGTGTTGTCGATCTTCTGCAAGTGTTGGATGACAACAAGACCATGATGTCACGGGACGTTTACGCAAGACTGTTCGCCTCGCTGTTGGATCTTTCCCGAACTTTGGGAGAATACGAAGATGGATGGAAGCCGGACTAGGGGACGATTTCCAAGAACCCGCTGTTCCAAAGCACGGTACGGGGCGGCGGTTCAGGCGCCGCCCCGTACCTAAAGACTAGTTAGCTTGCGGTTGCGTTCCCAAGCGCGTTCAGCAGAGTGTTCAGATTGTGCTGGAACATCGCGAGATAGCTGGTGGCCGGACTACCCCGTTCCGACAAGGCGTCCGAGAACAGCCGTCCACCAATCACGATGCCCGTTTCATCCGAGATTTGCTGAATCAAAGTGGGGCTTGTGATGTTTTCAACAAACAGCGCCGCAGCACCATCCGCCTTCAGTTGGTCAATCAGAACAGCAAGGTCCTTGGCCGATGGCTCTGCCTCGGTGTCGATGCCAACCGGTGCAAGGAAAGTCAGGCCGTAGGCGTCTGCCAGATAGCCAAATGCATCATGTGCGGTCACAACCGTGCGGCGATTGGCGGGCAGGCCTGCCAGCTTTGTCTTGGTTTCTGCATCCAGCGCCTCAAGCTGCGCGATATAGGCCGCGGCGTTGGCAGCGATTTCTTCGGCGTGCTCGGGCATCGCCTCTGTCATCACGTCGGCGACATTGGTCACGTAAATCATGCCGTTCGACAGCGAATTCCAGGCGTGAGGGTCGATTTTGCCCTCGACTGTGACAGGCGTGATACCGTCGGTGGCAACGTGCACGGTTGCGTCAGCACCCGATTCAGCGATCAGGGTATCGGACCATGTCTCAAAGCCCAGACCGTTGACAAAGATGATATCGGCCTGAGCAACGGCCTTCGCGTCTGCAACCGAAGGCTGATACACATGCGCATCCGCGTCCGGGCCCACGATTGTCGTAACCGTGGCCAGATCGCCGACGACCTCTTCGACCATGTCGCCGAGGATCGAAAAACTGGCGACGATCTTGACGTTGTCTTCTGCCGCAACGGTCGGCAAGGCCGCCAAAGCAAACGACACAGAGGCGATGCCGGCATAGAGTGACTTAACAAGAGTCATTGTGCTCTCTCTTCTTGTTGAATTTGGGCAATGGGGATGTCTTTGGAAACAGACGGTTTGCGCATCCGTCTGCCAAAACCAAGGGGGCCGAAAATGGCCGAAAACAGAAAGAACCCACCGGCAACCAATACGATCGCCGGGCCGGACGGCGTGTCCGGGAACAGGTAGGACAGGGTCAGGCCGATCCAGCAACTGGACAAGGCAAACAGAAAACCCAGGATCAGTTGCCCGGTGATCGTACTGGCCCAATAACGCGCGGCAGTCGCGGGCAGGATCATCAAGCCAACGGCCATCAACGTGCCCAGCGTTTTGAATGCCGCCAACAGGTTCAGAACCAACAGCAGCATAAAACCCTGATCAACAAGCCACGGCCCGCGCGTCTGAGTTTCGAAGAAAACCGGATCACAGGTGCTGACAATCAGCGGACGAAGCAGAACGGCGAATGCCAGCAATGTTACTGTCGCCACCCCGCCGACAAGGACCATCGACGCATCGTCGATCCCAAGGATTGATCCGAACAGGAAGCTTTTTAGTGGAACTGCGGACCCCGCTGCAGACAGGATAAAGATACCTACCGCCAATGCGATAAGATACAGAGAGGCAAGACTGGCATCGCTGCGCAGGATCGTCCGGCGTGCCAGAAAGGCGGTCAAAATGGCGACGCCAACACCGGCGATCAGCCCTCCGACCAGCAGTGACATGACTGACAAGCCCGCCGTGACAAAGCCGATGACGATGCCTGGGGTAATCGCATGGGCCATTGCCTCACCAGCCAGCGACAGGCGACGCAGAACAAGAAACGCCCCTACCGGTGCAACCGAGGCCGACAGGACCGTGGTTGCCACAAAAGCGCGACGCATGAAGGCAAAGCTCCACATTTCTGCAATCAGGTCATACATTGGCGTGCTCCGCTGTTGAATGGGTGCCACGGAACATCCAGGACGCCTGACTTTCCGAGAGGTAACCTTGCGCAACCAGCCGATCTGGCGTCAGAACGTCATTCACCGGTCCATGGGTTGCCTCTTGCCCGCCCAAAAGCAGCGCATGGCTGCAATAATCCAGCACCGAGGAAAGATCGTGCACCACCAAAACCACCGCGCGCCCCTCATCGCGCCATCGGCGGATAATCGACAGCAGATGAGCTTCGGTACTTTGGTCGACTGCGGCAAACGGTTCATCCAGCAGGATCAGCGGCGCGTCCTGCATGATAACCCGCGCAAACAGCGCGCGCTGCAGTTGCCCACCCGATAGCATATGCAGAGGCCGGTCAGCGATATCCAGTACCCCGGCCTCATCCAGCGCGGCGGCCATCCGGTCACGCGCGGCGGCGTCCAGCCCGGTACGATAACCAAACCCGCGCCAGGCACCCATCGCGGCAAGATCCCTCACACGGATGGGAAATCGGCGGTCGAACTCGGTCATCTGCGCTAGGTACCCGATGTCACGAGGACGGCCTTGCGGCCAAATCAAACTGCCCGAAAGAGGATCCATCAAGCCAAGCAGCATCTTTACAAATGTACTCTTGCCCGACCCGTTCGCACCAAGAACGGCAAGGGTCGTTCCGGCCGCGATATCCATGGAGAGGCGGTGAAACAATGTCAGGTCGCGGTAGCCCAACGTCAGATCGCGTATTTGCAAAACGGCCGACATCAAATCACCGCGTAAATCGCGAGCCACAAAAGCGCCGACAACGCCAGAGCCCCCGCGACCAGCACCGGAACGCTGAATTCTGTCAGACACTTACCCCTTTGGGTGTCAGCTTTTTGCAATGACAACGGCAACGCCTCCTGTGTTCGGACAGGGGCAAAGCGAGCGCAAAGTCATGCACGGTACGGACCGCTTGAAACATTGTCATCTCCCTCTGGGACACCCCGCCCAGGTTCATAAATTTCGGATGGCAGGTCTCCTGACTTGCGGGTCAAAGCTATCCCGATCCTTCCCAGGCTATTGCCCAGTGGACGATCTCGGGTCGCTCGCCGCCTACAGTTGCGGGGGCAGTCACGGAATTGGTCTTTTTACAGAACCGCACCGTATTCCCTTTTATCCCTGACCGCAGAATACAGTCGGGAACCATCGCGAGGACAAAATACGAATTGATTTGATTCGACAAGAGCGCAAACTTGTGCAGGAAGGCTATTCGTTCCTATCGCTGATCGACCATAGACGTCGCGCGGTAGAGGTGACCAACGGTGGTTACTACACAGGCCCCGCTTCTTACAGCTTCAGACGCACGGCCAACGGTCTTTTGGACTGTTTTGATCTGCCTGGACTTTTTTTTGTTTACGGTTTTATGATTTGTGTCTTTGGTGTTGCGGTTATTCGCCTGACGGGGCGCATACGTTAAGCAATTGATCCGTGGGATCATTTGTAGTCTGACTGTGGTGTTTTGGGTTATCTGACGCTGGTTGCGGGAGTAGGATT
>NZ_QOCF01000027.1 GCF_003318255.1 Ruegeria sp. A3M17
TGTCTGACGTCAGCGCTTATGGGTCCAAATAGGGCGATTTGATAAGAGAGGGTTTCTGGCTCATCGTAACCACCGAGGAGTGGACGATGAGAAAGACGAACCAGAGCCCCGGCGAGAAGATCGTCAAGGACATAAAGCGGGCGACCCGCAAGCAGTATTCCTCTGAAGAGAAGATCAGGATCGTGCTGGACGGCCTGCGTGGCGAGGATAGCATTGCTGAGCTGTGCCGCCGCGAGGGGATTTCCCAGGGCGTTTACTACAAATGGTCCAAGGATTTCATGGAAGCCGGTAAGCGGCGCTTGGCTGGCGACACGGCCCGTGCCGCCACGACCGATGAGGTCAAAGATCTGCGCCGCGAAGCCCGTGATCTGAAGGAGGTCGTCGCGGAACAAACGCTTGAACTCCGCTTGCTTAAAAAAAGCATGATCGACGGTGGGGGCGACCAAGAATGAGGTATCCCGCATCTGAGAAACTGGAAATCATCCGGCTGGTCGAAGAGAGCCACCTGTCAGCGCGCCAGACATTGGCCAAGCTGGGTATTCCACGCACAACCTTCTACCGCTGGTATGACCGATACCATCAGCGTGGCGAGGCTGGTTTGCAGGACCAATCTCCCAAGCCAAGACACGTCTGGAACCGCATTCCTGACGCGGTGCGGCGCAAGGTCGTCAAATTGGCCCTGAAGGAAACAGAATTATCGCCACGGGAGTTGGCGATCACATTCACAGATCAAGAAAGCTATTTCGTATCAGAGGCTTCAACATATCGGATACTCAAAGCCCATGATCTGATCACCAGCCCCGCCTTCATCGTGATCAAGGCCGCCAACGAGTTCAAAGACAAGACTACAGCCATTAACCAGCTGTGGCAGACGGACTTCACGTACCTCAAGGTTTTGGGCTGGGGGTGGTTCTATCTCAGCACGATCCTGGATGACTACAGCCGCTACATCATCTCGTGGAAACTCTGTACGAACATGAGGGCTGAGGACGTGACTGACACGCTTGACCTGGCGCTTGAGGCGTCAGGATGTGATCAGGTCCACGTCGTTCATAAACCACGGCTACTCAGCGACAATGGATCCAGCTACGTCTCGGGTGATCTGGCTGAATGGTTGCAGGATAGGGGCATGAAGCACTCACGCGGAACGCCGTATCATCCCCAGACGCAGGGCAAGATCGAGCGATGGCATCAGACTTTGAAAAACCGCATCCTGCTGGAAAACTACTTTTTGCCCGGCGACCTCGAAGCCCAGATCGAAGCCTTCGTCGACCACTACAACCACCAGCGCTACCACGAGAGCCTGAACAACGTCACACCTGCCGACGTCTACTTCGGACGGGACAAAGCCATTCTACAACAACGAGAAAAGATCAAACGAAAGACGCTCGAAGCGCGCCGCTTGCATCACAGCCAACGCGCCGCATAATCAACCCAACCAGATGAGCCAGACACTCTCTTAGTTCAGGCGACCTTTGGACCCAAAAACTCTGCCGACGGACACTCTGCCACTGTGCCGGCAACGACGCTCAAGATCACAAGGCCTGCGGTCCAGATACTGCCCAAACGAGGTTCGGTCAGACAGCCGCCGATAAAGATCATTAGGCAGTTGAGTGTCAGATGGCTCAGATCGCCATGCCGGATTACAAACAACAGATGGTCGGGCAAGCTTTGCACAGGTCCCGAATAACGCACCGGACCGAACAGCACGTAGACGCAGATCGCGCACAGGATAAGAGATATCGTGACCGGGCATCTGCGCAGCTCTCTCATTTGCCCTTTAAAAGCCAGCCACAGCCAGCCGCGGCACGTTTTGTCTGATCAGGCCCCTTTTGATGGATTGCACCTCAAGGCGCTGCGGGCGGAAATAGGATTTCAGTACTTCCAGGCTGCGCTGCGGCTCGGCGTCGCCGCACATGAAGATATCAATGGCCGCATAACCATGCTCGGGCCATGTGTGGATCGAGATATGGGATTCAGCCAACAAAGCCACCCCGGTAAACCCCGCACGTTGTCCAAAATCATGAGTTTCCACGTCAAGGACATGCGCATTGGCTGCAATCGCCGCGCGTGTCAGAGCTTCTTCAGCTGGGTCAGGATCATAAAGTGCAGTTGAATCGAAGAAATCCGCTAAAAGGTGTACACCCAAAGAGGGCAAAACAGCGCTCATATAAAACTCAAAGCCTCAAACCATAAATTATTGATCTACTTCTATTTTATTGATCTCTGCAGTCAATCTGACTGCAAGGTTGTCCGCGTCTGACTGCCACGCTGTGGCAAAAAGCACACAACCTATAGGGGATCATAACAGGGCCTGATTATTTGCCGTCAGACTCTCGTTTGATATCCGATCCATTCTTTGGGAAGCGTGAAACCGGCACTGGATTCAGGTCCGCACTGCATCACATTGCCGGTTGTGCGAGTGGTTGTACGTTTGTGAAACGACATAGCTCTGCCTGATTACATGAGAACGGGGCACCCCTGCCCCATCAGGAACTCAACATGCCCCAGCCTCGGGCTAAAAAATACCCGGCGCTGAACACATGCGCATAACACCGCAATCCGTCTCTCCAACCCTAGCCGGAGATCATCACCGCATATCAATTCCCCTGAGTGCGAGCCTCAAGCCGTTCCAGATTAACAACTGTCGACAGCATCAAGCGATCGTGGCTCCAATCCTGCGTTTGGCGCACTGACGCCGAGCTGATAGCAAGAATGGTTGCCAATGCTAGAGTCATCCCTAGAAATACAGCAGGCAGAGGAGGACTTGCCGTCGACGCTTCGGTCAAGGCAATCACACGCAAACGCAACACATGCTTTGCTTTTGTCCCGTTCACCAAAGCCACATGAAGAATACGTGGGCAATTCATTGTAAGAGATCGCGAACAGTAATCCAGCAAACAGGCCGTATAGTCTTTGGCGTCTATACCTTTGCGCGAGACAACAGACTGGTCACAGGCCAACTCGCGCAGTCGGTCAAACTGGTGCTTAATCACCAGATATGCCGGGTTCCAGAACAGTAGCGGGCGCATCAGCTCAAAGCCCAATTCCCACTCTACGTCCATAGCACGGATGTGTTGAAATTCGTGTGCCAGAGCGAACCGCAATTCACGCGGTGTATTCAGCAAATGGCTGGGTAAGACGACGTGGCGGCGACGTAGGCCGCGCACAGCGAAGGGTACGGTTATCCGGTCCGACAACCGAATGTCTACCTTGGACGACCGCCGCCAAAGAAAGCTGGATCTCACGGTTTTACGAATTGCCCATGCATCGCGAACCACCCGAATTGTCAGGAAACTCGACACCAGAGCGAATGCAAACAAAACGCATGTTACAAGGACAGACGAACCAGAAAGAACGTGATCAAGCCAACGTTCGCGCGTGTTCAGCAGGGTTTCGAACTGCGCAGCTGGCATGGCAATATCACCACGTAAATAGGCTGTCACGGCCAGATCACCCAGCGCGACTGCGCGTCCTGGCCACAGAAAACCGATAAAGGCCGAGACACCCATTGCCAGCACCGGGCTCAGCACAACACAGATACAAAGTGCTTTGAGCGATCGAAGTTGCACAACAAACCCATATCGCATCGACGATCGCGCCAACACGACGCGCGCCAACAGCCAGATAAGTGCCGACAATCCAAGTACAACATTGAACTCGAGAAAAGCGTCGAGAACCGGTTTAACCGCCGTCATTTTGCAGTCTCCTCTCTACCAGTGCTCGAATTTCCTCAAGATCATCTTCTGTCAGCCCCGCATCGTCGACCAACCTTGCAACCAAAGTTGCGGGAGTGTCGTCGAACAACGTCCGGGAGAGATTTTGCAGCGAACGCGACTGATACCTGTCTTTTTCCAGAAGTGGCCTATAAATCAACGATTTGCCGTTCTTTTCGCTTTCTACAAATCCCTTTTCATCGAGAATGCGCAAAATTGTTGCGCCGGATGTGTAGGCCAGATTTCGATCCGGCGCCAAACGATCAAGAACATCTCGGACCGAGCCCTGACCCAGCGCCCAGAGTTCGTTCATGAACTCAAGTTCCACTTCGGTCAGCAAGTTTGTAGTTTTTTTCTTTCGCATCAGTCTCGGTGTCGCCATTTTTTAGTATGCCTGACAGACAAGCATCCTTTCACTGTTTCGCAAAGCCTAAACTTTCCAGAAGACGAAGATGCCCCAACCGATGGACAAAAACAGCGGCGTCCAAACCGGTTGCCCCACCAGTCCAAGCCAGGCCAGAAAGATGTAGACCGAACCCAGGAGCGTGATGAACAGCCGATCGCCGAGCGTGGTGGTCAGGCCCAGCACGCCGCGCCGTTCGATCCCGTCGCGGTATTTGAATCCTTCCAGAATGCCAATCAAAGCGATTGCCGAGAATATTCCTACAAACACAGCCAAAGTAGCAGGCGTCCAGGCCATCCAGAAATCGGGCCACAGCGGATCGGTCCATGAAAAACCCTTGTCCTCTTGCTGGCCAACATTGCCCCATCCAGTCTGCGCCTGCGCAAATGCCGAAGAAGGGAATAAGGTTAGGGCGAGAAATAGTTTACGCATATCGAACCTCACACACGGCCCATCGCGAAACCGCGCGCGATGTAATTACGGACAAACCAGATGACGATGGCACCGGGGATAATGGTCAGGGTGCCGGCAGCGGCCAGCAGGCCCAATTCGTACCCGGCGCTCGAGGCGGTGCGCGTCATCACGGCCGCGATGGGTTTGGCATCAACTGCAGTCAGAGTTTTGGCCAATAGCATCTCGACCCACGAAAACATGAAACAGAAGAAGGCCGCGACACCGACACCCGCTTTGATGTTCGGCAGGAAAATCGTCACGAAGAAACGTGGGAACGAGTAGCCATCCACATAGGCGGTCTCGTCCAGCTCTTTGGGAATGCCGCGCATGAAACCTTCCAGGATCCAAACGGCCAACGGCACGTTGAACAATGTATGGGCAAGTGCCACGGCCAAGTATGTGTCGAACAGACCGATGGACGAATATAGCTGGAAGAAAGGCAGCGCGAACACCGCAGCCGGCGCCATACGATTGGTCAGTAGCCAGAAGAACAACTGCTTGTCGCCAAGGAACCGATAACGAGAAAATGCATAGGCGGCGGGCAAGGCCACACAGACAGAAAGCACTGTATTGATAGTCACATAGGCGATGGAATTTATGTAGCCCCAATACCACGTCGGATCTGTGAAAATGGTGATGTAATTCTCCAGCGTGAAGGTCTGAGGGAACAGGGAAAAGCCCGACAGAATCTCGTTCGTGGTCTTGAAGGACATCGCAACCAGCCAATAGATCGGCAGCATCAGGAATGCGATATAGAGGATTGGGATAAGGGACCGCTTCTTCATTGCGCGTCATCCTTTGTCATCAGAGTGTAGAATACCCACGACACAAGCAGCGTGATGGCGAAGTATATCAAGCTCATCGCGGCTGCAGGGCCAAGGTCGAACTGTCCCAGCGCGATCTTCACAAGGTCGATCGACAGCAAGGTGGTTGAGTTGCCGGGGCCGCCGCCCGTTAGAACGAAGGGCTCGGTATAGATGTTGAAACTGTCCATGAACCGCAGCAGAACAGCGATGGTCAGGACTGTTTTCATCTTGGGCAGCTGAATATAGCGAAACACCGACCACGGGCTGGCGCCGTCAATCTTGGCGGCCTGATAATAAGCGTCCGGGATCGACACGAGGCCCGCATAGCAAAGCAGTACGACCAATGAGGTCCAGTGCCAGACATCCATGATGACGACCGTGATCCATGCCGACAACGGCTGCTGCGTCATGTCATAGTTGATGCCCAAAACGTCATTCAGGAAATAGCCCAGCAAGCCGATCTTGGGCAGGGTAAAGATGTTCCACATCGACCCGACTACGTTCCACGGGATCAGCATCGGCAGAGCCATGAGAACCAGGCAGACAGGAACCCAGAACCCTTTGCGAGGCATCGACAGGGCCACGATGATGCCCAGAGGCACCTCAATCAGCAGGATCAGGAAAGTGAACAGAAATTGCCGTCCAAGTGCAGCCTGGAACCGGTCCGAGCGCAGGATCTGCTCGAACCAGCCCAGCCCTTCCCAGAAGAATTGGTTGTTCCCGAAGGTCTCCTGCACCGAGTAGTTGACCACCGTCATCATCGGCACCAGCGCGTTGAACGCGACCAGTCCCAGCACCGGCAAGACAAAGAACCATGCCTTTTGGTTTTCCGTTCTCATTGTGCCCGCTCCTCGCTTGCGATCCAGCCGTCGCGGTAGACGCGCGATTGTTCAGGTTTGAATTGCAGGAAGACTTGTGATCCCGGTTCCGGAACACTGTGTTCAGTTACTGCTTTCAGGGCCGTATTACCGACCATGGCGCTTACCACGTAGTGACGGCCAATATCCGAAACCTTTGTCACATGTGCGGGGATACCGGTGTCACTGAACCCAACATATTCGGGGCGGATGCCCAGATCGGTGCGACCGCCATCACCATGGGTCGGACCTTCCAGCACCACTTCGTGACCTTCGAAAACGGCGCGGTCGCCCCTTGCCTCGCATGGCAAGACGTTCATGCCGGGTGAGCCGATGAAGTGGCCAACAAACGTGTGCTGAGGACGTTCGAACAGCTCGACAGGTGTGCCGATCTGAACCACTTCACCGTCTTGCATCACGACCACTTCGTCCGCGAAGGTCAGCGCCTCGGTCTGATCGTGGGTCACGTAGATCATCGTGGCTTTGACGCGCTGATGTAGTTCTTTCAGTTTCGACCGCAGTTTCCATTTCAAGTGTGGGTCGATCACAGTCAGCGGTTCGTCGAACATCACCGCATTCACGTCATCACGCACCAAACCGCGACCCATCGAGATCTTCTGTTTGTTGTCCGGGCTAAGGCCCGACGCACGGGTTTTTAGCAACTCGGTGACGTCCAGCATCTCGGCTATCTCATCAACGCGGCGTTTGATTGTCGCGGCGTCGACACCACGGTTTTTCAGCGGAAACGCCAGGTTTTCACCTACGGTCATCGTGTCGTAGATCACCGGGAACTGGAACACCTGCGCGATATTGCGTTGATCGGGCGGCAAGGCCGTCACGTCGCGGTCATCGAACAGGATCTGCCCCTCAGACGGTGTCAGAAGGCCGGAAATGATGTTCAGCAGAGTGGACTTCCCGCAGCCTGACGGCCCTAACAGGGCATAAGCCCCGCCATCTCGCCAGGTCACGTCGATTTCCTTCAGCGCGTAGTCATCCGGGCCTTTTGGCGTCGGCATGTAGCTGTGTTTAAGGTTTGAAAGCTTGATCTGTGCCATGTCAGGCTACCCTTTTGCCGTCTTGGCCGAAATACCGACAATGGGCCGGGTTCATGAAAAAACGGTGGTCTTCGCCCACCTGATAGGGGTGTACACCAGCTGCCAAAGAGACCCACGCATCGTCCCCATGCTGGAAATGAGCGCTGGAATCCGACCCTGACAATTCGGTTACAATCACCCGACCGGTCAGCTCCACATCTGAATCCGAAGTACGGATTGGTGTCACTCGGTGCGGCCGCACTGCGACCATGTACTCGCCATCAGTCATATCCGCGACCTGCCAGCCACCTCCACCCGCCAATCGCGCTTGTGCGCCGGACACGGTGACGCGTGCCACATTGATCGGCGGGTCTGAGAACACGCGCGCAGCGGCAATATTCTCAGGGTTGCGATAGATATCAGCAGTCGGGCCAAATTGCGTAACGCAACCGTCTTCCATAAGGGCGGTATATCCACCCAAAAGCAGCGCCTCTTCGGGTTCCGAGGTGGCGTAAACCACCACCGCCCCACGACCGGCAAACAGGTCGGGTAGTTGCTCGCGCAGTTCTTCACGCAGCTTGTAATCAAGGTTGGCCAACGGCTCATCCAAGAACACGGCACGACTTTCTTTTGCGATGGCACGGGCCAGCGCGGTGCGTTGTTGTTGTCCGCCTGACAGCTCATGCGGTCGGCGATGCAACATCGGGCGCAGCTGCAGCAGGTCTGCAGCCTCTTCCACGCGCCCTTCAATCTCGGATTTCGCCATCCCTGCCACGCGTAAAGGCGAGGCAATGTTATCGAAAACAGTCATATGCGGATAGTTCACGAAGAACTGGTGCACGAGGCTGATCTGCCGCTTTTGCGTGTTCAGCCTTGTGACGTCCTGCCCGTCCATCAAGACTTTGCCTGAGGCGATTGGGTCCAGCCCGGCCATCATCTTGATCAGAGAGGTTTTGCCCGATCCCGTCGCGCCCAGCAGCACATTGAAATGGCCGGTTTGCAGCGTCAGGGTCGTGGGCTTGATATGGATGACGTTGCCAACGCGTTTGGTGGCATCTTGTAGTTCGATCATGTCCGTGGGTTCCGGTTCTTCAGTGCGTCGCACTGGCCTTGAGGTGGGGATGCCTACAGCGGCATCCCCGGGTTTCTATGGCTTATTGAGACTGCCAGCGTTGAACCAGTTCGTCATAGTTAACGGTCTGGCCCTGCGGCTTTTCGTTCTCGAGCTTGGCTTTGGGCGAGCCTGCTTTTTCCAACCAGAACGACGCATCCTGCGGTTCGTTCAGGCGGGGACCACAACCACCGTAGACACCAGCGCTTTCATCCGCGGCCTGCATGCGGGCCATGGTGATGTCCATCTCTTCGGCCAGACGGTCCATCGCCTCTTGCGGGGTGAAGGCGCCCGAGTTCACGTCTCCAATCTGCTGCCACCAGATTTGGGCCAGCTTCGGATAGTCCGGCACGTTGATGCCGGTCGGCGACCATGCCACACGGTCAGGTGAGCGGTAGAACTCGACCAGACCACCCAGCTTGGGTGCGCGCTCAGTAAACGACTCGTGATTGACCGAGCTGTCGCGGATGAAGGTCAGTCCCACGTGGGACTTCTTCACATCGACGGTCTTGGAGGTCACGAACTGGGCATAGAGCCAAGCCGCCTGAGCACGATCAGCAGGGGTCGACTTCAGGAATGTCCAGGAACCCACGTCCTGATACCCGACCTTCTGGCCATCTTCCCAGTAGGGGCCGTGCGGGCTGGGCGCCATCCGCCACAGCGGTGTGCCTTCGTCATCCACGGTGTTGTTGCCTTCGGACTTCGGCTTCACCATGTCGGCGGTAAAGGCGGTGTACCAGAAGATCTGCTGGGCCACGTTGCCTTGGCTGAGCGCTGGCAGCGACTGGTAGAAGTCATAAGAAGCCGCACCCGGAGGCGCATAGTTCCGCAGCCATTCATCCCACTTGCGGATCGCATAGACCGCAGCCGGACCGTTCGCAGCACCACCGCGTGATACGGAGGCACCAACGGGGTTACAGGTGCCCGCTTCCATGCGGATGCCCCATTCGTCGACAGGGATACCGTTTGGCTCGCCTTTGTCACCTGCACCAGCCATCGACAGCCAGGCGTCAGTCATGCGCCAACCCAGGTCAGGCGCGCGCTTGCCGTAATCCATGTGGCCATAGATCGTGGTGCCATCGACTTCTTTCACGTCGTTGGTGAAGAAATCGGCGATGTCTTCGTAAGCTGACCAGTTGACCGGAACACCCAGATCATAGCCGTACTTCTCTTTGAACGCGGCTTTGTTGGCCTCATCATCGAACCAGTCCTTGCGGAACCAATAAAGATTTGCGAATTGCTGATCCGGCAGCTGATACAGCTTGCCGTCCGGACCGGTGGTGAACTGAATGCCCATGAAGTCATCCAGATCCAGCGTCGGCGAGGTCGTGCCTGCCCAGTCGCCACCCATCATGTCAGTCAGCGGATAAGCCAGCTGCAGACGCGAATGCGTGCCGATCAGGTCACTGTCATTGACATAGCCGTCATACAGGTTCCGGCCGGTTTGCAGTTGAGTCTGTACGGCCTGGACAACTTCACCCTCACCAAGAATCTGGTGGTTGACCTTGATGCCCGTGATCTCTTCGAATGCCTTGGTCAGAACCTCGGATTCGTAGGAGTGGGTCGGAATGCCTTCGGACAGAACGTTGATTTCCATGCCATTGTAAGGCTGTGCAGCTTCGATGAACCATTGCATTTCCGCCATCTGTTCGTCTTTCGACAGGGTCGATGGCTGGAATTCGTCGTCGATCCAACGTTGTGCTGCGGCTTCGTCGGCCCAAACGGGACCGTGCCCCGCAATGACGGCAACAGCCGCCACTGCGGAAAGTAGATGTCTCCGCATCTCTTTCCTCCCAAAAAATTATGGTTTTCCGGCGCAAACCGGATAGCAGACAGCATCAGCGATTTTCTACGCACCTGTCAAACTAAATTTTTAGTAAATAGGTCAATCCAGCATAACTATTTAATAATAATCATTATTTCAAACAAGCTAGCATATCAACCAACGGCAGGAAAGTGTCCGACCATCGTAAAAAACACCCTGCGGGAAGATTGCTTAAGCTGACAAAAACCATTGTCGAGGATATGAAACCGTTCACGATACGTATCCCGTGCTTCACCACACCCTCGAGCCAATAGAAGACGCCATTCTCATCTGGATCTCCCGGTAAAAAGCGCGAAAACTTTTATGAAAGAATAGTTCGATAGCGACACAAAACGACGGTGCGGCGCAATCATGTCGCGTTGTCGCTTGACAGGATGGCAGCATGCGGCCTGATCAATTCAATTCGCGGAATTTTCGATGACTCTGTCGACGGTTTTCGGAACAAAGCCTTATCGCGGCGACCAAGCTCCGCCGTGCGATCGTGAACCGCGCTCTGACTATGCACAGGACAAATCTATGATCCAAGACAACCCTGCCCTCATCGACGCCATCCGCGACCGGTTCGCCCATGTCGGCACTTGCCCGTTTCAAGGCGAACGCATCTTTTTCGAGAATGCGGGCGGTGCACTGACATTGAAATCCGTCGCTGAAACCTCGGCTTTTTATGCAGCAATCCCGGACAATCCCGGGCGCATAAATCCGGCAGGTCAGGGAACCCAAGGCGTTATTAACAAGGCCAAAGACGACCTGGCCGTGTTCATGAACGCATCTTCCGGGCAGTTCTTCGCAGGCGAAAGCGGAACCGAGTTGCTGTTTCGCATGATCCGCACCGCGTGTCTGGTCGCCCCCAAAGGGTCAACAGTGATAGGTTCATCCATCGAGCACCCTGCCACCCGAAGCGCAGCACGCCGCTGGGCTGAAATCGCAGGGCTGGAGTATGTGAATGTGCCCCACGGCAACGACACCGGGTTGGTTACGGCCGATGACTATACCGCGCTGATGACGCCAGATGTCGCAGTGGCAACAATCCTGCATGCGTCGCCCGTGACAGGCATGGGCATGGACGTAGCTGCGATTTCCGCGGCGATCCGTTCTATGGCACCGGATTGTTTGATCATCGTCGACGGCATTCAGCATGCGGCCCACGGGCAACTGGACCTGGACGGCTATAATGTCGATGGCTACGCGATCTCGCCCTATAAAGTGTTTTCGCGTCACGGATATGGCATCGCCTGGATTTCTGACAAACTCAGCGCTTTGCCGCATGACATGTTGATCGACGCACCTACGACCGGGTGGGAGTTCGGGACCCGTGACGCGGGATCTTACGCAACCATATCGGACGTAGTGGCGTATTTTGACTGGCTCGGTAGCGAAATCTCGGATGAGACCGAACCGCGCAAACGGATCGAGGCTGCGGGTCATGCCATTCACGCCTATGAAACCCACCTGACCAATACCGCCATCGACGGCACAGGCAATCTGCCAGGGCTGCGTGATATGGATCACGTGACCATTCTGGCGGGCGCCGACAACCCGGCACGCGAAGGGCTGGTGTCAATCGTGGTCGAGGGGCATGCATCCGAAGACGTGGTCGAGATATTGAATCAACAGGGCATTCGCACCCATACGCGAAAGGCCGATCACTATTCTGGCAACGTTCTTACACCGCTGGGTCTGTCGGATTGCATCCGCATTTCCTTCTGTCACTACAACACGGAACAGGAAATCGCCCGCCTGCTTGGGGCCATCAAGGTTTTAGGCGAAAACGGCTAACCAGACTAGTGAACACATGCGAGTGCGCGGCCTTCTGCCGCGCGTCCGAGCGTCGTCAGAATCGCAGTAAAGACAGGACTAGCGTTAGCTCGATGATGGCCGTGGTGAACCCACCAAATGTCAGAGCAAACTTACATTCAGCTTTTGCCAGGAAACGATCCTTGCATCGCGAATCCGTGACAGCCTGGCCCAAGGTTGGGTTACAATGCCGGTCACATCGACATCACTAGGCGCGACTGCGCTTATTCCCACGCTATTGCTTGTGACAACAATAGCGGTTTGTTTCAGACACGAAGTGCCATTTTTTATGAGACATGCCCCCCAAGTAATTGGTCGCACGAAACGGATCAAAAAATCCTATTGTTGCAGACTGGTTTAAGCCAAGCGCGACTATGACAAACGCACAATTCAGAGCGGTTGAGATGTTTGCCGAGTGGACTCTGCCTTGATTGCGCTACTTAAAGGCCAAGAGAGTTTCAATTCAATCAACGCGCGAGTCTGAACCCACTAAGCCATACTCAATACGCCGATTACGAAGGCGGTCGGCGGCATATGGACAATCCGCAACGGCATGCATTTCCACTGTTGAGACATCAGTCTAGGATGCGCGCGAATGCTAGCCCATTCGAAGCCCGAGCAACAAAAACGAGAAGCATCGTTCGTGAATATTGAGAACCGCATGGCCGCCCAGCCAAGACATGAAATGCAATCAGCGCGCAACCAGGGGATCACATTCCTGGCGCTGGCGTTTCTGTTCAGTATCTTCGTCAACTTGCTGATGCTGACCGGACCCTTGTTCATGTTGCAGGTCTATGATCGTGTACTTGGCTCCCGAGCGGTCGAGACTTTGGCAGCGCTGTTCCTGTTGGTCGCTTTATTGTACGGCCTTATGGCCATGCTCGATTTTGCGCGGGGTCGGATCGTGGCGCGTTTTGGCGCACGGTTTCAGTCGCAATTGGACGAACGCGTGTTTGACGCGACCCTGCGTCGATCGCTGCATCCGCGCGCCCGCGCTGCCCCGGCGACAGCATTACGCGATCTAGAGTCTATCCAAAACCTGTGTTCCTCTCCGGTTCTGTTGGCTGTGATGGACATCCCCTGGACGCCAATCTTTATCGCAGCAATCTTTCTGTTCCATCCCCTTCTGGGCTGGCTGGCTGTTGGTGGCGGCTCGCTTTTAGTTGTGATCGCGTTGTTGAACCAGATACTGACCCGTCGCAAAGTTGCCTTGGCTCAATCCTCGTCGGCTAAAGCCAACATCTTTTCTGAACATGCCCGACAGGCGGCCGAAGTCATACGTTCGCAAGGCATGCAACAGGACATCACGCGAAGATGGCAGAGACAACGCACAAACGCCCTGCAGCAGACAATCGCCGCCAGTGACTGGACCGGCAGCTTTTCATCCGTGACCAAGTCGCTGCGGCTGTTTTTACAATCTGCAATGCTGGCACTTGGGGCATTGCTGGTGCTGCGCAACGAACTGACCCCCGGCGCGATGATCGCGGGATCAATCCTGTTAGGCCGCGCTTTGGCGCCCGTCGAACAAGTCGTTGGGCAATGGGCTGTCGTTGAACGCGCCCGAACTGCGTGGACCTCGTTGAGCCGGTTTCTGGATGCCACGCCGCCCGAAGCGCAGCGCACCAAGCTGCCTGTGCCCCAAGCCCGGCTGACAGCCAAGGGCCTGACGGTTGTCCCGCCGGGCGCGGATACTCCAACCCTGCGTAACGTCTCATTGAACCTCGAACCCGGACGGGCGCTTGGTGTCATCGGAAAAAGTGGGTCAGGAAAATCCACGCTGGCCAAGGCGCTGTTGGGTATTTGGAAGCCTGCAGCAGGCGAAATCCGGTTGGGAGGTGCAACGCTGGATCAATATGATCCAACTGATCTGGGTCAGCATATCGGATACCTTCCGCAAGAGGTTACGTTGTTCAACGGAACTGTAGCGGAAAACATCGCGCGCATGTCCGAAGACCCAAATCCTGAAGCTGTTGTAGCAGCAGCCAAGAAGGCCAACGCGCATGAGCTGATTCTGACGCTGGAAAAAGGTTACGACACCATTCTGGAAGGCAATGACAGTCAGCTGTCGGGTGGTCAAAAACAGCGGATCGCGTTGTCGCGCGCGCTGTACGGAGACCCCGTTTTGTTGATCTTGGACGAACCGAACTCGGCGCTGGATGCCGATGGGACCGAGGCGCTGAACGCCGCCGTTCGCGATCTCAAGGCCGCAGGAAAGTCCGCGATCATTATGACGCACCGCCCGCAGGCGATCTCGGAATGCGATGATCTTGCGGTGGTGGAGCGCGGACAGGTGGTCAAATCCGGTCCTCGGGATGAGGTTCTGGGCGCAGTCGTACAAAACGCCGGATCGATCCAGCGCAACCTCAGTAAGGCAAGCAACTGATGCAGGACAAAACAAATAATCCACGCCCGGTGTGGCGCATTACGATCCCTGCTTTGGTTGGTTTTGCAGCTCTCGGCATCCTTGTTGGTGGCTTGGGTGTTTGGGCCGTCAACACGCGTTTGGCCGGTGCCATTATCTCTCAGGGCATTATCGAGGTCGAAAGCAACCGTCAGGTGATTGAACACCCCGACGGCGGCGTTGTTGGTGAGATCTATGTGCGCGATGGCGATGCCGTCACCAGCGGCGAATTACTATTACGGTTGGATGATACGTTTCTGTCGTCCGAGAAGACCATTGTCGAAGCCCAGCTGTTCGAACTGCTGGCCCGCCGGGCACGTTTGGAAGTCGAGCGAGATGGCGCAAATGCCGAAGCTCTGGCCACCCGGTTGGCTGAGATTCAGCAACAGGAAAACATCGACCCTGATCTGATCGCCGGTCAGCAACGCCTGTTTGAGGCGCGATTGAATACATTGGACCAGCAAACAGAGCAGCTGAGCAAACAGACCGTTCAAATCGAAAGTGAAATCGACGGTACCGAAGCGCAGCTTGTCTCGCTGCGGCGTCAGGTTGAATTGATCCAAACCGAACTGGACGATCAGCAAAGCTTGCTTCAGCGCGGCCTCACTCAGGCCAGTCGTGTTTCGGCCCTACAGCGTGAGGAGGCCAGCCTCACAGGGGATATCGGTCGGTTGGAAGCTGCCGCAGCGCGCCTGGGAGGCCAGATATCAGCGACCGAAATCTCGATCCTTGAGCTTGAAGCAACACGGCGAGAAGAAGCCATCACGACCCTGCGTGATATTCAGTCCCAGATTGCTGAATTGGCCGAGCGCCGTCTGTCGCTGGACACCCGTCTTTCGCGACTGGATATCCGTGCCCCAGTTTCGGGAACGGTTTACGGCAGTCAGGTCTTTGCCCTGCAGTCCGTGATCCAACCAGCGGAACCTATGATGTATCTGGTACCGCAGGATACGCCCCTGGTCGTCGCTGCGCGTGTTGATGCAATTCACGTGGACCAGTTGCATGTTGGCCAGCCGGTTTTGTTGCGGTTTCCCGCGTTCAATCAGCGTGAAACGCCTGAAATTGACGGACAGGTTATGAATGTCTCGGCTGATACGTTTACCGACGAAAACACCGGCCAGACGTTCTATCGCGCCGAAGTCGTTCCACAAGACGGGCAAGTTGATCGTCTGAAAGGGCAGGAACTGCTGCCCGGTATGCCAGTGGAAACGTTAATCAAGACGGACGAACGTACGCCAATGTCTTATTTGGTCAAACCATTGGCAGATTACTTCAACCGGGCGTTCCGAGAGTGACCTCCCGGTCGCACTAAGGCGCTTCGAGGTTACCCAGCAGGATTGAGGTCATGTCGGTGGCAATCACGCCACCCACAGCCACCACATTGGCCCCAGTATCATAAGAAACGTCGGTGCGCGTGATCCCTGAAAGGTCCGCGTCACTGTCAATAAAAACCCATTCCGGGCGAACAGCAGTGGGCTGTCCGACCGCCACTTGCAGAATCGACAAAGCATCGAGCGCGTTCACCGAACCATCCCGGTTGAAATCTGCTGCGATCAAATTCTCAGGCGAGGCCGGCCCCCATGTCGGGTCCAGTCCGACCGAAATTCGCAAAACCTGCAGCGCGTCCAATGCGTTGATGTCCTTGCTCGCGGTAGAATAGGTCTTGATGACGTCGAATTCACCCTCGAAAGTGCCGGACGGTAGATTCAAATCGAACCGCCCATTGCTGTCTGCACGAGCACTGATTGTGGCTCCGCCATTTGGGGTGAAGCTGATTTCAGCGTCACTGAGGCTGGGGTTGGCGGTCTCTGAATTGATTGAGACATCCCCCAAAACCCCATCGGAACTGCCCGGCTCGAGCCCCCCGAAATCGCCGAAATCGACAGGAATGTGGTCAGGGCCGCCAATACCCGCGCCAAACACCTGAGCGCTGGTCAGCGGACCACCAGAGGCAGAATTCACGTTTATCGTCTCATTGAGGTATTCAAACCGGGCGCCCTGCGCCGTCACGGTAAAGGTCAACTGTCCGGGCGTTCTGAGAAGCGGATAGTCGAACGCGTCCAACCGGTCGATACCAGCCTGAAAGTCCGTAATCGTGGTGGTTTCCGCTCCGTATTGCATGACAAAGATGTCGGCACCGGACCCGCCCGTCATTGTGGTCGCGGCCGAACCGGCAATCAATATGTCATCTCCGGCCCCACCACTAAGGGTCGTAGGAAGAATATTGCCGCTGAGCATATCGTTACCGGCGGTGCCGTTAACTGTTCCCAGGCCACTGCGAACGACACCCAGATCCGCAACATCCACCGTAAGTTGGGTCAGCCCAGCATCCTGTTGCGACGCGACCAGAATCTGCAGCTCATCACCGACCTGCGCGACGCTGAACGACTCCACATTCTGCAAACCGCTTTGGAGCGTATCGGCAAAACTGTCCAAATGCACCAATTGCCCACCGGGCGTCATGGCAAACAAAGTTATTCCATAATCGCCACCGCCCGCGACGACGAACACATGCCCGTTGACGTCGACCACCGAAATATCCTGAATCGACTCGAACCGTGTGTGCAGCGAATCCAGGACGTGATCGGTTGGGATCAGACGACCATCGGCAGCCAGTTCCATCACACTGAGAGAGTTGCTTTCAGCCCCCGCGACCACCACCCAGGACTTGCCATATGCCTGTATCACTTCGACCGCCGTGGGCGTCGCGATTCCCAAAGTCGTCAGGGCCTCGCTGTTGTCTACCGCTGTTATGGCTCCGGTTCCCCCATCAACCCGGTAGGTCGAGACAGTGTTGCTGGCCCCATCGGCCGCAATAACAATGTTGTCTGCGCCAATCTTCAACGCCTGCATCGAATCAGATTTTGCCACAATCACGCCCGAGGACGTCAATGTGCCGTCTCCGTTAACGTTATAGGTGACAATCCGCCCGGTATCTTCATGTGCCATCATCAGCAGATCGCCGGACCCGGTCGACAGTTTCACCAAGGCCGAAATGTCACCGCCGCCTGTTAATGTCCCGGTTTCCCGCAAGGTTCCAACAGTCCCATCCGGGTTCAGATCATACCCCACCAGCCCATTTGCAGTGTCGATATCCAAAACGAGCTGATCACCACCACCGAACGAAACCGGTGTTCCGGTGCGACCGACCTGAAATGTGATCGAACCACTGAAATACTCGGTATCGACCAGTTGCGGAACAGCGCCATCAACAAGCTTCCAAACGGCGACACCGCCGCCGGGGCCGGTCAAACTGTACAGATGCGTGGTCCCGTTAAGCGTTTTTAAAGCCGTATCACGGATACCTGAATCGAGCGCTGCGCTCCCTGTTGCAACCACGCTTTCGAACTGAAGCATCATACTACATCACCCCACGCCAAACTTGGCAATGACTGCAGGATGATCCGATGCCCGGCCCGATACCAAAGCGGAATTGTGGTGAAAACGAGGAGTTCGGTTTCAGTTTAACACAATTTTTCCTGGTCCGACCGCATGAGTCACAAACTCGAAAGACTGATGAACAAAACCTGGCCCACCCAGGCGGACACAGACATCACATGTGAGGGTAAGATGACCAAAGAACATGATCCCAAAGCCAAAACTGCAGAACCCGGATCAGACAATGGTCGCAAGGACCACATTCGCCGGTGGATTGATGGCAAAATGCGACGCTGGGTTGGGCGCGGTATTGCCGGGGGGCTTGGTTCGACTCTCATGGCGCTTCCCGCCTTGGCGCAGGCAACGATAGAAGAGCTTTATGCCTATCAGTTTGCAGAAACGATTCCCGGCGTTCAGTCAGTGAAGCTGCTGAAAAACGGGGATGTTCTGCTGAAGATGATTGATGGCAGTTCGATGATTGTCGCCGCGGAAAACGTTCAGGTTCTGGACAGTGGCGCAATCATGATCGCCGAAAATGCCGTGAGTGAAATTGCGCAATTCAGCCTGGCTGCCGAAGCAGGTGGTGCCGCCGCGGCGGGCGGCGGCATTAGTGGCGTCGGCGCTGCATTGGGCGGATTGGGCCTGGCTGGCGCCGCCGCGGCGGGGGCCGGCGGTGGCGGCGGTGGAGACGATGGTGATTTTCAACCCGCGCCGCCGGCACCGCCTCAGGTTTTGAATCTCGCGCAAGCGCAATCCACTGCGTTCAGCAGCACAGAGGCCAATATCAGTGTCCCGGATGGAACCGAAACGGTGGAACTTACGATCGGGTCTTTGGTCAAATCCGTGCCACTTGATCCCGATGGAAGTTGGAGCATTTCGCTGACAGCCGTCGAAGCGGCCAGTCTGCCACAAGGTGTTCAGAACGTCACGGTTCGCCACTTGGATAGCGGTGGGCAAGAACTTTCGGTCGAGACTGTGTCCTACGACATCGACACAATCCCCCCTACTCTGACAATTTCCGGTTTGTCGAACGGTGCGGTCATAAATGCGGAGGAAAGTGCAACGGATCTGACCGTCTCCGGGACGACAAACGCGGAAAACGGTCAGACCGTGACCGTCACTCTGAACGGCGAAACATACTCTGGCACCTTAGCCGATGGGCAATGGGTCGTCACCGTGCCTGCCAGTGATCTTGCCGCGTTGCCGGATGGGGAAACCATCGTGTTGACCGCAGATGTTTCAGATATGGCGGGGAACCCGGCAGCACAGATCAGTGACAGCATTGAGACTGATTTTACGGCGCCGACCGTTACCTTGGATCCTCTCCCCGTCGACAAAATCGAATTGGTTGACGTTCAGAACGATCTGGAGCTGAGCGGATCGACAACAGCAGCTGATGGCCGGGCAGTTATGGTCGAATTCGGGGGGCAGACCTATTCGACAACCGCCTCTGACGGTAGTTGGAGCGTCACTGTTCCATCCGCAGATCTTGCAAATCTGCCCTCAGGTACTCCGGCGTCGGTACGGGCCGTTGTCAGCGATGCAGCAGGAAACACTTCGGTTCCGGCAACAGCCTCGGTTCCGGTGGATCTGACTGGCCCCGCAATTTCCATATCGCCGCTATCGGTTGGGTCTGCCGTGAACGCGGCAAACGTCGGTTCGGATTTGATGGTATCGGGAATTACCGGGAACGTGGAAGACGGCCAGCAGGTGACAATCATGTTGGACGGCCAAAGTTACACCGGTGCAGTATCTGGCAACAGCTGGTCGGTGACCATCCCAGCGGCCGACCTTGGAGCATTGGCAGACGGGGGCGCGTTCACCATCACCGCAGATGTATCCAATGCGGACGGGCTCGCTGCCAATCAGGCGAATGCACCCGTGTCCAAGGATGTCACCGCCCCAACCCTGAGCATCGATGGGCTTTCCGATGGTGCCGTCCTGAATGCCGCTGAGCGTGACACAGACCTGACAATCACCGGGTCAACTGATGCAGAGGACGGACAGACCGTAACCGTATTGTTAAACGGCCAGGATTATACCGGCACGGTCTCTGGCGGGGTCTGGAGCGCGACTGTGCCAGCGGCTGATCTGACCGCGTTGTCCGATGGCGCAACAATCCCGATGACTGCAGACGTGACAGATGCGGCCGGAAACCCGGCGACACAAGCAACTGGCAGTTTTGACACCGACTTTTTGCCTCATTCCATCACCATCACCAATTTGTCCGATGGCCCGGTCATGAACTTGGCGGAGCGTGGTACAGATCTGATCGTCACAGGCACGTCCGATGCCCCGGACGGCACCACCATCACCGTGGAAATCGTCAGAGCAGATGGCACTGTTGACCTGAGCAATACCACAACGGTCAGTGGCGGTTCCTGGACGTTGGTTTCGCCGGCGGCCGGCCTAAATGGCCTGCAAGACGACGAAATTTACAGTGTGAATGCATCGGTTTCAGACACGGCTGGTAACAACGCGAGCGCGAGTGATGGATTTAGAACAGACTTCACAGCACCAACCGTGACGATCAACCCTCTGGCTGTCGGATCGGTTCTGGACGTCTCCGAAAGGGGTAGCGATCTGTCCATTTCCGGGGCGACATCGGCGGAAGAAGGGCAAATAGTCACCGTCATGCTGGATGGTCAACCATATACCGGTGTCGCCACTGGTGGCACTTGGTCGGTCACTGTACCTGCAGCGGATCTTTCCGGGTTGGCGGACAGTACAAATTTCCCCGTTTCGGCAACGGTCAGTGACCAGGCCGGCAACAGCGCCAGCCCGGCGACCACAACGCTCGCCACGGATTTCCGACCGCTGTTAGACCTGAATTCTGTAGGGACAAACAGCTCAGTTTCACTCAGCGACGCGCAGAGTTCCGGTGTTGTTGTGTCTGGAACATCCGTTGGCCTCGCCGCAGGCCAAGCGGTGAACGTAACACTCAACAGTAACTCGGTCGGCACCGCCAATGTCGCAGCCGATGGCAACTGGTCGCTTACAGTTCCGGCGTCGTGTTTCACAGGTTTTTCAGCCGGTGATGACCTGAACTTTCAGGCTCAGGCAACGGTTTCAGGCGGCCCTGATCCTTTACCTGCAACCGGTGAGGCGACGGCGCATGTACCGGGCGCATATGTCATTGCAGAAGCGGGTCGGAGCGGTTCGACAATCACGTACCAAGTTTTCGCAGACGCTGACCGCGACGTTTCCAGTGGGCTAGCGATGACGGTTGAGTTGGGATTTGATCCGTCAGTTGTGACATTCGACGCAGGATCCGATGTTGGGAACGGGGCTTTTGGTCTGTATCTATCCAACCCAGTTGGAGGCTCCGTGGTCAACTTCGCGGGTGTCGCGACCAGCTTTACGGATCTGAACCTACCCCTGGTGACATTCACCATGACCGTTCAGGACCCCAGCAAACCGGTTGAACTTTCGCTTACCACCCCGGATGGGGGTCCGACAACCGTCATAATCGGCACTGATGGAAATGACACTTTGGTCGCCAGCGATGTGGACAGCTTTGTTCGTGGTCAGGACGGCGACGACGCCATCAATGTCTCGGACGCGGGTCGCGACGTTGTTGTGTTCGAAGCCGCTCCTGCGGCCAACGGGGTGGACACGATCACCGGCTTCTCACTCGGCGCGGCAGCGGATGTCGCAGATGCGTTAATGTTCAGTGGCCTCGATCACTCTACTTTGCGCGGCGATGGCACGGACGTTGAGACATTAAATGTAGGCGGCGCGGTTGGTGCCAACACGGGCGTCATCGGCTTGACCACGGTCCTGGCCGACCTGTCGATCAATACCATCGAAACTGTCGTTGAAAGTTTGACGGGACTTCAAGCCGGTGACGAAATCTACGTACTCGCGACAGATGGAGACGACAGCGTTCTGGTCAGAGCCGACTATTCATCGCCGACTGCAGCCACCGTTGAAACCATGGCGCATTTTTCGGGTTTGGACGACCTGAGCGGCTTGAGCGAAGACAATATCCTGATCGCCGACCCTACCGGAGCAACGGCTTGATCAAAACACGGACTGCCGGTTTTTCAACCGGCAGCCATTCCATACACCAAGGAATCGAAAATGGCAGAGAATGGCCTGTTTCCAGTCACATATGAGCGGCACGGTGACAAATACTGGAAGCGTTTTTCATCTTACCACTTTGCGGA
The DNA here is from genome assembly GCF_003318255.1 of Ruegeria sp. A3M17. Taxonomy (GTDB): domain Bacteria; phylum Pseudomonadota; class Alphaproteobacteria; order Rhodobacterales; family Rhodobacteraceae; genus Ruegeria. Next base: position 21,948 of record NZ_QOCF01000027.1, read on the forward strand.
AACCCAGCAGGCTTGCTCGATTGTCGAGAAAGAGATTCTGCTCGTCGCGGCCACGTATCCGGTAATGTTTCGCGAAACCGGGGGGGAAATTGAACCTGTAGCACTATTGTCACTGAACCCGGACGCACAAACCCCTTTTGTGTCCGACGATGGCCGATGGTTGGCCACCTACATTCCGTCCGCGTTGCGGTGCCCGCCCTTTCAAGCAGGTTTGCCGAGTAATACGGATTGTGATCCGCAACTTCTGGTCGATGAATCTTCTGGTCTGGTCACCGACACTCCAGAGGACGAACCGTTCTTTACCGACGCTGGTGAGTTGCCCGCTGAACTTTCAAACATCCTCGGATTTATCCAAGCACGAGAGGCATCAGCCAAGAAAATTCGATCCGTGTGTAACGTCATTCAGGGGATGGGTCTTTTCGAACAAATGGCCAGCAACGAAAACGTCGCGCTGCCGACGGGGTTTCTGGTCCTGAATGTCCGACGCCTGAAGGCTCTTTCGCAGACAGAGAAGCTTGCATTGTTCGATGTCGGTGCAATTCAATTGCTGCACGCCCACCAAGTATCACTATCACACATTTCTTGGCTGTCGCAGGCACAGGAGCAGCTGGCAAAGCCAAAACTTCAAAAGCAATACACCGAAAATTCAGACATTTCCCGTTTCCTTACCGCCATGGCACACGCGCAAAATGACGAACTTTTAGTGGCTGGTGGGGTGTGAATATGCCTCTGATCAGCTGCAACCGTGGCCTAAAGTATCTTGCCTGCCTGTGTATTCCTTTAATGGCGGCTTGCGCACCTCCACCCGACCTTACGGGCGTAGAGGTTTCACTGTCAGCAGGTTCTGTTGGGGCTGGCGCGCAGCGCCCCATTCCACGCCTGACGCAAAGCGAATTTGGTCAACGGGTGCGGACGGCTGTCGAAACCAACCCAAACCTCGCGCAAAGCGCGACACGACTGGAAATCGCAGACGCTAACGAAAATGCGGCCAAGGGTGCTTTCCTTCCTCGCGTATCAATGGGCATCAATGCGCGATCACAGCGTGTGAATTCCGATATTGCAGACTTCACCCCGTATCTGCGCGTTTCGCAACTCGTCTATGATGGAGGCGCCGCGTCAGGCGAACTGGCTGCGGCTCAGGCTCGCGTCCTCGAAAGTCGGGGCGGTCAGTTGCAAACCGCAGCGGCGCTGGCCCTTGCCGCGATCGAAGCGTATGTTGTGGTCCTTGATCGGCGCAAAATCCTGGAAATCTCGGCCCAGAACGTTGAGGTGCACGCCGAGATCGTGCGCCAGATCACTGAACGTAACGCGCAGGGCGTAGGGTCGAGTGCCGACGTTTTGACTGCGCGCTCGCGTATGGCAGACGCGCGTACGCAGCTTGCCGATGCAGAAGCTCGGACAGACAGGGCAGAGGCACAGTACCAGGAAATATTCGGGCGACCTCCGGGGACACTTACCGCTCCGGTCGCGGCACCCAAGCTGACCAGAACGGAATCGGAAATCGTTTTGGACAGCCCACAAGTACGACATGCGAATGCCGCCTTGGTAGTCGCAAAGGCCGAGCAAACCGCAGCCATTGCACAACGGCAGCCAGGTGTAGAGATCGCGGCTTTTGCAGATCGCGATGACAGCAATGACGCCAATTTCGGTGTCGACCTGTCCGTTAACTATGAACTGGACAGCACCGGTCAACGTAAGGCCGCCATAGCTGCTGCCCAAGCTCAGGTAAAAGAGGCCGAATTCGCCCGCGAGACGTTAATTCGAGAAATCCGCCGCGAGTTAGAGTTCATTCGATCAGATCAGGACGCAGGTGCGGTTCGCTTGCAAGCGGCTCGTTTGGCTGCCCAGGCCAACGCCGAAAGCGTTGAAGCTGCACGGGCCCAATTCACCATCGGTCGACGCAGCCTGGTCGAGATACTGGATGCCCAGCGAGATTATGTGAACGCACAGCAAAGGCTGATTTTGGCGGAACAAAGCTTCTTCCTCACAAACTACGCCGCCCTCAGTTTGACCGGGGACATCCTGGATTATCTCGGTATTTCAATTGCAAACACAGGTGAAGATTCATGGCCGCGTTAAAACCTTTAACACCTAAACAAGAGCTTTCTCAGTTGGAAACCTGCCTGCTGCACGTCGCCGCGCATCTTGATCGCTCACTCACGGTCGGGGCATTTCACGCTGCGCAATCCGGCACCACAGGCCATTTGACCCAGCGCGATGCAATTGAAGTGGCCCGCCATGCCGGGTTGCAGGCGGGATTTGGGTCGCGAAAAATTGCGGATTTCGATGACACACTGGTCCCAGCAATTTTTTTGTTGGAGGACGACAAAGCAGTTGTGTTTCACGGGCGTACTAAGAGCGGCCTTCTTCTGATTTTCGACCCTGAGATGGGTGAAGGCATCGGGGAAGTTGAAGAAACAGTTTTAGGGAAAAGCTACACCGGCTACGCACTTTTGTTTCGGCGCAGCCACAATGAGGAATCGCCGGATCGAAACAAGACCGCATCCGGGCATTGGTTTTGGTCGGCCATGTTGGCAAACCGCTGGTCCTATGCGCAAGTGGTGCTTGCTGCGGCGGTAGCGAATTTCCTGGGCCTTTCCACATCCGTTTTCATCATGGTCGTCTATGACAGGGTCCTTCCGAATGAAGCGACGGAATCCCTTATCGCACTAACCGCAGGGGTTGGTCTTGCCCTTTCTTTCGATTTCGCCCTCAAACTCTTGCGCGCCGGCTTTATTGATCGGGCAGGGCAAAAGGCCGACATGTTTGTGGGGCGGCGCGTTTTTGACCAGGTTTTGAACATCAAAATGAAATCGCGGACCGGATCGACCGGCGCAATGGCCAGCACGATCCGCGAATTTGAAACTCTGCGCGAGTTTTTTACGTCGGCAACTCTAGTAGCCCTCGTGGACCTGCCCTTCATCGCCCTCTTTATATTGGTCATTCACCTCGTTGGTGGACCCCTGGCGCTGATACCTGCCCTCGCCGTTCCGATTGTTTTGATTGCGGGCCTGGCAGTGCAACCAATGTTATCGCGTTTGGCCGAAAAAAGTTTTGCGGACGGTCAGTCAAAACAATCCGTTCTGGTCGAGACGGTTTCCGGTCTTGAAACCATCAAAACAACCGCAGCAGCCAGACAAATGCGGGCGCGCTGGGAAGATGCAATCGAGCGCCAGTCCTCGCATGGAATCCGCAGCCGGACAGTTACCCAATTCGCATTGAATCTGACGGGCTTCACGCAACAGGCGGCGCAAGTCCTGATTGTTTTCTTCGGCGTATTCCTGATCACCGAAGGGCAGGCGAGTATGGGTGCGCTAATCGCGTCCGTAATGCTGACTGGACGCGCGCTGGCGCCACTGGGGCAGCTTGCCCAGACACTCACACGTGTGAACCAGGCGCGCAGCGCGTATCGAAATCTGAACGCATTGATGCAGGCAGAAAATGAGCGGCCCGAAGGGCGCAACTGGATCAGTCGACCGCATGTTAGAGGCCGCATTTCATTCAAGGATGTGCATTTTGCCTATCCCGAACAAGCCGATGATGCCCTTTCAGGTGTCTCTTTCGACATAGAACCAGGTGAAAAAGTTGCCATTCTGGGCGCGATCGGATCAGGGAAAAGCACCATCGCGCGTCTGATGCTCGGTTTATTCGAGCCGAGGACCGGTTCGGTAATGCTGGATGGGGTCGATATCCGTCAGATTGACCCTGGCGACCTACGTCGCAATGTCGGTTCAGTTTTGCAGGACGTTTGGCTTTTTTCCGGCTCAATTCGCGAAAACATTGCCAGCGGCGCGATCCGGCCAAGGGATCAAGATTTGATCAGAGCGGGCCAGGTGGCCGGGGTTGAAGATTTTATCGCGCAATGCCCCAACGGCTATGACCAACAACTGGCTGAACGTGGCGAAGGCATATCGGGCGGCCAGCGTCAAGCCATTGCGCTTGCCCGCGCGCTGATTGGACGCCCACCAGTGTTGCTGTTGGATGAACCGACCAGTGCAATGGATGTGAAGACTGAAGCCGAGGTTATCAAGCGACTGAAACAAGAAACCAATGACGCCACAATGGTTATCGTCACACATCGGACCAGCCTGCTTGATCTGGTCGACAGGGTCATTGTGGTCGAACGCGGTCGGGTCGGCGCAGACGGCCCAAAAAGCATGCTGACCCAGCGCGCGCGCGCAACAGGGAGGCATCTGAATGTCGCGGCATCCTGACCTTGCCATGATGGCAAGAGAAATGCGGGGGAAATCTCCGTTGGGGGGATCTCTCCTGTTGCTTGTTATCCTTGCCTGTCTCATCTCCGCCGGGCTTTGGGCCTATATGACGGAACTGGACGACGTGACGCGAGTGGATGGCCGGATTGTGCCGTCGGCGGACGTTCAGCTGATCGAGGCAACAGAACCCGGAGTTTTGCAATCCTTGCACGTCGCGGAAGGGCTGGTTGTCGACAAGGGAACACTGTTGATGGAGTTCGACACAACTCAGATCGACAGCCAGTTGAGCCAGGAACAACAGCGCGCATTTGGATTGATGGCTCGTGCCCAAAGATTGCAGGCAGAGATTGACGGCACCCAACTTATCTTCTCAGGAAAGCTTATTGAAGGTGCGCCAGAAGTCGTAAGTTCGGAAACTGCTTTGTATCAGGGCCGGCAAGCGGAACTGGCTGCTGAAATCGCCATTCTGGAGCGACAGCGTGAGCAGCGACATCGCGAGTATGAGGAAGGACTGGCGGACCAGGTGACGGCCGAAGAGACGCTTGGGATTCTGGCCGAAGAACGCGCCATCATGACCCCCTTGGTGGAAAAACGGATGGAGCCTGCGACAACGCTTTTGTCGCTGCGCCGCAGTTCCGCTGAATGGGAGGGTCGCAAGGTCCGTGCAGTTGCAGTGACCAAAAGGTTGAAAACCGGACTGGAAGAAATCGACGATCGTATTCAAGCCGCACATAGCAGGTTCCGGAGCGCAGCTCTGACCGACCTTGCGGTCTCGACATCCGAACTCGCAGCACTTCGGCCGTCCTTACCGGCCTTGCAAGACCGCGCGGATCGCGCACAGATCAGATCACCCGTGCGGGGAATCATAAATCGCGTTCACCGGACAACGATTGGCGGTTTGGCACGCAGCGGCGAAGAGCTGATCGAGATTGTTCCACTGGACGACAGGCTTCTGGTCGAGGCCTATGTTCGCCCCGAAGATATCGCGTTTTTACACGCAGGCCAGCCTGTTAAGGTGAAAATTACGGCCTATGACTTTGCGCGTTACGGCGCGCTGGATGGTGAGATCACCCGCATAGGCGCGAACACTGTGACAAGGCCCGAACGTAATGATGAAGAGGTATTCGTCATCGAGATCCAGACACGTCACGCTATTCTGGACGCAAGCGGCGTAGCCGTTGAGATCATCCCGGGGATGATTGCCGAAGTGGATATCTTATCAGGCAAAAAAACGGTTCTGGACTACCTTTTGCAACCCGTAATCAAGATCAAGGATCGCGCTCTGCGCGAATAATTAAGCACAGAGCCAAACGACAAGTTGGCACCTCAAGTTTTAACGCGGCAGGGCGTCGTTTTGACCATTGCCTACCATTCAACATCACCCAAAAAAATATATCCGGCACCATAAATTGTCTTGATCAGGCGAGGGTTTTTGGGGTCTTCGCCCAGTTTGGTCCGCAACCTGGAAATTCTGACATCCATCGCACGATCAAAACTGTCGCCGGCAGCACCACCCAGAGCATCTTGCATCTGAGTGCGGCTGATCAATCGCTTGGGACTTTCCAGAAACAGCCTCAAAACTTCGCCCTCTGCATGGCTGAACGGGGTCTCGGCGCCGGATCCGTCTTCTAGGATGTAGCGATCAAAATAGGCCGTCCAGCCGTTGAAACGCGCCACGTCAGACTGTGTGTTCTGCGCCTTGGGGGACCGCAACCGTGCCCGAATGCGCGCCACAACTTCGGCCGGGTCGAACGGCTTGGTAATATAGTCATCCGCCCCCAATTCCAACCCGGTGACACGATCCTGTACCTGCGCGCGACCGGATATGATGATCACCGAAGCTCCCTGCTCCAGTGCCAGCCGATGGACCAGTGCCAATCCGTCCGTATCCGGCAGTGACAAATCAACCAAACATACGTCCGGCGTAACCCGTTTGAGCGACGCTTCGAATTCCCGCGCGCGCGCGAAGCTCTGGGTGCGAAAGCCTGCTTCTTCAAGCGCGTCGGTCAGAATGCGCCGTATCTCCGGCTCATCATCGACGATGGTCACCAGCGGTTGGGTCATCAGGCAGCCTCGTCACGGATTAGGGCGGACAGTTGCGCCCGGGTGAAGGGTTTCCGCAGCACCGGCGCACGTTTCAGCGCCTCGCGATACAACGGATCGGCATAAGGCAAGGATGTCATCAGGATACGGGGCAAGGCGGGCTCCAGTTTTGCCAAAAGATCCAAACCCGTCTCCTGCCCTTCAAGGCGAATATCGGACAGCACCAAAGCAATGTCTTTGACATCATTTGCCAGGGCGATGGCCTCGTCACAAGATGTCGCCTCAATCACTGCAAACCCGATGTCGACCAACATATCGCGGAATTGACTGCGCAGATCGTCGCTGTCTTCGACCAACAGGACCAACCCTTCCTGTACTGGCGGGGCTGTTCGATACGGCAGGCGCAAAATGACCGATGCACCTGACGGAGTATTGCGCAAACTCAGGTCTCCGCCGGCCAGCTTGACCGTGTCGTAGACCATCGGCAGACCAAGACCCGACCCTTTGTCGCCTTTGGTTGTGAAAAATGGGTTCAGGGCCTTGTCCAACGCATCTTTCGAAAACCCGAGGCCAGTGTCTGACACTGCGATTTCGGTCCAGATCTCAGCGATTGTGTGGGCGCTAATTGTGATCTGCCCGGTCTCGCCACAAGCATCGCGCGCGTTTAGCACGAGGTTCAGCAAGGCGTCCTGAACCATCCCGGGATCCAGCATAAGGGCTTTGTCCGGCAATGTATTGACGACCGACAAGCCGACACCGCGCGGCAAGGAGGGAGAGGCCAGGATGCGCAAATCCTCGAGCAATCCGCGCATGTCCGTCGCTTTGGGTTGAGGTGTCCGGTTACCCGTCATGTCGGCGATGCGATTCAGCAACTGTCCACCCCTGCGCGCTGTCTGCTTGGTCGCGTCGATCAGCTCACGGGCGTCTTCCGGCAATTCCATCTTTTCCAACCGAGACTGCATGCCCAGAATAATGGTCAACAGGTTCGAGAAATCATGCGCCAACCCACTTGTCATCTGTGCGGCCATTGCGCGGCGGCGGGTCTGTTGCAGCGCGACACGCGCTTGCGTTTCCTCGGTGATGTCGACGGACATGATGTAAACACCACCTTCGCCATCAGGTGTGAAGGATACGCGAATGCGCCTGGAATCCTGATCTTCGGTAAATTCAAAAACGGAGGTTTCCCCGGCATAGGCCTTTTTCAGATGCGCCTGGACGCGTGTAAAAGCGACAGATCCCAACGCTTGAGAAATATGCATACCCAAAATCTCGGACGGGCGACCTGGCATGACCGAGTTTAGCCGCCGGTTGGAGTAATCGTAACGGCCTTCGGCATCCAGATGTGCAATATGGGCCGGCATCATCTCGGTCGTCATACGGGTGCGCGCTTCGATCTCGGTTAATTGGCGTTTGGCTTCTTCCAGCGCCGAATTTGTTGCGGCCAGTTTTCTGTTCGCTGCTGACAGCTCCTCTGCCCGGTCAAGCAATTGACCAGACAGCTCTTCGGAACGGGCACGCAACAGGGCCTCAGCCTGTTTGGTATTGGTGATGTCCGTGTAGACCGCCACCCATCCGCCTTTGGGCAGAGGGGCCCCTTCGACCGATATGACCTGGCCATTGGCCCGAACACGTTCGATATAGTGAGATTCGAAGGTCAGAGCTTGATTGACACGCAGATTGACAGCCGCTTCGACATCATCGACATCGCCGTATTCGCCGCTGGATGCGAGGTGTCGGATTGTGTCGCTGAACAATGCGCCGGGCTGAACGAGATGGTCCGGCAAATCGAACATCGTCTGAAACGGTCGATTGCTGACCACCAGCCGAAGCTGGCTGTCATAAATTGACAGGGCCTGGCCGATCAGATTCAGGCCAGCCGTCGTCATGGATTTTATCTGTTGCTCGGTTATTTCCAAATCCATCCTCCCCGCGACACATGCGTAACACCGGATCTGCTACAGGTGTAGAGGGCAACAGCGCGACAGGTTGGAAAAACGGGTCGCACATATTTTGCGTTCAATACCTGGATTTGGTCTTGGGACCATCCGCAGTAATGGAATCCAGGGACAGTGTATGATCCATATTTTGCATGCGATGGCGCAACATTTGTCTGGATAGGCTCATCAAGACCGACATATATTCGGGATCATTTGCTTTGTTCCGCAATTCTCCACCATCCTGCTGATCAAACAGCATGGGCGGAAGGTCTGCGGCGAATTCGACCAGAGTGAAACGCTCATCCCTCAGGATGCCAAGGCACGAGTCGCTGTTACCCGTCCCCAAAACCTGCTGCCAGATTGTTGGCTGCTCGGGTTCGGCAAAATCCAATTCGCTGAAGGAATATGTGCGCCAATCGTCGGGGATTTGCCCTTGCATCAGCGGCAGTAACGACCGGCCGTCCATGGAATTTGGGATCGGCTGGCCGATCCAATCCAATATAGTCGGCGTTATGTCGATGGATTCCGTCGGTACCGAGATCACCGACCCGGCATGCGATTGATTGTTGGGGTCCCTAATCATCAATGGCGTTTTATAGGCGGCGTCAAAGACCGCCATCTTGCCCCAGCTGTGTCGGTCGCCCAACATCTCTCCGTGGTCCGCAGTGATGACAACCATCGTGTTGTCGTATTGGTCACTATCCTTCAGGAACTGGACGACACGCCCGATGTGATGGTCAACCTCGGTCGCAAGGCCCAGATAAACGGCGCGCAGCGTTTGGATGTTTTCAAGCGTCGGCTCAACCCCGTCAAAGCCCAGAACAAAGTCACCGGCGGACGTATTGTCAATTGTCGGGCCAATAAACGGGTGCATCGCCCGTTCATCCATCGGATCAGAGAACCCTTCGGGTCGGGGCAAGGTCGCTGGGTCATACATATCGTTGTAGGGTGCCGGGGCGACCAAAGGCGGATGAGGTCGAATATAGGTCAGATGGGCAAACCAGTTTTTGCCAACATAAGGCGCCATGCTGTTCAGAAACACATCCGTCAGAAAGGCTGTATCACTGTCTTCAGCCCGATACATCGCCGGGTCATTCAACCGGGGATCAACCCCATCCGGCGCGACCGGCTTGTGAACATCCCAGTAGTCTTCGAACGCAAAACCCTTTTGCATCAGATGTCCGCGCCAAGGATAGGATTCCTCCAACCGCATTTCGAGGACCTCATGAAACCCAGCCATTGGGTGTTCATAGGATTTCAGGATCGGATCGTTGTGGTCATGAACCCTAGGGTCGGCGGATGTATCCGTGTATCCAAACAGCATGGGCAGGTAGCCAGCTTTGCGCATTTCGGTCGCGATGTTCGGGGTATCATGCCGCAACGGGGTTCCATTGCGAACCGACCGGTGGTTCATCGCATATTGCCCGGTTAGGATTGACACACGCGAAGGGCCACAGGGGTTGGTCACCGAAAAATGCCGGTCAAAAGTCACCGCCTCGTCCATGAATGCACGCAGGTTTGGCAGATCGACATGGGCCGCTAAAGCGCCGTTCAGACAGTCGGCGCGCAACTGATCTATGATGATGAACAAAACATTCTTAGCGTGCCGCATTTCGCTCTCCCTGATTCCACGTTAGTGGCGCCAGAGCGAACTCTGTCTTGGTTCGCAGAACCCCGCAACACCTGAGTCACGAGCCATCGGATTTTCGCACCGCGCACCTTTGCAACAGAAGCAACAGATTTTTTTGAAATGAACTTGCACCGGCCGGCATAGTTGAGCGCAAAACCAACCACAACGATGGTTTTGGTGTCTGGAGATGTCACTTAGACGCTATTGAGCGGCAAGAAATACAACGTAGTTCGCAAAAATCCGTTGCAGGTCAATGTCCTTTGCCATCACATACGCTCATGACGCAGCCAGTGATACAGTCGGACCGTGACGCCAACGGCGTGTACCTGCGGGTTTCGGGTGATCTGGTGACTCAATCCCTGGACATGGTCGAAAAGGCGTTTGAAGGGTTTCGAGCAGACAGTAACGAACTAACTGTCGATCTTTCGAAGGTCGGAGCACTGGATACCGGTGGCGCATGGCTAATTGCCGATGTTGCGCGGCGCGCAAAGGCAAGTGGCGCAAACGTACATTATGAAGGGTTAAAGCCCGCTCATTCCGCTCTTTTAGAGACTGTGGCGGAAAACATTCCCGACGACCCCGGTGTGGCAACTGAAAAGCGCAGTTTTACCGACTGGGTCGCAAGTGTCGGGGAACGCACCGCCCAGGCCGGAAAAGACATGTTATCCCTGCTAGGCTTTCTAGGTCTGACGCTGCATCGCCTTGTCCGTACAATTCTAATGCCGCGCCGTCTGCGCAAAGCGGCCTTGGTCTCGCAAATGGAAGAGACCGGCCTCAAGGCTATCCCGATCGTTGCTCTTATGGGGTTCCTGATCGGCGTCGTATTGGCCTTTCAGGGCGCGACCCAGCTAAAGCAGTTCGGCGCCGAGATTTTCGTGGTCGAACTGATTTCGATCTCAGTTTTGCGTGAGCTCGGCATTTTGCTGACAGCGATCATCGTTGCGGGGCGTTCAGGCTCGGCTTTTACCGCCTCAATTGGCTCGATGAAGGTTCAGGAAGAGATCGACGCAATGCGCACGTTGGGTTTGGACCCAATCGAGGTGTTGGTGATCCCGCGTGTTGTTGCCCTTTTGATCATGCTGCCGATCCTTGGCTTTATCGCCGACCTTGCCGCCCTGATCGGCGGCGGATTGATGAGTTGGATTGATCTGGGTGTCAGCCCCGGCATGTTCGTCACGCGTCTTAAAGAAAACACCGGTATTTGGCAATTCGCCATCGGCATGATCAAGGCCCCCTTCTTCGCCTTGGTCATCGGCGTTATTGCTTGCTGGCAGGCAATGCAGGTCAAGGGGTCTGCCCAATCCGTCGGGCAACGAACCACGGCTTCGGTTGTGCAATCCATCTTTCTGGTGATCGCTTTGGATGCTTTGTTCTCGATCTTCTTTTCGGTGATGGAGGTCTGAGATGGACGGCACGACGCTGGAACGGACATCCCATACAGGCGCTCAGCGCGAAGCGGTGATCCGCGTTCGTAATCTTACAAACCAGTTCGGTCCGCAAGTTGTACATCAGAACCTAAATCTGGACGTTTGGCGTGGTGAAGTTCTGGGCATTGTCGGCGGATCGGGAACTGGCAAATCGGTTCTGCTGCGCACGATTGTGGGCCTGAACAGACCCGCGGCGGGCAGTATCGAGGTGCTGGGTGTCGACGTATTGAACGGCCCAGAGCAGGAACGCCGCCGGATCGAGCGCCGCTGGGGTGTTGCTTTTCAGGACGGGGCTTTGTTTTCCTCACTGACGGTTTTGAAGAACGTGATGGCCCCGCTACGCGAACATACAGGGTTGAGCGAAAGCCTGATGTGCGCGCTTGGCAACCTGAAGATCAGCCTTGTCGGATTGCCGCAACTAAGTTGCGGTAAATTGCCTTCCGAATTGTCCGGAGGGATGCGCAAACGCGCCGCCCTTGCCCGCGCCTTGGCGTTGGACCCCGAGATCGTATTTCTGGACGAGCCAACCGCGGGCCTCGACCCAATCGGCGCGGCTGCGTATGACGAGTTGATCGGTGAATTGCAGCATGCTTTAGGCTTGACCGTCTTTATGGTTACGCATGACCTCGATAGTCTTTATGCCATTTGCGATAGGGTCGCAGTGCTCGCAGAAAAACGGGTTCTGGTTGAAGGTCCGATTGAAGAAATGACCAAAGTCGACCATCCTTGGGTTCAAGAGTATTTCACCGGCCCCCGGGCCCGCGCGGCGCAAGAGAAGGGGCAGGACAGGTAAAGGCTATGGAAACCCGGGCAAACTATATCCTGATTGGCGCGTTCACAATTGCGGGCATCCTTGGTGCCTTCGGGTTTTTCCTATGGCTCGCGAAATTCGAGGTGTCGCGCCAATACGCATATTATGACGTTCTGTTCGAAAACGTATCGGGCCTCTCCTCCGCAGGTGGCGTAAGTTTCAATGGCTTGCCCGTTGGTCAGGTGATCTCGTTGAACCTGGACGAGGACGATCCGTCAAAGGTTCGCGTAAAGATTGAAGTTGATGCCGACATACCCGTCACCGAAGATACCATCGCGCAGCTACAATCTCTGGGTGTCACAGGCGTAAGTTATGTTGAGCTGACGGGTGGCAAAAGCGGTGACAAACCCTTGCCCGAAAACAGCGTTATCAAAAGCAAACGCAGCGCAATTCAATCATTGTTCGAAGGCGCCCCGAAAGTTCTGGATGAGGCGGTTACCTTGCTTGAGAGTCTGAATTCGGTCGTTGACGACAAGAACCGCCAATCCGTCAGCGAAATATTGGACAATCTGGCTTCTGCATCCGGTAGGCTGGACAAAACGTTGACAGATTTTGAAAGCTTGTCCACCGACCTTGGTAGCGCTGCCAAGCAACTGGGCAACTTTACAACGCGGCTTGATAAATTGGCCGATACAGCCGAAACCACCCTGACGACAGGGACAGACACACTCAAAAGCGTAAAAACTGCATCCGAGTCCGCGACAGAAACACTGAACAGCGCCAAGACTACAATCGAAACCGCCGATCGCATAATACAGGACGACGTGAAACCATTTATCGATCGGGCCTCGACATTGGCAGAACGCCTGACCGGCCTGTCTGACGAAGGCAGCGTTGCCTTGGCGACCGCGACCGAGACCTTTGTAAATGCAAACAAAACACTGGGGTCGATCACGGCAGCGATGGATACAGCAAACACCACATTGGCTTCTGCGGAACGCGCTTTTGACTCGGCCAATGAGGTCATCAACAAAGACGTCGGTGCAGTCATGGACGATATCCGCAATGCGGCCAATCAGGTCGCCTCGACGGTGTCTAATGTCACAAGCAAGTTGGACGAAATTTCGGCAGATATCCTCAATGCATCGCGATCGGCGTCCGAGTTGCTGGGCACCATCGACGGCATCGTTCAGGACAACCGACGGCAATTGTCCGACTTCCTCCGCGTCGGCCTGCCGCAATTCACACGTTTCGTAGAAGAGTCGCAACGATTGGTAATCAGCCTGGATCGGCTGGTGGACAAGGTCGAACGTGACCCGGCACGCTTCTTACTGGGAACCCAAGCTTCGGAGTTTCGCCAATGATCAGGCTGTTTCTTTTGGTTCTGGCGTTGGGGTCGCTGGGCGCGTGCACCGGGTTGGGCACGCTGAGGCAGGCATCCAAGCCAAACGATCTGTATCTTTTGACGCCGAAAAGCACCTTTTCGTCTTCTTTGCCGCGTGTACAGAAACAAATCGTTGTACAGGAACCAACTGCAACGGCGGCGGTCAATACCGATCAGATCGCTATTCAGCCGACCCCATTGCAGGTGCAGTATCTACCGCGCGCCAGATGGGTCGACCGTGCACCGCTTATCGTACAGGCGCTGTTGGTCGAAAGCTATGAAAACAGCGGCAAGGTGGCCGCTGTTGGTCGCTCAACCGTGGGCCTGCGCGCCGATTATGTCATCGTTCCGGACCTGCGCGAATTTCAGGGGTTCGTTGTCAGCGATGTTGAGGGGACAAAAACCATCCGCGTTGAAGTGCGCATGAACATTAAGATCATTGATGAATTCGAAGACAAGATCATCGCGTCCAGTTCATTTCGGGAAGTTGTTGCCTCTGCCAGCGATGCGACGCCTGACCTTGTGAAAGCCTTTGACGATGCTTTGGGCAGGACCATGCGCGACGCCGTAGAGTGGAGCGTGCGCCGGATCAACACACATGCGGCCAACAACCAAAGATCGTATTGACGGGACACGGGCGCTGCCCAACGCAGCGCCCCATTGCCGCTGTTACCTTGACAACGTTTGCGCAAGCCGCATGAGCGTGGCAGCTTCGACCCTGTACCCAAAAGGATCTTCGCCACGCGCAGCGTTTGCCAATCCGATCGCGTCGTCGTAGGACCAGTTCCCCAGATATTCTGCACCGCGCAATAACTGCCCGAAACCGGCGATGGCATAGGAAAAGCGGACATCATCAGTGACCTCACCTTGCGTCGCCGCAATGGGCTGTTCGATCAACTGGCTCAGGTCCGCGCCGGGCATTTTGTAACGCAGCTTAAAGAACCCGATCTCATCCGAACGATCGCGTACCGCTTGGGCACCATAGCGCAACGGGTCGTTCAGGATGGCGTTTGAACCAACAGGCGTGACCTCGTAAATCGCCGTGACCGAGTGACCTGCACCGATATCGCCGGCGTCCATTTTGTCATTGGTGAAATCTTCCCGACGCAACGCGCGCGTCTCGTATCCTATCAGGCGATATTCGGCGATTTGCGACGGGTTGAACTCGACCTGGATTTTGACGTCGTTGGCGATTGGAAACAACGCGCCGGTCAACTGGTCCACCAGGACTTTTTGCGCCTCGCTCAGCGTGTCGATATACGCGGCTTGTCCGTTTCCGTTCTGGGCAAGCGCCTGCATCGTAGCATCGTCCAGATTACCCCGCCCAAAACCCAATATACTCAGAAACGTACCGCTGTCGCGTTTATTTGCTATGAAGTCTTTCAGCGTATCAGGATCAGACAAGCCAACATTGAAATCCCCATCCGTTGCCAGGATGACGCGCGTAACCTCGTCGTCGGCGCTCATGCTTTCGGCTACCTGATATGCCTGTTGCAACCCGGCCTGACCTGCGGTCGAGCCGCCTGCCTCCAGCTGGTCGAGCGCGCCAAGGATATTGTCTCGTTCCACGGCCGCGGTGGGTTCCAGAACCTGCCCCGCGCTACCGGCATAAGTCACGATCGAGACCTCGTCCTCATCTCGCAACTCTGACAGCATCAAACGGAACGATTGTTTTAACAGTGGTAGTTTGTTGGCATCATGCATCGATCCCGAGGTATCGATCAGAAAGACCAGATTAAGCGGTGGTCGGTCCTCAATCTGCGGCAATGCCCCTTGGATACCGATATGCACAAGTTGAGTGCCCTCATTCCAGGGCGTCGGTGTTACAGTGATCGTCGGCCGGAATGGCGCATCCCCTTCTGGTGCGGGGTACGAGTAAGGAAAATAGTTTACCATCTCTTCGACACGGACGGCATCCTTGGGTGGAAGCTGACCGCGCATAAGAGAGGACCGGACGATCGAATATGAGGCCGTATCAACGTCAATTGAAAAGGTGGAAACAGGCTCTTGACTGGTGACTTTCAGAGGATTGGCTTCAGCGTTTGAAAACGCCTCGGTATCCGGGAGGGGCAGAAATCCCACCTCTGGTTCACCCATCATATGAGTGGCATCGCCCGAGGCGACGCCAAGTCGCGCAGTGTTTTCAGCAACCAAGCCCGAAACGCCTTGCTGAGGGGCGGCCGCTTTGGATCGCACGGGCGCGGCATACTCTTCAACTACGACCGGGGCCTCAACGACGGGTTCTTCCAATGCGGCAGAATCTGCTTCGGGTGCGGGCACAGGGCTTTCGCTGCGCGATAGGGGCTGCACAACGATGTCGCGGGATTGCGGCACGAACATGATCAGCGCAACAGCGGCAATTGCGGTTGTCGCGGTTAGGGCGCCGCGATGGGACAAAGCATTCAACATGGATTTCGCTCCTTCTGTCATGCGGGCCATTGGGCCTCGCTTAACAGTCGGACGCATCGCAGCATGCGATCCTTGGCTGTGTGCAAAATTTTTCTGAGCCAGTTTCAAGTTTTGCGCCCGTCGTTCGGCATCTGGTGCCGGCGTCGCAGCATCCATCAAGGCTTTGAAGTCATCAAGATCATCGGTCATGGTGCCAATTCCTCTTGTCGCAGGGCGCGCAGACGTTTGCGAATGTCGGACATGCGCCAGGACACGGTGCCTTCGGACACACCCAGAACTGCAGCAGCTTCGGCGTGTGTCATTTCATCCTCTAATGTCAGGGCCAGTGTGTCTTGCAAATCGAGTGGCAGAGACCGCATGGCGCGCTGCAACCAATCCATTGCTTGGGCTGTTTCTGTCGCCTCTGCCCGCCGCATGTGCTCCACATCACCCCACCCTGCGGCAGCGCGACTGCGACTTGCCTGGCGGCGCCGAGCGTCCTCAGCCGCGTTGACGACAACGCGATAAAGCCAGGTCGTGAACTTGGCCTGCGCCCGAAAGCCCGCGATTTTGGCGGGCAGCGCCGCACAGATATCCTGTGTCAGATCCTCGGCCTGATCAGCCCGTCCGGTCAGACGGAAAGCCAGACGAAAGACCCGGTCGTAATGGCGTTGCAACAGGGTCGCAAACGCATCAGCGTCCCCGTCCGCGGCGGCCCTGGCCAAGTCCTCATCCGATGTTTTCATACGCATCACACTGAGTATGACGGATCGAAAACGTCAATCCTTGGCGAAATAGCCAAAAAATTAAAAGCGGGCGGCCGAGGCGAGTTTCCAATCGGCCGCGTAGTCGGACGGAATGGTGTCGGTCAACAAAACGCCCTCGTCAATAAGGGTATAGAGTTCGGCATAAGACCGTTCCCGCTCGTCTGCCGTGCGGCGGCGGATATCTACCGGGTGAAGGTCCGACACCTTGTCTTTGCCCATAGCGCCCAAAAGTTCGCGGAAGCTTTCCAATGTCGCATCGTGAAAGCGGTGTACGCGCTGGCGTTTTTGGGGAACATTGACCGCCCTGCCCCGTATCGGGTCCTGTGTGGCAACGCCGGACGGGCAGCGGTTCGTATTGCAATGCAGCGCCTGAATGCACCCCACGGCAAACATCATCGCGCGCGCTGCGTTACACATGTCCGCCCCCAGCGCAAATTTCTCGACCATGTCGTAGCCGGTGGCTACCTTGCCCGAACAGATGATCCGGATTTTGTCGCGCAAACCGACACCGCGCAGGCAATTGTTGACGAATATCAGCGCCTCGTTCAGCGGCATGCCCAAACGGTTGGTGAATTCGACCGGGGCGGCACCGGTACCGCCTTCGGCACCGTCAATTGTGATGAAGTCCGGCAGGATGCCTGTTTCAATCATCGCCTTGCAAATCGCCATGAATTCGGACGGCCTGCCAATACACAGCTTGAACCCGATTGGTTTGCCGCCAGACATTTCCCGCAGATGCTGCACAAAATGGATCAGACCGGTCGGGCCTTCGAAGGCAGAGTGGGTGGGCGGGGATATCACGTCCTGATGCTCGGGCACGCCACGAATTTCGGCAATTTCCTGATCCACTTTTGCGGCAGGCAACACCCCGCCATGCGACGGCTTGGCCCCCTGCGACAGCTTGATTTCAATCGCTTTGACAACGTTCTTTTTTGCCTTTTCGGCAAACAGGTCCTTGTCAAAACCACCCTCGGGCGTGCGGCAACCAAAGTAGCCTGTTCCGATCTGCCAAATGATGTCGCCACCCTCGGCCAGATGGTGTGGGGACAGACCGCCTTCCCCGGTGTTATGCGCAAATCCCCCGTCCTTGGCCCCGCCATTTAGGGCCCGGATCGCATTGGCGCTGAGCGCCCCAAAGCTCATGGCGGATACATTCAGCCGCGAGGCGCTGTATGGCTGCGTACATTGCGGACCGCCCAGTAGGATCCGTTCTTCGCTTTCATCCACATGTTTGGGCGCCAGCGAGTGGTTGGCACGATGATATCCGACTGACAGGACGTCGTACTGCGTACCAAAGGCCTGTGTATCCACCTGTCCCTTGGCACGCGAGTAGACAAGCGATCGTACGATCCTGTTAAAAGGGCGGCCGCTTTCGTTGGTTTCCACAAAATACTGTCGGATTTCCGGGCTGACGAACTCCAGCATATACCGGAAATGCCCCAGAACCGGATAGTTGTTCAGCACGTTATGCTTGGTCGTCAGCATGTCGTAAAGGCCGATCACGGCATATGGAATGAGCACCACCAGCAACCAATGGGCGGGTGGCCAGAAAAAACCCCACAACAGGGTCAGCGGCAGACACACATATGCAATGAAGTAATAGAGTCTGCGTACAATCATTCGTGCTCTCCCAAGGTCGCGTGTTTTCCGGCCTGCTGTAGCAGGCGAGGTGTTCGCCAAACGTGGGCCAAATCGCTGTTAGATTGCAAGCGATTGTGCCCGCCTTCACGTAATCGGGCGAAGATGTGAAATGTGGCGCGGACATTGGTCACGGTTGATCTGGGTAACGTCAGCTATTATGCCCGAAGAAACGGGATAGGTGCAGGACGGCAGGCTGTGACACAGAAACGAACGCATGTTCGGACCACGGCATTGATGTTCGGAGCCGTGTTCATTGGTGGCGCAGTTGGGTCGCTGCTGCGCGAGTTATTCTCGGTGAGCATACCGCATGCCGGATTTCTGACGCAGACCTTTGGCATCAATATCGTGGCCTGCTTCATACTGGGGTGGCTGTATTCGGTGCGAAACCGCGTCCATGCCCATGTGCTGCATCTTGGAGCTGTCGGCTTTTGTGGCGGCCTGTCGACCTTTTCCTCGTTTGTTGCGGAATTGGAGCGGTTGGCATTGTCCAACATCTGGGTTGCGGCTTCGGCCGCCGCGTTAGAAATCGCGGTGGGGCTGGCCGCTGCCATTCTGGGTGAGGCTATCGGAAGGCGCTTTCATCCGCCGAGGGCGACTGAATGAGCGAATTGTTCCTGCACGCGATGTTCGGGTTAGGCGGCGGTTTAGGGGCTGTTTTGCGCCACTGGATCGCTCTGCGGATTGTTCATGACCTGCCGTTTTCGACCCTGATTGTAAACGTTCTGGGTAGCCTGCTGCTGGGGTTGTGGATCGGCTATCTCGGCGGATCAATAGAGATGGGCGAAGAACAAAAACGCCTGGTCTTCGGCTTTTGTGGTGGCTTCACGACTTTTTCCAGTTTTGCCTACCAGTCCCTGGAACTCAGACGCGAGCGGACCATCGCGCTGGCGGCGGGCAACATTGTGCTTAGTTTGGGAATATGCTGGGCGGCCTTGGTATTTGGCCTGTTTCTGATGCGTTAATGTGCAGGCACTGACGCCTGCGTTCCAGGTTTAGGTGCTTTGCAAAAGAACAGCAGCGGAATGGTCGCCAATGCCAAAAGCCCGAGATTGTTGAAGACTGTCAGATATGAGATCAGTTCAGCCTGCTGAGCAATTTCCTGTCCCAGAATAGCTGCCCCCTGCGCACTGTCCGGTGTCAGGTTCAGTGGAGCAAGATAGGCTTGCGCGGCCGGGTTATAGGGCGTCACGTTTTGGCTGAGCACAGCCGTGTTTGTTTGAAGGCCCCGAACAACCCAAGTTCCGACCAAGGAAATTCCAACCGATGAGCCAAGCTGACGGGTCACATTGAACAGGCCGGATGCCTCGTCCTGCCGCGATTTGGAGATGCTTTCGAAGGCCAATATCGACATTGGTACAAAAACCAGCCCCATTCCCAGACCGCTTACTGCCCCTGGCCAGGCCAGCTCCCAAAATCCCGCATCCATGTTGAGCGCCCCCATCATGAAATTGCTGACAGCCGTCAAAAGCATACCCAGCCCCGCCAGGACGCGCGGATCGAAACGCGTTACCAAAACAGCGCCGGTCAAGACCATCGACAGCCCGGCGGCGACCCCTCGTGGGATAAACAGATGACCCGATGTGATGACTGGATAGTCCAGCAAGTTCTGAACGAAAGTCGGCAGGATCGCGATACCTCCGAACAGGGAAATGGCAAATCCGGCGATAACCAGATTGCACAGCGCGAAATTGCGGTCCGCGAAAAAACGCAAATCGACAACCGGCTTTTCCGTGGTCAGCACGTGAATGATGAACCCAAACGCGCCCAAAACCGACGCGATGAGGGCAACCTGAATGACACGCGATGACAACCAGTCCTTGGTCTCTCCCTGATCCAGAACAAATTGCAGGCAGCCTATGCCAATGGCCAGAAGGGCAAGGCCTTTCCAATCGATGCGAACCTCTTCGGTTTCGTCGTCTGGCAACTCTCCGGCCAACAAAAGCAGTGCCATCGCGGCTACCGGCAAGTTCACGAAAAATACCATCCGCCACGAGAAATATTCGGTCAGGATAGCCCCTACTGTGGGCCCCAACACCGGGGCTACGACGACTCCCAAACCGAAGACCGCCATCGCCTGCCCACGTTTTTCGCGGGGGTAGGCGTCGAAAAGAATGGATTGGGACAACGGGATCAGAAACGCCCCGAACATGCCTTGGGCCAGGCGAAAGGCGACGATGGTCTCAAGGCTCCAGGACAGGCCACACATGACCGACATCGTCGCGAACCCGGTCACAGCGGTCAGGATCAGACGTCGACGGCCGACACGGCGGGCGACAAAGCCCGTCAGTGGCATGATCACAACGGCCGACACGATATAGCTAGTCAGTATCCACGTGGCCTGATCGGTTGTTGCGCCGAATGCCGCCTGAATATGGGGCAGCGCAACATTGACGATTGTACTGTCGAGCACCTCAAGAATAGCGCTAAGGACAACAGCAACCACAATCACCGGATTGATGTGGCCTGCTGCCGGGGATGTCATTTTTGGGCCTGCGGTGTGGTATCCACGGTCACCTTGCTACTGCCACCTACACGCAATGGGGCATCCGTAGGATCAAGTTCAACCCGCACCGGAAACCGCTTCGTGACCTTAACCCAATTGCCACTGGCATTCTCGGACGGCAAAAGCGAGAACGTATCCCCCGACCCCCGCCCGATTGACGCAACTTTGCCCGTCAGGGTCACGCCCGGTAACAAGTCGATCTTGACAGTGACGGGCTGCCCCGGACGAATGCGCGGCAGAGAAGTCTCTTTGAAATTGGCGTCTACCCACCAATCAGACGACTCGACGATGGAAAACTGCGGTGCGTTGGCTGAAACCGAAGATCCAGGTCTGAGTGTCAGGTTAGCGATCCATCCATCTGCCGATGCAAAGATCTTGGTCCAATTTTGATTTGCCTGCGCAATTTCCACTTGGGCTTGCGATGACAGAATATCATCCTGTTTTGCCGCTAGACCGCTTTGCAAGGCCAATAGAGCGGATTGGCTTGTGGTAAGCTGCGCCGCGGCGCGCGCAAATTCCGAACTCGACTGATCCAGTGATGCTTGTGCAATATCACCATCTGAAAACAGGGCCTTAGCACGTTCCAGATTGCTTTGGGCGGTGTTGTAGGCCGACTGCGTGCTGTCGACCACCGCTTGTGCAGCCGCGATCTGCGTACCGTAAGACTGCGCCTGCTGCACCGCGCTGTCGAGGTTGGCCTTGGCCTGATCGACCGAAGCTTTGAATTGCGTATCGTCGATTGTGAACAGCAAGTCCCCGGTTTTGACCGGCTGGTTCTCAATCACCAGCACTTCGGCAACCTGACCGGTGACTTGTGGTGCCACGTATATGATGTTCGCCCCCACATAGGCGTCATCGGTCGAAGGGTAACGTTCCTGATGGCGCCAGTACAAGAAAAGGCCAGCGGCAATTGCGCCCGAGATGACCACCGCACCAACGACCTTAAGAGATTTCATGAACCGGCCCCCTTCGTTCAACTCTGCCAGACGTCACATTGGAAACGTGTGCATCCGAACCGCCAGATTACCCATGATCCAAACAGTTCCAAGAATGATGATCAGCAGCACCATCGTGGAAAACAGGATAAGATCCAGATCTTCGCGACTGCTGCGGCGTCTGTCGATATGCAGGAAATAGACCAGTTGTACGATCAGCTGAGCCAACCCAAGCAGGCTGATTGCAAGGTAAACGCCCTTTGTCTCAATGCCGTAACGGTAGGCGATCCCAAATACTGCAAAGGTCAACAATAGCGACCCACCATAACCGATTACATAGCGGCGACGCTCGCGGCGATGCATCTCGCTGCGCTTATCCATAGGTCAGCCCTCCGAAGTAAACGATCGTGATGATGCCTATCCATATCAGGTCCAGAAAGTGCCAGAATAGCGCTAGCCGCACCACGCGTGACATCAGCAGATCGGTCAGGCCAAAAATTCGTAGCTGAATACCCAGCACGATCAACCAGATGCACCCGGCCGTGACGTGCAGACCGTGTAAAGGCACCAGCCCATAGAATGCGGACAAAAACCCACTGCGCTGTGGGATACCGCCCTTTGCGGCCATCGACATGAAGTCGCGTATTTCCAGAACCAGAAAACTGAGACCAAGAACCAGTGTTACGAAGAACCAGAATACGATCCGCCACCGCGGAAGGTTGTATTTGAGCGCAAGCATCGCCAGACCAACGGTAAGACTGCTGGTCAAAAGGATCAGCGTCTGGGCAAAGATGCTTTTCAGGTCGAACAATTCGTGCGGCCCCGGTCCGCCGGCCTGTGCGTCGATCATCGTGATGTAGATCGCGAACATCAGCCCGAAATAGACCAGATCGCTCATCAAAAAGACCCAAAACCCGAAGGTAACGACTTCGCTTGCCTTGTCGGCACTTGCATGCCGCCGCCCAAGGTTCAGACCGGGATAGCTGTGGGTGGGCGCGCGTTTCATGTCACGGCCTCCAGATCAGGGCGGGCCAACCCGCGATTTTCCGGGGCTGTTTCGTGATCGCGGTCAACAGGCGTAGAGCTGTGAACCAGATCCAACCAGGCTTCGTGCTGCTTGCGCACCTCTTCCGCCGGAATGACCCGTTCTGTTTCGGCTTTGAACGTCCATGCGATAAAGGTCGCGAGCATAAAGATTGTCACCAGCGCCGCCAGCCACCAGATCCACCAGACCAGCGCAAACATCCAAACCCCGCTGAGCACGCAGAGACTGAACCCAATGCCAGTGTTCAGCGGAACCGAGATATCCTCATAGGCATCAGGCGACGGGTACGCGTTGCCGCGCTCTTTCGCGGCAGCGAAATTGTCGCGATCGGTCACATGGGGGATGATGGCAAAATTGTAGGAAGGAGGCGGGGCCGGGATCGACCATTCCAACGTGTGCGCATCCCACGGATCACCAACCGGAACGCGTGCCTTTTCCCGATCACGGATACTGACCCACAGTTGCACGACTACCGACAGCAAAGCCGCCAATATGATCAACGCGCCGACGACTGCGACGATCATGTACGGGTGGAAACTGGGATCCTCCCAACTGAATGACCTGCGTGGCATTCCCATCAGCCCGACGAAATACAGCGGCAGGAAAGTAAGCATGAACCCGCCAGTCCACAGAGCAACCGAGACGCGGCCCCAAAACTCGTTCAGGCGGAACCCGAAAGCTTTGGGGAACCAATAGTTGTATCCGGCAAGCAATCCGAACAGCACGCCCGGCAACAGCACATTGTGGAAGTGGGCGACAAGAAACAGCGTGTTGTGGACCTGATAGTCCACTGTTGGGTTGGCGAGGATCACACCGGAAAGCCCGCCGATGACAAACAGCATCAAGAAAGATAACCCATATAGCATCGGCACCGAAAACCGGATACGCCCTCGGAACAAGGTAGCCATCCAGTCATAGACTTTCACGCCGGTCGGGATAGCGATCAGCATTGTCGCGATGCCAAACACGGCGTTGATTAGCGCGCTTTGACCCATGGTGAAGAAGTGGTGCAGCCAGACGGTGAACGACAACACCGCAATCGACATGGTGGCGATAACCAGTGAGTTGTAGCCATACAGGCGCTTGGCCGAGAATGTTGCGAAAACCTCAGAGTAGATACCGTAGGCCGGCAGAACCAGCAAATAGACCTCGGGATGACCGAACAGCCAGAACATATTGGCATAGTTCATCATGTTGCCGCCAAGATCGTTGGTGAAAAAATGAAAGTCCAGATATCGGTCCGCTGCCAGCATTAGTGCGGCAACGCCAAGAGGCGGCATGGCAAAGACGATCAGGATCGAGCTACAGATGATTGTCCAGCAATACATCGGCAGCCGCATGAATTTCATGCCAGGCGCGCGCAGCTTATAGATCGTGACAGCAAAATTGATGCCCGTCAGTGTTGTTCCGACACCAGAGACGACAATGGCCCAGATCCAATAGTCCGGACCGACACCGGGGTTGAACGCCGCACCGGTATATGGCGGATAGGCTGTCCAGCCGCCGGTCGAAAACTCGCCCACCACCAACGATACCATCAGCATCATTCCGGCTGAGACGGTCAGACCAAGGCTGATCTGGTTCATCACAGGAAAGGCCACATCGCGCGCACCGATCATCAGCGGGATCAGGAAATTCGCCAGCCCAAACACAAACGGAACGGCGACGAAGAAGATCATGATCGTGCCATGGGTACTAAATAGTTCGGCGAAATGCTCGGCCTCAAGAAATCCATCGCCTGGACCGGCCGCCTGCTGCGCCCGCATTACAACGCCTTCCAAAACACCACGCGCCAGCATGACGATTGCAAAGACGATGTACATAATGCCGATCTTCTTGTGATCCGCACTGGTTAGCCAATCACGCCACAAAAGCCCCCAAAGGCGAAACCACGTCAATGATCCGACGACGACGATGACCCCGACGATCACAATCGCAGCGGCAGTGTTGGCGACAATCTCGTTCGTGTTGGGATTCTGAATAAGCCCTGTAATCGGAAACGCGTCCCAATTCAGGCGGCCGAAGAAGCCGGAACCATTGGTGGTCATTGCTGCGCCTCCTGCCCGAATTCTACCGTCCCTGGCTGCTGGTCGGCGGTCAGAGCATTGCTGCCGTGATACCGATGCACAATTGAATGAAACAGGTTGCTGTCCTCCAGCGTGAAATACAACGCGTTATCTGGCATTTGCGCGGTTCCCAACGCGGCCTGCACCTCGTCCCGATCCGTCCGCATGGCCAATATGCGATAGTTTTCGCCGTTCAACGGAATGCTATTGCTGCGCACCTTGTCGACCCATTCGTTGAATTCCCCGACGGACATGGCAACTGTTTGGAACTTCTGTTTGGTGAACCCGCGCCCGTTATACTGGGTGTTCTCGCCTTGCATTGTTGCAGCTACATCCGACACGACATGCAATTCCGTAGTCATACCGGGCATTGCGTAAATCTGGCCTGCCAAAGCAGGGATCATAAAGGACTGCATCACGGTATCGGTCGTCAGCGTCATTGCGACTTGCTGTTTTACGGGGATGCCAAGTTCTCCGACGCTGGCGATGCCTAGGTCAGGATAGATGAACAGCCATTTCCAATCCAATCCGACGACCTGAACGTTCAGCGCAGGCATTTCGCCAAAGCGATCCGAATATGGGTCCAATCGGTGAGTCGCCTTCCACAGATAGAAAGACAGCAGAGCAACAATCAGGACCGGCACGCCCCACATAACGAACTCCAACGGACCGGAGAAATCCCACTTGGGCCGGTATATGGCTCCGCCTTCTTTGCGTCGGCGATACCGAAAGGCAATCAGCGGCACCAGAACAAGAACCGGAATAACCGCCAATAGGATCAGGACAGTTGCGCGGAAAAGGTGCACTTTTTGGACAGCGGCAATCGGACCTTGTGGGTCCATGAAACTGTCACTTGCACAGACAGCTTGCGCCGTAGCAGAGAAAGCCGCAGCGGCAATCAAAACTTGAATCGCCTTTGGTGACATTCGGAATAGGGCCACGCCTGATTGTCCTTCTAAAGCAATCTCTCGCGCCAACTATCGGCAGACAAATGAAATTTCTCAAGGCTTTTTCCCAAATAGGTCGGTGCTCTGCCACCGACCCTAATCAACGGTGGGGATAGGCGCAGACAAAACCACAGGAAAACCGCTGTTGACTTGCGGCTTTGACCAAGCCAGACCTTAGGCGATGCGATGGATCATGTTCGTCCTGGGTCTTTGGTGCCTGTCCACAAGTGCAACCGCGCAAGATCGTGCTGCGGTTGAAAAACAATTCCAGTCTTGGCTACAAGAAACCATCTGGCCAAAGGCCAGAGCCAAGGGTGTTTCCAGGCGCACGATGCAGCAGGCCTTTGACGGTGTGACGCTGAACTGGAAATTACCGGATCTGGTGCCGCCGGGGCAACCGATCAAAACCCCCAAACGGCAAAAACAGGCTGAATTTGGCTCTCCGGGTCGATACTTCAACGCGGGTTCCGTTCAGGGCGCAACATCAGTCGGGCGGCAGATGGCCCGGCGACACGCCGCAACCTTGTCGCGCGTCGAGACCGAAACCGGCGTACCCGCCCGCATCATTCTGGCCATCTGGGGTCGTGAGAGCGGCTATGGACAAGTTCCCATTCGGCACAACACCTTCCAGGTTCTGGGCACCAAAGGGTTCATGAGTACCCGCGCTGAATATTTCACCAAAGAGCTGATCGCGGCGCTGCAAATCGCCGAAGCGGGCGATGCACCGCCGGGCACAATGAAGAGCAGTTGGGCGGGCGCATTGGGCCAGCCGCAGTTCATGCCCTCCAATTTCCTGACCTATGCGGCCGACGGAAACGCGGACGGGAAAGCTGATATTTGGACCTCAGCCGAAGATACAATTGCCTCTATCGGGAATTATCTGGCGCAGCATAGCTGGAGAATCGGGCGCGATTGGGGGTTCGAAGTCATAGTTCCTGACACCATATCCTGCGCACTGGAAGGTCCCGACCAAGGCAGACCCATTCGGGACTGGGCCGAAATGGGAATTGTTCGCGTGTCAGGCAAGCCGTTTCCAAAACATGAACTGGCAGGAGAGGGGTATTTGATGATGCCCGCAGGGCGGAACGGCCCTGCCTTTGTCGTCACACCGAACTTCTATGTCCTCAAGGAATACAACAAAAGCGATCTTTATGCCTTGTTCGTTGGACACGTCGGAGACCGCATTCAATATGGCGTTGGCGATTTCACAGGACGCTGGAGCAAGGTGGGAAACTTGTACCGGTCTGACATAGCGTCCATGCAACGCACACTGGAACAACAAGGACACGACGTGGGCGGGGCAGATGGCCTACCGGGTTTCAAAACCCGCCGCTCGATCGGGCGTTGGCAAGAATCGATCGGCCAGGCTCCGACCTGCTTTCCTGATGCGGGCATGAAGACCAGCCTGAAACAGTAGCGATTCGCCCTGATCCAGAGCCCCCTTAGCTGTTTGACCCAACGGCAACAGCCAAACGAAAAACGTCGCCTTTCACGAAAATGTCACGAAGCCTCCGAGTTTCAACATAAAATTTCCGCTGCACCCCCGTTTCCATTCACAATCCACCTCTGGTTGCCCAATTTTCAGGCAAAGGCTTTAACCTTTTTTGAAATAATGCCACGTTCGATCTCAGTGAAAGGCGACTTTTGCAAACACGTTCCCGACTGCAAACCGAAAGACTGCGACGCGGTGTTCATTGCGATCTGAAAAAGCAAAATTCGAACCAGTCCCGGTCTCTTTCTGGGTCGGACAAACATGGTGGCCTTCAGCCATCCTGAAGGGATGCGCGTGGGTTGCCGAATAAAAAACGGGAGTTGAAAAACATGAACAAGTATATTCGTACATCTCTTGCGGGGCTGTTGACCTCGACCATGATAACCGGTGCTGCATTTGCCGCCGGAACCCATCCGACTACCGGCGAAGCGTTGGCGGATGACCAGACCTTTACCTATCGTATCTTGGACGAACACAGCTCAGTTGACCCTCAGGTTGTCGAAGATGTTTCCGGCGCCGAGATCGTGCGTGACCTGTTCGAAGGCCTGATGAACCAGGACGAAGACGGCAATCTGGTCCCCGGTGTTGCCACCGGTTACACCACCAACGACACCAAAGACGTTTACACCTTTACCCTGCGCGACGATGCGAAGTGGTCGAATGGTGATCCGGTAACCGCCGGCGATTTTGTTTTCGCCTGGAAACGTGCCGTCGATCCCGCGCTGTCCTCGCCCTATGCATGGTTCATGGAACTGATGTCGATCGAGAACGCATCTGAAATCATCGCAGGGGACAAGTCGGTTGACGACTTGGGCGTTAAAGCCATCGACGACCACACGCTTGAAGTGACGCTCAGCGCACCGCTGCCGTACTTCCCGCAAATGACCACGCACTCGACCACCTTCCCTGCCCCGCAGAAAGTTGTCGAAGAGTTTGGCGACGCTTGGACCAAGCCCGAAAACATCGTATCGAATGGTGCATACGTCCTGACCGAGCATCTGCCGCAAGAACGTTCAGTCCGCGAGCGGAACGAAAACTACTGGGACAACGACAACACCATCATCGAAAAGGTCGTGGCGCTGGTCATCAATGACGAAAACGTCGCCCTGACCCGCTATCTGGCAGGTGAGCTAGACCGCACCGAAGTTCCCGCCGGTCAATTCCCACGCCTGCAGAAAGAGAACCCGGAAGAGGCAATCAGCTTCCCGCGCCTGTGTAACTATTATTACACGTTCAACCTGTCCGATGGTGGACCCGAAGCCTTCAAAGACCCGAACGTCCGTCAGGCGCTGTCCCTGGCGGTTGATCGTAAGATCATCACCGAGAACATTATGGCAGGTGGGCAACCGCAAGCTTATACCTTTGCCCCGGCAGCAACCGCTGGCTTTGACGTTCCGGATGTAGAAATGGCGTCGATGTCGCAGGCCGAGCGCGACGAATTGGCCAAGGAACTGCTAGCTGCAGCTGGTTATGGTCCCGACAACCCACTGAGCTTTGAGATGGTTTACAACACCTCGGAAGCGCACAAAAAAGTTGCCGTGGCCCTGAGCCAGATGTGGAAGCAAAAGCTGGGCATCAATGCCGAGCTGGCCAACATGGAATGGAAAATCTTCCTGGAAGAGCGTGGCAACCAGAACTTCGATATGGCACGCGGCGCATGGTGTGGCGACTATAACGAAGCCTCGACCTTCCTCGATCTGCTACAGTCGGATTCCGGCTATAACGACGGCAAGTACAACAACGCCCGCGTTGATGAACTGCTGTCCGAAGCCAAAACCTCTGACGATGCCGCTCCTCTCTACACCGAGGTCGAGCGTATCATCGCGCAAGAAACGCCCGTTATCCCGATCTATCACTATGCTGGCGTCTACATGATGGACAGCGATGTTGGTAACTGGCCGGTCAAAAACGTAGAGCAGAACTGGTATTCCAAGAACCTCTACAAAACCGCCGAATAATCTTCCTTAGACCACGCTTTGCCCCGGAGTTCTTTCCGGGGCAAAGCCAATAATGGGGGCATGAAATGCTTGCCTATATCGTCCGGCGATTGCTGATCGCCGTCCCAACGATCCTTTTGCTGATCGTTGCAAGTTTCTTTCTGATGCACTTCGCGCCAGGTGGGCCATTCACATCGGAACGGCCACTGCCGCCCGCGGTTCTGGCCAATATCGAGGCGCGGTACGGTTTGGACCAACCGCTGTGGAAACAGCTGTGGGACTATCTGTACAACATCGTCGTGCATTTTGATTTCGGCCCGTCCTTTAAGTTCAAGGACCGGGATGTAAATGACATCATCGCGCAGGGTTTCCCGATCTCGCTGACCTACGGTTCGCTGTCCTTCCTGGTCGCAACAACCGTCGGAGTCTCGCTGGGGATTGCCGCTGCGATCAAGCACAACAGCTGGATCGACTATCTTGCTGTTGGTTTGGGAATCGCAGCGCAAGCGCTGCCGAACTTCATCATGGGTCCGATCCTGATCTTGACCTTCACCTTGTGGCTGGGGTGGCTGCCGGGTGGTGGCTGGAATGGCGGCCAGTGGCCGTACCTGATCATGCCCGTTATCGCGCTTGCGACCTCATACATGGGGTCCATTGCACGGATCACGCGGTCATCGATGCTGGAAGTTCTGAACTCGAACTTCATCCGCACGGCCCGCGCCAAGGGTCTGCCGACAAGAACCGTGATCTGGCGCCACGCGCTGAAACCAACCTTGCTGCCCGTTGTGTCCTATCTAGGACCGGTCTTCGTCTACGTTCTGACCGGTTCGGTCTTTGTGGACATCTATTTTTCGACCGGTGGACTGGGGCAGGCTTATGTGGGGTCCGCGCTGTCGCGTGATTACGCGGTGCTGTTGGGGGTCACGATCCTGTATGGCGTCCTGACCGTTCTCGTAAACCTGCTGACCGACCTGGCCTATGCCTGGTTCGATCCGAAAATCCGTTACTGAGGGGCTGGCAATGCTTGGTAAATCACAAAAAGCCGCCCACCTGGCCGAAGATATCACCGATTACACGGTCATTCAGGGGCGTTCACTTTGGCAGGACGCACGTATGCGTTTTGTTCGCAACAAGGCGGCCATGGCGAGCCTGTTCATTCTGGCTATGATCGTTTTGTTCACGATCATTGGCCCCTACTTTGCCGTTTGGAGCAACGAGGAAATCGACTGGAATGTCATGGGCGACGTCCGCGGCATGGGAATGCCGTCCGCAGAGACTGGACATTTCTTCGGCGTCGACGATCTGGGGCGCGATCTATACAGCCGCATCATTCAGGCGACGACGACATCGCTGCTGGTGGGTCTGATCGGTGCCGCGACCGCCCTGATCGTCGGTACATGTTACGGTATTGCTGCAGGGTATATCGGTGGCCGTACTGATGGTGTAATGATGCGCTTCGTCGATATCCTGCTGGCCATTCCGGCAACTCTGGTCATCATCCTGTTGTTGGTTGTCGCGGGTCGATCATTCGTGATGCTGTTCATCGCACTTGGCGCGGTCGGCTGGCTGACGATGGCACGGATTGTCCGGGGGCAAACCCTGACCCTGAAGAACCGAGAGTTCATCGAGGCCGCGCGCGCAGCTGGGGTCAGTGAATTCACCATCATGTATCGCCATATCCTGCCCAACCTTCTGGGCGTGGTGATTGTGTATGCTTCGCTGCTGGTGCCTGAGATGATCCTGACTGAAAGTTTCATCTCGTTCCTCGGCCTTGGGATTTCTGAACCCTACACGTCGCTGGGTCGACTGATCGCCGAAGGGGCCGGGACGATGGGTTATGGCACACTGTGGCAGTTGTTGTTCCCACTGACATTCTACGTCGCAATCATCATCACCATGTTCTTCATAGGTGATGGCCTGCGCGACGCTCTGGACCCGAAGGATCGCTGATATGAGCCTGTTTTCCATAAAAGACCTGAGCGTCCAGTTCAACACCGCCGATGGCGTTGTCGAGGCCGTCAAAGGCATCAGTTTTGACATCAATCCGGGTGAATGCCTTGGCATCGTAGGTGAAAGTGGGTCTGGTAAAAGCCAGACCTTCATGGCCGCGATGGGCCTGCTGCCGCCTGCCGGGCTGGCAACCGGTTCCGCCCTGCTGAACGGACAGGAAATTCTGAACCTGCCCGTCAACAAGCTGAACCAGATCCGTGGCGACGATGTCGGCATGATTTTTCAGGATCCTCTGACCGCCCTGACCCCGCACCTGCGGATCGGCCAGCAGATGCGCGAAGTTCTGCAGGTTCACGAAGGGCTGCAAGGTTCGGCTGCTCGGGCGCGCTGTCTTGAATGGCTCGAACGTGTACGCATCCCCGAGGCTAAACGGCGCCTGGATCAGTATCCACATGAGCTGTCCGGCGGTATGCGCCAGCGGGTCATGATCGCAATGTCCATGCTGTGTAATCCAAAGCTGTTGATCGCTGATGAACCGACGACAGCGCTGGATGTAACCGTTCAGGCCGACATTCTGGACCTGATGGTGCGCCTGCAAAAGGACGAAGGCACCGCGATTGCACTGATTACGCACGACATGGGCGTTGTCGCACGTATGTGCGACCGCGTTCAGGTCATGCGGCTGGGTCAATTCGTCGAAGCCGGCGAGACGCGCGAAATTTTCCGAGCGCCTAAACACGACTACACCAAGACTTTGCTGGCCGCGATGCCCCGCATCGACGCCGGCGACGCACCCAAGGCGCTAGAAAAAGTCGATGAGCCGCTGCTGAAAGTCGACGACGTCAAAGTGCACTTCCCAATCCACGTCTCGGGCGGTTTGTTCGGACACAAAGTACCTTTGAAAGCCGTTGATGGTGTCAGTTTTGACATCCGAAAGGGCGAAACATTGGGAGTTGTGGGCGAGTCCGGCTGTGGAAAGTCAACGCTGGCACGGGCCGTTCTGCAGTTGATCGAACCCAGCGCGGGAAATGTCAGTTGGCTGGGTCATCCCATTGTAGGGCTTAGAAGGGCCGAGTTGAACAAGTACCGCAAGGACTTGCAGATCGTGTTCCAAGATCCGCTGGCCAGCCTCGATCCGCGGATGACCATCTCGGCCTCAATTGCGGAACCGCTGAAGACCTATCGCCCTGACCTGACTGAGCGGGAACGCAAGAAGCTGGTCGCCGAAATGATGGAACGGGTCGGCCTGAAGGCCAACATGATCAACCGCTATCCGCACGAGCTTTCGGGCGGTCAGAACCAGCGCGTCGGCATTGCGCGGGCGATGATCAACAAACCCAAGCTGATCATCTGCGACGAAGCTGTGTCGGCGCTGGACGTGTCGATTCAGGCGCAGATCGTGGAGTTGCTGCGCGAGTTGCAGCAGGAGTTCGGTCTGTCGATGATCTTTATCAGCCACGACCTCTCGGTCGTTCGGGCGGTATCGAACCGGATCATGGTGCTGTATCTGGGCCGGATCGTGGAACTGGGTGACGGAGAAGTGATCTGTTCTGATCCGATCCACCCCTACACCAAATCGCTGATTTCGGCCGTGCCAATCCCGGACCCGGATGTGGAGCGCAGTCGCACACGCCTGAAATTGCCGGGTGAGCTGCCCTCACCGATGGATCCGAAAGCCGCGTTGCGTTTCCTCCCAAGTCGTTTGGCGGCTGGTGAGAATGACTATGTTCCTCAGTTGAGTGAAGTGAAGCCTAATCATTTTGTGGCCGAGCACGACCCGCTCGAGGCGATCATGGCAAAGGCATAAACCCGCCTGCTCCGAAGCAATTCACAGTCTTCGGGGCAGGTTCGTTTTTAGATGTTTCGGCGACTCCTTTTTGTTTCCGCATTGCGTCCAATGTGCGTAATTTTATCTATTTCAACACAAAATTGACAACCTTCGAGGCTATGTTATGGCCAGCATGAGCACAGCATTTTGACTTCCGATTTCGACGGTGGCACGATCTCTCCAAGTGGACCGG
The DNA here is from genome assembly GCF_003318255.1 of Ruegeria sp. A3M17. Classification (GTDB taxonomy): domain Bacteria; phylum Pseudomonadota; class Alphaproteobacteria; order Rhodobacterales; family Rhodobacteraceae; genus Ruegeria. The sequence goes on from NZ_QOCF01000027.1 coordinate 55,026, forward strand.
CTTTGCCTATTTGCGTTGATTGTTCTAACCGCACACACTATGAGGTTGCGTCGACAAAACACTTTCATACGGACAAGACTTTTTGCTGAGAGGTAGCATGGCACGTAAGGTCACAAAGGCGATTTTTCCGGTTGCGGGTCTTGGTACTCGCTTTCTGCCCGCGACAAAATCGGTACCTAAGGAAATCATGACCCTGGTCGATCGCCCGCTGGTTCAATACGCAATCGACGAAGCCCGGGCGGCCGGGATTACCGAATTCATTTTTGTAACGTCCCGCGGAAAATCGGCGCTTGAGGACTATTTTGACCACAACCAAATCCTTGAACAAACGCTTAAGGAAAAGGGCAAAGACGACCTGTTGGAAACGCTAAATGCGACCAACATGGAAAGCGGGGCAATCGCCTATATCCGGCAACACAAAGCTTTGGGCTTGGGTCACGCCGTATGGTGCGCACGCCGCCTGATCGGAGACGAACCATTTGCGGTCATGCTGCCCGACGACGTCATCGCGGGGGAAAAGCCCTGCTTGCAGCAGATGATAGAAGCCTATGAAGAAACCGGCGGCAATATGGTTGCCACCATGGAAGTTCCCTCGGAAAAGACAAGCTCTTACGGCGTTCTGGATGTCGGCGATAACATCGGCACAGTCGTGCGCGCGCGCGGCATGGTCGAGAAACCGAAACCCGAGGAGGCACCGTCCAATTTGGCGGTTATCGGTCGTTACATTCTGCGCCCATCGGTTCTGTACAACCTTAATCAGAACAAGCTAGGCAGTGGCGGCGAGATTCAACTGACGGACGCAATCGCCGAAGACATCAGAAACGGTGTCCCGGTCTTCGGGTACAAATTCGACGGCCAACGGTTTGACTGCGGGTCAAAAGCGGGTTTCCTGCAGGCGACCGTCGCCTTTGCGCTGGCGCGCGATGACCTTCGAGAGGATTTGCAGAAATACCTGCACGAAGTTGTCGCCACGGGTCAGGCAGCCCAGTAACTAGGGATTGCGGCCTCGAAGACGAGGCAAACGGTATCGTATTAAGGGCAAACTGCGGGCATTGCAGTTTGCCTTTTTCTTTCGGTGTGGATGAAAGGCCCTGGGGCAGATTGGACAGCCCTTCACTCTGGGAAAATATTGGCACAACATTAACCGAGCGTTCGTACCGGTCAGGCGGGATTCATGTGAAGCGCGGCAGTCTGGCGCGCAACGCAATTGTCGATCCGACAACCAACGGAGAATGCCCTTTGTCCCAAAATTCGCCCAAATTGAACTTGCCATTCCTGCAACCTTCGCAAGCGCAAAAACACATCACGCATAACGAAGCCCTGAGACGCCTTGATCTGATCGTCCAGCTGAGTGTTGCGTCTATTAATGCCTCAACCCCGCCCGCAGTTCCGGCTCAGGGCGAGCTTTATGCCCTTGGATCAACACCCATCGGCGATTGGTCGGATCATGCCGGAGAACTTGCAGCCTGGTTGGACAATGACTGGCATTTTATAACACCCAAATCGGGCTGGCGCGCGTGGGACCAAGAGACTAACCGTCTGACAATTTGGGACGGGTCAGAATGGGTCGAACCCCCGACTAAGACGCAGAACCTGCCAGGCATCGGAATTGCCACCGGGCACGACATGACCAACCGTCTGTCGGTGCGCGCGCCTGCAACCTTGCTAAGCCACGAAGGTGCCGGGCATCAACTGAAGATCAACAAGGCAAATGCGGGTGAGACCGCATCTCTGTTGTTTCAGTCCAATTGGACCGGGCATGCTGAAATGGGCCTGTCCGGTAACACAGGCTTTTCTATCAAGGTCTCGCCGGATGGGAACAGTTGGTCCGAAGCGCTGAACTTTGATCCAGCGTCCGGGGTAGTCACTGGCACGGCCGTGCAAAACAGTGCATACGACACAACAGCGGGCCGCCTGATGCGGGCCGACTACGGGTATGGGCCCGGAAATCTTTTGGGGGCGGTCACGCAAAGTGGCGGAACCCCGACCGGCGCTGTGATTGAACGAGGAGCCACACCGAGTGGTGATTTCGTCCGGTTCGCTGATGGTACCCAGATTTGCACCGCTTCACTGGATGCAACGACCTGCACAAACACCGAAGGTGCACTGTACGCAAGCTCGTCGGAAGCATGGGATTTTCCAGCTGCTTTTGCTGCGGGCACGACGCCGGCACTCAGCGGCAGCGGAGGTTCAATCGGCAGGTTTATCGGGTTTGATGGACCGACCGACACTCAGGTCGTGTACAAAGTTCTTTCGTCTGCTTCTGACGCAACGGTTTTACCACCAACGGCCATAGCTATTGGCCGCTGGTTCTGATCCGACAGACTGCCCGGATCTTTGTCCGGGCGGTCACTTCGCGCGAAGTTCTGCCTCGGCTTGTTCCAGAAACCAAGCATAGGTTTCGCGAATACCGTCTTCGATCCCGATAGTCGCGCGCCATCCCATGTCGGCCAGCCGGGAAACGTCCATCAGCTTCCGCATGGTACCGTCCGGCTTGCTGACGTCTTGCGTAATCCGCCCGGTGAACCCGGTGATCTTTGCCACCATCGCGGCCAGTTCCGCGATTGAGATATCTTCGCCAAATCCCACGTTGATATGGCTCAGCATTGGTTGGGTATTTGCCTCATACTCAGCACGAGGCAGGTCCATTACGAACAAAGACGCCTCAGCCATGTCGTCGACATGCAGAAACTCGCGCCGGGGCTTGCCTGTGCCCCAGATGACAACTTCGTCCAGATCATCCCGGCGTGCCTCGTGAAATCGGCGGATCAGGGCGGGCAGGACGTGACTGTTTTCAGGGTGAAAATTGTCACCAGGTCCGTACAGGTTTGTCGGCATCACGGAACGATAGTCCACGCCGTGCTGCCGATTGTAGCTTTCACACAGCTTGATACCGGCAATCTTTGCCACGGCATAAGGTTCGTTTGTCGACTCTAACACGCCTGTCAGCAGGGCATCTTCGCGCATTGGCTGCGGCACAGCGCGCGGATAGATGCAGGAACTGCCCAATTGCAGCAGGTTTTTGACCCCCGCGGCAAACGCCTGATGGATCACGTTGCACTCGATCATCAGATTTTTGTAAATGAAATCCGCCGGGTAGGTGTTGTTGGCATGGATACCGCCGACTTTAGCCGCCGCCAGAATGACAACGTCCGGGCGCTCGGCCTGCATGAAATCGGCGACAGCGGCTTGATTGGTCAGATCAAGTTCCGCATGGGTCCGTGTCACAAGTTCCAGCGCCTCACCTGATGCTTGACGGTCTTGCAAGCGACGCAGGATTGCGCCGCCAACCATGCCGCGATGCCCGGCGACGTAGATCTTACGCATGCCGCCTGCCTCAGCCATTTTCCAGAGTGACCGGCAATTCGTAACCATGCTGTTTCAGCAAGGCATGACGTTTGGCTGTCTTCAGGTCCTCGGTGATCATTTCAACGCACATCTGCTGAACGGTCAGTTCCGGCTCCCAGCCCAGTTTGTTTTTGGCGTTCGAAGGATCGCCAAGCAATGTTTCCACTTCGGCCGGGCGGAAATATTGCGGGTCGATGCGCATGATCACATCGCCGGGTTTCAACGCAGGTGCACTATCGCCCTCGACGGATTTGACCGTCGCGATTTCATCGACGCCTGTGCCTGAGAATTCAAGCGTCACACCCAGCTCAGCGGCAGACCATTCGATGAATTGCCGCACTGAATACTGCACACCCGTTGCGATAACAAAATCCTCGGGGGCGTCCTGTTGCAGCATCAACCATTGCATCCGGACGTAATCCTTGGCGTGCCCCCAGTCGCGGAGGCTGTCGATGTTGCCCATATACAGGCAGCTTTCCAGACCCTGGGCAATGTTGGACAGACCACGGGTGATCTTGCGCGTCACAAAGGTTTCACCCCGGCGCGGGCTTTCGTGATTGAACAGGATGCCGTTGCACGCATACATGCCATAGGCTTCGCGATAGTTGACGGTGATCCAGTAGGAATAAAGCTTGGCAACCGCGTAAGGTGAACGCGGATAGAACGGCGTTGTCTCGCGTTGCGGTGTTTCTTGGACCAATCCGTACAGTTCGGACGTGGACGCCTGATAAAAGCGTGTCTTTTTCTCAAGACCCAGAAAGCGGATCGCCTCGAGCAGGCGCAACGTACCGATCGCATCGACATCAGCGGTATACTCGGGCGATTCAAAACTGACCGCCACGTGGGACTGTGCGCCAAGGTTATACACCTCGTCCGGTTGAACCTCTTGAATGATGCGCGTCAGATTCGATGTATCGCTTAGGTCACCGTAATGCAGGTGCAAGCGCGGATTAGGCACATGCGGGTCCTGATAAATGTGGTCAATGCGCTGTGTGTTGAACGAAGATGCACGGCGCTTGATCCCATGGACTTCATACCCTTTTTCCAGCAAAAGCTCAGCAAGATAAGATCCGTCCTGCCCTGTAATACCAGTCACCAATGCTGTTTTTGTCATAGCCGCGATCCGAGAATATCTGATTTGCTTTTCGCCGCCTCAGAAACAGCAATATACCCCTGAATGCAACCCTGCGCCACGATCGGGCTTTGATTCAACTGCAGTTGACCATCGTTTGCGCAAGCGCTTCAGGACGACGCATACAACGGTACTGAGCCTATTGCCCCTTCTGCCAACGCTGCGCTTTGATCGCTGCGAACCCTGTCGTATAGCGTCAGCGCATCAGCAGAAAACAACTTGGTTGGCGGCTCGACATGAACAAAGTTGCTTTGGCCGTCCTGCCCGCGCGCCAGCATGGCATAGTCTCGCTCGGCCACCAGTTGCTTGGCATTCGGGTTAAGATAGCGGATCGCAAGACCAATACGCCGGTCACCCGATTGATTGGGACCCGAACCGTGGATCGTCAGCCCATGATGCAGAGACATCTGCCCCGGTGCCAATTCGATGTGGGTCTTGTCTTTCTCGGCGACATCCACCGCAACCTCTTGTCCGCGCGACAGAAGATTGGTGTCTGAATACGTGTCCTTATGGGGAAGGATCGGGTTCTTGTGGCTGCCGCGCACAAAATCCATACACCCACTTTCAACCGTTGCCGGCGACAACGCAATCCAGACGGTGACCTGATCCGGGGTTTCACCCATACCCCAGTAGGTCAAATCCTGGTGCATCCCGACGGTATGGGCTGTGTGCGGCTCTTTAATGAAGAATTCAGCTGACCAAACCATGATATCTGGCCCCAATACACCCTCAACCACATCCAATACGCGGGGATCCGTCGCGACACGCGCCGCAAGCGGCATCACCAAATGTGCGTTGACCCGTTTATAGGTGTTCAACGGCAAGGGCAGATCCGCGTCAAGCCACTCCCGCTCGATCCGCTCAAGCTCAGCGCGGGTTTCGGCGGCCTCCTTTTCGGAGAAGATGGTCAACGGAAAAAGAAACCCATCCTCCCAGTATTTGTCGGATTGCGCCTGGCTAAGTACGACATCACGCGTTGGGGTGTTTTCAGACATCTGGTATACCTTCTCGAAAACTTGCTTTCCCAGAGTTTTACCCTGCGCTGCCCGCAGGGCGCTTATCCTACCTGCGACGATAAGTTCAGCTTTGCCTTTGGGGCAAGTCACCTCGCGTTTCATTTCTGAAACGCTTTCGTGCTTTCAAAACTCCGGCCGGATCCACACGGATCAAACCCTGTGATTAGATTGAGGGCACGACTAAACCCTCCCGGATCAAACGTGTCGCCCGAAAGCCAAAACCAGAGTGCACGTTTCAGCATCCCAGCTGAGCGAAAGCACCTATGCTGCCTACATTCACCAGCCCGCTGCCATCGCCGCAGCGGATAACAAGGGTGTTCGGGTCTATCATCTCGGGCTGATCGCTATAGGCGATCAAGCCACTTCCCAGCACCGTATACAGCCCACCGGGCTGGGGTTCCGAGTAATAGCCCTGAACCTGAACAACGCCGACCGCACCGGCGAACAGCCCGGCTTCCAGACGCTCGGCCATGATCCCGTCGCGAGTTGGCTGCCCAACGACCCGGACAAGATCACCCGGCGACAGATGTTGCGGCTCAAGCCCACTGACAACGCTTGCCCCGATGACAGTTTGAGCCTGAGGGTCAGCCCCAAGATATGTGCCGGATAACCGCGCCTGATGCCCAACGCTTGTCAGTTTTTCGATGTGTGAAGCGCGCACTGACTGACCTTGCCACAATCCGCTGATGGCGACCCAATCACCGACCTGAATGTCTGCACGCTGTTCAAACGCAACTTCGGTTCCAAGAACCGATATCTTGCCGTCCCGCACGCTGGAAACTGGTCCGACCAGAGGCAGGATCTGACGGATATGCTTTGCGTGCCACCCGCCATTTTCCTGAGTTACAACAACCGCAACGGTATGACCCGGCTTCAACTCGCCCGCAGTGATCATAGGAACCGAGTCGGCAACCGGTAACTGGTCATCGAACAGAATATGCTGCCCATTCACATGGATGCTGCCCAGATGGGTGATCGTGCCCACGATACCGGTGCCGATAATGCCACCTTCACGATCAGTTTCACCTTTGTCTTCGGCCTGAATCGGAGCAGGCAGCCAAGACACCATGAAAAACGCCGCGAGCACACGAAGAAACACACCCATATTTACTCATCCTCTTTCGGGTTTTTACTTTGCGCTTCTTGCGGCGAGGGCAGAACAAAAGCGCCCGCTGCAAACCGACCGCTGTGATCGCCATTACTGTCTTTGTCCTGCAGCTCGCGGGCCAGGGAATTGATCTCTTGCAGCAGCGTTTGCGCCCTGTCTGACGAGAATTGACGCAACTCTTCAATCGATTCCGACGACAGATGAGAATACCGTACCGCACGGTCAAAATTGCGTGGGGCACCTGGCTCGGCCAGCAAGTTCTGCGTTGCTGCAGCAAGGTGAGCAGACAGTGTCGCCTCGTAGGCCGCCACTTGTTCAGCGCTACAAGCAGAAGGAAGAAAGGCTTGGGACAAAAGGCGAAGCTTGCCTTTTCCGACCTGTTCCACATTCTTTTGGTCGATCAAAGTTTCCAGAACGGTACCTGGGGCCATGTCCACACGCGCGCGCCGCACCAAATCATCAAATCCCGGGCCATTTTCGTCGCCTTTACCGCTCAGAGTCCGAGGCGCGCCCAAGTCGTCCAGAAATTCGGGCGTCGTCGACCAATAGCTGATGACCAGTGCCGCCGCATTGCAACTGCGCTTCAACGGGGCATCATCGTCGGTGTTGCGCAGCCTTTTGACATCCTTGCGATGCAGACCCGTCAACAAACTGGCGCGACTGTCGCTCAGCTTTCCGTCTGTGCTTTGTTCGGCAGCCGTCAGCAGGGCCTGTTTGAGCGCTTCGGTCGCGGAGCCAAGCGTGACCCCATGCGCAACCATTGCCTGCGCCAGTGGGACCAGCAACGCAGACAGCGCGGTTTCAAGAGGAGGTTTGGGATCATTCGACATTTTGGAACTCGTCACGGATTGGTAGTTGATAACATTTTCCTAGAATTAACGAATTCAACGCTTTCGTGTTCAAAATGTGATCGAATGCGACCTATAATGGGAATTTTTCCCATTATCACTAAGGTGTGACCCCTTCTTGAACTGGAGAATGCCATGCACCTTATCGCAACCGATCCCCAGACAAACTACCCCCCCCTGTCTCAGACCGATCTAGCCCGCACAAAAAAGCCGGGTGCGCTGGACGCGCTCAGCCCCGAAGATCAAGAGCTGTTTATATCCTTTGGCTGGGGGCCGCAGGTTCCGCCACGTCATGCCACCATCGCAGATGCGCTACGACAGTCGTTGCGGGATCAGCCCGGTGCCACCGCGGTGGAATGTGCGGACCATAACCTTAGCTACCGGGCACTGGACGAGGCCTCGAACCGATTGGCTAATGTCATGCGCGTCCATGGCGTGAAACGCGGCGACGCGGTGTGCCTGTTCCTGCATCGTTCAGTCGAGATGGTCGTAGGTATCGTCGCCGCCATAAAGCTTGGGGCCGCCTATATTCCGCAGCATGTCGGTGTCGCGCCGACGGAAACCTTACGCCATGTTGCAAATGTAACTGGTGCAAAAATCATCCTCGGCCTGAGAGAAATGGCAGATCAAATCCCCGTTGGATTGGACCAAACCCTGATCACCATTGATACGACAATGTTCGACCCGATGCTGGACGCCCCGGCCCCCGGCCCTGCCTATCAGGCCAACCCCGACGATTTGGCGATGATATTGTTCACGTCCGGCACAACCGGCGTTCCAAACGGGGTACAGGTTAGCCATCGGAATCTGGCCAATATCTTGCTGACCGCCCCCGGGGATCTGGGGATGCGACCGGGCTTGCGGGTCGGACAGATCCTGTCGATCTCATTCGACATGGCCGCGTGGGAGATCCTTGGCGCTTTGTCCAATGGCGCAACTTTGGTGATCCGTGGCAAATCGATTCAGGAAACGGCCGAGAAGGTGGATGTGCTGATCGCCACGCCTTCGATCCTGAATGCGCTGGACCAGACCCGCTGCACGCAGGTCAAAGCTGTCGCCGTAGCGGGCGAACCCTGCCCCCGCCCGCTGGCAGATCGCTGGTCAACCTTTTGCACTTTCTACAATTCCTGTGGTCCGACCGAGACCACCATCATCAATACGGCCGAGCCGCATCACCCCGACAAACCGTTTCTGTCGATTGGGTGCCCAACACCGAACAACACGGTTTATGTTCTGGACGAAAACCTGCGCCCTTTACCTATCGGCGAAAAGGGCGAGATGTGGGCTGGCGGCGATTGCGTCACAGCCGGTTACCTCGCCAACCCCAAACTGACAGCCGAGCGTTACCGACCTGACCCATTCCGACCGGGGCATATGATGTTCCGCACCCGTGATCTGGGACGCTGGACGAAGACCGGTGAGTTAGAGCATTTCGGGCGCGTTGACGACCTGGTCAAGGTGCGCGGTTTCCGGGTTGAGCTGGACGGCGTTACATCCGCGCTTGAGGCCTCACCCTGCTGTCAGCAGGCGGTGACGTTGCAATATGACAGCCGCAATCTGGTCAGCTTTATCTCACCGTTGTCGGCCTGCCCCAAGCAGGCGGCGCAATCCGTCTCGGATCGCCTGCCATACTACTGCAGCCCCGCCGTTGTGGTCCCGATGGACATGCTGCCCCGCACTCCGCGCGGCAAGCTGGACAAGCGTCTCTTGCTGGATCTGGCGCGCACCCATATCGCAAATACTGGTGCGGAGTTGAACTGATGACGACGCAGACGACAAATCTTGACACAGGCGGCCTGAATTGGCGGCGGGTGACCCGCCACCCGGCCCTGATGGAATACCGCCGCTTGGTAATGCTTGTTGCATTGGTGAACCTGGCCGTCTTCGTGATTGGATTGCGCGATGGGACTTGGTTCGCTGATAGTGCATTCACGCTCGGCCCGATTTCGGATATGGCGCTGATCAACCTCAGCCTCGGCATCCTGATCCGGCAACAACGAGTGGTCAACGCCCTGTTCTGGCTGGCCACACGCATTCCCACATCATGGCCACTTTGGATCCGTTGGGGGGCTGGCAAGGTGTTCCACTTTGGCGGGTTGCATTCCGGCGGCACCGTCACTGGGACCATCTGGTTCGGCTTTCTTCTTTTTGCAATAATTTGGAACCGCGCCAACGGAGGCGCCCTGCCATCGGATCTGACACTGGCCCTGAGCGCGACAATGGTCGTCTTGATGACATTGATGGTAATATCGGCCCTCGGCCCGATCCGCGCACGGTTCCACAATGCGTTCGAGAAAACGCACCGCTTTGTCGGCTGGACGGTTTTGGGATTGTTCTGGGCGCAGACGATCTCGATCACAAGTGACATGGGGGGCATGTTGTTGCACAGCCCGGCCTTCTGGATGCTCTGCCTGATCACCTTGTCGATCCTGTCGCCATGGCTGACACTGAAACGCGTCGATGTCAGGATTGAAAAGCCGTCTAACCATGCGATAATTGCGCATTTCGACTATGGGGATACGCCATTCCCCGGCAGCTCGAACGCGATCAGCCACACCCCGTTTGGTGAGTATCACTCCTTCGCCAATATCCCCGCTCCGGACCGGTCCGGCTATCGATTGGCCATCAGCCGCGCCGGGGACTGGACCGGGCGTTTTATCGACAACCCGCCAGACAAGGTTTGGGTCAAGGGTATCACGACATCAGGTGTGGCGCGGATCGAAGTGCTTTTCAAGAAAGTGGTGTATGTGGGCACCGGTTCGGGCATTGGGCCGATCCTGCCGCATTTGTTGGCCAAAGAGGTGCCGAACCGCCTGATCTGGTCCACCCGAAGCCCGCGCAAAACCTATGGTGACACGCTGGTTGACGAGATCGAAGCAAATACCGAGCAGCCTTTGATCTGGGACACCGACGAAGACGGCAAACCGAACCTTTCGGCCTTGGCATTGCAAGCCGCTCGCGACAGCGGGGCCGAAGCGGTTATCGTGATCTCGAACCAAAAGCTGACCCGCAAGGTTGTGCATGACTTGGAAAGCCTTGGCATTCCCGCCTATGGCGCAATTTGGGATAGCTGATCATGTTTGAGACAATCGAAACCGAAACACGGGGGCGGGTCGCAACGATCCGCCTCAATCGGCCCGATCAGCTGAACGCATTGAACACACAACTCATGCATGAGGTGCTGACCGCCGCCACCGAATTCGACGAGGATCCCGGCATCGGCTGCCTGATCCTTACGGGCAATGATCGTGCTTTTGCCGCCGGGGCAGATATCGGCGAGCTTGCGGTGCAAACCTACGCGACCATGCAGGCAAGTGACTACTTTGCCGAATGGGATAGGTTTGCAGCGCTTCGCCTGGCCAAGGTGGCGGCGGTCAGCGGCTATGCCCTGGGCGGCGGATGTGAAGTTGCGCAGATGTGTGACGTTATTCTGGCCGCGGACACCGCGAAATTCGGTCAGCCCGAAATCAAAATCGGCTGCATTCCCGGCATTGGCGGCACGCAGCGGCTTACGCGGCTGATCGGCCGTGCCAGAGCTATGGACATGATCCTGACCGGGCGCATGATCGACGCGTCAGAGGCCCTGCAGATGGGCTTGGTCAGTCGAGTTGTCACGCAGAATACCCTTTTGGACACCGCGCAAGAGGTGGCTGAAACCATTGCGGATTATGCTGATGATATCGTCAGTATGGCGCGTACTTGCGTAAACATGGCCGACCAGAGCACACTTGAATCGGGTGTGCGGTTCGAGCGGCAGATGTATCACGCGCTTTATGGATTGCCAGCCCAACAAGAAGGCATGAATGCCTTTCTGGAAAAGCGTAAGCCCCAATTCAGGCGCAGGACCCAGTGATGTTATCCCGCATCGTCAATCACCGCTCGAGAAATGAGCGGTGATATGACCAGTCTTATCGCTTCAGTGCGTTTTCCCTGCCGTGCTATACTCAAAGTCGGTAACCTTGCGGGCCATGGATTCAGAATCCACAACCAGGTTCGCAAAGATCGTTTCGACCCATGACAAAGCGCCCGACGTCAGCAAGAACGTCTCGGGAATAACGATCCATTCGCCAATCCACATACCACCCGAACGTTCGTGTTGATGGGTAGTGAATTCGCCGATCTGTTCAGCCCGCTGTCGTCCAAGCCGGGCGACGGCCTCTCCGAATTCTGACGCGCGCTGGTTCTGTTTGTGCGCCATGGCCGAAGACGCGCCTTTACCGGCTTCATGCACCTCGGACCATTCGGAAATATCCGATGAGGACAACAGATTGACGTTATGCGAGATTTTGCACAGCGTCGCACACAGCCCTCCCAGCGCAGTTACAACATCGGCAAGCCCGTCACGGGCGTTTTGCCAATGGGGTTCCACCATGTTCAGACCTAAGGTGGCTGCAACACCTTCCTTGATGCGATGCCCTGTCCCGTTTTCGTAACCGCGCAGATCGCCAACGGGGCCACCAATCTGGACATTCAGGCCGCGAACGCCTGCTTCTTCCAACGCTTGTGCCCGCCGCTGTAGTTCAACTTTCCAGACGGTCAGTTTAGTTTCGGCCCGTATAGGCAAGGCATGCTGGCCATTCGTGCGACCGATCATGACAGTATCACCAAGCTGATCGATATGTTGCTCAATAGCGCTGGTCAGTCTTTGCAGTCCGGTCTGGATATGCTCCAGACCGATCTTCATTTGCAGGGCCAGAGCGGTGTCCATTATGTCCTGTGTTGTCGCCCTGTAGTGGACTTTTGTCGCGTGCTCACCGACCTGCCTTCGCAATTGTTCGACCAGACCAACGATTGGGCGCCCGACAAGCATCATGTCTTCGTGCAACCGCTCAGTATCCAGATTGCAGACCGACACCGCATCCAACGCATCTGCAGCCTCTTGCGGGATCAGGTTTTCCAGCGCCTGGTGACGGGCCAGCGTCTGTTCAACCTTCAACCAGGCCGAGATCGTGGCGTGTTCCGACCAGACGGACCGCATATCGGCGCTGGAAAAGCAGTCGCGATAGAGGGAGTGCTCAAGCATCTTCCAACGCTCCCTTTGCGATCTTGCGCTCTTTCATGATCCCGCGGACGCGGAAGGCAATTGCCCCTGCGCCGATGACCAGGAAGGCCAGAGCGATCGGGCGTTCAACGAAGATCAGAGCGCCACCATCCGACATCAGCAACGACTGACGGAATGTTTCTTCAGCACCTTTGGCCAGTACGAACGAAATGACGAATGCCGCAACGTTGAAGTCGTATTTGCGCATCAGCCAACCAGCAAAGCCCGCACAGGTCATGACCGTCACGTCAAACATTGATCCACGCGCGGAATACGAAGCAACAAACGCAGTCAGGAAAATCAGCGGGTACAGGACATTGGTTGGGATCTTCAGAATAATTCGCGCAACCTGAGTGGCACCGAAATAGCCGATCAGACCATAGGCCACGATACCCAGCATCCCACACCCGAACAGTTTGTAGACCAGCTCTTTGTCGGTCAGAAACAGGGTTGGCCCAACCTGGATGCCGTGGATCAGGAAAACACCCAATAGGATTGCACCAATCGTCGAGCCCGGGATGCCCAGCGTCAGCAGCGGGGCCATCGACGGACCAGATACCGCGTTGTTTGCGGCTTCGGGTGCTGCCACACCTTCCAGCGCGCCCTTGCCCCACTTTTCGGGGTTCTTGGCACGGCGCTTGCCCTCACCGTATGAAATGAATGCGGCAATAGCCGAACCCAGGCCTGGCAGCACACCGATGCCTGCGCCGATAAAGCCACCACGGAACGCATGGGGCAAGCAAGGTTTGTACTCTTCCCATGTCAGGCTGTTGCCGTCTGCCGTGCTTTCATTCTCTTCGGTTTCGCCGGATGCCTTGCGACGCGTTTCCAATTGGGCAAAGACCTCGCCCAGAACAAATACTCCTATCATCAGGGGCACAAGGCCAACCCCGTTGGACAGGTCGAACGAGCCAAAGGTATAGCGCTCTTCGCTTGAGATGGGGTCCAATCCGACCATGGCGATCAAAATACCCATCAGAGCAGATGCCAATCCTTTCACGATTGAGCTGCCGATGACCGAACCGATGACCACGAAGGCTGCAAAGTAGATCGCAAAGGTTTCTGGCGGGCCAAGCTTTAGGGCAATAGATGCAATGAAACCGACGCCGACGACCAGCAGGATATCCCCCATGAGGTCACCGATGACTGATGATATGGTCGCGACCTTCATCGCCTTGCCGGCCTGGCCGGCGCGTGCAAGAGGATAACCGTCAATCTGTGTCGCGGCACTGGCTGCAGTGCCCGGCGTGTTGAACAGAATTGCCGCGATCGAGCCGCCATAGCGACCGGACTTACCGATCACATACAGGAAGGCGAGCGCGAATAGTGGCGACATGTAAAAGGTGATGGGCAGCAGCATGGCAATCGCTGCCGATGCGGTCAGACCGGGCGTGGCCCCAACAACCATGCCCACAGCTGCGGCCAGCACGATGGCAAACAGCAAACTGGGGTCGGTTATGACCGAAAGAAGTGCGGGAAAAATTTCCATGACGGATTACCCCTGTATCCAGCTGAGCAGGTCAAATACCTCGCCATAAGGCGGGTACACACCAAGCAGCACAAAAAAGATGAGGTGGAAGATCAACGGGCACAGAACGACGGAAACCGCCAGACTGATCCAGCTGCGAACTCCGAAAAAGTACAAAACGACCGGCGCAGCGATCGCCGTTGGCAAAAGATAGCCAAACCAGCGGAATGATTGCTGATAGATCAGGGCGATGATGAACAGGCCGATGATCTGCAGGGTTGCTCCGCTATCCTGTTCCTGACCGGTATCGCCTGCCGTTTGCCGAACGGCACCTAACAGTAACAAGCCGGAAAGAAACAGCAGTGCGATGGATGCTGAAAATGGCACGATGCCAGCCCAGGTATCCCCCGGCGAGGCTGCTGGCACTTGCCAGGCGCCCCAAATGGCAACGATGGAAATAAGGGCAAGCACAAGGCCTTCTGCATAGGCGCGCATATCGTTCCTCCCTGATTGCGTTAGATACAAAAAGGCCGGGGGAAGAATATCCACCCGGCCCCGAGGACTTTAGTTGGTCAGACTTTCGACCAGGGGAGCGGCGTCCTCTTTCATGGCGGACAGCGTTGCTTTAGCGTCCGCACCATTCTGATAGACCGGGCCTGTTCCGCGCGAGGCCAGCAGTTCGGCAAATTCGGGTTTCGCGGCGATTTGCTCCAGCGCAGTTTCCATCGCGGCAACGACCTCGGCCGGTGTGCCCTTCGGAGCGAACACGATCACTGGCGAAGAAACAGCGGCAAACGGAATGCCCAGTTCGCCAAACGCAGGCACGTCTTTCATGATGCGATCACGTTCTTGGCTGTTAACCGCCAGGGCGCGAAGCTGCTCTTCAAACCCTGCCAGCTGCTGAACACCCAGGAAACCAAAGTCAGCCTGTTCCCCGATCAGTGCAGCACGGGTCGGCCCGCCACCTTTGAACGGTACGTCCTGAGCTTCGATGCCGTTACTGGCTAGGAAACCCATGCCACCAACGTGGTGGAAGCCTCCGCGACCCGAATGGGCCCAACGCAGTTGACCGGGGTTGGCTTTGGCCGCGTCGATCACGTCCTGAACGGACTCGAACGGGCTGTTCAGCGGCACCATCAGCGACGTTTGCAGCTGACCGACCTGAGCAACAAACTCAAAGCTGTCCAGTGCATCGATATCGGTGTCACGTGTCATGGTCGACAACAGGAACGAACCGCCCGACGTCATCATCAAAGTATAGCCGTCGGGGCGTGCACCCACGACCGAGTTCGCACCATTCAGACCGCCCGAGCCGGGTTTGTTCACGACGACAACTGGAACGTCCAGAATCCCTTCGGCTGCTGCCGAAATAGCGCGGGCATAAGCGTCTGTACCGCCGCCGGCTTTGTATGGAACAACCAGGTTGATCGGACGTTTCGGCCAGTCGGCTGCGAAACTTGCTGTTGCTGTTGCAGTCACGGTTACTGCCGCCAGAACAGCAGTGAGAATTGTTCTACGCTTCATAGCATCCTCCCTAAAGATGCGATTTTATTTAGCTTAAATTTAGTGTTAATAAAAATGCAAAGATGTTATCTTATCTTGCAAAATAGTAAAGAGTCTGCCTAATGAATATCAAAGCCCTTCGCGCCTTTCGTGCCACCCTTTCCGAAGGAACGCTCGTGGCCGCATCTGAAATCCTGCACCTGAGTCAGCCTGCAATCAGCCGACTGATCTCTGGGCTTGAGGCAGAATTGGGCCTGACACTGTTTGACCGCAGTGGCCGCAATCTAACACCCACGCGTGAGGGTTTGGCGTTCTACCGCGAAGCGGGGCGTATCTTGGACAACCTTGATGAAGTGCCCCGCATCGCTGCAGAGATTAAAGCCGGACGTACGGAAACACTGCGCGTGGTCACGATGCCGCGTATCGCAAGGGCAATTTCGGCACCGGCGCTTGCGATGTTTTTACAAGCCCACCCTGATACAAACGTAACTCTGGATATCCGGGCGCGGCGCGAGGCCAGCAAATGGCTTGCCGGTCGTGAATATGACATCGGAATCGGGGCATTGCCGGTCGAGCATCCGGGCGTCAGGACAAAACCCCTGCTGCGGGTGCGGGCGCAGGCTGTTTTACCTGTTGCGCATGCATTGTCTGATCGCAAGTCGGTAACCGCCACTGATCTCGCCCGCGAGCCGGTCATTCGGCTGATGAACGGGCTTCTATTGCGCGAACAGCTTGATGACATCTTCCGGTCTGCGGGCGTCAATCCCAGACATACCTGTGAAGTCGCGGCGTCCCAGCTTGCCTGTTCGCTTGTCGCAGAAGGTGCTGGCATCACGATTGCCGACGAACTGGTCGCAGCACAGGAAACAAAAGAACGTCTGGCCCTGGTTCCGATCGCACCAGAGCGGTGGATGACCTTTGGTTTGTTGTACCCCGCGACACAGGCGAAATCACAGGCGCTTCAGGATTTTGAGGATGTTCTGTTTTGGCAGGCGTCCGAGCTATGCAAGAACAGCCCAACTTTGTCTCTTGCCTGACAGTCGTTGTCAGGCGGATTCAGATCCATGTCCCATGCCCCGCATAGGCTAAAAACGATTGCAACAGATCCGATGCTCAAGCATCTTGAAATCCACGATCCACGATCATTCATCGGCTGTGCGAATTGCGTGGCGCGGCTGACGGACACCAGAATGAAGAAGTTGAGCGCAATCGTTTCAGACTGCCGGGTCATCAATTTACCCGATAACAAAAGCAGGCGGCTTCATATGACCAACTTGATGAACAAGCACGGCATCAGTTTTTCATTTTCAGAAGGCAGCACCGGACAAAGCCATGCCTTAAACTGCGCCCGCGCCCACCTTGCAGCGCTTGAGTCACTCAAAACGCTCCCGGCATTGGTTCTGGAGGATGATGTCTCCGCGTTGACCGAAGATCTGACCATTCCCGAAATTCCAAAAGATGCGGACATCGTTTATTTGGGGATTTCACCCTTCGGCTGCTTTCCCTGGACACGTCGCTATGTTCAAAGCTTCGGCCACCGCGCGCATTACAACCTTGCACTCGCTTCGACTGAGAACAGCGATTGGCTGCGACTGCATTCTATGGCCGGAGCAATAGCTATTCTCTATGTGTCACCAGCAGGTCTGGATGCGTGGCGGCATTCCATGCGGGCGGCCATAAAACGGAGCAAGCCGTTTGATGTGTTCACCGCCTACAAGATGACATCCCTGAATGTTCATGCACCAAACCGCCCCGTTTTTTACGAAGAACCCAGCCTGCAGCGCCCTCTTAAGCATGTTACCCCGGAACAAAGACTGCGATGGACGGCAACACCCTTGTCGCCAGTCAAAGAAGGCACAATCGTCACCGCGCCCACCAAAAGCGGGGCAATGCGCGTTCGGGCTGAAGTGTGCGGAGATAACCGTCTTGAATGGTCATTGCTTCAATGAGCTCGGAGAAGGGGTTTTCTCAGGTTGCTGGCCACGCATTGTCAGGGTCGTTAAGTGCGGAGCGCATGCTGATAACACCTTCGATACAACGCTTGGACTTACAGATTGCATCCAAGTCGGAGTGTCAAAGCCTTGGCATGCCCTTCTGCAAGGAACCCAACGTCTTTTCAGCACAGCCTTGCAACCGATTGCAAACTAGACGCGATAAGGCGTAGTATTTTCCCATGAATTTGACTGCAAGCCATCCCCGAACCCATCGGTGCCAGCCATGAGTGTGACCCTAAAAGAAGTGGCCGCACTGGCCGGTGTATCCCGCTCTGCCGTGTCGCGGACCTTTACCGAAGGCGCATCCGTCTCGCCAAAGACACGTAGCAAGGTGGAAAAGGCTGCGGCCGAACTGGGGTACAGCCCAAACGCCTTGGCTTCATCCCTCACCACCGGCAGGACCAAGTTGATTGGGCTGATTTCCAACAACTTCCACAACCCCATTTTTCTTGAAGTCTTTGACCAGTTCACCCGCGCCCTGCAGGAACGCGGACTGCGTCCGCTGATCGTGAACCTGACCGATGAAACCGAGCCGACAAACTCGGTCCGAATGCTGAGGCAATATTCTGTGGATGCTGCCATTGTCGCCTCATCTACCTTGCCGCCCAGCTTTGCCAAGGCGTTCCACGATGCAGGTGTTCCGGTTGTGCACACTTTCGGTCGATCAGCGACGTCACCTGAGGTGCATGTTGTAGGCATAGACAACGTTGAATGCGGACGCATGGCCGCGCGCGAGCTGTCGTCGCGGGGGTATCGTCGTATCGGCTATCTGGGCGGCCCGCAAGATGCGACATCGGCGATGGATCGGTATCGCGGCTTCATGGAAGAAGTTGAAAAGCGCCCAGAACTCGAAGTGACGCATTGCTTCGCAGGCGCCTATTCATTTGAAGCCGGGCGGGAAGAAATGCTTCAGCAATTGGCGGAAGGCCCTGCAGAGGGTTACTTTTGCGGCGACGATATTCTGTCCATAGGTGCCCTATCCGCATTATCCGATCACGGGCTGAAACCGGGCAAAGATATCGGTATCATCGGCCTGAACGACATGGAGATGTCGCGCTGGGAAAGCGTGGACCTGACGACGATTCATCAGCCGATCAAGCAAATCATTACCGCATCCGTCGATCTGGTCGAAGAAATGCTGAAAGACCCCGAGCGTTACCCCGAGGCCCGTATTTTCCCGTGCCGTGTGATCGAGCGGGGCACATTGCGGCCCCGACCCTGATCAGCGAAACATCGGCGGGCGCGCGTCAGTCCATGCCCCGTTATTTTTCGCCGACGCCACTGCGGCATGCACGGCTGCGATCGACCGCACCCCGTCGGCAGGTGTCGGCAGACCATCACGTGCCTCTCCGCGAATAGCGTCGGCAAGATCGCAATAGATGTTGGCCACGGCCAGCGGGAACCCTTCGGGATGGGCAATCGCCACACGGGACAATCGCTGCGCGTCGCCGTGAAGACCGCCCTCGCCTTTTTCGATGATCTGCGTACGGCCACCGACAGGAGTATAGATCAACTGATTGGGCTGCTCGGACGTCCAGCGAAGACCTCCGGTTTCACCAAACACCTGAATGTCGAATCCGTGCTGCCGCCCGATCGCGACGGACGAAGTCCACAGCCGGCCAACCGCGCCGCCCTCCGTTCGGAAGTTGACCATGGCGTCGTCCTCAAGTTCGCGGCTTGAAATGGTCGATGCCATATCTGCGGACAAGGTTTTGACTTCATCGTCACTGATGAAACTGGCCATGTGCAGCGCATGGATACCGCAATCGGCGAATTGGCCAGACACACCTGCCATCGCCGGGTCATAGCGCCAGCGAACGCGCGGGTTATCGGCGTCGGTCGCGTCGCCATGGTGGCCATGGCTGAAATTCGTCACAACCAGACGCACCTTTCCAATATCCCCGGCGCGAACCATCGCACGCGCCTGGCGCACCATCGGATAGGCGGAATAGCAATAATTTACCGCACAAATCTTGCCCGAGGCCTCTGCAACGCGGACGATCTCTTCGCCCTCTTCCACGGTCATCGTCATCGGTTTTTCACAAAGCACATTGAACCCTGCTTCAAGGAATGCTTTGGCAATCTCAAAATGGGTGGAGTTCGGCGTGGCGATGGTCACCAGATCAACCCGGTCGGGACGGTCCTTTTCGCCGGCCAGCATTTCCTGCCAGTCGCCATAGGCACGATGCGACGCCACTCCAAGTCGTTGCGCATATTCTCGCCCTATGTCGGGGCGGTGATCCAGCGCTCCGGCGGCGAATTCAAACATCCCATCCGCCAACGCTCCTAACCGGTGGGCGGGTCCGATCTGACTGCCTTCACCACCACCAATCATGCCCCATTTCAGCTTTGCCATGGTTCTCGTCTCTCTTAGATGATCTCTTAGTTTTTGTGTTCAGACGGTACTGACGTCCTGCCACTGCCGTTGCTCCGACGATTTCAGCGCGGCGGCAAGGACGCAGTTGACCTCATGCCCATCGCGGAATGTGGGCCAGATTGATTTGCCCGTGTGAATGGCCTCAAGAAAATCTTTGGCCTCGATGATGATCTGGTCCTGATAACCTGTTCCATGACCGGGGCCCTGACAGAATGGCTCGTAATCGGGGTGCGCCGGACCCGTCAGTATCTTGGTGAAACCTCTTTCTTCCTCTGGTCCTTCGCGTCGATAAAGCCACAAGGCGTTCTGATCTTCCTGATCGAACCGGATTGCACCCTTGGTGCCTGTAATTTCATAGGCATAGCCCATCTTTCGACCTGTCGCGATCCGGCTGACATAGATATTGCCCATGGCGCCACTGGCAAACCGGCACATGATTTGCGCGTGGTCATCATTGGTGACGGTGCCGCCTGGGCGCTCAGTATGAACCGTTTCGACTTCGGCCATAACCTCGACAATCGGACCAATCAGGGCCAAAGCACCGTTGACCATATGCGGGGCAAGATCACCGATCGTGCCGTTGGCCATTCCGGACGTCCGCCATGTGGCCGGGGCGTCGGGGTCGGCGTAGAAGTCCTCGGTATGCTCACCACGGAACCAGGTTATGTCCCCCAGTTCTCCGCCAGTTATTAGTTGGCGGGCAAACTGTGTTGCGGGCGTTCTGACATAGTTGAACCCGACCATATTGGTGACGCCTGCGGTCTCGGCGGCGGAAACCATCGCGCGCCCATCATCCAGCGACGACCCCAGTGGTTTTTCGCACAACACAGGCTTGCCCAAGGCTAATGCGGCCTCTGCAATCTGTCTGTGCGTTGTTTGAGGCGAGGCAATCACGACGGCATCCACTGCCGGATCATTGACCAGCATAGACCAATCCGAGGTCGCACGACGAAAGCCGTAAGCCGCGCGGTATCGCTCGGCGCTTTCAGGCGTGGACGCGCAAATCATCTCAAGTCGTGGCCGCAACGCAGTGTTGAACACTGCGCCTACGGCTGACATCGCGACTGAATGAGCTTTGCCCATATAGCCGCCGCCGATTATTCCAATTCCGATTTCAGGCATCTGCAACGGCTCCGAACAATGTATTTGCAACCGGTTGCAAAATCAGTATCGTGTGAATCGATTCAACGCAAGGACCAACGATCCTCGCCAGCCCATTTTTGCCGGAGGACATGACGTGAGCGCTTTGATAGACGGTATCAAAGGAAACCGGTTCGCGGTCTTTGGACGCGCGGGCATGGACCTGTATGCCGATCCCGTTGGTGTTAAAAGCGAAGACGCCGACACGTTTCACGCCGATCTGGGCGGGTCATCAGCAAATATCTGCGCGGGGTTGGTCAAACTGGGCAGCCAGGCATCCTTGGTCACTTCGATCTCAGATGATGCGGTTGGCCGCTTCTGCCTGAATAAACTTGCTCATTACGGTGTAGACACGTCCTTTATCCGCGTCGTCGGCGGTGAATACCGCATGTCTCTGGCCGTTTACGAAAGCCGGATCGAAGAATTTCAGAATGTCATCTACCGCAACGGCGCAGTCGACTTTCAAGTGACCGAGGATGACATGGACAAGGTCGACTACGGCAAATTTTCAGCCGTGATATCTGCCGGAACGGTGTTTGCCGCTGAACCCTCGCGCAGCGCCACGTTTCGCGCGTTCGACAACGCGCGCAAGGCGGGGGTGCCGGTGATTTTTGACATCGACTACCGTCCTTACAGCTGGCCATCACCTGAGGTTGCCGCCGAAGTCCTGTCGCGCGCGGGCGAAGCATGCGATCTAATCGTCGGCAATGACGAAGAATTTGGGTTCATGGCTGGCGGCATCGACAAAGGCTTCGCCAAAGCCAAGGAGTTGGCGGCGAAACCGGGACGGATCGTGATCTACAAGATGGGCGAAAAAGGCGCAGTGACTCTGGTGGATGGTCAGGAAATCGAAACCGGCATCTATCCGGTAGAGGCCGTCAAACCCAACGGTGCTGGCGACAGCTTTATGGCGGGGTTGCTGGCCTCGATCGCCGCTGGAAGCGAGCTTAAGGATGCAGTCATGCGCGGTTCGGCTTGCGCCTCGATCGTTGTGTCAAAGCCCGGCTGCGCCCCAGCCATGCCAACAACGTCGGAGCTGGACGCGTTTCTTGCGTCCCATCCCGGCCCAACGACATAGGAAACCCTCATGCATATCGCTCCCTATGACAATCAGAACAAACCGATCGTCGACGCCGATGATCCAACGGTTCCGCTGAATTACTTCAACATCGTCAAACTGAAAAAGGGCGAAGCGTTTGAATATCAAGTGCCCGGTTATGAGACGTGTATCGTGCCCGCCACGGGCAGCGTCGATGTCGATGTAGAAGGCGAGCAGTTCGCCAAGCTGGGCAAGCGGGGCGAAGACGTCTGGGATGGGGATCCGGAAGGCGTTTATGTGCCGGTCGGCGCTAAGGTCCAACTGGTCTGCGTGTCGGATGAAACCGAAATCTTCATAGCGGGCGCCAAGTACGACAAGGTGCTGGATCCGTTCGACGTGCGTGAACATGACTTGGTTCAATACGGAAGCGACGACACGAAAACCCATCGCAAAATCAAACACATCCTCGGCCAGAAACAGCACGACAAAGTGGGTCGCCTGCTGATCAGTGAGCTGTACACTGTGGGTCAGGGTGGCTGGTCCGGATTCCCCAGCCACAAGCATGACACGAACCGTCTGCCCGACGAGACGCGGCACGACGAGACCTACAATTTCCGTTTCAAACCCAACTGGGGGTCGGGCCTTCAGATGTTGCAGCGTGAAGATAACGAACCGGGCGACGCCTATCACATCGTCGACGGCTCAACGATCTGCATCGACAAGGGGTACCACCCCTGCTGTGTTCTGCCGGGATACGAGATGTACTATTTCACTATCCTTGGCGGCCTGACTCAGCGTTCGCTGGTTCAGTTTTTTCAACCAACCCATGCCTATCAGGTCGAGACCATTCCGGGCATCAAAGACATGATTGCCAAATTCAAATGACCCTCGCCACACTCAAAGACGTCCTCACCCCTGCATACGAAAACGGCTACGCTGTTGGCGGGCTTGTTACACTGGGATGGGAGGATATGCGCGCCTATGTAGCCGCAGCCGAGGCGGAAAATGCGCCGGTGATCCTTCAGGCTGGTCCAAGCTGCCGCGAACACACGCCCCTGCCTGTTCTGGGCAAGATGTTTCGCTTCCTGGCGGAAAAAGCTTCGGTTCCGGTCGTGGCCCATCTGGATCACGGTTATACATTCGAGGACTGCAAGATCGCATTGGACAGCGGGTTCACATCGCTCATGTTTGACGGGTCACGCAAGCCGCTGCAGCAAAACATCGACGAAACTGCTGCCATTGCCGAAATGGCCCATGCGGCCGGTATTTCCTGCGAAGGTGAGATCGGCTTTGTCGGCTATTCCGGCGGCGAAGGATCGAACGGGACAGACCCAAACGAGGCCGCGCAGTTCGCTCGTGAAAGCGGCGTGGACGCGATGGCCATCTCAGTCGGAAACGTCCATCTGCAACAAGACAAAGAGGGCGGTTTGGATGAGGTCCGCATCGCCGAAATCGACTCGGCAACAAATGTTCCGTTGGTCATTCATGGCGGCTCTGGCGTGCCTGTGGAACAACGCAGCCGGTTGGCGCGGAAAACGTCGATCTGCAAGTTCAATATCGGGACAGAACTGCGTATGGCGTTTGGCAACGCGCTGCGCGAGGCAGTCAACCGCGACACGGACAGATTTGACCGCGTGACGATCCTGAAAGAGACCCACGACCCGGTTGAGGCGGCAGCCCGCATGGTCATACGGGCCTTTGGTGCCCCTGCGCAAAGGTAGGCGTGGGCGTTACGCGTCGCGCTCCATGATCCATTCAACTTCGGGGGCCGGAACAAAACGCCATTTGCGCAGCGGTCCGGCCATAACGTTCAGATAATACATCTCGAACCCGTAGGGTGCGCCGCATGGGTGATGACCGCGGGGCACGCAAACAACATCACCATCGGAAACAGCCATAGTCTCATCCAACTGCCTATCATCGGTATAGACGCGCTGAATCCCGAACCCGTTCGCCGGGTTCAGACGGTGATAGTAGGTCTCTTCCAGATAGGTGATCCGCGGAAAATCATCTTCATCATGTCGATGGCTGGGATACGATGACCAATGCCCGCTTGGCGTAAACACTTCGGTCACCAGCAAGCTATCGGCATAGTCCTCATTCTCCATCGCGATGTTGTTGATATAGCGCGTATTTGCACCCTTGCCGCGCTCGGTCAGAGTAATGCCGTCGGGGCCGATGCGTCGCGCAGAGTGGCCATTCTTGCCCGGGGCTGTACACACCGCAATCACGCAATCCGTTTCGGCTGTAGCCGTCCATTCTGTGCCGTTCGGCAGATACAGGCAGTGCGGCGGTGTCTTTTCGAACACGTTCATCCGATCGCCCAGAACACCCCAGTCTCGGTCAGCTCCGGCGATGCGGGCCTTGCCTTCGACCATGACCAGAATGACCTCACGATCACCCGTCGCCTCGGCCACTGTGTCGCCTGCCCGCAGGTGGTAAAGCGCAAACCCGACGTACCGCCACCCGGCGCTTGCCGGAGTGATGTCATGCACTTTACCTCTGGTCCCAAAGGGTTTTTTGAGCAGGTCGGCCATTTGTTTTTCTCCGTGTGGGGCGGGCTTGGAACGCCCGCCCGTATTCCTTCAGGCTGCTTGCCTTGTTTGCAGCGCCAAGAATGT
This sequence comes from Ruegeria sp. A3M17, assembly GCF_003318255.1. Lineage (GTDB taxonomy): Bacteria > Pseudomonadota > Alphaproteobacteria > Rhodobacterales > Rhodobacteraceae > Ruegeria. Next base: position 79,661 of record NZ_QOCF01000027.1, read on the forward strand.
TTCGGTCAGTTGTTGTTCGGTCCAGCCTTCGGACACAGCACGTCGCAAAATATCGGCCTGACTTTCCGGTGCGTTGCCGCCGACCGGTGGGTCCGTATCCAGATTGGTCGGGAACGGGTATCCCTCTGCCGTGGCCGCGATGGCTGCATCCAGTTCGGCCCCTTTCATCTGTCCGCGTTGTTTCAATGCAATAAGCGAAGGGAACACCGCCTCAGACATGGACCGCCGGTCAACGGTTTCCATCGCGCGACCAAAAGCGGAGGAGATTTGCAACAGGTTCGCCATCCGGTCGATATCCGCACTGCGATTTTCACCAGCCGCGTGGAACAGTGCCGGGTTGAAGAACACAGCATCGCCCTTGTCCAGCGCCAGCTGGATATAGCTGTCTTCGAAATACTCGCGATGACCCTCGTCATGAAACGCCAGATAGCCCGGCGGATAAAGCTGCGAGAACGGCAGCAGCTTGGTTGGCCCGCTTTCGACCGGCATGTCGCAATGGGCAATCGCCCCCTGCAATGTCAGTGATGCCGTAACAAGATGTGCGTGCACTGGATAGCACGCAGCACTTTCTGCGCTCTGAAATCCAAGGTGGTAATCCCTATGCGCCTGCTGCGCTTTACCACCCGGACGCACCTGATTGATCTGTGCCGTGACCTGATAGTTTGGCCCCAACCACGCCTCGCAGGCTGCGGCAACAGCCGTGTTTCCGAAATAGAGGGCAAAGCCCTCGGGATCGCGCAGGCATTGTTTTTGCAGCGCGTTCCAGATCCGGTCATTGGCCCCGGACGCCGCAAAGTGGTCACCCTCTCCCGCGCCGCTTTGTCTTTCGTCAGCTATGATCTGGCGAAAGACATCGGTTGCGCGGTCAATCACGGACGTATCGGAGAACGCACGTTTCAGAACGATCACGCCCGATGATTTGTCCAACACATGGCCCCACTCGGCCAGCAGAGCCTTGCGCTTACCTACGTTTTCTAGCGCAGGGCTCAACTCGTCCATGTCATAGACTGGAACGTTCTTTTCGATCGAGGCGGCGTGCGGGACGACATCGGCTGTAAGGTTCTGCGAGGTCAATACCTTGAATTCATCCAGATCACAGGATTCCCGGTCGAAATAGCCGACAAAACCTAGCTGCTGATTTACCATGAGAGTTCTCCTTTTTCATGGCTTCGGTGTTAACCCCGAAGGGAGAGTTGTTACGCTTGGGCCTCCAATCCTGCCTGTCCACAGACGTCGAGAATGTGCTCGTAGCCTTTCTTGGAATATTCGTATGGCGGAGCCTTGGCCGGGTCCTGTTCGGCCTCGACAACAATCCATCCGTTGTAATCCAAGGATTTGAGCGCATTCGCCACAGCCTGAAAGTCGATACACCCGTCACCTGGAACGGTGAATGCTCCGGCGACGACCGCATCGAGAAAGCTGCGATCATTCTCCTTTACGTCCTGCACCACAGCCGGGCGGATATCTTTGAAATGCACGTGATGCACACGGTCGCCCCAGCGTTTGAGGGTCGCCATCACATCCCCGCCACCGAAAAGTAGGTGCCCAGTGTCAAAGCACAGGTTCACCTCCGGGCCCGAACCTTCCATCAACCAGTTCACGTCATCCTCGGTCTCGATGATCGTGCCCATGTGATGATGATAGGCCATCGGCATACCCTGGTCGGCCATCCATTTAGCAAGTTCGGTGACCTTGGCGGCATAGGCCAACACTTCGTCTTTGGATAGCTTGGACCGGTTGTTGACCGGCGTACCAGCCTGACCCTGCACGGTGTTTGAGCATTCGGCATAGACAATACATGGACTATTCAGGGCCACGAACTGTTCAACCTGTTCCCGCACAGCCTCGCGTTCTGCTGCGAAATCATTGACCAGCGAGAAACCCGAGCACCACCCGCCACAGAGCGCAATGTCATTGCCTTCCAGATAGGCACGCAGCCCTTCGGTATCGCTGGGCATCCGCTGACCACGCTCGACACCGGTGTATCCGATCTCGCGCGCCTCTTTCAGGGCTTGTTCCATCGTGTACGCCGCCGTCAGGTCCGGCAGGTCATCATTCTGCCAGGCGATCGGAGAAATCCCGATTTTCACGCTCATTTCGTGTTTCTTTCCTTGATCGCCAGCTCATAGGCTGCGCGTTTTTCGTTCACTTCGGGGCGGACGCTGACCTCGGGCACCGCCACTTCCCACCACGTGCCGCCATATTCGGTCGACGGGTACGGGTCGGTGTCGATAACCACCACGTAAGGCCCCTGGAAATCGCCGCGTTTAGCCAGCGCGTCTTCCAGCTCGACAATCGAAGTGACCTTGACCGAAGTTGCGCCCATTGCCGCGGCATGGGCCGCGAAATCAATGGTCGATGGGGTTTCATGCACCGCATGATCCAAAAGGTTGTTAAACTCGGCACCACCGGTGCCCATCTGCAGACGATTGATGCAGCCAAAGCCCCGGTTGTCGGTGATGACCACGGTGAACGAGATGCCCATCATCGCGGCCGAAGCCATTTCCGAGTTCGCCATCATATAGGTGCCGTCACCGGTAAAGCAGATCACGTCGCGATCCGGTTGCGCCATCTTGATGCCCATCGCACCGGCAATCTCATACCCCATGCAACTAAAGCCGTATTCCATGTGATAGGCACCGGGACGTGGTGCTTTCCAAAGCTTGTGCAGCTCTCCGGGCATGGTGCCCGCCGCGCACATAACGACAGTGTCATTGTTCGAGGCACGCTGAACCGCACCAACAACCTGCATATCTGTTGGCAATGCGTTCCCGTCGCCGGGGGCATCGGTCAGTTTGTCGACCTTGCCGAACCAATCCGCCTTAAGCGTATCTTGCACAGGGTCGGCCCGGTATCCCTGCAAAGCCGCACCCAGCTCCTCCAGCCCGACGCGTGCATCTGATTGCAGCGGCATCGCGCCGTGTTTTTCTGCATCATAAGCAGCGGTATTCAGACAGATCATCTCGCGCTGAGGGTTTGAGAACAGGCCCCAAGACCCGGTGGTGAAATCCTGTAAGCGAGATCCAACGGCCAGAACCAAGTCAGCTTCGGCGCAGACGGAATTGGCCGGTTCGCCGCCTGTCACACCTACGGGCCCGAGGTTCAGCGGGTGATCCCATGCCAAAGCGGATTTACCTGCCTGTGTTTCCGTGATCGGGATATTGTGCGTTTCCACGAAACTCTGCAGCGCATCGGTCGCACCAGAGTAGTGAACGCCGCCACCGGCGACAATAACCGGGCGCTTTGCCGCCTTGATAGCCGCCACAGCGCGGGCCAGCTCACCCTCATCTGGGCGGATGCGGCGCTGATACCAGACGCGCGGCTCAAAAAAGCTTTCGGGATAGTCATAGGCCTCGGCCTGAACATCCTGACAGAAGGCTAGTGTTGCCGGTCCGCAGTCGGCGGGGTCCGTCATGGTGCGGAAAGCGCGCGGCAGAGCGGTCAGCAGGTGTTCCGGTCGGCTGATCCGGTCGAAATAGCGGCTGACGGGTTTGAAACAGTCATTTGCGCTGACGGTACCGTCGCCAAAGCTTTCAATCTGCTGCAACACCGGATCGGGACCACGCGTTGCGAAGATATCCCCGGGGATGATCAGCACCGGCAAGCGGTTCACATGCGCCAAGGCGGCGGCTGTCACCATGTTGGTCGCGCCCGGTCCGATGGACGAGGTCACCGCCATCGCCCGTGATCGCCGCATCTGTTTGGTGTAAGCGATGGCACAATGCGCCATCGTCTGCTCGTTATGGCCGCGATAAGTCGGCAAGCTGTCTTTCATTGCATGCAGCGCCTCGCCCAGGCCAGCCACGTTTCCATGGCCGAAAATAGCCCAGACACCTGCGATAAACGGCTCTCCGGCCTCATTCATCTGCGCGCCCAGATAGCGAACCAGAGCTTGCGCTGCGGTCAGTCTGATAGTTTTGCCCATATTGATCCCTTTCAACTCAAGGCCACATGGCCACTCCGTTGAATTCCAGTTTTTCGAAAGCTGGGTCTGCGCGGGACCGCGTCAGACCGTTCCGCCCAAAGACCCTTCCAGCTGGGCCAGTTCCTGACCACCTGCCATCAGGTCCTGTAGCTCTTCGGGCGAAATCTCACCCCGTTTGGCCGTGCCCAGTGTTTTACCCCGGTTCAACACCGTAAACCGATCGCCGACCGCCAGCGCGTGCCGAACATTGTGGCTAATAAACACCACACCCACACCCTGACTGCGCACTTTGTCGATGGTCGCCAAAACGTTCGAAGTCTGGCGCACGCCAAGAGCCGATGTCGGTTCGTCCAAAATCAGGATCTTAGCGCCAAAATGCACGGCGCGTGCAATCGCAACCGTCTGACGCTCACCGCCTGACAACGTACCCACAGCCTGATCGGGACCACGCAGGTTGATGCCCATTTTGCGCATCTCTTCCATGGTGATCTCATCAGCCTGTTTCTTGTCAAAAAAGCTGATCCCCGCGACCTTGCGCGTGGGTTCATTGCCCATGAAGAAGTTGCGGCTGACGCTCATCAGCGGGATCATCGCCAGATGTTGGTGCACTGTTGCGATCCCGGCTTCGATAGCATCGCGCGGGTCCTCGAAATGCATAGGTTTGTCTTCAAAGATGATCTCGCCAGCCGTTGGCTTGTGGACCCCGGACATGGTCTTGATGAAGGTCGATTTACCCGCGCCATTGTCACCCAGAAGGCAGTGACACTCACCCGGTTTCAGATCAAAGCTGACCCCGGCCAGAGCAATCACGGAGCCAAAGTGCTTTTCAATGTCGATCATCCGGATGATCGGATCCTGACCCTGCACATCACCATGATGGAAATTGGTATCTTCAGTCATCTCAGCGTTCTCCTGTGATGATGCGACGGATGTAGGTGTTCAGGATCACGGCACCCAACAGGATCACGCCCAGAAACACCCGGAACAGAGAGCTTTCGACCCCGGCAAAAAACAGCCCCTGTTGCACCACGCCAAAGATCAAAGCCCCAAGCGCCGCCCCAATTACGGAGCCATATCCGCCGGTCAGCAGCGCACCGCCAATGACCACGGCGATGATCGCTTCGAATTCCTTCAACAATCCGCGATCCGCACCAGCGGAACCGAATTCCATCACCTGACAGGTCGCAAAAACTGTCGCGCAGAAGGCGGTGAACATGAACATCAGAACTTTGACTCTGTTCACCGGAACACCCGAGTTTCGGGCAGCCTCGGCGTCGCCACCCGAGGCGAAGATCCAGTTGCCGAATTTTGTTTTGGTCAGAAGCACATGGCCGAAGATGATAAGCACGATGGCCCAAATGATCAGCATGGGGATACCGTCAACCACCGGCTGACCCTCGCGCGTGCCGCGTTCAAAAGTTCCGATTAGGTCATTATCGCCCAACCAGACGAAAAAGCCCTGCCCTATTTTGCCGCCAAACACCGATGCCAGCCAATCGCCCTCGGCTACATCCCGGATGCCGCCAATGATTGTTTTCCGCTCGATTGTTTGCGGTAGAAAAATGGTAAAACCACGCAGAATAAACAGGAAGGCCAGCGTCACGATAAAGCTGGGCAACCCGGTGCGCACGACGATAAAGCCGTTCAGCGCCCCAATCGAGACGCAAAGTACAAAGGTCACCATGATGGCAATCCAGACCGGCCAGCTAAGAGTGACCGAGAAAATCGCGATCATCATGCCCGCGAACCCGATCATTGAGCCGACGGAAAGGTCAAACTCACCGGCGATCATAAGCAAACAGGCTCCAACAGCGATGATCATGAACTGCGCGGAAACCACGGACCAGTTCATCACGCCCTGACTGGTGAACATGCCGCTGTCAAAAGCAAACAGCAGAAAAAACGTGAATACTGCGACTGTGCCGACCATTCCGCCCAATTCGGGGCGTATCAGGGCCTGGCGTAGAGGTGATATCTCTTTTACCCGCTCGTCACCACCGACTGCGGATTGCGCTGACTCAGCCATTGTTGCCTCCTTGGCGCGTTCGTCTGAATGCTTGCATCTGGTGGTGCGGACACACATCGTGCGTCCGCACCGTTTTGAAGATCAGCGGTATTCGCCCGCGAACTCTTCGATTTTTTCCAACCCGTCAGCGGTTACGAAACCGGGGCCCGAGTTGATGTTGTTGCCCGGCAGGACGCCATAGCGATGGTAGTTCGTCATCACAACGACAGGCAGGTAGGCCTGCAGGAAGGGCTGTTGGTCGATACCCCACTGGATCACACCGCTTTTGATGCCTTTGACGATTTCACCACCCAGATCGAAGGTGCCGAAGTAGATGTCACCGGCCATGCCGTTTTCTTCCAGCGCCAGAATGGTCGGGTCAGCCGAAGTCGGGCCAAGTGTCAGAACGGCATCCGTTTCGGGGTTTGCCGAGAGGTAAGCCAGAACGCGGTTTTTGATCTCGGCCGGGTCCTGCCCTGCGTCGATCATCTGCTCGCCCAGCTCGATGCCCAGACCGTCTGCAAAGCCCTGACAGCGTTCCTGGCTGGATGGCTGCACGATATAGTGGTTCACACACAGGAACGAGCCGATGCCATCACCTTTAGCACGCTGGCCCGCAGCCAATCCAGCGTCATATTCCGGCTGGCCGACATACATCAGTGCACCAACTTCGCGCGCCTTTTCCGGCGTGCCGGTATTCATGATGATGACGTCGATACCAGAATCTACGGCAGCCCTGATCGGGCCTTCCAGAATGTCCGGGTCGGCCAGAGTTGTGATGATACCGTTGGGACCCGAAGCCGCGGCCTGATCAATGATCCGTGCCATGTCGGCAAGGTCACCAGTAGGCGGATTGCGGTACTCGACCTCAACACCCATCTGCTCGCCCGCCAGGGCGATGCCGTTTTTGATGGTGTTCCACCAGCTGTCACTGTCCGGAGCATGGCTGACCAGAATATACTTCTCGCCTTCTGCCGCAACGCCTGTGGCGCCGGCAAATGCGACTGCGCTGGCCATCAGCACACCTTTTACGATTTTTTTCATTTCCATTCCTCCCAATAGAAAATTCAATCTTGGTGCCGGGTCTGCCCGGCCATTCGGCTAAACCGAATCTCGTCTGCTCCGATCGGTGATCGAGCTTCCTTCAGTTTCCGGAAATCCGATCATTTTGCAACCGGTTTCAAAAAAACTTCCTCCATCGCTAAGGGCCTTCCGGATTTCGCCGAGCGCGTTGCGGCTTCGGCCATCGCCAACGCCGCGACACCATCCTCAAGTGTTACCGGCACGTCCGAGCCGGACTGAATGGCGCGCGTAAACGCATCCCATTCGGCGCGGTAAGCGGCCATGTAGCGTTCAAGAAAGAAGTATGTTGGCTTCGCTCCGGTCACGCCGTCGGCTGTTGATTTAACAACCGAGTTCTCAAGGACATTATGCGCCTGCAAAAGACCCTTTGAACCAAGCAGCTCGACCCGTTGATCGTACCCGTAGGCTGCGCGCCGCGAGTTCTTTATGACAGCAAGGCTACCATCCAGGTAAGTCATTGTTACCACAGCCGTATCTACGTCACCGGCCTGCCCAATTTCCGGATCGACGACCGAGGTTCCCACGGCTGAAATGGTGACAGGCATCTGCCCCATCAGATAGTTGGCCATGTCAAAATCATGGATCATCATGTCCCGGAACAACCCGCCCGATACCTTGACATAACTCACCGGAGGCGGCGCCGGATCAAACGACGTTATGGACAACAGCTCAGCTTTCCCGACCTCGCCACCATCATAGGCGGCTTTCAGCGCCTGGAAATTGGGATCGAAGCGACGGTTGAAGCCAAGCATGACCGGTTGACCAGTCGCGCCCGCGGCTTTTTGGCAAATTTTTGCTCGCTCAAGGTCCAGATCTACGGGTTTTTCGCACAGGACCGCTTTGCCGGCCTGCGTTGCCGCTTCGATCAGGTCGGAATGCGTATCTGTAGGCGTTGCGATCAGAACCGCATCAATCGTTGAATCACCGATAATCTCGTCAGAGCTTTGCACCCTGGCGCCGTACTCAGCAGCCAGACCGACAGCGGCATCATTCACCGCGTCTGAAATAGCCGTCAATTCGGTTTGGGGGTGTGCCGAAATCGCTTCCGCATGCACGCGACCAATACGTCCGGCCCCCAGCAATCCGATCTTCAACATACGGTCCCCCGAATCAATTCTCAGGTGACACAATCAATATTTTTGCAACCGGTTGCAAGAATTAATTTCGACGGTCCTATTCCGCTTTGAAAGGCTCAAGGCTGTCTCGGAACTGCTCGATGAATTCCAGGGTCACCAGTGACGGTTGTTTCAAAATCGGTCGAACAAGCGAAAGAGTATGCGGTAAGAATGGCTTGAACGGTCGATAGCTTAACCCGTGGGCTGCGTATTGGACGGCGTCCAGTTCGCTCACGACGGAAACGCCAACGCCTTTCACGGCCAATTCACATGCCGCCGTGAACTGCCTGACTTCAATATGGGAATTCAATTCCACATTGGCACTTTGAAACGCTTTTGAGAGCCTTCCGAAAAAGTCGCTGTCGCGTCGTGTGTGGATAATTTTGCTGTTTACGAGATCAGTCGGTGTAACCTCAGAGAGGTTTTCCAATTCACATCCGGTGGGGAACACGCAAACCGTCCGGACCTCGATATCCCAGCTTTCGACAGCGGGATGACCATTAAAGCTGTCTGTGATCCCAAAATCATACTGCTCGCCGATCATCCATTCAAGAATGCGCTCGGGTCTGTCAGGTTCGATCGTCAAGGTGACGCCGGGCCGATCCTTCAAGAATCTGGCGACAACATCGGGCAAATGGCTGGTGGCGAACCCGGGCAGGCATGCAACACGGATGTGCCCTGCTTTGCGCTGTGTGATGTCCTGGCTGACGTCAGAGATTTGCCTCATCAGTTCGAGCACACGCTCGACGCTGGGCAAAAGATACCGAACCTCCTGCGTTGGCACCAATCGGCCTTCACGGCGATCGAAAAGCTGAAACCCAAGTGACTTTTCAAGATCCGAAAGCAACCTGCTGACGGCTGGCTGGCTCACTCCCAGGTCGGTCGCTGCCGCCGTGACAGAGCCGTTGGTTGTTACAGCCATAAGGGCTTCTAACTGCCGGACCCTAAGAATTTGACTCATTACCGATCCCAATCTACCGCCCTCGCCTCATAACACTATGTTATTTTTTTATCCAGTAAATTGGGCTTGAATTATATTTCTGTAACGTTAACGTCGTGAAATCGTCATGTGTGCCGTTTACCCGTTGCGGTCGGTATTCAACGAAGCATCGAACCTGATGCATGGGAGGAATCATGAAAAAGAATTTTCTCGGCGCTCTCGCCGTAACAACTGCATTGTCCCCAGTGGCGGCAATGGCACAAACCGAGGTTCAGTTCTGGCATGCCTTTACCGGCCGCCTTGGTGAGCTGGTCAAAGCCCAGGTCGAAGAGTTCAACGCCAGTCAGGACGAATTTGTTGTGGTCGAAAGCCACAAGGGCAACTACTCGGAAACCCTGAACGCGGGCATCGCCGCCTTCCGCGCCGGTGAGCAGCCGAACATCCTGATGGTATTCGAAGTCGGTACGGCAACGATGATGTCAGCCGAAGGTGCGATCAGGCCGGTTTACGAAGTGATGGCTGAAAGTGGCGCGCCTTTTGATCCCGATGCATATATCGGGGCCGTCAAAGGGTACTATACGACCACGGACGGCGACATGCTTTCGCTGCCCTTCAACTCATCCACGCCGGTTTTGTGGGTCAACCGCGACGCCATGCAGGCCGCCGGCGTTGATCCGGATACGGATCTGTCCACGTGGGAAAAGGTTGGAGACGTACTTGAACAGCTCAAGGCCGGGGGCGAAGATTGCCCGCTGGTCACCGCATGGCAAAGCTGGATCCATCTTGAGAACATGTCGGCCTATCACGATGTTCCGTTTGCCTCGAAGGACAACGGTTTTGCCGGTCTGGATACCGAGCTGATGCTGAACGGACCGGCGCAGGTGGCACACCTGACCGCGATGGGTGACTGGGCCAAGGATGGCAAGTTCATCTACACCGGTCGCAGAAACGAAGGCGGGGCGAACTTCCGGTCAGGCGAATGCGCATTGTTCACTGAAAGCTCAGCCGGTTACGCAGGCATCAAGGCAGAAGCCGAATTCAACTTCGACGTCCGTCCGCTGCCCTACTGGGAAGCCGTCACAAGTGAGCCGCAGAACACCATTATCGGAGGCGCATCACTTTGGGTAATGGAAGGTCATGACCCCGAAGAATACAAGGGCGTCGGAGAGTTCCTGAGCTTCCTGTCATCGTCTGACGTGCAGTCGGCCTGGCACCAGAACACCGGCTACCTTCCGATCACGGCCGAAGCGGGTGATGCGACACGTGCGGCGGGCTTCTATGACGAAAACCCCGGCACCGACATCGCTGTGATCCAGATGACCGCGAAAGAGCCAACTGCGAATTCCAAAGGTCTGCGCCTGGGTTCCTTCGACCAGATCCGCGGCATCATCGACGAAGAGCTTGAGGCCGTCTGGGCCGGTGAGAAAACTGCTCAGGAAGCGATGGATAGCGCGAAGGAACGTGGTGACGCGCTGCTGCGCCGGTTCGAATCCGCCAATCAATAAGTCATAACTTCATGCGGGTCTTTTTCGGGCCCGCATTTTCTTTCTTCGGTGGACTTTCTGGATGGAAAAACGCGTCACCTTTCGCGGCTGGCTGTTGCCATTGGCGCTGATCGCCCCACAGGTCATCATTTCCGCTGTCTTCTTCTTCTATCCCGCTGGTCAGGCGGTATGGCAATCTCTGTTCATACCTGACCCATTCGGCCTGTCGTCCCAGTATGTCGGACTGGGAAACTTTGAATTCCTTTTGAGCGATAAATATTATCGCGCATCTTTCGTCACGACGGCTGTGTTTTCGACGCTTGTGACTCTCTGTTCGATGATACCGGCGCTATTTCTGGCAGTTATCGCAGATAGGCTCATTAAAGGTTCGGGTGTTTATCGCACATTGCTGATCTGGCCTTATGCCGTAGCCCCTGCTGTGGCCGGTGTGCTGTGGCTGTTCATGTTCAATACACGCGTTGGTGTGGTGGCGTGGTATCTCAGCCAGCTTGGTTATGACTGGAACCATGTCCTGAACGATACCGAAGCTATGGGGTTGGTTGTTGTCGCCTCGGCTTGGGGGCGCATCAGCTATAACTTCCTGTTCTTCTTTGCAGCGCTGCAATCCGTTCCCCGCTCGGTCATCGAAGCGGCGGCAATTGACGGCGCGCATTTCTGGCGCCGGTTCTTCACGATTGTACTGCCGCTGCTGTCTCCGACTGCATTCTTCCTGCTGGTGGTGAACGTTGTCTATGCCTTCTTCGAAACCTTCGGGGTGATCCACACGATCACTGGCGGCGGCCCGCAACAGGCGACGACGATCCTAGTCTACAAGGTCTTCTCAGATGGCTTTGTCGGGCAGGATCTTGGATCATCTTCGGCACAATCTGTCATCTTGCTGATTGTTGTCGGCCTGTTGACCGTCATTCAGTTCAAATACGTGGAAAAGAGGGTGCATTACTGATGGCAGCCCAACAACACGGAATGGTCGAAAAACGTGGCGTAGGCATCTGGTTCACCCATGCGTTCATGATCCTTGGCGTTTTGATCATCTTTTTCCCGATCTGGCTGGCCTTTGTTGCTTCAACCGTGACCCAGGCCGATATCGTTTCTCCGCCAATGCCCGTGGTGCCGGGTGATCAGTTCTGGGTGAACTACAAAGCGGCGCTGTTCTCGGGGGTAAACGTGCCCGTCGCAACGATGCTTTTCAACAGCCTGGTGATGGCCATTGGCATCGCGGTGGGCAAAATCATCATCTCCCTGCTGTCAGCGTTTGCGATTGTCTACTTCAAGTTTCCAGGCCGTAGGACGTTTTTCTGGCTGATCTTCCTGACCCTGATGCTGCCGGTCGAGGTGCGGATTGTTCCAACCTTCGAGGTTGTGGCCGGGTTTGGCATGCTCAACAGTTATTACGGTCTGATCTTTCCCCTGATTGCTTCGGCAACGGCGACCTTCCTGTTCCGTCAGTTCTTCCTGACGATCCCTGATGAACTGGCCGAAGCTGCCCGCGTGGATGGAGCCCGCCCGATGCGGTTCTTCATCGACATCGTTGTGCCCATGAGCCGGACCAATATCGCGGCGCTGTTCGTGATCTTGTTCATCTACGGCTGGAACCAGTACCTGTGGCCGCTGCTGATCACCACCGATCCTGAAATGAACACTATTGTGATGGGTATCAAACAGATGTTCCCGTCCGGTGACGACTTTGCCCATTGGCCGACAATCATGGCGACCTCAATTCTGGCAATGATCCCGCCAGTCATCGTAGTGGTGTCAATGCAAAGGCTCTTTGTCCGCGGCCTTGTCGATAGCGAGAAGTAAGAAATGGCAACAGTAACCCTAGAGAACGTCAAAAAGAGTTTTGGCCCGACGGATGTGATCCACGGTATCGATGTCGATATCGCAGACGGAGAGTTCATCGTGATCGTCGGCCCCTCAGGCTGCGGTAAATCCACGCTGCTGCGAATGGTGGCAGGGTTGGAGACGGTCTCGTCCGGGGAAATCCGGATCGGCGATGAAAGAGCCAACGACAAAGAGCCGATGGATCGGGATATAGCAATGGTGTTCCAGAACTATGCGCTTTACCCGCATATGTCCGTGCGTCAGAATATGGGTTACGGTCTGAAGATTGCCGGACTTCCCAAAGATCAGATCGATCAAAAAGTGACTGACGCCGCCAAACTGCTACAGCTTGAAGCTTTGCTGGATCGCAAGCCGCGGCAATTGTCGGGCGGTCAACGCCAAAGGGTGGCCATGGGCCGTGCCATTGTCCGCGAACCGGCAGTCTTCCTGTTTGATGAGCCGCTCTCTAACCTCGATGCCAAACTGCGTGTTCAGATGCGTCTGGAAATCCGTGAGCTCCAGGAAAAGCTTGGAGTCACCTCCCTGTACGTTACTCACGACCAGGTCGAGGCCATGACGATGGCGGACAGGATGATCGTGATGAATGGCGGTAGCGCCGAGCAGATCGGGACACCGTTGGAAGTTTACGAAACACCCAGAACTCTGTTCGCGGCGCAGTTCATTGGCAGCCCTGCGATGAACGTGTTTGACGCCCGGCGTGAAAACGGGACAGTCAAGATCGGAGAAATTGAGGTCGGCACATCCCAGGGGCCTGATATCGCGGCAAAATTGGGGATACGACCAGAGCATCTGTTGTTGGATGAAAACGGTCCGTTGGAAGCAACGATTCAGATTGCGGAACCATTGGGGGCAAACACACTATTGCACGGTCAGCTCATAGGCTCTGGCAGCGCGATTACGATAAGCCTTCCGGGTGTCCACCCAATCGAAGGCCAGCATCCGAACATGCGGTTTTCGATCGCCTCAGAGAATATGCACCTGTTTGACCATTCAACCGGTGAAAGGCTGCAAAGCTGATGACGTTTCCACAGGTTGAAGCCTTTCGTGGCGGTGAAAACCTGATCCGGGTTGTCGGGCATCGGGGTGCACGCGGCGTCCTACCTGAAAACAGCATGATTGGCTTTGGCTTTTCGCTGTCCATCGGCGTCCCGCTCCTGGAGTTTGACGTCGTGCTTACGGCAGATAACGTTCCGGTCATAACCCATAACCACCGCCTGCACGCGCCGACATTTCGTGACGCCAATGGTCGATTTTTGGTAGGAGAAGAGCCAAAGGTTTCCTCGTTGACCGTCGAACGGATTCAGCAATTCGACATCGGACGGTTGGACGGGCATTCCGCCTATGGTCGTCGTTTTCCAGACCAGGCCCAAATGGACAATGTTCGTGTTCCAACGCTGATGAACCTGTTGGAACTGGTCGATGACCCAAAATACAGCGATGCCTGTCTGATGCTCGAACTAAAGTCAGATCCCGATTTGGCCCATGATGCGTTTTACCGACAGAACTTCGTTGGCCGGGTTCTTCAAGACGTTCGCGCCAAGGATTTGTCGCCGCGTGCGGTTCTGCACAGCTTTGACTGGGCTCTATTGGAAGAATGTCAGCGACAGGCCCCTGATATGCCGTCTTCGTACCTGACGCAGCTTCCCGATAACGCGGATGATGTGGGCGAGGACTCATCAAAAGCAGTTTGTCCGGACTTTCGTGGCCGTCGCGATGAAATTCCAAATTTGGTCAAAGAAGCGGGCGGTGCGCTTTGGTGTCCGTATTTTGCGGATGTGACTGCTGAAAGCGTGGCTCTTGCCAAAAAGCTGGGCCTGTGCGTCGCAGTGTGGACAGTCAATGAACACGAAGACATTGGCAAGATGATTAATCTGGGCGTGGACGCAATCGTGTCCGACTATCCTGGACGGGTTCAAAGGCATCTGTCGGACTTGGGGATGAGGTGGAGCGCCACCCACTAGCAAAGCCAGTCCAGGCATGAACGTCGCAAATACAATCCTGATCGCCGGAATACTCCGCGCAGCTGACCAAAGCGCGGCCGGCCATCAAAAACCCATCGAAGAAACTTGGGAACCTTTTCGCGCGCAGCGCATCCAATAACACAGGTGCCAATTGTGACGCACCGGATGTGAACTATGGAAAGGACAAGCCCATGACTAAAATCTCTGTGTCTGCAATTGGACTGTTGTTCGTCACCACAACGCTTGCCGCTGCGCATGACGAAAAGGCTCTTATGAATGCACCCGCCGGTGATCCTTATGTGAAAGTGAGCGACGTGCTGCCTCTGCCAGAATTCATCCCGGGTCTTGGCACGCTGTTTGTAGACCCGGCCACCCTGCCCGCTGGTCCGTTCCTGGCTTATGATCGCGATGGGCAGTTGTCGGCAACGATCTACATGACCCCGCTCGACGATCTGCAGAACGGAGTTGCATTCGACGGGCTGGGATTGGGGTCGCACACTGTCAGTTCGACAGATGTTTACTTCAACGCCGGCCACCCCGGAGTGGAAAAGCCCCACGCACATGTCGTGCTGTTCCATGATGAGGGGGCAAAAGAACGGCTGGCCGAATGATCTGCACGCGACGCTATGCGCTGTGGCTCGCAGGTGGCGCGATCGCTACCTGCGCAGGCACACGATCATCAGGTGCACAAACAGTTATCGATGTTGAAATGCGCGGCAGCGCGCGTGGCGAGAGGGTCTGGTTTGATCCCTTGGGCTTGTCAGTGGCACCGGGCTCCACCATCCGTTTCACCAACCGGGACCCAGGAAACAGCCATACGGTGACCGCCTATCACCCCAAGTTTTATGACCGAAAACGTCGCATTCCTGCGGCGGCGGACCCCTGGGACAGCGACTTTCTGCTGCCCGATGCATATTTCGAGGTCACGCTGACAGCTCCTGGGGTGTACGATTACTATTGCCTGCCCCACGAAATGGCGGCGATGGTCGGCCGCATTGTGGTGGGGACCCCCGCCGATGCGGGTTGGGAAGGAACCTCGGAAGATCAAAGCGATGTATCCGATCAGGTTTTGGAGGCATTGCCATTGGCACAGGAATTAATCGCGAAAGGTAACATCAAGCGAAAGGACAGATCATGACGGTCGGGACAAGTCACAAGACGGCAATCCAATACGGAACGGCTAAAACCGAAGCAGAGCTTGTGGCCGACGCCCGGAGCGGAAACGAAACGGCCGTCCGCGAACTTGTCCGGCGTCTGAATCCGCGTCTGTTCCGCGTTGCCCGGGGTATCGTCGATACAGATTCCGAAGCCGAAGACGCGCTGCAAGAGGCCTATATGTCCGCTTTCAGCAAACTGGACAGTTTTCAGGAACGCGCAAGCTTTTCGACCTGGATAACCCGGATCGTCATCAATACCGCGCGCATGCAACGCAGACGATTCCAGCCAGAGGAAGAGTACGACACCGTTGACGAGACTCACCTGTCTCGGATCCTGACATTTCCCGGTCAGAATTCTGAACTTCCCGATGCCGCCATAGGCCGGGCGCAACTCCGCGGATTATTGGAAACCGCGGTTTCCGAACTGCCACCCGATATGCGCCTTCCATTTTTGTTGCGCGAGTCCGAAGATATGAGCGTTATGGCCATCGCCCGTGAGCTTCAGATCAATCCGATCACGGTAAAAACGCGCCTATTCCGCGCCCGTCGCCGACTGCGTTCAGCGCTTGAACGACAGGTTCGTGGTGGATTCGAAGCGATCTTTCCATTCGGAGGCAAGCGATGCGCAAATATGGCAAGCCGCGTGATCGGGTGCCTGCGGGCTAACGGCCAACTCTGAGCTTCAACTGACCGGAGATCACGGGACCAACCAAAGCGGAAAATTTGATCTATCATCAATCTGGGCGCGATGAACCGTACCGCTTCACTATCGATACGTTCCGCAAGATGCCCGTACTAAATGTCTTGTTTCGGCATCTGGTTGTCCTCAAACATGAAAAAGACTAATTGGAGACCTTGGTTTGAGAGGATGGCTGTAATCGGCGATCTTCTTTATTAGGATCGGCAAAACAACATGATAGACTTAAGTAAAATTCGGCCAATGCGAAGAAGCCGCAACTACGAAATTTATCAGCATCCGTTTATTGAGCGCGCGCTGTTGAAAGTCCGGGTGGATGAACCGGTGCGTAACCACGTAATTCCTCGTTATGCTGAGAGGCGCTATGGCAACCTTCGTCAGTGGAACCGGGAAGCAAACGAATACTTAGCCGCGTTGACACGAGGCTGCCCCGAGATTGAACGCCTTGCGGATTTTATGGGGTATGCGGCGACATCTCAGGGACCCGCGCTGGTGGTCGAAAAGATGACCGGTCCTGATGGCGATTTGGCGCCAACGCTGGAATCGGAACGGGCCGCATTGGGCGATGACATGTCAGAGCGCAAGCAGCTGCACGGTGAATTCATGGAACTCATGGACGACCTTGAACGTGGCCGGATTATCGTGGGCGACCTGGGTTTTGAAAACATTGTACGTGCGCAAGAGCGCAATGGAAAACTGGTCGTTATCGATGGCTTGGGCGAAAGAGTGTTGTTTCCGCTGACGCTGGTTTCTGATTTAGCATTCCGCAAATCCATCGAGCGCCGCCGGACGCGCATGGGCCAAGCATTTGGTCTTGGCTGATAGAACCCGCTCTACGGTAATCAAATGGCGTCGATTTGGCTTCGCTGCATTAGCCACCAGCTGAATGGGCGTCTTCCCAGTCGTACCAGCAAGGACCTGTTGATTCCAATCGACTGGGCTGGTCTGACGATTAGCCCTTTGCGGCGTCTATCAAGTCAAAGAACTTTTTTCGAACTTGGCCGAGCTTTCGGTCATTGTAGCTGCGAACCCATCTTCGCAGAGGAATGACTTGTTTAGACCCAAAGCTGTCAATCCAAACCCATCGCCCGGATCCGTCGGGCCATGTTTGATAGACAAGATTGCCAGTGTTCTTATTGCTTATGACGACACGTTCTTCTGACAATTGGTCGAAGTGTTTATTGAGATCGCTCAAATGCTGAGGGGTGAGGCGACTTTCGGCAATCAACTGACCCAGACTTGGGGAAAGCTGTCCATCCGGATCAGAAATGCGTTCATAGACCAACGCCAGACCCTTGTCTGTCGGTGCGGTGCCAAACACCCTACAAACGGGCATCACGTCCGGACTTTCTTGATGGCGGACCATCAGAAAAAACGCTTCGTCAAACTCACGCATGAAACCCTTAAAAACGGTAGCTCTACGAAACAGCCGGTCATACCACTTGTCGGTTACAAGCCTCGAACCTGCATCCATCGTGTGAGGTTGCGGAACCTTTAACAGTAGCCCTTTGTCAAATGGGTGTTCATATACGAATTGCCTGTTTCCCTTCGCGATAACAGGGCTGTTTCCTAGTTCAAGCAGAGTGGGATTTTGGTGGCTATTCATATTTTCTGTTTAAGTTGATTCCGGACCAGCGCAAGTTGTTTTTTGACCATTGATATTGTTACGTTAAACGCCGGAGACAATTGCAATCATGATGCTTGGAATTCAAGCTGCTCAGGGACGGGTACCATCTTGAATGTTGCAGTGAGCCAATGGGGTCGCCGCAGTACCAACGGACGCGCCTGATCTCTGGAAAGGTCATGCTCTAACGATGACCACCTGGCTGCATCGTCCGACACTCTTTGCAAGCGATGTCAAAAACTTGGAAATACCGGTGCGGTGTCCGGAGTTTTCAGATCTTGCGACCCTTTCGCACGCCCGTAGCTTTCCGTTTCGTGGGGGTTTCGGCAAATTCCTTCGGGGTTTTCAGGTTCAGCGCATGGCACAGGTCGCGCGCCATTGCCTTCAGCTCTGGGGTTGGGGCCTCGACCTCACCGATGATCCGATCGATCAGCGCCACCGCCAGCGCCTGGTCTTCGGGGTGCGCTAAAAGATCCGGCAGGGTCTCAACTGCGCCATCGGGGTCGAGCGTTGCTATAATCGATTGTTCATGCAGCAGATGCTGGCGGCGTTCTACCGATAGGTCGGCAAAGGGCTCTTCCCGAGTGAAGATATCTGACCACCGATCCAGCATCTCGGAGCGATAGCTGCGGTTGCTGCCCCCAAGCAGGATCAATATCCGTACCACCGCTTCGGCTACGCCGCCTTGCCCCATATGTGCCAGGGCCGATTTAACTTCGGGCAGCGCGCGCAGGCTTTCAAGATCGGGCAAGGTGCGTCGCTCTGCCTGCTGCTGTCCGAACGTAGCTGCCAGCGGGCCGTTCCAGAGCGCATGGAACGTCATCTCGTACCAAGCGTCACGCAGGTCCCGGCCCAGATCCATCGCCTGCTCAACCCAGTCCGCCGTCAGTTTTTCGGCCGTCAGGAACGGGTTGTCGGGTGCAGCAGGTGCGCGTTGGGCACGGGCCGCCTGCGCCAGTTGCTGAACCCCGAAAGCAGCGGTCGATTGCGACGACTGTGCCGCCCGTTGTACCCTTAGCGGGTGAAGGTCGCGCAGCGCCTTCGCGGTGCTCGGCGTGGTGAGTGCCTGCACCGCCGGGCGGGCAAAGGTTTCATAGAGGCCAGCCTGCAACTCGGACACCTCAGCCACTGCGGCAAAGCCGGTTTCGTCCCGCCGCCCATCATCCAGCGCCGCAACATCGGTCAAACGACGTTCCACAAATCGGATCTCGAACCGTTTCTCGGCCCCCTCACCCTCGATATTTTCGATCTGCATCTCGTAAAGACCGGGGGCCATTGCCTCGACGGTTTCCAGCGTCGAAGTCAGTCCGGAATGTTCTTTTCGAGCCACTTTCGAAGACACGAAGATACCCAGATGCCCGACCTCTTCATGCAGCATGTAAATGATGCGCTGGCCGCGCAGGCGGATCTCTTCTTCGTCAGTATAGGTGTCGGCGATCCAGTTCAGCGCCTGCTGAGGCGGAGTGATATTGTCGCCGTGACTGGCAAAGACAAAGATCGGACCGCGAACCGCCTTGATGTCCAGCGGCACGCCGGGCTCTAGCTGGGCAGTGTTCCGGACCAGCCGGTTGCCGACAAATAGCTGTTCGACGATCCAGTGAATTTCTTTCTCGTTCAGGATAAAGAAACCGCCCCACCAGCGTTCAAAATCAATAAACCGTTCGCGCCCGCCTTCGGGGTCGCGATAGAGGTCGAAATACTTGCCAAAATAATTCCGGCTGGGGTTCAGCTGTTCGAAATTCATCACCAAATTGGCCCCGTCGAATTGCCCCGCCCCCAGATCGGACCAAAACATTGGCTGCCAGGTGCCGCCAAGCACCCCGCCATTGTAACGCATCGGATTTTCGCCGACCTCGCCCGACCACGGCGAAACCGGCGCGCCATTCAAAACCAGTGGTCCGGTCAAGTCAGGATTACAAGCGGCCATCAGCAAAGTCGCCCAGCCACCCTGACAGTTGCCGATCACAACCGGCTGCGGGCTATCGGGGTGACGAGCGCGAACGGCGCGAACGAACCCGGCCTCGGCATGCATCACATCCGCCAATGTTTGTCCCGGCACCGGATCGCGCCGGAAGTTGACGAAGTAGACCGGATGCCCCTTGGCCAGCGCCACGCCGACCTGACTATCGGGTTTGAACCCGCCAATGCCGCCGCCATGTCCGGCGCGCGGATCAATGATCACATAAGGGCGGCTCTGATCGTCAACCGCGACACCTTCGGGCGGGATGATGCGCAACAGCTGGTAATTGCAGGGCCGCTCTAGATCTGCACCATCGGCTACTACTTCGTATTCATAGGCAAGCACCGGCGGGCAGCCGGCAGCCTCATGTTCTAGAAATACATCGCCGCGTTCGCGCAGTGCGTCCAGCGTCAGAACCACCCGCTGTCCCGCATCCCTGAGGTATTCCGACCAATTCCGCGCCACCGTTGCCGGTGTCATCTGCGTGGCCAGATCGGCAAACCCCTGTATCAGACGGTGGGTGTGCTCTGTGTGGTTTTCTGCGATCCGACGCGCGTTCAGCGATGCCGCTTGGGACAGCATTTCCCATTGTAACCCGGACCGGTCCAGAGCCCGCGCCACAGCTATTGCCGTCCGGTCCTGCAAATAGCCCGTATCATCAGCCAGCGTCCGGCTGGTCCCCAAGGTGTTCGCCTGAACATTCGATGTCATGAGAAACTCCTGTCATTCGATAATTGCCGTACTCGCCACCGGTGGTGTTGAAATTCCCCACCACACGTCTAGATCCCAGCAAAGATCAACGCGGTCTGCTCGGGATCGCGCGCAACCCCCAGGCTATTGATTGATCTTTGGCCAAGCCGAGAAGCGCGTTCAAACCTTCAAGACGGAACATGGTAGACGCCCCTTCGGCAAATCGCTGCGATGCAGCATACTCCTATATTGGTTGCTTCACACTTTCCACAACTGCGACATATTTGTGTTGATTCTAGTGCAAAGGTCCTGACGAACGAAGAGAACCCGCCATCACACCGTGGGATCAAACACCTAGACAAATCCCCCTGCGCATAAGAACCTGTGACCAAACAAAAACAGGGAGAAGATTTATGAAACTGATTGCTGGCCCAGCTCTGGCCTTGCTTTTCTCAACAACCTCGGTGTTTGCCGCGGGCGATGGGACCTGCGCCAAGGGCAAGACCCTCACAGAGGGCACCCTGACAATCGCAACAGGTAATCCGGCCTACTATCCCTGGGTAATGAATGACGCGCCCGGAAGCGGCGAAGGATTCGAAGCTGCCGTTGCTTATGCCATCGCCAAGAAAATGGGCTTCGACCAGGACAATGTCACCTGGGTACGTACAAGTTTTGACGAGGCGATTCAGCCTGGCGCTAAGAGCTTTGACTTCAACATGCAGCAGTACTCGATCACGCCCGAACGGGAAGAAATGGTTGATTTCAGCCTGCCATATTACACCTCGGCCATGGCGGTTCTGACCACCCAGAACGTTGTCGATTCCGGCGCAGAAGCGACATTGGACGGCCTCAAGGATTTGAAGTGGGGCGCCGTGGCCACGACGACCGCAATCCCGATGCTGAACGACGTGATCCAGCCTTCGAGTGAACCGCTGCTTTACAACGACAATGCCGATGTGAATGCTGCCATCATGGCCGGCCAGATCGATGCCGCAATTTATGACCTGCCTACGGCACTCTATCTGTCGGCTGTCGTGGTCGAAAACGGTGCATTGCTTGGCCAGTTCCCTCCGGGGCAAACCGAAAGTCCTGATCAGTTCGGCCTTTTGATGGAAGAGGGCAACGCGTTGAAGGAATGCGTCAACGCGGCCATCACAGAACTGACCGAAAGCGGCGAGCTTGCGGCGATTGAAACCCAATGGCTGTCCGAGGCTACAGGTGTGCCGGTCATCGAATAGATGAAAGAAACGTCATTGCAAAAAGACTCGGTTGAGCACTCTGCCGCGACGCCAACGCGTCGCGAGGTTTATGAAGCCGAGGTACGGCGTCGCTCAAATCGCATAGCGCTGATTTCGGCGGTCAGCGTGGCTCTTGCCATCGTCGTCCTCGTCCCGCTCGCCCCCGGTTGGGAGGCCGTACAACGCTCGTTTTTTAACGGCCGGGTCTTCGCCGAGACGTTTCCCGGATTGCTCGAAGCCTTTCTTATGAACGTGATGATTTTTGCCTGGTCAGCGCCGCTTATCGCGATCACGGGTCTGGTTATCGCGCTGTGTCGGGACACGCGCGCACCTGCGCTTTTTCCGCTGCGGTTATTCGGCATTGCATATACGGACATCTTCCGTGGCCTGCCGGTGGTTCTTGTTATCTACATTATTGGCTTTGGCGTGCCCGGGTTGGGCCTGCCGAGGCCCTGGAACAGCCCGTACATTTGGGGCACCCTGGCGCTGGTTTTGGTCTATTCGGCCTATGTGGCCGAGGTGATCCGCTCGGGCATTGACTCGATCCACCAGTCGCAGCGATCCGCCGCGGCCTCGCTGGGGCTAAGCGATCAGGACACCATGCGCTATGTGGTCCTGCCGCAGGCCATACGAAACGTCGTTCCTGCCAATATGAACCTGTTCATCGCTTTGCAGAAGGACGTGGCGCTATTGTCCTTTATCGGCCCGGTTGAGATTTTCCGACAGGCTGGTGTTTACAAATCGCTCTATGCCAATTTTACGCCTTATGTGGGTGCAGCGCTTATCTTTCTTGCGCTGACCATACCAGCCACGCGGTATGCGGACTACCTTATGAACAAGCAGAACAGGGCCCGTACATGACAGCAAAGTTATCCTTGCGAGGGGTGCGGAAACGGTTCGATGATCACGAGGTATGCAAGGGCATTGACCTGGATGTGGCTGAGGGCGAAATGGTGTGCCTCATTGGCGCTTCAGGTTCTGGCAAATCCACGCTCTTGCGCTGCATGAACCTGCTTGAACCCATCGATGACGGCGAGATCTGGCTGGATGGGAAGGACATCTCGGAACCGGGGCTTGACCCACAGCCCGTGCGCCAACAGATCGGCATTGTGTTCCAAAGCTACAACCTCTTTCCTCACATGACGGCAGCAGAGAACGTCATGCTCGCACCGCGTCGTGTGCGCGGACTGAGCAGAGAAGACTTACGCCCGAAGGTGACCCAGCTTTTCACGCGCTTTGGGCTGGGTGACCGGATGGAACACTATCCAGACCAGCTATCGGGCGGCCAGCAGCAGCGGGTGGCAATCATCCGCGCGCTGGCGATGGAGCCGCAGATCATGCTGTTTGACGAGATTACAAGTGCGCTGGATCCCGAGCTGGTAGGCGAGGTTCTGGACGTGCTGAGGGACCTGCGAAAGCAGGGTATGACCATGGTACTTGCCACCCACGAAATGGGTTTTGCACGTGAGCTGGCAGACAAAGTGTGTTTCCTTGATGCCGGACGCATCCTGGAACAGGGTCCGCCCGAGGTGCTCTTCTCCCAACCACACGAACCGCGCACCAAGGCGTTCTTGTCGCGCGTGCTGTGATGTCGCTGAGGTCCTGCAGATTCATCTAAAGATAACCCGTTCAGCAATGTCCAGTCGGACCAAACCGATGTTTGTCTGTGTGTCTTATCCACGTCGAATGCGTAACCTCAGGACCCACTGATTTCCGATTGGCCGCATGATTCACAGCTCAAAAATGGGTGGCGAATAAGCCAAATCTTTTTTTGTCTAACGGATGCGCAGATGACGCGTCTCGTGCTTGATCTTTGTCACACATCTATCAGTCGGACTGTCCGTCGTCGGGGATTTTGGGACAGATGGCTGCCTGAGCTAAGAGAGGATCTGGCGCATCTGTTTGGTTTGATTATGCGGCGGATTTTCGGTGTGTCTGACGTCAGCGCTTA
>NZ_QOCF01000029.1 GCF_003318255.1 Ruegeria sp. A3M17
AGCAGCGCCGGTGAAGGGGTATTTACGGATTAGGTCTGAGACCTGCAACCCCCATTTTGAAAAAACTTCACATTTCTCTGCAGAAACTCGCCCATGTTAATTAAAACAATAAGTTAGCTTAATAATTTGGACAAGAAACTCGGCTGGGCGCTGCGGGGTGCGAGGGTTAGTCAGAGCTTTGGACGGAATCGTACCCAATGCTGGGTATGCTTGCGGGACCCGACCCAATGAAAACGCCGCCCGAGTCCCCTCGGGCGGCGCTATCTCTGCGATGATTGCCTGTTTATTTCAGATCAAAACGATCAGCGTTCATCACCTTGTTCCAGGCCGAGACAAAGTCGCAAACAAATTTACCATCAGCACCCGTCTGGCCATAGACCTCAGCGAGCGCCCGCAGTTGCGAGTTGGAACCAAAGACCAAATCGACGCGTGTACCGGTCCATTTGACCTCACCGCTGGCGCGGTCACAACCTTCATAGAGGCCCTTCCCGGCAGGTTTCCATTCGGTGCCCATGTCCAGAATGTTGGTGAAGAAGTCATTGCTGAGTACACCAACATGATCCGTGAACACCCCATGCTTGGCGTCACCGAAGTTGGCGCCCAAAACACGCAGGCCACCGACAAGTGCCGTCATCTCTGGTGCGGACAAGGTCAACAATTGTGCGCGGTCGACCAGCAACTCCTCGGGCGAGACGGTGTAGTCGGTCTTTTGGTAGTTGCGGAAACCGTCTGCTACGGGTTCCAGCACTGCTACGCTGTCCACATCGGTCTGCTCTTGCGATGCATCGGTGCGGCCCGGGGTGAACGGAACCTCGACATCCTGACCGCCAGCTTTAGCAGCCTGCTCGATGCCGACGGCACCGGCCAGAACGATCAGGTCGGCCAGCGACACTTTCTTGTTGCCTGACTGCGCGCCGTTGAACGCGTCTTGAACGCCTGTCAGCGCATCCAGCGCCTTGGACAGTTTCATTGGCTCGTTGACGTCCCAATCTTTCTGAGGCGCAAGACGGATACGGGCGCCGTTGGCACCACCGCGCTTATCCGACCCGCGGAAGGTCGAGGCCGAGGCCCATGCGGTCGAGATCAGCTCGGACACCGACAGACCGGATGCAGCGATCTTGGATTTCAAATCCGCTACATCGGCAGCATCGACCAGATCGTGATCCACTGCAGGCACGTTGTCTTGCCAGATCAACTCCTCGGTCGGGGCTTCCGAACCGATATAGTTCGAACGCGGACCCATGTCGCGGTGGGTCAGCTTGAACCAGGCGCGTGCGAAGGCATCTGCAAACTCTTCCGGGTTCTCGTGGAAGCGTTTCGAGATCGGGCCATAGATCGGATCCATACGCATCGCCATGTCGGCGGTGGTCATCATGGTTTTGACTTTCTTGGTCGGATCACCGGCCGCTGGGGCCATGTCTTCTTCTTTGACGCCGATTGGTTCCCATATCCATGCGCCTGCGGGGCTTTTGGTCAGGTTCCACTCGTATCCGAACAGCAGGTCAAAGTATCCGTTGTCCCATTTGATCGGGTTTGCGGTCCATGCGCCCTCGATGCCCGAGGTCGTGGTATCGTCACCGACACCCGAACCGAACTTGTTGATCCAGCCAAGGCCCATCTCTTCGATCGGTGCCGCTTCGGGTTCGGGGCCGACCAGATCAGGATCACCCGCGCCGTGCGCCTTACCAAAGGTGTGGCCACCAGCAACCAACGCGACGGTTTCCTCGTCATTCATCGCCATCCGGCCAAAGGTGTCGCGGATATCCCGGCCCGAGGCCAGCACGTTTGGTTCACCGTCCGGACCTTCAGGGTTCACATAGATCAGACCCATCTGAACGGCGGCGAGTGGGTTTTCCATGTCGCGCTCACCAGTGTACCGGCTGTGCGGGTTGTCGGTGGGGGCAAGCCATTCAGTTTCGGAACCCCAATAGATGTCTTCTTCAGGCGCCCAGATATCCGCGCGACCACCAGCAAAGCCAAAAGTCTTGCCGCCCATGGATTCAATGGCGCAGTTCCCGGCCAGGATCATCAGGTCGGCCCAGGAAATCTGGTTGCCGTATTTCCGTTTGATCGGCCACAGCAGACGGCGCGCTTTGTCGAGGTTGCCATTGTCCGGCCAGCTGTTCAGTGGCGCAAAGCGCTGGTTCCCGGTCGAGGCTCCGCCACGGCCATCCGCCGTGCGATATGTACCGGCGCTGTGCCAGGCCATGCGGATGAACAGACCGCCATAGTGGCCATAGTCCGCAGGCCACCAGTCCTGAGAATCGGTCATCAGCGCGTACAGGTCTTCCTTCAGCGCTTTCAGGTCCAACTTCTTGAACTCTTCAGCGTAATCGAAATCAGGCCCCAGCGGGTTCGACGCAGGCGAATTCTGATGTAGGATCGACAGGTTCAGCTGGTTCGGCCACCAATCCCGGTTTGACCGGGTTCCTGCGCCGTGCATTACAGGGCATCCGCCCGTTTTAGGGTTATCACTTCCGTCCATGTCGATCTCCAATCCTGGCTAAAATCCGGCTCGTTCGCGCGGTGAGAAAACGCGGGCGATCAAGAACATATATAGATGACACTTTTACCGCTTTTAGATGCACGGCTTGGATTGCGCGCATTCTGTCAAAGGTATCGGCGACTCTTGTCTTGTCGCCGCCAGACCTAGCAAATTCGAACCATGCAAATAAGTTCTCTTTATGGATGGTTCTGATAACCAAAAGCTATCACTAAGCATCCGGGGCGCATCACTGCAAATCAAGGCGATAGCTCAGTCGTCAGTCATCAGCGACCGCAGCCCGACCCGATAGTTCGGATACATTAGCTTTGCACCCAGCTCATCCTTGATCCGATCGTTCCTGACCCGCTTGTTCTCATTGTAAAAGCTGCGCGCCATGGGGGTCATGTCGGCCTCGTCGAACGGTACTTCGGGCGGCAATGGCAATCCCTGCAATTCGGCCGCATAGGCGATGACATCCTGCGGTGGGACGGGTTCATCATCACATACGTTGTAAATCGCCCCCGGTTTGGGCGCGGACATGGACGCGGCAAGAACCTGGGCAATGTCGGCGACATGAATTCGGGAAAAGACCTGCCCCGGCTTGATGATACGTCGCATACCCACACGCTTGAGCTTGGAAAACGGCCCACGACCGGGACCGTAGATGCCCGCAAGGCGAAAGATGTGCGTTGGCAAGCCGGAGATGTTCTGCCACTGCTCTTCGGCCCGCACCCGCCATTTGCCGCGCTGCGCCGTTGGCGTCGCTGGAGTGGCCTCGTCGACCCAGTTGCCCTGATGATCGCCATACACGGCCGTGGTCGACAGGTAGCCAACCCATTTGAATTGCGCCGCCCGTTCGGCAATCTCATCAGCTAATGCAGCCAGAACCGGATCTCCGTTCGCGTTTGGCGCGGTCGAGATCAAAAGATGCGTCACCCCTTCCAGCTGTGGCACGTGCCCCGGCCAGATCACCGGCTCGGCGCCTGATGCCTTGACCACCGGCGATTGGGCCGGATCACGCGTCGTGCCGAAGATACGCCAGCCATGGGGTTGCAACTGACGGGACAAGGCCTGTGCCGAGTACCCGTGACCGAAGGAAAATAGTGTGCCTGTCATACGCTCTTAGATGATCCGCAATTTCGCCAGATGCAAGAACTCTGCCAAGGATACTTGATTCGAATCCCCCAATGCGCCTTTCTTTTGGGTATGAGTGACAAAACACCAGATCTGCACGCCGCCTACGCGCTGGATTCCCCTGAAGACCACAAACGCCTCTATGCTGAATGGGCCGGGGATTACGACGAAGGCTTTGCCACGCGCGAGGACTATCAGCTGCACATCCATACCGCCCGCGCATTTGTCGGCGCCGGCGGGCAAGGACCTGTTCTTGATGTAGGTGCAGGCACCGGCCTGTGCGGCGCGGTTCTGGCCCGGCTAGGTGTGGGACCGATAGATGCCACCGATATCAGCGCCGAGATGCTGGATCAGGCCATGCGCAAGGATATCTACCGCGACGCCATTGAGGCGGATCTGAACGAAGGCATCCCGGTGCCGCGCGAAAGCTACTCCGGGATCGTTTCATCCGGTTCGTTCACCCATGGCCACCTCGGGCCAGAAGCTTTGACTGCACTGCTGCGTGTGGCCCGCCCCGGTGCTCAATTCGCGTTGTCGATCAATGCCCAACATTATGAAAAGGTGGGATTTGCCGAAGCCCTGCACCGGTTGGCGCAAGGCCAGATTCGAAACCTGACCCTGCCCGAAGTTCGCATCTATGGTGATCTTGCATCTGGCCCCAACAAGGATGACACAGCGCTGATAGCCCTGTTTGAACGCGCTTAGGCCGACTATCGACCTTTCCACACGGGATCACGCTTTTCAGCAAAAGCGCGGGCGCCTTCCAGATTGTCTTCAGAGCCATAGAGGGTATCAACCGTCGGCAATTGCCGTCCGGTGATCCGATTCATGGCGTCCTGAAACTTCGAATCTTCGGCATCGCGCACGATTTCCTTGATCGCGGCATAAACCAAGGGCGGACCGCTGGCCAAAACACGCGCCAGCTCCCACGCCCGATCCATCAGTTGATCACCCGGAATGACCTCGTTCACCAACCCCCAGCTCTTTGCCTCATGCGGATCGAACCAGCGCCCGGTCAAAAGCAGTTCCATCGCCACATGATACGGAATGCGTTTTGGCAGTTTGACACTGGCGGCATCAGCAACGGTGCCGGACCGGATTTCCGGCAGCGCAAAACTGGCGTCTTCCGCGGCAAGGATCATGTCCGCGCTAAGGGCTAATTCTAACCCACCACCGCAGGCAATCCCGTTGACCGCGGCGATGACTGGCTTGTTCATATCCCGCAGTTCCTGCAATCCGCCAAATCCGCCGACGCCATAGTCTCCGTCCACGGCATCTCCGTCAGCGGCTGCTTTTAAATCCCAGCCGGGGCAAAAGAACTTCTCGCCGCCACCGGTCAGGATGGCGACGCGCAGATCGGGATCATCGCGAAAGTCACGAAACACTTCGCCCATGATACGGCTGGTCGCCAAATCAATCGCGTTCGCTTTGGGACGGTCTAAAGTGACTTCCAGAATTGCGCCATCGCGCTTGGTTTTGACCGGGTTCATTTACTTGCCTTTCGGATCAGAGCATCCACCGCTATGGCACGGTCCGGTGTGCAGATCAGTGGGTTTATTTCAACTTCGCTGACATGGGGTGCATTGGCAATGACGTAGGCCTGCACCGCATCGACAGCGTCCAGGATGGTCTCAACCTCTGCCGCTGGTTTGCCGCGATATCCCGCCAGCAAGGGGGCGCAGTTCAATTTGCCCAGCGCCTCTTTCACCGCGGTGCGAGAGGATGGGATCAAAAGTGAAACCGTGTCGCGCAGGATTTCGGTCAACACACCCCCTGCACCCAGCGTCAGAACAAATCCATGCGCCGGGTCTCGGGTCACGCCGACCAACAATTCTGCCACGCCGCCAACAGCCATTTCCTCAATCAGGACGTCATCGGTTCCGATATCCGCTGCGACTTCGCCCACAGCGTCGGCGAGAACCTCAAGGCGCACGGCCGCATGTTCCGACTTATGGGCCAGCCCAACGCCCTTGATCGCAAATGGACCAGTCAGCGCGGCAGAGGCTTGTTTCGCCAGATCCGCCGACACCACAACGTTGTGCGGAACACACACACCGAAATCCGCCAGCGCCTTTTTGGCTTCTGCTTCGGTCAGAACGTGATCTGCAACGGTATCCGAGGGCAGCAGGACCGGTTCGGCCTCCGTTGCTTGCGGTCGCGCGGCTGCCTCAATTGCCGCAAGCGCTTCGTGCAACCCGGCAAAGGGGACAACACCGCCATCGAGTAACCGCTGCGCAACGTTTTCGGGTAAGAGCTCCGGCAGGGTCGCCGTTACTGCAAAGGGACGCCCCGTCTGAGCAACGCAATTCAAGGCGGCCTGCGTGGCGCATTCCCAATCGGTCGCGTCCGTGTGCGGATAGTCAAGAATAGCCATAGTCAGGGCCTGTTCCGGGCCCATCATGGCAGTCCATGCGCAGGTCATGGCCGACGTGTCACGCCATATATAGGTGTGATAATCCAGCGGGTTCGCCAAGGCCACCATCGGCCCCAAGGCATCGCGCAAGTCAGCTTTTTGTGCTTGCGACAACGGCGGGAAGTGCAGGTCGCGCCCCTCGGCCATGTCGGCAGCCAGACTTGCCTCACCCCCCGAACAACTGATCGATCCCAAACCGTTCGTATCCAACCGCCCGGTCACGTGCAACAGCTTGAGGCATTCCAGGAAACTGGGAATGTCATCCAAACGCGCGATCCCAAGGCGATCCAGAAATGCCTGCCCGCCCGCGTCGCCTCCGGCCAATGATGCTGTGTGAGAAATCGTCGCCGCCTGTGCATGGGCGGACCGGCCCACCTTCAGCGCAATAATCGACACGTTACGAACCCGCGCCTTTTTGGCCAGCGCCTCCCATTTGCGCAGATCACCGAACCCCTCGATATGGACGCCAATCGCTGTGATCCGGTCATCATCCAACAGGGCTGAGGCGATGTCGGCCTGATGGGTCTGCGCTTGATTCCCACTGGTCAGCATGAAGGCCAACGGCAAGGCCCGGCGCTGCATCGTCATGTTGATCGCGATATTCGAACTTTGCGTCAGGATGGCCACGCCGCGATCTACCGGTCGCATGCCGTGCTGATCGGGCCAAACAGCGGCGCGGTCCAGCCCGTTGACGAAGCCATAGCAGTTTGGCCCCAGGATCGGCATCTCTCCGGCGGCAAGCACCAACCGGGCCTGCAAATTTGCACCCTGATCGTCCTCGGCATGCGCTTCGGTAAATCCCGAGGCAAAACACACAGCGCCCCCGGCCCCTATGGCCGAAAGGATCGCGATCGTCTCAATCGTTGCATGACGGTTGATGCCAACAAAGGCGACGTCAGGGGCCGCAGGCAAATCCTCAAGGCGTGCAAAGGCAGTCACACCCGCGATTTGACCGGCTTTTGGGTGGACCGGCCAAATGTCGCCCTGAAATCCGAATTTCCGGGCCTGCTCGATCACTGAGATGCACCAGGCACCGCCACCAATCACAGCAATGGATGTAGGATGTAAAACACGCGCCAGAGAAGACATCAGTAGCCCCCCACCGTTACGCACCCAGTGCCCTCAGAAGATCGCGGCTGATGATGTGCCGCTGAATTTCGCTGGTTCCGTCCCAGATTCGTTCGACCCGCGCGTCGCGCCAGAACCGCTCCAACGGGTAGTCGTCCATCAGACCCATGCCGCCGTGGATCTGGATGGCGGCATCGGTGACTCGCGCCAACATTTCCGAGGCATAGAGCTTGGCCGATGCGATTTCGCGATTTGCGGGCAGGCCTTTGTCCAGCCGATCCGCAGCGGCCAATGTTAACAGATCTGCGGCATCGATTTCGGTTATCATGTCTGCGATTTGGAATGACACGCCCTGAAACTTGCCGATCTTC
Organism: Ruegeria sp. A3M17; assembly: GCF_003318255.1. Taxonomy (GTDB): domain Bacteria; phylum Pseudomonadota; class Alphaproteobacteria; order Rhodobacterales; family Rhodobacteraceae; genus Ruegeria. Next base: position 7,472 of record NZ_QOCF01000029.1, read on the forward strand.
TGGCCAAACTGTTCACGCGTTGCGGAATAGTCCAGCGCATAGTCGAAAGCCCGGCGCGCACGACCTACGGACATGGCGGCAACCGTGATCCGGGTCGCATAAAGCCAGGTGTTCATCACCTCGAACCCGCCATCGACCTCGCCCAGAACCTGAGCCTCCGGCAGACGGCAATCGTCGAAATCAAGAACCATGTTCTTGTAACCGCGATGGCTGACGGACTTGTACCCGTCCCGGATGGTGAAACCGGGAGTTCCGCGGTCCACCAGAAACGCCGTAATGCGTTTTTTGGGGCCTTTTGGCGTCTGGTCCTCTCCGGTCGCGATGAAAACGATGATGAAATCCGCGTGCTCCGCACCCGAGATGAAGTGCTTGGTGCCATTGACGACCCAGTCACCGCCATCCCGCACCGCGGCGCACTTCATTCCACGAACGTCTGACCCGGCACCGGGTTCGGTCATCGCCAGCGCGTCCATCCTTTCGCCTCGCACGGCGGGCATCAGATATCGTTCGACCTGCTCGCCCTCACACGCCATCAGGATGTTCTGAGGACGCCCGAAGAAGTGGTTCAGCGCCATAGATCCACGGCCCAGCTCACGTTCGACCAGCGCGAACTCCAGATGGTTCAACCCTGCACAACCAACGCTTTCGGGGAAGTTACAGGCATAAAAACCCAGCTCAATCGTCTTGCGCTTGATCTCATCCGCGATCTCCTGCGGAACTTCGCCGGTGCGCTCGACCAGCTCCTCATGTGGGTAGATTTCGTTTTCCACAAAGCTGCGAACGGTAGAGACGATCATCTCTTGTTCGTCGGACAATCCATATTGCATCGGGCGTCTCCACATCTGGCGTTGGGCATATCCTGACGCGGCTTGCCATTCGGAACGTGCAGAAATAGAAGTGTACCATGCAAGAATGGACTAAATCACCCTCTGCACCGCAGCAAATCGGAGTTCTTCTGTTCGAAGGATTCTCGAACCATTGCCTGGCCAACACGGTCGAGCCGCTGCGCGCTGCAAACACTCTGGCTGGTCGCAAATTGTACGATTGGCAGTTCCTTGCGTTAGAGGGTAGTCCGGTGACATCCTCATCCGGGCTGCAGGTCGCGCCGCATCGCCCTTTGCAGACCGCCAGCGGAGACATCCTCATGGTCATGCCATCTTATGGATTCCGCGCGCATGGCGGGTGGCGCACCCTTTCAGGCCTGCGTTCTGCGGATCAGCGGTTCAAAGTGCTGGCAGGCCTCGACACTGGCAGCTGGCTATTGGCGCAGGCAGGGCTGCTGGACGGCCATCGCGCCACGATACACTGGGAAGAGTTGACCGGATTTACTGAAAGGTTCCCCGATGTCGAAGCCCACCGCGAGCGCTATGTCATCGACCGCAATCGTATCACCTGTTCTGGGGCCATGGCGGCTTTTGACCTAGTGCTTCATCTGATTGCACGGGATCAGGGACAGGCCCTGGCGCTGGAAGTGTCGCAACTGTTCATGACCCGCGATTCAGCGCGCTCGCATGCGGGCGGTGCCGGCGCGACCAGCGGTTACGTGAACAAGGCGCTGGCCTTGATGCAGGAACACCTTGAGATCCCCTTGCCAGTGTCCGAAATCGCAAGCCGGGTTGGCCGATCGCAGAAAGCCTTGTCCGTCCGCATGCAGTCCGAGCTGGGCGCTGGCCCGGCGCAGGTCTATCGCCGCCTGCGCCTGAACCTTGCGCGCAAACTGGTGGCGGAAACCGACCTGAGCATTGGTGAGGTTGCCCTGCGCGCGGGCTATGACGACCCCAGCGCCCTGACCCGTGCCTTCAAAGCCGAATTCGGGGTCACGCCGCGCGCGCTTCGGGCCAGCTAGGTATACATCTGTTTCTTGTACGCTCTTGTCCGGGTCGTCGCCTCGGCCGATCCGTCATGATACGTGCCAAACCACTTGTCGAACGGGATTTCTGAGGTGCCGTAGTTGCACTCGAAATACCGGTGGTGAAGCTGGTGAAAGAAATCACCGGCACGAGCGGCATCCGTATCCCCGGCCTTTAGTTTTTCAAAACCGGAATGAGACAACACAGGGCTGATCTGCTGGAAGGAGGCATGGAACAGCACATGCAACGGGTGCGACGGAACGATCAGGTGGATGAAATAGGTCGTGAAGTACAACAGGTTCTCGTACCAATGGTTTGATATCCCCGACCAAGGCCCGGTGTTCACATTGCGATGATGCACAGCATGCACGTATTTGTAGAGTTTCGGGTGATGTTCCAGCCGGTGCACCCAGTAAAAGTGCAGACCAGACCACATTGGGATAAACACCATCCACACAACGAACCAGACAGGCGCGCCGGACCATGTGACGGTTGGCACATACCCATTGGCCATCGCCCAGTAGATGATCCACTGATAAACGGTCGCGACGGTCATCGCACTGCCCAGCGTCCACCAGATATTGTCCAGAACCTGATTGCGGAATGTGAACGTACCATTGTCGCGGGTCAGGTCGCGGCGGTCGAACTTTTTGTACATGCCCTGCCCTTTTCGCATGTACAGCCACCAGTGCAGCCCACCTGCGATCAGGATCTGTGGCACCATGTTCAGCAGCCAGATGCGAAACATCCAACCCGGTGCAAAGCTTTGCGTATTTTCCAAAGATGGGAAAAAGAGAGCATAGGCGGTCACCGCCAGCGCAAGGCACAAGGTTAATGCCGTGATCTGCAGCCACGCCCCGCTGTACCATTTCAGCACAGCTGACGGACGTGGTGGCCAATTGAACAAGGGGTTTAACCCCACCGGACCTTCAGGATGATAGTGCCAGCGGGCGGATTCGGGATTCTGTGGAGTGTCAGACATGGTCGTTACCCTGATGAGGTTGTCATGTGGCGTAGTCAGAGCCGCCATCGTCCAGTAAGGCCTTGATCTCTCGCAGATGAGCCTGGGCCTGATCGGGATAGTCTTCCAATTCTTGCGCAGTCTTTTCAGCAATCTCATCTGGCAGAACGCGCAATGGCTGTCCGGTCTGCAGCGCACGGATGTAGGTTTCCGCTGCGCGTTCAAAATAATAAAGCCTGTTAAAGGCATCCGCCGGGTCACTGCCGATCACAAGAACACCGTGATTGCCCATGATCATGACCTTCTTCTTTGGGTCCGACAGCATCGACGCGCAGCGCTCACCTTCGCTTTCAAAGGCCAGCCCCCCGAACTCTTCATCCACGACGTATCGGTCGTAGAACGTGGCCGTATTCTGATCGATCGGCGGCAAAGTGCTATCCGCCAACGATGCAAGGACCGTTGCAAAGATCGAATGCACGTGCATCACACAACGCGCATGCGGACAGTGACGATGAATTGATCCGTGCAGACCCCAAGCCGTCGGATCGGGGGCACCGGGCTGATTCATCACTTCGGCGTCATTGGCGTCCAACAGCAACAGATTTGACGCTTTGACCCGCGCAAAATGCATCTGGTTCGGGTTCATCAGGAATTGGGTGCCTTCCGGGTTCACCGCCAGACTAAAATGGTTGGCGACGCCTTCGTGCATGTTCAGCCGCTCGACCCAGCGAAAGGTTGCAGCCAGATCAACACGTTCGGCCCAGTGGTCGATATTGGCGCGCAGGTTGGTAACAGTCATTCCGGGCTCCTTTGCGGATAGCTGAGAACTTTCGGAAATCGTGCCTGTAGCGTCAAAATTTGACCAACGAAAAAAACGCAACTATTCCATTAGCTGAGCTAATGGCAAGGTTATACGCATGCAGAAACCACTTCCTCCGCTGGGTTGGCTCCGCACGTTTGAGGCGGCGGCGCGGCACTTGTCCTTTACCGGTGCAGCCCGAGATCTGAACATGACGCAAAGCGCGGTCAGTCAACAGATCAAGTCCTTGGAAGGATATCTTGGCCAGCCTTTATTTTTGCGTCGACCACGCGCGTTAGAACTGACCGAAGCGGGCATCACGTATCTTCCGGTGGTGCGCGAGGCATTTCGGACACTGGTTCGTGGAACTCAGGCAGTGACCGGCGCCCAGCAGAACGCGGTTCAGGTTCAAAGCAACATAACCTTCGCCGTGAATTGGCTGGCACCCAGACTGCCGAAATTCCGGGCGTTACACCCCGAGGTGCAGCTGAATATCTTTACTGAGCTTTGGGAGCCGCGCGAAATGGCCGAAGGGGCCGCAGTGGAAATCCGTTATTCACTACGGCCGTCAGATATCGTTCGGACCGAATTACTGAGAACCGATCATTATTATCCAGTCTGCGCGCCGGGCTACCAGGTGACGTTGGGCGACCTGCAACAACACCCGCTTTTTGACTGCTCAAACCTGCTGTCGAATTGGCTAGGTTGGGCCGAAGAACAGGGTCTAAATTGGGGAAATCCTGCAATCACATATTCGACGACCTACTTGGTCAGCTTGTCCGTAGCCATGGCTGGCGGAGGGCTGTGTCTGGCGCATGACACCATTGCCAGTGACCTGATTGCGCAAGATCGTTTAGTAGCCCCGTTCGCCCATCGCGCACCCATGCCCGAAGCCTATTATCTGCTTCTGTCACCGCGCGCCGAAGAAAGCCCCGGCGCCATTGCTTTTGCCAATTGGGTTCGCCGCGAGCTGGAGATTGATCCACAGAAATAACCGAGGGCTGCTCCCGCCCATCATCGATGCCCTGCCGTGCGTCTCTTCTGGTTTGGCCAGGCAGCGCTGACGCGCTGCGTGACGGTTTGATGATACCTGTTCACAAGGGGTTGAACCTTCCTGCACATTCGGGAAAGTTGGGCCATGGAACACACACCCATCCCTAGTTGGCCCGATGTCGCCCCCCGTCTGATTGCCGTAGCCGCAGGTCGTGAAGCCGCGGATATGGTCATTCGCGGCGGAATCTGGGTGAATGTGCACAGCCGCGAAACCCTTCCGAACCATGACATTGCGATCGCTGATGGGCGCATCGCTTATGTCGGACCCGATGCATCACATTGCACCGGCCCAGAGACTCAGGTCATCGAGGCCGCCGGGCGCTATATGATCCCTGGCCTGTGTGATGCCCATATGCATATCGAATCGGGCATGCTGACACCGGCTGAATTTGCCGGCGCTGTCATTCCGCATGGAACCACCAGCATGTTCACCGACCCGCATGAGATCGCAAATGTCCTTGGCCTGGACGGCGTGCGCATGATGCATGACGAGGCGATGATGCAACCGGTGAACATCTTTACCCAGATGCCGTCCTGTGCCCCATCTGCACCGGGATTAGAGACGACGGGGTACGAAATCACCGCCGAAGACGTTGCCGAGGCGATGAACTGGCCGGGCATCGTCGGTTTGGGCGAGATGATGAACTTTCCGGGTGTCATCAACGGCGACCCAAAGATGCTGGCGGAAATCGTCGCCACGCAACGCGCCGGGAAAACCGTAGGCGGGCACTACGCTTCGCCTGATTTAGGGCCTAATTTTGCGGCTTATGTGGCCGGGGGACCGGCGGATGATCACGAAGGTACCTGCGAGGCGGACGCGATCGCGCGTGTTCGGCAGGGAATGCGGTCGATGATGCGGCTGGGCTCAGCCTGGTATGACGTCGAAAGCCAAATCACGGCTGTCACGGAAAAAGGTCTGGACCCGCGCAACTTTATTTTGTGCACCGACGACTGCCACTCAGGGACGCTGGTCAATGACGGCCATATGAATCGCGTGGTTCGGCACGCCATCGCTTGCGGATGTGATCCGCTGATTGCCTTGCAAATGGCAACGATCAACACGGCGACCCATTTCGGGCTGGAACGCGAGATCGGCTCGATCACGCCAGGGCGGCGCGCGGATGTCATACTTAGCTCGGACCTGAAAGAACTGCCCATCGAGACCGTGATAGCGCGCGGTCAGATCGTGGCCGAGAACGGTAAAATCACCGTTGATTGCCCGCACCTCAACTGGCCTGATACCGCCCGGAACACCGTGCATCTGGGGCATACCCTGACCACTGCCGATTTCGAAATCCAAGCACCTGCAGGGGCAAACCGTGTGCAGGCCAACGTGATCGGCGTGGTGGAAAACCAGGCTCCGACCAAAGCTCTGAAGGCTGAACTGCCGATCATCGAAGGATTGGTCGAGGGCGACGACAATGTCTGCCAGATCGCGCTGGTTGAACGGCACCAGGCGACGGGCGGCGTGACGAACGCTTTCGTTTCCGGATTCGGATATCAGGGCAAAATGGCCATGGCCTCGACCGTGGCACATGACAGTCACCACATGATCGTAGTCGGCACGGACCGCGAACAGATGGCACTGGCCGCAAACAGGCTGGCCGAGGTGGGTGGTGGTATCACCATCTTCCGCGATGGGGAAGAACTTGCGCTGGTCGAATTGCCCATTGCGGGCCTGATGTCTGACAGCCCTGCATCACAGGTTGCTGCCAAGGCCGACGACATGGTTGCGGCGATGGAGGCCTGCGGGTGCACCCTCAACAACGCATATATGCAGCACTCACTTTTGGCACTGGTCGTGATTCCGGAATTGCGGATATCGGATCTGGGTCTGGTGGATGTGCGCACCTTTGAAAAAATCGATCTTCTGGAACCACTTGCATGACAATAATAAAAACACCCGACGCACCTAAACCGGAACAATTCACCGACCCCAAAGCAGCGGTCGCTCGGTTGGAAGCGCTGTATGAACAAGCAACCCGCTTTCTGTGCGACAGTTTCTCGGCAGCCATTGAACACGGCGCACCAACTGCGCGGTTCAGAGCCTACTACCCGGAAATCCGTATCAGAACGTCGTCCTATGCGCATGTCGACAGCCGCCTGAGTTTTGGCCACGTCTCGGAACCGGGTATTCATGCCACGACCGTTACGCGACCGGATTTGTTTCGGTCTTATTTGACCCAGCAGATCGCGTTGCTGATCAAGAATCACGACCAGCCCGTTACGGTTGGGCCGTCCGAAACGCCGATCCCGGTGCATTTCGCGGTTGCCAACAATCCCGATCTGCACGTTCCGCAACAGGGCGCGGCCGGGTTCACGTTGCGCGATGTCTTTGACGTTCCCGACCTGACCACGACCAACGATGATATCGTCAACGGGGTGTACGACCACGAGGATGAAGCCGGCCCGCTGGCCTTGTTTACTGCCCAACGCGTCGACTATTCGCTGGCCCGGCTTGCGCATTATACCGCGACGGATCCCAGCCATTTCCAGAACCATGTCCTGTTCACGAACTACCAGTTCTACGTCTCAGAATTCGAGAATTACGCGCGCGCGCAATTGGCCGATCCGGACAGCGGTTACACCAGCTTCGTCTCGACCGGGAATGTCGAGATCACGGACTCCAAGGAAGAGTTGGTCCAACCACTGAAGCTGCCGCAAATGCCAACCTATCACCTGAAGCGCGAGGACGGGTCCGGGATAACTCTGGTCAATATCGGAGTTGGGCCGTCGAACGCTAAAACGGCCACCGATCATATCGCCGTTCTGCGGCCCCACGCCTGGCTGATGGTCGGCCACTGTGCCGGGTTGCGCAACACGCAGGCGCTTGGGGATTTCGTTCTGGCCCACGCCTATCTGCGCGAAGACAAGGTGCTGGACGATGACCTGCCAGTCTGGGTTCCGATCCCGCCACTGGCCGAGGTTCAGGTCGCGCTGGAAAGCGCCGTGGCCGAGGTCACCGAGTTGGAAGGGTACGAGCTTAAGCGGATCATGCGCACAGGCACCGTCGCCTCGGTCGACAACCGCAACTGGGAACTGCGCGATCAGTCCGGCCCGGTGCAGCGGCTCAGTCAATCCCGCGCCATTGCACTGGATATGGAAAGCGCAACCATCGCCGCAAATGGCTATCGGTTCCGGGTTCCCTACGGCACGTTGTTGTGTGTTTCTGACAAACCGCTGCACGGCGAATTAAAGCTTCCGGGCATGGCATCTGCCTTTTACACCACCCAGGTCAGTCGCCATCTTGCAATCGGAATTCGGGCGATGGAACATCTGCGCGGCATGCCGTTAGAGCGTCTGCACAGCCGGAAATTGCGTTCATTCGACGAAACAGCCTTTCTCTGAAGCAAAAAAGCAACGATTTCCCCATATTTTTAGGGTTTTCGGCGCTACTATTCGTTGTGTTCGACCACAATATCCCGTTACAGTTACGCGGTGAGGCCCTATGTATCGGGCACGTTAAGGAGACCAAGAAATGGCAAAGCCTATGACAAAGACTCAGCTGGTGGCTGCTCTCGCTGAGGAAATGGGAACCGACAAGAAAGCTGCGAACGCAGCGTTGGAGGCCATGACCGGCCTAATCACCCGCGAAGTTTCCGCCGGCGGCGCAGTGACCCTGCCTGGCGTTGGCAAAATCTACTGCCGCGAGCGCCCCGAGCGCATGGTGCGCAACCCCGCCACCGGCGAACAGTTCAAGAAAGAAGCGGACAAAGTGGTCAAAATGACCATCGCGAAAGCTCTGAAGGACAGCGTGAACGGCTGATCTCAGTCTTCACTGCAAACGATTGAGGGCCGCCGTTTGGGGGCCCTTTTTCTTTGTTCGCCTGTTGGAACGAATTTTGGCACAGCCGATGGATTTCGATGTACTTTGCGGGTTACCCGTCTAGTTGTTGAATAACAACATCTGAATTCATCGATCGGTTTGCAAAACGTGGCGCACTTCTTCCCCAAAATCTCGCCTCTGGCGATTGCCTTTTTTCTAACCTGGACAACTCAGTTGGCTGCGCAACCCGTTGGTTTGGGCTTTCAGGTTGATGGGCTTGCGGCGTATCAAGGCAGCGCATCCCTAAGCGGAGGTGGCAATTTCTCTGCAAGTCGTGCCTTTATTCGTGGCGGTTCGCTGTATAATACCGGCGATGGTACGTCATTTGGCCTGTCCATAAGCCTTGGGCAATTTGACTACGACTTCAGTCAGACTGACAATCAACCATGGACCGACATACGCGATATCCGGATCTCGTTTCCGGTACGCGCGCGCGTCAGTGAATCGGCACAACTGTTTATATCCCCACAAATCAGATGGGATTATCAAAGTGGCATAGACGCGTCTGATGGGCGGACTTACGGGGTTTTTGCCGGTCTGGCTTGGGAAGTCAGTAGTCGCTTAACGATTGGACCTGCATTCGGCGTTTTTTCCCAACTCGAGGAAGAAGGCGTGGACTTTTTTCCGGCTCTTCTGGTGGATTGGGACATCAATGACCGTTGGAATCTGAATACGGGATCAGGGATTGGCGCAACCAGAGGGCCGGGGCTGACACTGAGTTATGCCATGACTGACACAATAAACCTGTCTTTGGCTGCGCGCTCTGAACGCATCCGCTTTCGCCTGGATGACCAAGATCTTGCGCCAGATGGCGTTGGGGAAGACAAGAGCATCCCGGTTGTATTGGCCTTGGACTACAGCCCCAATCCAGGAGTTTCTCTAAACGTTTTTGCCGGAGCTGAATTCGATGGCCGGCTTACTCTGGATGACGAAAATGGAAATGAGATTAGCCGACAATCTTACGACACTGCACCGCTTGTCGGTTTTGCGTTCCGTTTTCGATTCTGACTTTTTCCAAGAAAGAGATTCAAGACCATGGAAAACGGGCGCCGGTTTAAGCGCCCGTCTGTTCTTTTTTTCCGTTCAGCAATTAGTGAACCGTCTCAACCTTGTGGAAGTCCAGATCACGACCTTCTGGCATTGAATCGATGCTCATCACCTCCTTGCGCTTGGTGATCAGGATGTAGACCACGCAAGCCAAATAGAGGCCAACGACTACAGCTCCGATCCACTGGATCTGCAGCCACTGGCTCTGGAACAACAGGGTCAGGACGAACAACAGCACAACGTTGCCTGCAACGTAGATCGCCTTACCAAACCGCTCGACTGTCAGGTTCAAGTTGTCAGTGTACAGACGGATCAGCGAGTCCAGCGAGTTGATCACAAAGGTCACGCCCACAATCACCATCGCGATGTTGGTGATGCCCGCAGTGCTGATGCCGTTCAGGTGATAGTAGTAGAGAACGGTGAACCAGATCGCCAACGGGATCGACGGGAAGATCAGCAGCGCGGCCAGCAATTGCCAGGTTTTCAGCCCGCCGACAAAGCGCGAGGTGAACTGGCCAATCATGATCGACCACGCAAACCACCAGAACAGGTAAAAGGCGTGATAATCAGTCAGCGGCAACACGAACTTGTGCAGATTGGCGAAATAGGCACCGATATTGCTGCCGGTTTCAACAATTCCGGTCATGCCCATGACCGCGGCAATCCACATTCCAAGGATCAGCGTCAGGAACAGGATAGTCGAACCTACAGACAGGATACGGACGTATTTCAGGTCGGTTGACGAATATGCCGCCGCCAGAATGACCACAAATACGATGACATAGAAAGTGGTGACAACGGATTCGCCGTCTCCAACCTCGGGCAGATAGCCGGGCAGGTAGATCAGGAACAGGCTGGCGGTGAAGGCGCAGGTGCCGATGATGACCACGTTGTTGATCAGCTTGACCAGCGGGATCTCAAAAAACTTCACGCGGGGTTCGATGACGCAGAAATAGAACGCTGTCAGGAAGTAGAAGGCCCAGATCAGAAAGCCCCAGAAGCCGAACTCGATGGCCAGCGGGTTCGCAAAGGCATAGGCCGGTTCCTCGGCATAGCCGCCAAACTCGGTCAGCGGGAACATGATCAGGCCAACATCCAGACCGGACGTGAAAAGGATCGCGATGAATGTGAACAGATGCACCGGCGTGACGCCCACACAGCGCAGGTTCCACCATTTCACGACGAAGAAAGCGACCAGGCCCAATGCCAGCAGGACGCCGAAAGACAGAATATACTCCAAAAGCACCAACATTCCTCCCTTGGTTAGTCAGAGTGCGGATCGTATAACTTTAATTGACTGATCAATCAACAAAACTGCCAAAGCTGAATGCAACAGGCGAAACCTGTGTTTATTTTGACGCGCGGTGCTTGCGCGTTTCAGGAATTTCGGAAACAGTCGCGGCGTTTGGGAAAGGGTCACCATGGATTTGCGCGCCATAGCCATGGGGCTGGCATTTGCCTTCATCTGGTCGTCAGCCTTTACCTCGGCGCGGATCATCGTCGCCGATGCCTCGCCCCTGTTCTCACTGGCGCTGCGATTTCTGATTTCGGGGTTGCTGGGGGTCGCAATTGCGCGGGCCATGGGCCAAAGCTGGCGTCTGACTCGCGCGCAGTGGTACGCAACCATCCTGTTCGGAATATGCCAAAATGCCCTGTATTTGGGTCTGAATTTCTACGCAATGCAAACCGTACAGGCATCTGTTGCGGCGATTATTGCATCAACAATGCCCCTGATCGTCGCGCTGGCCAGCTGGACCCTTTTCCACGAAAAACTTCGACCGCTGGGCGTGTTCGGGTTGCTGGCCGGTTTCGCGGGCGTCGCGTTGATCATGAGCAGCCGGATAAGCGCGGGCGCAGACCTGTTTGGCGTCATGTTGTGCGGGCTTGGGGCACTGGCGCTCAGCTTTGCGACCTTGGCTGTGCGCGGGGCAACCTCCGGCGGCAATTTCATGATGGTGGTCGGACTTCAGATGCTTGTGGGCGCGGCAATTCTGTTCCTCGCAGCCCCTATATTCGAGACAATTTACATCCATCCCAACGGTCCCTGGTTGCTCGCGTTTGCCTACACAACGCTGTTCCCCGGCCTGCTGGCGACGCTAATTTGGTTCATGCTGTTGAACCGTATCGGCGCGATCCGGGCCGCGACTTTTCACTTTCTGAACCCGGTGTTTGGTGTGGCCGTCGCCGCAGTTTTCCTGGGCGAAAAACTTGGGCCCATGGATGCAGTAGGTGTCGGTATCACAACGCTGGGTATTCTGGCGGTGCAGTTGTCCCGGCAAACCGATCAGCGGAGCAAGGCCTCAACCTGACGCAACAGTTTCGGTGAATCCGGTTTGACGTTCGACCCATAGGTCGCAATCACTTCACCCGCTGGATCAATCAGGATCTTGTTGAAATTCCACTTGGGTACGAATCCCGTCTGCTGAGCAACCGCACGGTAGAACGGATGGGCCGCAACGCCCTTTAGTGACGTGATGTCGGTCATGGGCAAGGTCAAGCCATAGTTCATCTCGCAGAACTGCTTGATCTCTGCCGCCGTGCCTAATTCCTGATTGAACGAATCCGAAGGGACGGCCAAAACCACGAGACCTCGATCAGCATAGGTGTCATGAATCTTTTGCAAGCCAGCATATTGCCCTGTGAATCCGCAATGGGATGCCGTGTTCACAACCAGTACCGGCTTGCCTCGCCAATCCTCAAGGGACAAATTGCCACCGTCGATCGAGACAAATTCACCGGTCAAAGGTGCTGCTTGAACCACGCGGGCAACCAGCAATAGGGCGAATAACAGAAGCAGTCTGAACATGGCGTCACCTCCTTTATTGTGAATTACGTACGCGTCTGGCATTCGGATCACCTGCACGAGAACGAGAGCCGGCTGAAATATGATTTTGATTTCCGCGCCACTGTGCCCAAATAGAAATCCAGATCGCATCAACACCGGAGAAGCCATGACCCGCTACACCAAAGACCCCGAGGCCATTGCCGCTCTCTCACCCGAAGAATACCACGTCACCCAACGCAGCGGTACAGAACGCCCCGGCACCGGAAAACTACTGAATAACATCGAACCGGGTATCTACGTCGATATCGTCTCGGGCGAACCGTTGTTTGCCTCGGCCCACAAATACGAATCCGGGTGCGGTTGGCCCAGCTTTACCAAACCCATCGTGCACGAGCATGTTGAAGAAATCGAAGATCGCACGCTTGGGATGATCCGGACCGAGGTGCGCTCGAAACATGGGGACAGTCATCTGGGGCATGTGTTCCCTGACGGTCCGCGCGAACACGGCGGGCTGCGCTACTGCATCAACTCTGCCTCATTGCGGTTCATTCATCGCGATGAGATGGAGGCCGAAGGGTATGGCGAATACCTGATCCATGTGGAGGACATCCAATGACCACTGAACGCGCTGTTCTTGCCGGAGGTTGCTTTTGGGGCATGCAGGACCTGATCCGCAAGCTACCCGGTGTGTCTGGCACCCGCGTCGGCTATACCGGCGGCGACGTGCCCAACGCCACCTACCGCAACCACGGCACCCATGCCGAAGGGATCGAGATCATTTTCGACCCCGCGCAGACCACCTTTCGCGACCTGCTCGAGTTCTTCTTTCAGATCCACGACCCGACAACAGTGAATCGTCAGGGCAATGACCGCGGGATGAGCTATCGCTCGGCCATTTACTATGTGAATGCCACCCAAAAACAGATGGCGGAAGACACGATTGCCGATGTGAATGCCAGCGGCATTTGGCCGGGCAAAGTCGTCACCGAGGTCGAACCCGTAGGCGATTTCTGGGAAGCCGAGCCGGAGCACCAAGATTATCTTGAGCGTATCCCCAACGGCTATACCTGCCACTTCCCGCGCCCCGATTGGGTTCTGCCCAAACGCAGCGCGGCTGAGTAACCGGTTTGCCCCCCTTTGTTAGTGGGGGGGCTAACCAGACGCCATCCTTGGGCGCCCGCTGGCTTCGACCGTGATCATCGCTTCGACAAACACGTCCTGCGCTTCGATGCGCGCGGTGCGGATGTCGCGATCGACAACCACCCGGATATCTGTCGCTCCGGCCTGTCGCACTGCACCCTCGGCCTGATCCCTCAGAACCGTTTCCAGCAACGCCAGCGCCTTGTCGGATTCTGTGAAGTCCTGCGGCCCTTCTTCCAGATGAACCCGGTAGCGCCCTTCGGACGGGGACGTCACCGTTCCCGATCTGCGCAATGTAAGCCGGCCAACAACTGCCCCGATCGCGTTGGCCACGCCTGCGTGTTCCGGCAGGATCATAGTGCAATGCAAACGATCCCCGACAGCCGGATAATAGCTGGGAGCCGAAGCGCCAAGACCTACCACATCCACGTTCAGCGATGCGTCCAGCGCCAGCAAACCGCGATGCCGCGCCAGCCCTTTCTGCATCAGGACATGCCGAGCCAGTTCGGCGGGCGGAAGACCAAATCCTTCGGCTTCTTCCGCAAAAGCGGTCTCTAACAAGGTCAAAGATGTCTGTTCGGTCAGTTGATCCACGATCATCTGCGCCAACTGTTCCGGGGTGGCGGCCAACCTGTCGCCAGTCCCCACCCGCTTGCGCGCAACCAGCTCCAACGCCTTGTGGGCTGCGTCCGCATCCCAGGCATGCAATCGGCCCAAAACATGGCTGGCATCCGATGGCGTCACACCCGAAACCTGAACGACACCGCGATCCACCAGACGCGACAAAGCTCCGTTCTCCATGCGGGTGCGCAGCAGGTCACTTAGGGGCATGACGTTCTCGCCCAGCCTCTCCAACAGCGACTCTTCGCGCGCACCCAACCCGTCGGCGTTGATACCGGGAACACGGCGGGCGAACCGCGTGTCATGCTCACCCACAGTTGTTGCGCGCAGTTGAGTATCCAGAACGGCGTGAACGACCTCAGGTGCCTCGGCAGCAATCAGGGAAACCGGCAGCACCCGTCGCGGCCCCAAAAACACGCCGCCACCCAGCCCTTCGGTGACCACATGCACCTGACTGTCTCCACCCAGACCATGGGTCCGCATCGCCACGGCCTCAACCATGGTACGGAATCCGCCGACCTGCGCCCCTGCCGGATCAATCGCTGGTTTGCCGTCCCGGATCAGCGCGACATCCGTTGTTGTACCGCCAATATCTGACACCAGCGCGTTTTGAACCCCTGTCAGCCAGCTTGCACCGACGATCGAGGCTGCAGGACCACTAAGGATGGTTTCAATCGGCCGCTCTCGCGCCTGTTCTGCGCTCATCAGCGCGCCGTCACCACGCACAACCATCATCGGCGCTGTAATACCCAGATCAACCAACTGATCCTGCGCCCGCCCGATCAGACGGTCGATCATGCCGATCAAACGCGCGTTCAAAACCGCCGTGACCGCGCGCTTCGGACCGTTTAGCTTGGCCGAGAGTTGATGAGAGCACGTCACCGGAGCGCCGGTCTTTTCAGAAATGATACGCGCGGCCTGCAACTCGTGCGCCGGGTTCCGCGTGGCGAATTGCGCCGCAACCGCAAAACCGGAGACGTCCTGATGCGAGGCTAAAAAGGCCTTTAAAGCATCTACATCCAACGGCGCTGCTTCACCGCCGGCATGTGTATGCCCACCGCCGATCCCAAGCGCCGGATCGCCTTTCAGCGCATCCCTCAGCCCGTGTTTCTCAAGGTCCGTATCCTTGAAACCAATGTAAATCAGCGCGACACGACCACCCTGCCCTTCGACCAAAGCATTGGTTGCCAACGTGGTCGACAAGGACGCCATCGACACCTGGTCCGGCGATACTTGTGCCTGATCCAACACCGCCGAAATCGCTTGGCCCACGCCAATCGCCAAATCGGACCGTGTGGTCAGGGATTTGGCCGAGGCGATCACCTCTTTCTCATCCCGGATCAGCACTGCGTCCGTATAGGTTCCACCCGTATCCACCCCCAAAGCCAACGCCATCGGGATCTCCTTCCTGTTCGCTGCCGATGGGTGTAGCGGTTTGGACCGACACGTCCAGCCTGTTTGCGTCACTTACGATAATCGTTTCACCGCCCAGCGCGCGGCGTCCGCCACCGTTGGGTCAGGATCATCGGCAAGCGACTGCGCGACGGGCATCAAATCCGACCGTTTCGAGTTGCCAATCGCGTACAGAACGTTGCGCACAAACCGATCCCGCCCAATCCGCTTGATCGGGGAACCCGAGAACTTTGCCCGAAACGCCGCGTCATCCAACACAGCCAATTCCGCCAATGCGGGTGCCTTCAAATCGTCACGCGCTGCATACCGCACATCGCTCGCGGCAACGGCGAATTTGTTCCACGGACACGCAGCCAGGCAATCGTCGCACCCATATATCCGGTTGCCCAGTTTGTCGCGTAATTCTTCGTCGACCGGCCCCTTGTGCTCGATCGTCAAATAGGAAATGCAGCGCCGCGCATCCAACTGGTAGGGCGCAGGAAACGCGTCCGTCGGGCAGGAATCCAGACAGGCCCGGCACTTCCCGCAATGATCCGTTTCAGCCATGTCTGCGGGCAGGTCCAAAGTCGTAAAAACAGACCCAATGAAAGCCCAGCTCCCCCAATCGCGACTTACAAGATTGGTGTGCTTCCCCTGCCAACCTAAGCCAGCCGCGTGCCCCAATGCCTTTTCCGGCACAGGCGCGGTATCGACAAAGACCTTTACCTCTCCACCCGCTTCCGCAATCAGCCAGCGCGCCAGCCGTTTCAGCCGCTTTTTGACCAGATCGTGGTAATCCTTATTCTGCGCATAAACAGAAATCGCTGCCCTGTCCGGGTGGTTCAATACATCTGTCGGATCATGCTCAGGCGTATAGCTCTCGGCCAACATGATCACCGACCGCGCCTCGGGCCACAATGCGGCCGGATCGCCACGCCAATGGGTCCGTTCGGCCATCCACGCCATCTGCCCGTGATACCCAGCATCCAAAAACGCCTGCAGACGCGACGGCACCTCCGGCACGTCCCAAGGCCGGCAAATGCGACAGGATACAAACCCCTCGCTCAGCGCCTGTGCCACAAGCTTTTCTTTTAAACCTGATCCGCTCTTCATCTGGCTGCAAATATCCTCGGGGGTGAATTGGCCCACCGGGCCAAGAGGGGGCAAACAGCCCCCTGAACCCTGACACTATCAGAAATCCAGATCGGCGTAATGCGGCGGTGGCCGGAACCCAGGGACTTGATCCGCCAAAATCGAACGGAAAGCAGGCCGCGACTTGATCTTGGCGTACCAATCCTTGACCGCCTGAGAACGGTTCCAATCCACATCCGAAATATAATCCAGTGATGACAGATGCGCAGCAGCGGCAAAATCGGCCAATGTCATCTGATCCCCCGCCAGCCAGCGCCGATGGTCCAGCAGCCACGCCATGTAATCCAGATGATACTTGATCGCCTTCGCGCCCGCCTTGACGTTTTTGCTGTCGGGATAACCCTCGCCCGTCACCTTCTTGTTCACCCGTTCATACAGCAGTCTCGATGTGACCTCGTGATGGAACTTGTCATCAAACCAGCCCACCAGACGCCGCACTTCGTACCGCGCTTCGGGTTTTTTAGGCATCAGCGGAGGTTCAGGGCGGGTTTCTTCGATATACTCGCAAATGGCGGCGCTTTCCGCCAGGACTTGCCCATCCAGACGCAAAACCGGTACTTTTCCCGCAGGGTTGCGGCGCAGGAAATCCGGGTCTTGTTCCCAGTATCGTTCCTCGACCAGCTCAACTTCGATCTTCTTTTCCGCAAGCGACAGGCGCACCTTGCGGCAATACGGGGACAGGGGAACATGAAACAGACGCGCCATAATCTTCCAATCGAACCAGTGAATACCCCCCAGCTTTAGCCTTGAGGGGCATAGGGTTTCAATCCTCGAAACAATCCGCGCGACCATCTGCGCGGATGGTGGCCGCCCCATCCAGTATGGATGCCGCCCGTCTGCGGGTCCGAACCGACGGATCTGTGACGGATCTGTTGCGAGGGGACGGCAGGATCGCAGCAAGCCGTGCGGCCTGTACTGGGGACATCCTGGCCGCACTTGTTCCGTAATATTGCTGTGCCGCAGCTTCGACGCCGAAAACCCCCTGACCGGTCTCGGCAACGTTCAGATAGACCTCCAGAATGCGCTGTTTGCTCCAGAAGATTTCGACGACGGGCGTAATCGACGTTTCAAACGCTTTGCGCACCCAACTGCGCCCCTGCCACAGGAACACGTTCTTCACGACCTGCTGGGTAATGGTCGAGGCCCCCCGGCTGCCGCCATCTTCCAGCGCATCGCGGATTGCTTCAACGTCAAAGCCCCAATGCAGGCAGAAATTCGCGTCTTCGGCAGCGACAGCAGATCTGCCCATAACCGGGGCAATTTCCTCGATCGGCACCCACTCGCGCTCGACCTTTCCCAATCTTCGCCATTCCGACCAGATCGTATGCGTTACCGGCGGATTGACCACCGAGTACAGCAGAACTAGCCCCACGACAAAGGCCACGACGCCCAAAGCGGCGCGTATGACCCAACGACGAATCCGCGGGGTCAGTGGCTTTTTTGTTTTTGACGCCTTGCTTTTCTTTTTGCTCGACTTGCGCGCTGCTTTTCTTGCCATTGTGTTGCTATACGACGCTGTGGACGGGTTTGGAACGGTTTATGTTACGTGGCCTGAGCGTTGCGCGGGTAAGTAATCCGAGGCAAGTCCGGGTCGCAATTTGAAAACCCCGCGTGTCATTGGTGACACGCGGGGTTTTGATTTGGTCTAACTATTTCCGCTTACTCGGCGGGAACAGCAGTTGCCTCAGTCGTCAGCGGATGGCTGAGCTTGTTCAGCATCTCTTTCGGACAAACCTGCAGGAAATTGGTCTTTTCGACCTCCCAATGCTGCAGAATGTCGGCGGCCTTGCGGCTGTTGGATTCTGCCTGATGTGTTTCGATCAGCGATTTCAACTGATCTTCCCAATGGTCGACGGTTACCGGACAGGTCACCAACGTTTCCATGTTCATCAGCTGCTGAGCCTTGCCTTCGGGGTCGTACAGATAAGCCATACCGCCCGTCATGCCTGCGCCAAAGTTGGCACCAATGCCACCCAGAATCACCGCGATACCACCGGTCATGTATTCACAGCCGTTCGAGCCACAGCCCTCGATCACCACAGTGGCGCCCGAGTTCCGCACCGCAAACCGCTCACCTGCGCGGCCAGCCGCAAACAGGTGACCATCAGTTGCGCCGTAAAGAACGGTGTTGCCGATAATGGTGTTCTCGTCCGCTTTCAGCGGGCTGACCTGCGGCGGGCGCACAACGATTGTGCCCCCGGACAGGCCCTTGCCGACATAGTCGTTGGCATCACCCGACACCTCAAGCTTCAGGCCCGGGGCCGCAAAAGCCCCAAGCGACTGACCGGCCGAGCCTTGCAGTTTCACGTGCAGATGGTCCGGCTGGAACGTGTTCCGCATCCCGAAATTCTGCACGATATGGCTGGACACTCGCGTGCCCACGGTCCGATGCGTGTTCTGAACCGCATAAGACAGCTGCATTTTCTCGCCGTCTTTCAGGAACCGGGCGGCATCGCGCACGATTTCCGCGTCCAGCGTATCGGGCACCGCGTTCCGGTCTCTGTCGCGATTATAGACGATGTTATGGGCACCATCGACGGTGATCAGCAGCGGGTTGAGGTCCAGATCATCCAGATGCGCCGAACCGCGGCTGACCTGCGCCAGCAGATCTGCCCGTCCAATGATGTCGTCAATCGACCGCGCGCCGAGGCTGGCCAGCAGCTCGCGCACTTCCTGTGCGTAGAAGGTGATCAAGTTGACTACCTTGTCGGCATTGCCAGTGAACTTGGCGCGCAGGGCGTCGTCCTGCGTACATACACCTACCGGACAGGTGTTCGACTGACACTGACGCACCATGATACAGCCCATCGCGATCAGTGCTGCGGTGCCGATACCGTATTCCTCGGCCCCCATCATCGCAGCCATGACGATGTCACGACCGGTGCGCAAGCCACCATCGGTGCGCAGGGTCACGCGATCCCGCAGGTTGTTCATCGCCAGAACCTGATGCGCCTCGGTCAGACCCATCTCCCACGGCAGACCGGCGTATTTGATGCTGGTCGCGGGCGAAGCGCCTGTACCGCCATTGTGGCCCGAGATCAGGATCACGTCCGCTTTGGCCTTGGCCACACCGGCGGCAATCGTGCCAACACCCGAAGACGCCACCAGCTTCACCGTCACCTTGCAGCGCGGGTTGATCTGTTTCAGGTCATAGATCAGCTGCGCCAGATCCTCGATCGAGTAGATGTCGTGATGCGGAGGTGGCGAGATCAGGGTCACGCCTTTGGTCGAATGGCGCAGGCGCGCAATCAGGTCGGTGACCTTCATGCCCGGCAACTGGCCGCCCTCTCCGGGTTTTGCACCCTGAGCGACCTTGATCTCCAGCTCTTCACACTGGTTCAGGTATTCGGCTGTCACACCAAACCGGCCGGAAGCCACCTGTTTGATCTTGGCAGATGGGTTATCACCATTGGGTTCCGGCACGAAATGCGCCGGGTCTTCACCCCCTTCGCCGGAGTCGGATTTCGCACCGATCCGGTTCATCGCCACGTTCAGCGTCTTATGCGCCTCGGGCGAAAGTGCGCCCAGCGACATACCTGGCGTGACAAAGCGCTTGCGGATCGAGGTGATCGACTCGACCTCTTCAATCGGGATCGGCTTGCCCAATGGTTTGAAGTCCATCAGGTCACGCAGGTGGATCGGCGGGTTCGATTGCATCTTGGCCGAATACTGCTTCCACAGCTCATAAGAAGCCCGGTTGCAGGCCATCTGCATCATATGCATCGAGGTCGCTTCCCACGCGTG
Source organism: Ruegeria sp. A3M17 (assembly GCF_003318255.1). Lineage (GTDB taxonomy): Bacteria > Pseudomonadota > Alphaproteobacteria > Rhodobacterales > Rhodobacteraceae > Ruegeria. The sequence goes on from NZ_QOCF01000029.1 coordinate 27,842, forward strand.
GGTCTCACCGGATTTCCGTGCCTTGTAGAACCCACCGATGGGCAGCACGTCCAGACCATTGACCCATGCCTTGGCGTGGATTTCCTCGGCCTTGGTCTGAATACCGGTAACGCCGATGCCGGAAATCCGGCTGGTCATTCCGGGGAAATACTCTGCGACCATCGCACGGCTGAGGCCGACAGCCTCAAAATTCAGTCCGCCGCGATAGGACGAGATCACCGAAATTCCCATCTTGGCCATGATCTTCAACAGGCCCTGATCAATCGCTTCGCGGAATCGGGCGACGTTTTCGGTCAGAGTCCCGTCCAGAAGGCCGCGATCAATACGGTCGGCCAGCGAATCCTCGGCCAGATAGGCGTTTACGACGGTTGCACCGCAACCGATCAGAACGGCAAAGTAATGCGGGTCGACACATTCCGCTGAGCGTACGTTCAACGAGCAGAATGTCCGCAGGCCCTGACGGGTCAGGTGCGAGTGCACCGCGCTTGTGGCAAGGATCATGGGCATCGCCACACGACCTTCGCCCGAGTTCATGTCAGACAGCACCAGATGCCCGGCGCCAGACCGAACGGCCTCTTCTGCTTCGGCTCTAACACGGGCCAATGCGTCGCTTAGTGCGCTTTGGCCGGGCTCAAAGCTACAGTCGATCTCGGCCAGCGGAGCATCAAAGCTTTCAACCAGCTTGTCCCACTGTGCGTTGCCGACAAAGGGGCTTTCCAGAACCACAATCTCAGTCTGGCTGCTGTCTTCATCCAGCACGTTCTTGAGGTTCGCAAACCGCGTCTTCAAAGACATCACGCGGTATTCGCGCAAAGAATCGATTGGCGGGTTGGTCACCTGACTGAAATTCTGCCTGAAGAAATGGCTGAGCGGGCGGTATTGCTTGGACAGAACCGCCGAGGGCGTATCGTCACCCATCGAGGCCAGCGCCTCTTTGCCATCTTCCGCCATCGGGGCGAGGATCTGTTCCAGCTCCTCAACCGAATAACCAGCCGCGATCTGACGCTTGCGCAGTTCTTCACCTGAAAAGATCGGGGTTTCGGTCACGCCTGCCAGCGTGGCATCCAGATCGTGAATCTTGCCGACCCATTCGCCAAATGGCAGCGCACGGGCCAGTTTGTTCTTGATCTGCGTGTCGCGGAACAATTTGCCCTTCTTCATATCGACGGCCAGCATCTGACCCGGGCCAAGGGCGCCTTTTTCGGTCACGGTGGCCTCATCAATCGGCACCATCCCGGCCTCGGACCCTGCGATGACAAGACCATCGCCAGTCACCACATACCGCATCGGACGCAGACCGTTCCGGTCCAGACCCGCACAGACCCAACGACCATCCGTCATCGCCAGTGCGGCGGGGCCGTCCCACGGCTCCATCACCGAGTTGCAGTAGGAATACATGTCGCGCCACGCCTGCGGCAGTTCGACCGCCTGTTTGGACCAGCTTTCCGGCACCAACATGGTTTTCGCCATCGGGGCAGACCGGCCTGCGCGGACAAGAACTTCAAAAACAGAGTCCAGAGCCGCCGAATCCGACGAACCACCTGCGATGATCGGCTTGATGTCCTCGGCATAGTCACCAAACGTGCCGCTCGCCATGCGGATCTCATGGCTTTTCATCCAATTGATGTTGCCCTTCAGCGTGTTGATCTCGCCGTTATGGGCCAGCATGCGGAAAGGCTGTGCCAGCCACCACTGCGGGAACGTATTGGTCGAATACCGCTGGTGGTAGATGGCAAAGGCACTTTCAAAGCGCTCGTCCATCAAATCGGGGTAGAACACCGCGACCTGCTCGGCCAACATCATGCCCTTATAGATGATCGACCGGCAGCTGAGCGAGGCCAGATACAGATCAGAAATCCCGGCAGCCAGTGCCGCCTTTTCGATGCGGCGACGGATCACATAAAGCTCACGCTCAAACGTGTCTTCATCCACACCTTTTGAGTTCGAGATCAGGATCTGCTCGATCTCAGGGCGGGTGGCGTTGGCTTTTTCACCCAAGCAGGTCACATCGACCGGCACATGACGCCAACCATAAATGTAATAGCCCATGCGAAGGACTTCGGTTTCCACTATGGTCCGGCACTGTTCCTGTGCACCGAAATCGGTGCGTGGCAAAAAGACCTGACCAACTGCAATCAGTTGATCCAGTCGTGGCTCATGCCCGGTGCGGCGGATCTGGTCATAGAAGAACGGAACTGGAATTTGCACGTGGATACCTGCGCCGTCACCCGTCTTGCCGTCTGCGTCCACCGCGCCCCGGTGCCAGATTGCCTTGAGCGCGTCGATCCCGGCATCCACGACCTTACGCGACGCTTTGCCGTCAATTGAAACCACAAGACCTACACCGCATGAAGAATGCTCATCATCCTCGGAATAGAGACCATTTTCGGCCATCCATTTGCGCTTGGCTTCTTCGGCCCGCACCCAATCGGCATCATATTTGGTCATTGGCTGTCTCCTTCTTCCGGCAGGGCATACATGGCTTCGACCTCGGCTTTGGTCATCTGCCGGCGTTCTCCTGCGAACGCGTAGCCCCCGGGCTTTTTATCTATGTAAAGTTCAAGTTTCAGCGGGTTGCCGGTGTCGTCGAAAAGACCGGCAGCCATTTGGGTTTGTCCGTGCATCTCGCCCGGCAAAGTGATCCGGTACCACAGCGCCGAACCACAGTCCGAGCAAAATGCCCGTTCGGCCCAATCCGACGAGGTGTAGGTCTTGACCGGTCCCAAAGCAGCATAACCGGGCTCGGCCGCGAAGGTTACCAGCATCGAACTGGTCCAGCGACGGCATTGATCACAATGGCAGGCACCCAGCGAATCCCGCGCCGGGGTTGCGGTCACCGTTACCGCGCCGCACATGCATTGACCTTGCAATTCGGGCATCAGACCCTCCTGTCGCTGGGCTAGGGTTATTCGGCTGCGATGGCAGCCTTGGCGTTGAAGCGATCAATAATCGCATCGGCGCAGTCGCGACCGTCACGAATGGCCCATACTACCAGAGATGCACCGCGCACGATGTCACCAATGGCATAGACGCCGTCCATCTCGGTCGCGCCGGTCTCGAACGCTGCCTTGACGGTGCCCCAACGGGTGACAGGCAGGTCGGGCTGGCCGAACAGGGTGGGCAGGTCTTCAGGCTCAAAGCCCAGCGCCTTAATCACCAGATCGGCATCTTCGACATAATCCGCGCCTTCGATCACCTCCGGCGCCTGACGGCCGGTCGCATCGGGTTGGCCCAGACGCATCTTTTGCACCATCACGCCCGCGACGGTGTCGTCGCCGGTAAAGCCTTTGGGCGCGCTCAGCCATTCGAACACCACGCCTTCTTCCTCGGCGTTTTGGGTTTCGCGCTGCGAACCCGGCATGTTCGCCCGATCACGACGATAGAGACATTTGACCGACGTGGCACCTTGCCGGATCGAGGTCCGCACACAATCCATCGCGGTATCACCGCCACCAATCACGACGACCTTCTTGCCTTCGGCATTCAAGCGGCCATTGTCAAAGTCCTCGACGTCATCACCAAAGCTTTTACGGTTCGAGGCGGTCAGGAAATCGATGGCTTTTTCGATTCCAGCCAGACCGCTGCCGGGCATGGACAGATCACGCGATTTGTACACACCTGTCGCAATGATCACCGCATCATGCTTGGTGCGGATTTCTTCGAACTTGGCGGCGTCCACATCGCAGTTCAGCACAAACTCGACTCCGCCATCGGCCAGCAGGTCATTGCGGCGCTGCACGATGTCTTTTTCCAGCTTGAACCCTGGTATGCCGTACATCAGCAGACCACCTGCGCGATCATAACGATCATAGACGGTGACCTGAATGCCCGCCTGGCGCAGCATGTCAGCCGCAGCCAGACCACCGGGGCCGCCACCGATGATGCCAACGCTTTCGCTGCGCTCGGCACCCGGAGCGGTGGGTTTCACCCAGCCTTTGTCCCAGGCGGTGTCGGTGATGTATTTCTCAATCGTGCCAATGGTGACCGTGCCGTGGCCCGATTGCTCGATCACGCAGTTGCCCTCGCACAGGCGGTCCTGCGGGCAGATACGGCCACATATCTCGGGGAACGTGTTGGTGGCCTGGCTGGTTTGATAAGCCTCTTCCAGACGACCTGTCGCGGTCAGGTGCAGCCAGTCAGGGATATTGTTGTGCAGCGGGCAATGAGACTGGCAGTATGGAACACCACACTGACTGCATCGGCTGGCTTGTTCCTTGGCTTTTTCTGCTGCGAATTCGGCGTAGATTTCATCAAAATCTTCTCTGCGGTCATCGGCGGCACGCTTTTCGGGCATGACGCGGTCGATCTGCACAAATTTCAGCATCGGTTGCTTGGCCACGGGTCAAACTCCATGAATTGGCTTGGTCACGTCTTTTTAAGAGATGCGAGATCGGATGAAAAGTCAACTGTACTGACCTAATTTGGGATTTTGGTTGGGATTTTGGTGGTGATTTGAAATTTAACACGATTTTTAGTTCCGTTTCGGACCTATATGCATGCTTTCCTTTTCCACAGCGCACTTATACCCATTGAGCAAACAAGGACGTGACCACAACACGGCGGGGCAGATGGGTCTTTTTCAATTGATTCTCGCGGCGATTATTCAGGGTATCACTGAGTTTTTGCCGATCTCTTCATCTGGTCATTTGATACTGCTACCCAGCTTGACCGGGCTGGACGATCAAGGTCTGGCCATCGACGTGGCCGTGCATGTGGGCACTTTGGGCGCTGTGATTCTGTATTTCTGGTCCGATGTGAAACAGGCGATTGCCGGTCTTCCCCGGGCGTTGACTGGACGGGTCGACACACCACAGGCGCAGCTGGCCATGGGTCTGATCATCGCCACGATTCCCACCGTGATTGTCGGGGCTATCCTGTTCAATACCGGCCTGATCGAGGCGTTTCGGTCAATGGCGGTCATCGGCTGGACAATGCTGGTATTTGGCCTCGTTCTGTATTGGGCCGATCAAAAAGGACCGCAAACCAAACAAGCAAGCGAATGGGGCCTGCGTGATGCGCTGATCATGGGGCTGTGGCAGGTTCTCGCCCTGATACCTGGAACTTCCCGATCAGGCATCACCATCACCGGAGCGCGCCAACTGGGCTATACGCGCGAGGATGGTGCGCGGATCGCGATGTTGATGTCGATCCCGACCATTCTTGCCTCAGGCGTTTTGTTGTCTGTAGACGTGATCCGCGAAGCAGACGCCCAATTGGCCCGAGACGGGGCAATCGCGGCATTCTTTGCGTTTATTTCAGCTCTGCTGGCTCTGACCCTGATGATGCGCCTGCTGCGCAGCGTCAGCTTTACACCTTATGTCATCTACCGCGTGATCCTGGGCGCAATCCTGCTTGTGATCGCCTATAGCTGATCAGGTCCGCAGATTGTTGGCCGAGTTCTGGATGTCGTCATACTGACCCGATGGGCGGAACTTCCAAAGGTAATCCGGCAGCACCGATTCCAACGTCGCTGGCTCGATCCCAAGATCCGCGAACCCTTTGGCGCCGTCGGACACAACATTGTCGCGACGCAGGTTTTTCAGTTGATCGCGTGTCAGGATGTGGTTCGGGAAAAGCTGAAAGCTGACGAACTTCAAGATGTCCAACACGCCCGCCATAATCCGGGCCACAAAGAAGGGCATTCCGATGATCACTCGGCGTCGGTAGATCACATCAAGCATCTGCTGCATCAACGCGCGGAAGGTTTTCACCTCGGGCCCGCCCAGCTCATACACACCGGCTTCAGCTTGGCCCAGGACGCCCTGAACAGCGGCCTTGGCCACATCATCCACATAGACCGGCTGGAACTTGGTTTCAGCGCCGACCAGCGGCAGGAAAGGTCCCATCCGGGTCATCCCGGCAAACCGGTTAAAGAACTGATCTTCGGTCCCGAAAATTACAGACGGCCGCAGAATAATTGCATCTGGCATATGGGTCAGCACACCGGCCTCACCATGGGCCTTGGTTCGCGAATAATGACTGTCGGACTCGGCGTCCGCGCCGATGGCTGAGATATGAACCATCCGAGAAATACCCTGTTCGGCCGCCAATCGCGCGATCCGCTCGGCCCCATCGGCCTGCACTGTGTCAAAGGCGTTCTTGCCCAGCTCGTTCAGCACGCCGACGCAATTCACCACCGCGTCTGCCCCGTGCATTGCAGCAGCGGCCGAAGCATCATCACGGATGTTGCACAAAATGGGTTCGACCTGACCAACGACACCGTAGGGTCTGACGAACATCGCCTCATTCGGACGCCGAACCGCCACACGGACACGCCACCCTTCATTCGCCATGCGCCGCGTAATATACCGGCCGACAAATCCCGATCCGCCATAAATCGTGACCATTTTAGACATGAGAGGGCTCCTGCTTGTGGGTCCTTTATCGATCTAGCGCTCTGAGCCTTGTCAAACAAGGCGCAATAACGCCGCGCATCAGGGAAAAGACCAACCGATTCAGGTAGAATTTGGACGCGCCGAAAAAACTTTCAAAATTCTATCCGAATCTGGTTGACCCTTCCTGCCAGTGGGCTTAAACGCCCCTCCACGACACCTGCCCAGGTGGCGGAATGGTAGACGCGCTAGCTTCAGGTGCTAGTGTCCGTATGGACGTGGAGGTTCGAGTCCTCTCCTGGGCACCAAATCTCCTTAAAATCAAGTCACTGATATTCTCTCACCGGAATTGAGTTTCCCTGTGATGTGATCTGACGCGGGCCGGTCCATTCACCGGCCCTGTCACGAGTTTCAAGTAACGGATTGCTCAGAAACAACCTCTCCAAACCGAGTAAAGAACTTGCCCGACAGCTTTTTTGCCGTTCCAGCGATCAGGCGGCTGCCCAGTTGCGCGATTTTTCCACCGACCTCGACCTTGGCTGTATAAGCCAGAACGGTTTCGTCCCCATCTTCGGTCAGCGTTACATCTGCACCGCCCTTGGCGAATCCGGCGGCGCCGCCTTTGCCTTCACCTGTCAGTGAAAACCCGTCCGGTGCATTGGTGGTGTCCAGCGTCACAGCGCCCGCAAACCGTGCTTTGACCGGGCCGATCTTCAAGACCACCTTGGCTTCCAGATCTTCGGGTGAATTCTGGATCAGCTCTTCACACCCTGGGATGCACTCCTGCAGGATTTCGGGATTATTCAGAGCCTTGTATACCACATCCCGCGGCGCAGAGATGCGGACTTCGTCACTCAGTTCCATTCAACTTTCCTTTGTTCAACAGCATCTTGGATAAACCAGAAGCGCGGTCTCTGTCGCCTCTTCCGGAGTTTGTTCGGGGCGCGCGGGCCACAGGGACCTCAGGCGTTTAAGCACGTTTCTCATCATGGGACTCCGTTTTGGATTTGTCACTGTTTCGCCAAAGCACAATTTCGGCCAGGATCGACACGGCGATCTCATGTGGGTCGATCGCGTGGATGTTCAGACCCGCTGGCGACTTCATCCGTGCGGCCCGTATCGGATCCAAACCTTGCGCTATCAGTTTGGCCACTAGCGTTTCGGCTTTGCGATGGCTGGCCACCATCGACACACGCTTGGCATCTGTTTGCAGAGCGGCGGCCAGGGCCGCGGCATCCCCCTGTCCTTGCGAGGCCACGACAACGAAATCCCGCGGCTCGACCCCTAGGTCCTGGACGGAATCCAGAGTGAACCGTTGAAAGTCACCTTCTGTCTCTGGCGCGTCGCTGAGACACACGCGAAACCCAGCTAGTGCCCCATGGGCTGCTAGTGCCACTGCAATCAGCGACTCGCCAAAAATCACCAATCGCGGTGCGTGCTGATACGGTTCGACAAGCAGATCGACCGTGCCACCGGACGGACAACCGCTTTTGAACGTCTGAATGCCATCAGGATCGGCCATGTTCACCACCTTTTCCGAAGGTTTGACCCGAATCATTTGCGGCGAACCACTGGCCAACGCCTGCTGGGCCGAGGATCGAACCGCACGTTGAACGCAGCCCCCGCCCAAATGGCCAAGGATCCGTCCATCTTTTGTAATCGCAGCCTTGCCCCCGGCTTTCGCCGAAGTTGCATCCGCAGTCCGCAACACCGTGGCCACGCAAAAGGCTTCATCAGTTTTGCGCAGCTGCTCAATCGTGTCGAATATGTCCAAGCTTGCCATGTGGGCTCCTTTCACAGCTTACGGAATTGCGGCTCCAGCGCCACCAGCGCCTCAAGCGTGTTTGCGGGCAGGTGCGCGTCCAGATACGGCTCAGCGACCTGCATTGCGGCGGCAATGGGCTGATAGTCGCGCCAGCCCTTCAGCGGATTTAGCCAGACGATCCGCCGGGCCTTGCGTCGAATCCGAGCCAATACATCGCCCAGCGCTTGCGGGTCCGAGCTGCAGTACCCGTCGGACAGGATCAGTACGATGGTCCGACCGTTCAGTGCGCGCGCGCCATATCCATTTAGAAAATGCTCAAGACTGCCTGAGATATCCGTGCCTCCGCCAAACCCTTCGGCCATCAGTGACAACCGTCCTGCTGCGCGCAGCGAATCGTGGTCGCGCAACGCACCCGTGACGCGCATCAAGCGCGTGTGGAACAGATATGCGTCCGCCTCAGTTCCAGTGCCTATCAAGCCTTTCAGGAAGGCCAGAAAGACGCGCGAGTATACAGTCATTGACCCGCTTACATCGCATAATGCAACGATCCGCATCGGGCGCGGTGAGCGGGCGCGGCGATACAGGTCCATCGGCTCGCCGCCTCGTGCAAGGCTGGCGCGCTGTATCCGACGCATGTCCAGAGCAGGCCCCCTTAGCGCTTTTTTCCGCCTGCGCGAGCGGCGGTCGCGGATGGCGCGCGCCAGCGCAGTTGCGGCCTGTTCGGCCTGCTTCAGCGCGTCTTCATCCATCAGCTCACGCAAATCCCGACGCGACAGGTTGGCCGTACGGGTCGCAATCAGCTTCCCGTCTCTCCCCACTGCCTCCCCGTCGCCCGGATCAGGGGTTGCGTCCTGATCCGAACCGGAACTGGTTTCCTGAATGTCATGGCTTTCTTGCTGCCAGATCATCGGCTTGGCGGACTGCACCCGAACATGCGCGGTTTGCGCCCCTCCAGTGCGCTGCTTTCCGGCATTGAGCCAATACGCATCGAAAAGATCGTCAAACCGTCGCCAGTCTTCCGCGTCACCAGCCAGCAATACACACAGCGCCTGTCTGGCCTGCTGCAAATCCGTCGCCTCTACTTCCGCCAGCACCGCCAATGCATCCCCGGTCTCAGCCGGTCCGACGCGCATCCCGTTCATACGCAAATGTGCAATGAAACCAGACATGCGATCCGCCAGCCCAGAGGCGCGAGAAGGGAACCGGGTGACCTGCATCACGCCACCTTTCCGATCAGGCGATCCATCACTTCAGGCGGGGCCGCGTCATAATCGGCTGCGGTTTTCAGAAGACAGACAAGAGTCGCCTGAACCTCTTCGCGGGACTGCGCCATGTCGTTGACACCCAATCCTGAAAGGGCTGCCGCCCAGTCCAGCATCTCGGCGATGCCGGGAGTCTTCTCCAAGTCTTCTTTGCGCAAAGCCTGCACGACGCCAACAATCTGGCGCGCCAGCTGCCCTTCAACTTGGGGCATGCGGGCTTTCAGGATCGCCAATTCGGTTTCACGCGACGGGTAGTCGAGGAAACTGTACAGACACCGGCGACGCAATGCATCGGACAAGTCCCGCGTGCCATTCGCCGTCAGAATAACGGTCGGCTTCGTACGCGCCGGGATCGTACCCAGTTCGGGAATTGTGATTTGAAAGTCCGAGAGGATCTCCAACAGATACGCCTCGAACTCTTCGTCGGCCCGGTCAATTTCATCAATTAGCAGAACCGGAGGGGCATCTTGTGAAATTGCCTCTAACAAGGGACGTTTCAGCAGATATTCATCTGAGAAAAGCTGTGCTTCGCTCGTTCCGCCCTGCGCCTCGCTCGCTCGGATCGCCAGAAGCTGACGCTGATAGTTCCATTCATAAATGGCATGACTGGCGTCCAGCCCTTCATAACATTGCAGCCGGATCAGCCGGGCGTCCTGCCACGCGGCCAGGGCCTTGGCCACTTCGGTCTTTCCAACGCCAGCAGGACCTTCCAGCAACAATGGCCGCCCAAGGTGCTGTGCCAAATGCAGCGCCATCGACAACCGGTCATCGGAAACATAACCCTGCGCAGCCAATCCGTTCTGAACATCACTCAAAGTCAAAACCAGGATCCAATCTTCATCTGGCTACAAATATCCCGGGGGAGGTTCGGAGGGGGTAGAACCCCCTCCGTTCGGTCGGACCGGCAATAGCCGGTTCGAAACCGTTTACCCGTGCATCCCCAACCCGTTGGCGATCTTCCAGATCCGCCAATGGTCATGTGGCATATGGCTTTGCACCAACCCAAAGGGCCGGAACGCATCATGCACCGCGTTCGAGAACGCAGGTACACCGCCAACATTCGGGCTTTCACCAACACCTTTTGCACCGATCGGGTGGTGCGGAGATGGCGTGACCGTGTGGTCGGTGGTGTAGTTCGGAGTCTCCCAAGCCGTTGGCAGGAAGAAATCCATCAGTGTAGCGGTCTTCATATTGCCCATTTCATCATAGGCAATCTCCTGACCCATCGCGATGGCCAGCGCTTCGGTCACCCCACCATGGACCTGCCCTTCGATGATCATCGGGTTGATCCGCGTGCCGCAATCGTCCAGCGCATAGAACTGCCGGACATCCCATTCACCGGTATCCACATCGATCTCCATGACACAGATATAGGCCCCGAACGGGTAAGTCATATTCGGCGGGTCATAGTAGCTGACGGCCTCCAGACCGGGCTCCAGCCCCGGAATAGCCTGGTTGTAGGCGGCAAAAGCGATCTCTTTCATGGTTTTGAACCGCTCAGGCGCACCTTTGACCGAAAAGCGATCGACATCCCATTCGACATCGTTGTCATGGACCTCGAGCAGATAGGCCGCGATCATTTGCGCCTTGGCGCGGATTTTTCGCGCGGCCATTGCTGTCGCAGCCCCGGCAACCGGCGTCGAACGAGACCCATAGGTGCCAAGCCCATAGGGCGCGGTATCAGTGTCTCCCTCCTCCAACGTGATATCATCGGCGGGCAGGCCAATTTCACTGGCGATGATTTGGGCAAAGGTCGTTGCGTGGCCCTGACCCTGACTGATCGTCCCCAGCCGCGCGATGGCAGAGCCAGTCGGGTGGATGCGAATCTCGCACGAGTCGAACATACCAAGCCCAAGGATATCGCAGTTCTTGACCGGTCCGGCGCCGACGATTTCGGTGAAATGCGTCAGACCTATCCCCAACAATTTGCGGGTCTTACCAGCCTTGAAATCCTCGATCCGTTGCGCCTGTTCGGCCCGCAGGCCTTCATAGTCGACGGCCTTCAGCGCCTTGTCCCACGCGGTGTGATAATCGCCCGAGTCATATTCCCAGCCCAGCGCGGACTGATACGGGAACTGATCTTTGCGGATAAAGTTGATCCGGCGCAGCTCGGCCGCGTCCATGTTCAGCTTGATGGCCAGAACCTCGATCATCCGTTCGATGAAATAGGCAGCCTCGGTCACCCGGAAAGAACACCGATAGGCCACGCCACCCGGTGCCTTGTTGGTATAGACCCCGTCCACAGCCAGATAAGCAGTGGGGATGTCATAAGACCCGGTGCAGATGTTCATGAACCCTGCCGGGAACTTGGTCGGATCGGCACAGGCATCAAAGCCACCATGATCCGCTGTCGTATGGCACCACAGACCAGTGATCTTGCCATCTTTGGTGGCCGCGATCTTTCCTTGCATCCAGTAGTCCCGTGCAAAGGCGGTGGACATCAGGTTTTCCATCCGGTTTTCTACCCATTTCACAGGCTGGCCGGTGACGATCGAGGCCACAACCGAGCAGACATAGCCCGCATAGGCGCCGACTTTATTGCCAAAGCCACCGCCGATATCGGGGCTGATCACCCGGATATTGTGCTCGGCCAAACCCGAGATCAGCGATACAACTGTCCTGATCGCGTGCGGGGCCTGAAACGTGCCATAGAGCGTCAGCTTACCGGTCACCTTATCCATTGACGCGACACAGCCGCAGGTCTCCAACGGGCAAGGATGCGTGCGGTGGTAATAAACCATCTCTTCGGCCACGACATCAGCCTCGCCCAGAACCGCTTCGGTCGCGTCCTTGTCGCCCTGTTCCCAGGTGAAGATGTGGTTGTGATGCTTTCGCGGCCCATGTGCGCCTTCGGTCTGACCTGCGAGGTCTTCGCGCAGGACGACATCCGATTTCAGCGCCTCGAACGGGTCGGTCAGAACGGGCAGCTCTTCATAGTCAACTTCGACCAGCTCGGCTGCATCCGCCGCGACGTAACGGTTTTCGGCGACGACATAGGCAACTTCCTGGCCCTGGAACAGAACCTTGCCATCGGCCAGCACCATTTGCTTGTCGCCCGCCAGCGTCGGCATCCAATGCAATCCCAATGGCGCAAGGTCTTCGGCGGTCAGAACAGCAACAACGCCAGGTATCGCCATCGCAGCCTCTTTGTTCACGCTGACGACGCGGGCATGGGCATAGGGAGAGCGGACAAAGGCGCCAAACAGCATCCCGTCCATCTTGATGTCATCGACATAATTGCCCTTGCCCTGGGTAAAGCGCACATCCTCGACGCGTTTGCGCGAACTGCCCATCCCTTTAAGATTGGCGACGCGTTCTTCGGGGGTCAGAGTCTGGTCGTTCATTCCGCAGCCTCCTTCTGAGCGTTCAGCATGTCGGCAGATGCCGCGATCGCCTTGACGATGTTCTGATACCCGGTGCAGCGGCACAGGTTGCCGGACATGCCAAAGCGGATGTCTTCCTCGGTCGGGTTTGGATTTTCCTGCAGCAGACGATGCGCGCGGGTGATCATGCCCGGCGTGCAAAAGCCGCATTGCAGCCCGTGATGTTCGCGGAACATCTCTTGCAGAACCCCAAGGCTGCCATCGTCATTGGTCAGCCCTTCGACAGTAGTGATATCGGCCCCATTCACCTGCGCCACAAAAGTCGTGCAGGATTTCACGGACTTGCCGTCGATATCCACGGTGCAGGCGCCGCAATGGCTGGTCTCGCATCCGATATGAGGACCGGTGATTTTCAAATCTTCCCGCAGGAAATGGATCAGCAACGTGCGCGGCTCGGCCAGGCCTTCGACCTGCTTGCCGTTCACGGTGAGTTTTACGTGCATTTTTGACATCGTTGTTCCTCCCCTCAACCCGCGCGGCTTTGCGCGCGTTCGATGGCGCGGCGCAGCATCACAGCGGCCACGTGTTTCTTGAATTCGACGGGGCCGCGATTGTCGGCCACCGGGTCGATGGCTTCGAGCATCGCGGCGACACAACCGCTGACATCCCCATCCGCCAGCGCATTGCTTGCGCTATCAGACCAAACTGGTGTGTCCGCCAGATTGGTCATCGCGACCGAGGCATGACCATTGCCCACCATCACCGCGGCTGCCGCTGTCGCATAATCGCCGATCTTGCGTTTCTGCTTTTCATAGGCTTGACCCACACCCGCGCCCGGCACCGGGATCGAAATACGGGTCAGGATTTCCTCATCGTCCCGCGCAGTGAAGTAAGCGGCCTCATAAAACTCCCGCGCGGCGACACTGCGGCGACCATCGGGGCCAGACAGTTCGAACGTAGCGTTCAGGCATTGCATCAACCCCGGCATGTCATTGCCCGGATCGCCATTGGCGACGTTTCCACCGACGGTTCCCACATATCGCACTTGAGGATCCGCAATCTGCAGCGCGGCCTCGCGGATCAACGGTATCGCGGAAGCCAAACCGTCATGGGTGATCAGCTCCTGCTGGGTCACCATCGCACCCAGTGTCACGGTGTCTGACCCGACCTCGATGCCCTTGAGCTCTTCGATCGCTTGCAGATCAACCAGATGGCCCATTTCGGCCATGCGCAGCTTCATCATCGGGATCAGGCTGTGCCCGCCCGCGATTACGCGTGCCTCATCTCCGTGTTCCTGCAAAATGCCAATGGCCGAGGCGATATCGCCTGGCCGGTGATACTCAAATCCGGCTGGTATCATGTTTTTCCTCCCTGGGTCCAAGCGGTATGCCTTGGGGGACCTGCGGTAAGGAAAGAACGCTGAAGCCATCCGTTCCAGCCGGTGGAAACGGAGAGCGCGGCTTATTTCACGAAATGCGAATGCGCTGCACGAGCTGCGATCAAAGGCCCAGCGCCTCGCGAATGTCCGTCAGGCGGGATCGGCTGACCGGCACCTTGGCTAGCGCATCGACACCATCGAAATAGCAGGTGCCGTTGTCCTTGTGCCTCTCGAACTGCGAGACCTGTTTGGGGTTCACCAGATAACTGCGATGAGCTCGCAAAAACCCGTCAGGCGCCAAGCGCGTTTCAGCTTCGGTAATGGACCACGGGCAAAACAGTTTCTCGGCGTTCATATAGAGAACGGTGTAGTGCCCTTCGGCCCGGATGGCTGCGATATTGGAAGGCTGGGCGAAAAAGGTTTGTCCCTCCCGCTCAAATGGAACCCCGGCCCGCAATGGGGGCTCTGGCTCCCGGGCAGGTTCCGGCGCGCTGGGCGATACGTCTGCTGCCGTGGGTTCGATGAAGGTGATGCCCGTTAGCAGGAATGCACCACAGATCAGGAACACGGAAACCGTGACCCCCATCGCCAGCACCTGATTGTTTAGCGCAGGTCCGGCGCGACCGGCGGTATCGCTTGCGACAAATTCAGTCAGGCCGGTGGCAACGAAATGCATGGTGAAGACCGCCAACCCGAAACACACCGTTCCCAGCAAAATATTGCGTTGCGTTCGGTTATCATAGGCAACCCAGATTGCCAGCACCGACAAAACGACCGAAGCCAGGGTCGAAGTCACCACGTCCCATAGATTGTAAACTGGGCGGCACAGTTCCATCCCGGCCATGCCGACGTAGTGCATAACAACAATCCCCAGACCCACGATCACGCCCGCAACAACAATTGTGCCCATTGTGCGGGGACGGAAATGCAGGATCAGCAGCGCCAGACCAACCATCAGGATCGCGACCAGGGCTGAGATCAGGGTGATCAAAGCATCATAGTAAAACAGGATCGGCAATTGCAGGCCCAGCATGGCCACGAAATGCATCGACCAGATGCCACCGCCCAGAATGATCGCAGCCAACGCCACGACCAGTTTGCGCTTCTGATCGTCCAGTTTTGAGGCCCCATGCGTCAGATAAAGCCCGGTGAATCCGGCCATCATCGCAACAGCGAGAGACGCCGCCACAAGCCAAGCGTTATGAGAATAGTCCAACATTTGGATTTACACGCCCTCCCCGACGCGTGGGTGACGTTACCAAACGGAATTGATTGCGACAATTGATGTTGAAAAGGAATTCCAACAGCATCGTTGCCGGTTTCAGTTTTTACCGACCCACCGGGCTTAGGTGGCGATCCTATTACTGAATAACGGCATCTTCCCATGCGGAAAGGAACTTTGTTCGTTTCAACCCGTCAAGAAAGGTCAGTAACGCAGGATCAAGGCCGATTGTCTCGCGCCCGTCTGAACCATCACTCGGCTGCAAAAGAGGAAGCGGGCTGGCCTCTTCGGCCACTGCTGGCCGCTCAGTTACGAGGTAACGCAGCAGCAACTCGGCTGCTTTGGGTTCTGGCGTGGCTTTCGAAACCATCGCTGTACGCATCATAATTGTTTGAAAATCAGACGGTAACACGACCTCAAGGGCGTCTTTGCCCTCGGCTCGGACAGCGGCGTAACTGCCCAGAACATTGTAAGCAACCAGGATCGAGCCATCCGCTAGGTCATTGATCATTTCGCCCGAGCAGCAATAGAGCCGCACATCCAAGCCGCCCATAACCTCCATCAAGCGCCAATAGGTCTCAGACGCGCGCGCATCCTGGGTTGCAAACAGATATCCCAGACCAGATTGGCGCACGTCATAGGTGCCAACTTTGCCCCGAAACTCCTCGGGTCGTTTGCGCAATGCCTCGATCAGGCTTTGCCGGGTCTGGGGGATGGGCTGCCCTTCAAACGCGGTTCGGTTGATCACGATTGTCGCGGGTTCCGAGGTGAATGCAAAAAGGCTGTGGTGCCATTGCGCCCAGTCCGGGACGGGGACATCGTCGATAGACAGGGCAAAGCCGTCATTTGCCAGTTTCAACTGCAGGTCCATCGCACTGGAGATGATCACGTCGAAGGCCTCGGGCGTTGCGCGGACACGACGGTTGATGTCAGCGGTTCCGGAAACGAGGTATTCGACACTAATCCGGGGGTTCTCCGCCACAAACCCCTCGATCACCGGGGCGAATAAGACAGTATCGGTACTGGAAATCACACGAAGGCGCGGACCTTCGGCGCTTTCATTAAAGATCAGGCGGTCTTCCCAGTCGTCAGCCCACCCAAGGCAGGGAACAACCAACAAAACTAGAGCGATAAGATAACGCATGCACCCCCCTTTGATCGGTTCTTTAGGATCAACGCGCCCCCATGCGCCGTTGCCACATCCTGTGCGATCGTCAATCCCAGACCGGACCCGATGGTCCCAACCGCGTTCTGTCCGCGTTCGAACCGGCGTGTCAGTGTGTCGATTTCATCAGGCGGAAAGCCGGGGCCCGAGTCGCGCACCTGAATCTGGGGTTCGGGATGTGCAATGATCGTGATCTCAACAGCGCTTTCAGATGGTGCATATTTCATCGCGTTATCGACCATATTTCGCACAGCATTCTGGATCAGGATCGAGTCGCCCGAGTAAGGAACCGACGGCTCACCCGACAATGAAAGCGTCAGCTCTTTCATTTCGGCAATCGGGATCAGGCGCTGCACCAGATCGCGGATCAGGACGACCAGATCAATTTCCTCGCGCTCCAGATGATCCGCTCGGAAGGTGATCATCGCGTGATCCAGCAACTGCCCTGCCGCGCGTGAGCTTTCGTCGATGGCCCGCACCATGGCCTTCAAGGCCTCGCGATTGTCTTCGCGTTCCACGCGGTGAAGGGTTGCCTCGGCATAAGACCTGACGGTGGCAAGCGGTGTTCGCACCCGGTGCGCGGCTTCGGCGATAAAGTCCTCGGATTGGCTAAGCGATTGGTCTAGACGGCCCATGAGCGAGTTCAGCGACGTCACCAGCGGCGCCATCTCTTTTGGTACGGGTTTCTTGAACGGGCTTAGATCCTGCGGACCTCTGCGTGTGACCGAGGTCGTCAGTTTGTTCAACTGGCCGATCGTTGATGATGTCACCCAGAACGATAGCGCGGCGGTCAGCAAAAAGAACCCGATCCCCAAATACGCCGCGTTGCGTGAAATCTGATCCAGCGTATCCGACAACGCGTCCTGCGTTTGCCCCAACGCAACCTCAATCTCGGTCTGGCGGCCCAAACCAACCAGCGTTCGGCTGGCGCTGACCTGACGGACACGCTCGCCGCGCACCTGACCGGTTTGAAAAGCCCATCTGCCTTCAATCGGGCCATCTGCGAGGCTCAGATCATCGTAGCCGGACAGGAATTCTCCATCCTGATAAATGGCATAGAACACCCGGTCATCCGACGGCGTGCTGAGCATGGAAAACGCGGCATAGGGGATGTCCACCTCAAGCTGGCCGTGCCTGAGCGCAGCGGCATCAAGGATCGACGAGACCGAAGCCCCTAAAATATCGTCCTGTCCCTGTTGGGCAACCTTTGCGGCATAGCTGCGCACTGTCAGGAACAATAGGATCGCCAAAACTGCCGCTCCGCCGATCAGCGTCAACACCAGCCGATTTCTTAGTGATCCCGAGACGGTTGCGCTAGTCGTCATGATCCAGCCTATACCCCAGTCCGCGCAAAGTAGTGATTTTCATGCGGGACTTTTCAAGATGCTTGCGCAAGCGCCCGACATATACCTCAATCGCGTTGTCCGACACGTTGTCATCATAAGAAAACAACCTGTCCGCCAGCTTCTGCTTGGAAAATACCTGTCCAGGCGCGTTTATGAACAGCTCGATCATTCTCAGCTCGCGATTGCGGAGGGAGAGCGTGACGCCATCGACGGTCAAATGACCAGCAACCGGATCAAAGATAATTCCGCCAACTTCAATCGTCGATTTCGCGCTTCCGGACTTCCGACGCAAAACGGCGCGGCAGCGGGCTTCTAGCTCGGCATGATCGAAGGGTTTGGTCACATAGTCATCCGCTCCCAGATCAAGCGAGCCGATTCGATCCGAAACCTGACTGCGCGCGGTCAGGACGATCACCGGCGTGTCCAAACGGCTGGCGCGATGCTGCCTTAGGAACTCGCGGCCATCCCCATCAGGCAACATGATATCCAGCAGGATAAGGTCGTATTCTTCGGTCGCAACAAAGGCGCGCGCATCCTCTAAATTCGCTGCATGATCAACAACATGACCATCCAGCTGCATGCGGGAACTGATCGCATTCGCGAGGTCGAGATTGTCTTCGACAAGCAGAAATTTCATGGGCGGGAATCAGTTTCTTTTTGCATGACAGGTTGATGTCAGGTTGGCGTGTTTAGGTGCAGGATAATCTGTGCCGCTGAGCGGCCAGTTGTCAAATGGGAGGACATAATGACAACATTTAACCTGGGCCGCCGGGCCCTGATCGCAGCTGTTGCGGCAATTGGTCTGGTTGGACCCGCAGCATCCGAAGAAGTCGTCGACAGCATTCACTTTCTGATCCCCGGCGGCGCCGGCGGTGGTTGGGACGGAACCGCCCGCGGAACCGGCGAGGCCCTGACAAATGCAGGTCTGGTAGGCACGGCATCTTATGAAAACATGTCAGGCGGCGGCGGCGGTAAAGCTATCGGCTTCCTGATCGAGAACGCCGACAGCAACCACGGCACGCTGATGGTCAACTCGACCCCCATCGTGATCCGCTCGCTGACCGGTGTATTCCCGCATAACTTCCGTGACCTGACACTGGTCTCGGGCACGATCGGTGATTACGCGGCGATTGTTGTGGGCAAAGACAGCCCGATCAACTCGATGGCGGACCTGCTGGCCGCCTATGACGCTGATCCGGGCGCAACCGCGATCGGTGGCGGCTCAGTTCCGGGCGGCATGGACCATCTAGTCGCCGCAATGGTCATGGAAGCTGCAGGCAAGGACGCGCTGGGCGTTAAATACATCCCTTATGATGCGGGCGGTAAAGCTATGGCTGCCTTGCTGTCGGGTGAGATCGCCGCACTGTCGACCGGTTTCTCCGAAGCCGTCGATCTGGCGAACGCGGGTGAGGTTAAAATCATCGGTGTGACCGCAGAGGAACGCGTTGATGCCGCACCTGATGCACAGACAATGAAAGAACAGGGCATCGACACCACTTTCGTGAACTGGCGTGGATTCTTTGCTGCCCCCGGCCTGCCCGAGGACAAGCTGGCTGCCTATCAGCAAGCCATCGCCAAGATGTACGACACGCCCGAATGGGAAGAGGTTCGTGCCCGTAACGGTTGGGTCAACATCCACAACTCAGGCACCGATTTCGAGGTGTTTCTGGAAGGCCAGGAGCAGCAGATCAGCGACCTGATGAAGAAGCTGGGCTTTCTCTAAAGCAATCTACGGCAGAGCGTTTGATCGCTCTGCCGTCCCTAAAGAATAAGATACACGGGAGGGGACGTTATGGCGCTGGATCGCTGGATCGCGCTTATTTTACTGGGTGTTTGCCTGACATATGGGTACGCCGCCTGGTTCACGATGGACGGAAGTCTTCCTCCTTTCATGCAGAGAAATCCGATCTGGCCCAGCACGTTTCCAAAGGTGCTGTCTATTCTGGGTGTGGTCGCGTGTTCGATCATCCTGCTTGGCTTTGAAAAGAACGAAGTTAAAGAGGCCGATATCGATTACCGCAGACTTGGGGAATATCACCTGGGTCAGGCAATTTCTCTTCTGGTGCTCATGGTTGTCTATGCCCTGTGCCTGCGCCCGGTCGGTTTTCTGATTGCGACATCCAGTTTCCTGATCCTCGGGTCTTTCATTCTGGGTGAACGCAAGTGGCACATCATGCTGCCTGTCGCGTTCGTTGCAACCGGATCCGTCTGGTATCTGGTTCAGGAAGTTCTTGGAATTTATATGCGCCCCCTGCCGGGCGTGTTCGGAGGCTGACATGCTTGAAGGACTTCTGATCGGCCTGCAAACGGCATTCTCAATTCAAAACCTGCTGATGGTCGTAGCCGGATGCCTGATCGGCACGTTTATCGGCATGCTTCCGGGTCTAGGTCCGATGTCGATCATCGCGATCATGATCCCGGTTGCGATCTCGATGGGCGATCCATCCGCCGCACTGATCCTTTTGGCAGGGGTTTACTATGGTGCGATTTTCGGCGGCTCGACCTCGTCCATTCTGCTGAATGCGCCGGGGGTCGCGGGGACCGTG
The DNA here is from genome assembly GCF_003318255.1 of Ruegeria sp. A3M17. Classification (GTDB taxonomy): domain Bacteria; phylum Pseudomonadota; class Alphaproteobacteria; order Rhodobacterales; family Rhodobacteraceae; genus Ruegeria. The sequence goes on from NZ_QOCF01000029.1 coordinate 48,181, forward strand.
GCCTCAAGCTTCGACGGTTATCCAATGGCCCGGCAGGGCAAGGCGGGCAAGGCCCTGACCATCGCGGCAATCGCCAGTTTCGCAGGCGGCACGATAGGGGCCATTTTGCTGATGGTCTTTGCACCGGCACTGTCTTCAGTCGCTCTGCTGTTCCATTCAGCCGAATATTTCGCATTGATGGTGGTGGGTCTTTCAGCCATCGCGGCCTTTGCCGGTTCGGGGCAAGTGGCAAAGGCCATCATCATGACGACCATGGGATTGATCATGGCCACCGTCGGAGAGGGGGCGCTGTTCAATCTTCCGCGTTTCACAATGGGTATCATGGATCTGCAATCCGGATTTGGCTTCATCACTCTGGCCATGGCGATGTTTGCCTTGCCCGAGGCGTTGTTCCTGGTGCTTAAACCCAAGGACCTGAAAGGGGATGACGGCAAGATCAAGGATCTGCGCATTACCAAGGCCGAGGCAAAGGCCATCACCCCGGTCATCGGCCGTCAATCGGTGCAGGGCTTCTTTATCGGCGTCCTGCCCGGCGCAGGCGCGACAATTGCAAGTTTCCTCGGCTATGCGGTGGAACGGAACATTGCCCCCAAGGATGAGCAGGAGGAATTCGGCAAAGGCTCGATCAAAGGTCTGGCCGCGCCTGAATCGGCGAATAATGCGGCTTGCACCGGATCTTTCGTGCCGCTGCTGACACTGGGCATTCCAGGTTCCGGAACGACCGCGATCCTGCTGGGTGCCTTGATTGCCCTGAACGTCACCCCGGGCCCGCGTCTTATGCTGGATGAGCCTCAGATCTTTTGGGCGGTGATCATGTCGATGTTCATCGGTAACCTCGTCCTGCTGATCCTGAACCTGCCACTGATCCCCTACATTGCCAAAGTGCTGGCCGTTCCGCGCAACTATCTGATCCCGTTCATTTTGTTCTTCACACTAATGGGTGCCTATATCGGGCAGAACAATGCCACCGAATTGCTGATCCTGGTGGGTTTCGGCGTATGCGCAACGGCCTTGAAGTTCGCAGACTATCCGCTGGCCCCCTTGCTTATCGGATTCATCCTGGGCGGCATGATGGAGGATAACTTTTCGCGTTCGATGCAGCTGTATGACGGCATCGCGTTTATCTGGGAACGTCCGATGACCCTGGGCCTGCTTGCCATTGCCGCCCTGCTGGTTCTGCTGCCCAGCTACCGCGCGCGTCGTGCACGGGCACGGGCCGCTGGTGTGGCTGATGGCGACTGAACCGCTTGGGGGTGTTCGGGTCCTTGATCTGACAAACGTGCTGGCTGGCCCGTATTGTTGTTACCAACTGGCCCTGATTGGAGCCGAGGTGATCAAGGTCGAACGCCCCTTCAGCGGTGATCTGGCCCGTGTGTTGGGGGCCGATCCCGACCGGAACAAGGCCGGTATGGGGGTCAGCTTTCTGGCGCAGAACGCGCAGAAGAAATCAGTCACGCTGGATATGAAATCCAGTCGGGGCAAATCTCTGCTAAAGCAGCTTGTGAAAACGACTGATGTTCTGGTTGAAAACTTCCGGCCCGGCGTGATGGATCGATTGGGTCTGGGGTATGACGTTCTACGTACCGAAAACCCCGCCTTGATCTATTGCGCAATAAGCGGGTTCGGGCAGGACGGTCCGCGCCGCGACGACCCCGCCTATGACCAGATCGTTCAGGGCATCTGCGGGGTCATGTCGATCACCGGCGCGGCGGACACAGCACCCTACCGCGTCGGCTATCCGCTGGCTGATACGGTCGGGGGGCTGACAGCTGCCTTTGCAATCAGTGCTGCGTTGAACGCGAAGCCGCGCGGTGCGTTTCTGGATATTGCCATGTCCGAGGCCGTGATCTCGACCATGGGATGGGTTGTGTCCAACTTCCTTGTCGGCGGTGTGATGCCCGGCGCGCATGGCAACGAAAACACAACCTCGGCTCCGTCCGGTACCTTCGCCACATCCGACAGCCCGATCAATATCGCCGCCAATCGCGATGAACAATGGCAGGTGCTTGCCCGACACCTTGGCCGAGAGGACCTGTTGGATGACCCCGATTACGCAACGCGCGAAGATCGCAAACGAAACCGCCACGCTTTGCGGGGTGAACTGGAGAAATCCCTGAAATCGCGCCCTGCCGGCGATTGGGTCAGCGAATTGAATGGCTTGGGCGTACCCACGGGGCAGGTTCTGACGGTGCCTGAGGCTTTGGCCGATGAGCAGTTGGCCAGCCGAGGGTTGATCGGCACACTACCGGTGCACGGTGAGGACATGCAACTGGCCGGCAGCCCCGTGGTGATGGACGGGCAGCGAAACATGCCGAGAGTCTCACCGCCGGAATTGGGTGTGGATAACGATACAATCTGGTCCGAACTTGGCTTGTCACCGGATGAGATCAAGGAACTGGCCAAGGATGGAGTGATATGAGCGATGTTTCCGACTGGTGGAGCACATCCATCATTGACATGGAACCCGGACGCATCGCCCTGCGCGGTGAACCCATCGAGGACCTGATCGGCAACCTCAGTTTCGTTGAAATGATCTGGTTTCTGGTGCGCGGCAACCGCCCGTTACCCGCGCAGGCCGATCTGTTCGAAGCGGCCCTGGTCGCCGCCGTGGATCACGGACCACAGGCACCTTCTATTGCGACGGCCCGGATGGCTGTGACCTGTGGTTTGCCTTTGAACAACGCAATGGCCAGTGCGGTGAACATGCTGGGCGACATCCACGGCGGCGCCGGTGAGCAGGCGGTTGAGCTGTATAACTTTGTCGGGTCGCACTCGGGCGGGATCGGTGCAGCGATTGACGACTGGATCGACGACCACGGAAAGATACTGCCGGGTTTTGGCCACCGGTTTCACACACCGACTGATCCGCGCGCACTGCGGTTGATGGCTCTGGTCTCTGAGGCAGTAGAACGTGGCGCATGTGACGGACGTTTCCGGAAGATCGCGTTGGATATCAAGGCAGAGCTCGCACGTCGCAAAGGCAAACCCGTCCCGATGAACATCGACGGGGCCACAGCTGTCATCTACGCAGAGCTCGGGTTCGAACCACCGCTTGCGCGTGGTTTGTTTTGCCTGTCCCGGTCAGTCGGCATACTGGCACATGCGTGGGAGCAGATGCAGCAAGGTGGCCGCAACAAAGGCCCCACACCACCGAAGTACCGTTGGACCTATGTCAGGAACTCGCCTGAGGAATAGCGCGTCAGGCCTGTTTCTCGACCACGGATTCGACGTCGGGGCGTACTGGTTCCACATCCAATTCGATGATCTCGGGATCAACCGGTTCCTCGACGTCTTCTACTTCAACCTCGACCTCAGCTTCCGGCTCGCTGCTGTCTTCCAACGCACCAACGATCAGAGGCAGCATATGAACACCCGTCGCGCTTGCAATTTCCGGCGTTTGCGGTGTTTGCCAACTTAGCGTGTCAAAGCTGCTGCAGTTCTGACAGACTGGAGCCCACTCCGGCTGGATGTCATGACAATTGTCGCAGACCCATTGTGGCCCGCGCGGTGCAGTCAGCGCCTTGGCTAACCAACCCTGCACCACTGCGTCCGAGGACCCCTCGCCCCGTTCAATGGCGGCCATCAACGTGTAACCGCGCGCATCCGCCTGCTTTTCGGCCACATCGCCCAGCGCGCGACGCGCCTCGGGGAAGTCTTCGGCCACGATGTTCAGTTCCGCCAAAATCAGACGGGTTTCCATATTTTCGGGGTGAATGCGGGTCAGCGCGGTAAAGCGCTTGATCCGCTGCTCTGGCGTTTCACCTGGCGCAATCTCGGCAAAGACATGGGCCAGGTCGGGGTGCGGCTGAACCTCCCATGCTTTTTTTAGAATCTTGGTCGCATTGCGCGGTTTGCCCTTTTCGATGTAAGCGCGCGCTGCCATTGCAGCCGCCGGCACTAGATCAGGAGACAAGCGGTTCGCCTCAATCGCGCGCTCTTGCTGTTCGACTGTGGCGTTCTCGTCCAGAATCCCCTTGGCCTCGGACAGGGCCAACACAGCGTCGCGACGTTTGAACACGTCGCGCGGCAGGTGACCGGATTTCAGCTTGGCAGTCAATGTCGACCGCGCGCCCGCCCAATCATGCGCTTTGGTCTGCAGGCCCAGCAGAATGTCCTGTGTTTCCAGATGGCGCGGCTTCATGGCCAACGCTTTTTCAGCCAGTTTGCGGGCGGTTTCGTCATCCCCTTCAGCCAGTTTCTGTTTCATGATACCGCGCACACCGACAAAGCGGGTTGCATTGTCCGTCACCAGCTTTTTGTAGGTGTCAGCCGCCTTTTGGGTGTCACCGTTCATCTCGGCAGCCTGGGCCACCAGCAGGTTGGTCAGCTCGGGTTTGTTCAAAAGCCGCTCTGCCTTGGTGGCTTTGTTCAAAGCCACGCGCCCTTCGCCCGAGGCCAGCGCCATCAGACCATCGGACAACGCTTGATACCCGCGCTGCTCGCGACTGCGATCGAAATAGCGCGACAGGGCGGTTTCGTCTCCGTTGAGGAACTTCAGCGTGGCAATCAACAGGGTCAGCAGCTTGAACAAAAGCCAAACTGCAAAAACCAGAACGCCCAGCGCAATGACCGATTGCAACGGCCCCAGAGTGTATTCCGTCCCACCGACCGTGATCTGTACACCGCCGCTGGTTTCCATGAGGGAACCCGCACCCACGGCCAGAAGACCGATAATCGCAACAAAAACTAGAATCTTAAACAGTGACCACAGCATGGCAGGTCCTTCAGTTCGAGTTCACGCTAGGCTGAAGCGCATTGGCGGCATCCACCGCGGAAACCCGCGCCTGTGCTGCCTGCTCCCAATTAGCCATAGCTGCCTGCGCCGCTTCGGGCAGGGATTTAAGTTCGGTCAGCGCCGTTGCGACATCGCCGCCGGACAGAGCCGACTCGGCACGAGACAGGATCGCATCCGGACCATCGCCATCTTGTGGGGTGACCGAACGCGCCCCGGTCTGTCGTTGCAGGAACGCCACCAGACCGGTGGCTTTGTCCGCATCCCGTGCTTCGGCCAACGCGGCGCGCGCACCGGTTGAGAACGATGCCCGCAAGGTCGATACGCTTGCAACACCCTTATCGGCGGGGCTTGACAGCGCCTCAGGCACATCAACGCCGCCTGCCTTCAGTTCGGCGACAAGGTCTGCGTAAGGCTGACCAGCATCCAGTTGACCGTGTAGGCGTGAAAGGATCGCCGCGTTTGTCGCCGCTAGAGCCTCGGCCGAGGCTTTCGCCTCTAGCGCTTGTGCGTCCGACACCATCTTTTCCACTTCGGCCCGCTGCGCCGCCAATGAGTCCTGCAATTTTTTCAGTTCGGCCTCAAAGGCTGCCGAAGCCTCGGGGGACGCGCCTTGGGTCAGCGCGTCGCTTTCAATTTTATTTAGACGGTTGGCCAGCGGGTCGATCTTGTTCGCCAGTTCATCGACACTGGATTTGAGCGTATCCAAATCGGAGGTGATCGGTGTCACCTGATCGGTCAGCGCCTCAATCTTGCTGTCGACGCCAGAAGTGTCTGACAGGGACTTGGTCAGTGCCTCAATCTGTGTGCTCTGATCGTTGAGCTTCGCCTCAAGCGTCGTAAGCGCATCTGTATCGCCAGATCCGAACAAGCCCGCGCTGCCGGCTGCAAATCCGATTCCCGCCGCGATCACACCGCCGAGCAAAGCGGGGACGAATCCACTGCGTTTTTCTTCCTGCTGCGGCTCTTCTCGATGCGCTTCTTCCGGCGGAGCGGAGTTCTCTTCCTGGGTCAGTTCCACAGCCGCTTCGGCTTCGGCTTCGG
>NZ_QOCF01000023.1 GCF_003318255.1 Ruegeria sp. A3M17
GCATCCAGCATGGGGCTTACAAAGGGGGGCGTGGCCGCCTAATTGGTCGCACAAAGGGCGGGCTGAACTCCAAACTCCATGCCGTTACGGATGCGGTGGGTCGCCCAATTCAGCTGTTTCTGACAGCGGGGAACGTCAGCGACTACATCGGCGCACGGGCGCTCTTACCCTCACTACCTGCTGCGCAATGGATGTTAGCGGATCGCGGATATGATGCCGACTGGTTCCGAGAAGGCTTGAAAGAAAGAAGCATTGAACCATGCATCCCATCGCGCCGGAATCGCAAAAACGTCATCCAACATGACACCAAGATTTATCGAAGCCGCCACAAGATTGAGAACATGTTTGGGCGGCTGAAAGACTGGCGCAGGATCGCGACCCGCTACGACAGGTGCCCTATTATCTTCATGTCTGCCATCGCCCTCGCGGCAACGGTGTTGTTTTGGTTATGAGTCCAGAGCCTAAGACCCATCATCGTTTCATTCACCCGCTTTTTGAAATAATTCTAAGAAGGATATATTTTTCCAAACACAAGAGAGACGTATCTTTTGAATCCAGCAAACAGTGGGACGTTGTAAATGAGTATTTTCCTTTTTTTGAATACACCAAAACACAAAGATACCTTTTGAACCTCACCACTTACCGCCCACGCGATTTAAGTGTGTTAATGAATTGCGCCAAACAAGTAGACAAAAAAAGAAACAATTTTCGTGAGGAAACTTTCACACGTTTGATTAGGCAAAAATTGCGAGACGCTTTGTGGACAGATTTTGCAGAAGCCTTGCGTAGTTCGTACACTAGAGAGCAGCTATCGGTTTTAAAACGTGTACTTTTTCATCTACCGCGATCTTTTCAATTCAAACAGTTTAATGAAGTTCTTGATGATTTCTCACACGACCCGGAACTTGCAGACTTGATTGATTTTTACGAACCGAAAGATTGGGCGCGCCTGTTGAAAGACATGTACCGTTTAGGAGCGCTAGGCTACTCTCACAAAAATGAGGCCGATGAAGAACGCCTACATTTTATGTTTCGAGGTGATCTGGACGGACTAGTTATTTCGCCAGAGCATCAGGTTGTGAAACCTTGGGGGCTTTGTGTTGAAAAAGGGTAGCCTGCATTCAGTGATTTACACAGACACCAAAATAGGTTCTCGCTTGAGATAGGGTCAAATTTTTCGCTTCCACCCACAGCCACTTTTGATGGACAGCTTCAGCTGTCCATTTTTAAGGCGCTGATAAATGCCTCCTGCGGAATATCGACCTTCCCGAACTGGCGCATCTTCTTTTTACCCGCCTTCTGCTTGTCCAGCAGTTTACGTTTCCGCGTGGCGTCGCCTCCGTAGCATTTGGCAGTCACGTCCTTGCGCAGGGCCGAGAGGGTCTCGCGCGCGATGACCTTGCCTCCGATGGCGGCCTGGATCGGGATTTTGAACATGTGGCGCGGGATCAGGTCTTTGAGCTTTTCGCACATCGCCCGGCCCCGCATCTCGGCCCGGTCACGGTGAACCATGGTCGACAGCGCATCGACCGGTTCGTCATTCACCAGCACCGACATCTTGACCAGCGCGTCCTCGGTATAGCCGGTCATCTGATAATCGAACGACGCATAGCCCTTGGTCACCGATTTCAGGCGGTCGTAAAAGTCAAAGACAACCTCGTTCAACGGCAGGTCATAAACGACCATGGCGCGGCTACCCGCATAGGTCAGGTCCATCTGGATGCCGCGGCGGTCCTGACACAGTTTCAGCACGTCGCCCAGGAATTCGTCGGGCACCAGAATGGTCGCCTTGATGCGCGGTTCCTCAATATGGTCGACCTTCGACGGATCGGGCATGTCGGCGGGGTTGTGCAGCTCGATCATCTCGCCGTCTTTCATGTAGACGTGATAGATCACCGACGGCGCGGTGGTGATGAGCTCGATATCGTATTCGCGTTCGATGCGATCGCGGATGACCTCAAGGTGCAAAAGCCCGAGGAAGCCGCAGCGGAAGCCAAAGCCAAGGGCTGCCGAGGTTTCCATTTCAAAGCTGAAGCTGGCGTCGTTCAGGGCCAGTTTGTCGATCGCATCGCGCAGGTCTTCGAATTCGGAACTGTCAACGGGGAAGAGGCCACAGAATACGACGGGTTGCGCGGGTTTGAAGCCGTCCAGCGCGATTTCCGTGCCGTTGCGGTCATTGGTGATGGTGTCGCCGACGCGGGTATCGCGGACCTGTTTGATCGAGGCGGTGAGAAAGCCGATCTCGCCGGGGCCAAGGCTGTCGACCATCTCCATCTCAGGCCGGAAAACACCGACGCGGTCGACATGGTGCAAGGTGTTGTTCGACATGAACTTGACCCGCATCCCCTTTTTCAGCGTGCCGTCCATGATACGAACCAGAACGATGACGCCGAGATAGGCATCGTACCACGAATCCACCAGCATCGCCTTGAGCGGCGCGTCCAGAGTGCCTTTTGGGGCAGGCAGATGGGTAACGACGGCTTCCAACGTCTCGTGGATGCCCTGCCCGGTCTTGGCGCTGACCTGAATCGCCTCGGACGCGTCGATGCCGATCACATCCTCGATCTGTTCCGCCACGCGGTCACAATCGGACGCAGGCAGGTCGATCTTGTTCAGCACCGGTACGATGTCATGATCGGCGTCGATGGCTTGATACACATTGGCCAGCGTCTGCGCCTCGACCCCTTGGGTCGAGTCCACAACCAGCAGTGAGCCTTCGACCGCGCGCATGGACCGCGAGACCTCATAGGCAAAGTCCACGTGGCCGGGGGTGTCGATCAGGTTCAGCACGTATTGCTCGCCATTGTCGGCGGTATAATCGATGCGGACCGTGTTGGCCTTGATGGTGATGCCGCGTTCGCGCTCGATATCCATGCTGTCGAGCAGCTGTTCCTTCATGTCACGATCCTTGACTGTTCCGGTCTCTTGGATGAGCCGGTCAGCAAGGGTGGATTTGCCATGGTCGATATGCGCGACGATGGAGAAATTGCGGATATGAGCGAGGTCTGTCATGGGTTGGGGATATGTAGGGGAATCGTGGGTTGGTCAAGGTGGCACGTTTAGTGTTTCAGAGGTCTGAACAACCCACTTGGATATGCGATGCCTAAAGCTGACTACGTTGAAAAGCTAAGTTCGGAAATTCGGAATAATGACGCTCATAAATGTGTTGGCGCCGCCTTGCGTGCCGCGTTAAGGAATTTTCCGCTCGTCAACATGGAGGGTAACCACGACGCAAGTAGCAGCCACTTTTTTCCTGAAGGAAAGCTCCTGCTGCAATCAGTCGTAAACTGGCGGTTCCTGTGTCTCGAAACGACCGACGCTTTGAGACAATCGTTATCAAAAATAAACTCAGATAGCTTCCACGTTTTGAAAACACATATCATTTTGCTGCGAATTCGACTTACCTCCAAGACGTGGACATTGCTCGGCAAACTATCGAAAGCGCCGTAACCTCGTTCGCTTCTGCAGCCAACAAGGAACAGTTTTTGTTTGCTAAAACTGCTAAAGATTGGTCAGCACGGCATGCATATGACAATGCGCAATCCGTTATGACGAAACTCAGTTTGGATGATCTGGAATTCTCTAGCGATGAAATTTTTGATCGTGTGCTTTGGCCTCAAGAAATCGACTTCGTTGTCTCACTTGAAGAGCAAACCCCGTTTAAAGGCTTTTTTCACGATTCTAAGTTCTCTTTTTGGCGAGAGTGGCGTCAGGGTTTCATAGATGGGCTGCCGTTAAACTGGGACCTTCAATGGCGTATTGCATTGATCAATGAAAATATTTGGGACGCGGGACCAGACGCTGTTGCGACCGAGATTGAACGGGTCCGAGCGCGGTGGGAGGCCGAGAAAGCCCTAACCGACTTAAGCGATAGCCTGAGTGCCCAAGTTACCGCACGCCAAGGCATCGGTGGTAACAACCCTCCTGAGAGCATTCAAGACGAGCTTTTGGTTGGTTCGATCACGTTGATCTGGGAAGCCAAAGAAGAACTCTCAACCGCATTTGAAGAGGAAAATCCTGATCGCGCGCGGATTGAGGCAATCCTAGTTAAGTTCAAATCCGGATTGGGAAGCTTTCTCAAGTGGTGCGCAAGCAAGGGCGATCTTGCGGTCGATACTTTGATCAAATGGGGTGTTCCTGCCGCTGGAGCGGGATATGCCGCGAAATATCCAGAGAAGCTCGAAGCGTTAATTGACGCCCTCGAACGATGGTTGCCGTACCTGCACTGATCGATGCTGAAGTGAAGCTCAGCCTATAGGGTGCGGTTTTCCCAACTCGCACAATCACTTTTTCGCAACGCATGATTGATCCCGAATCCAGATTGATTCATACTCCCACGCAGACCGAGAGGGGCATCAGACCTTTCCGGGCAGGCAAATACGAGGCATGAGCATGAAAAAGTTCCTCCTAATCGCATTCTGTGCCACGTCGATGGTGGCGGTAGCTCCGGCCGTGGACGCGGCGCAAATCAAACGCGCCTGTCTGGCGTCGGATCGCTCGGCGGCAACGCGGGATCGGTGCAGTTGCATTCAGCGGGTGGCCAATCAGGCATTGACCCGTAGTGATCAGAAGACCATCGCCAGGTGGTTCCAAGACCCGCATCAGGCGCAAGAGCTCAAGATGTCGAAGACCGAACGCGACGATGCGCTGTGGGACCGGTATCGGAACTTTGGTCAGATGGCGCAGGCGATCTGCAACTAGGCTGATCAATCCTTGACCTGACCCGAACTGCGCCCCAGAAAGGCGCAGCGAAAGGGATATCTGATGGTTATGAAAGGGCTGACCCTGCGCGGTCTCGAAGTGTTCGAGGCGTTGGCGCGGACCGGATCGGTGGCGCAGGCCGCCGAGATCACCGGGCTCAGCCAGCCGTCAGTGTCCCAGCAATTGCGCAATCTGGAAAAGGCGGTGGGCACCGATCTGGTGGATCACGCACGACGTCCAATGCGCCTGACCCAGGCCGGGCGCAGCTTTCTGGCCCGCGCGCAGGCGGTTCTGGCCGAACTGCAGATGGCCCAGAGCGAGCTGACCGTGATGGACTTGGGTCACCTTGCGACTCTGTCTGTCGGTCTGATTGACGATTTCGACAATGACCTGACCCCGCGACTGGCCACTTTGTTGGCGGAAAGTCTGACACGGTCAAAGTTCAAACTGATCACACTGCCCAGTCTTGACCTGTTCGAAGAACTTGAGGCGCAGCGCCTTCAGCTTGTGGTGTCAGCCCATAGCGGCGAGGTGCTGGAAGGCGTGGTTGAGTACCCGCTGGTTCGCGACCCCTTCATTTTGGTGACCCCCAAGGGGGCTGAGAACGCCATGCAGGATCTGCCCTTCCTGCGCTACGCCCGCGAGCAGTTGATCAGCCGTCAGATCGAGGCCCATCTGGCGCGTCAGCAGCTGGAATTTGAAGAACGGTTCGAAATCGGTTCTCATCTGGCGCTGATGGCGATGGCCGCGCGCGGCCTCGGCTGGGCGATCACGACGCCGCTGGGCTACATGCGGGCGGCGCGGTTCCATGACGGGCTTGAGGCACACCCTGCCCCGATCGGAGACGTTTCGCGGACGATTTCCTTATTCACCCGCACCGACTGGTCAGGTCAGGTTCCGCAAGAAGTTGCAGGCATGATGCGCCGCCTTATGGGCAGCCAGATTGTTGATCCAGCCCTTGCACAACTGCCGTGGTTGAACACTCGCCTAAAGCTGATGAGCTAGCTGCGCAGATGCGCGTCGAGACCTTCGACCGCTACCTCGATTAGATCCAATGCTCCATCGAAGTCACGTGTATAGTATGGGTCCGGGACGTGGTCTGTGCCGATATGTGGCGCAAAATCCGTCAGCAGACGCACTGGGGTTTCGTTCCCGGCTGGCCTCAATGCCTCAATATCCGCGATGTTGTCGGCATCCATCCCGATGATCAGATCGAACCTATCGAAATCCACGGTTGCGAATTGCCGCGCCCGTAAATCATCAAGCTTTTTGCCGCGCGACTGAGCTGCCTTTTGCATCGGCCCATAAGGTGGGTCACCGATGTGCCAACCCGACGTCCCAGCACTATCGGTGGTGTGATGCGGCGCACGGGCGCGAAAGGCGCCCTCGGCGGCAGGTGAACGGCAGATATTGCCCAGACAGACGAACAGGATACGGTGGGTCATGAACCACGGTGTAACGCGAAGGGCCAAGATGGAAAAGATCGTCATTCTGACAGGGGCCGGGATTTCCGCCGAAAGCGGATTGGGCACGTTCCGCGACGAGGGCGGTCTGTGGGCCCAACACCGGATCGAAGACGTTGCCACGCCCGAAGGGTTCGCACGTGATCCCGCGCTGGTGCACGGGTTTTACAATGCCCGCCGCGTGCAGGCCGCCGAGGCGCAACCTAACGCGGCCCACGATGCGCTTGCCCGCCTACAGCGGGACTGGCCCGGCGAGGTTGTGATCGTCACACAAAACGTCGACAGTCTGCACGAGGCCGGTGGCACGCAAGACGTGATCCACATGCACGGAACGCTGTCCGGGGCGCTTTGCGCGGCCTGTGGCCACCGCTGGACGGCACCGCCCGAGATGGCCGTGGGCGAGCCCTGCCCCGCCTGCGCAGCCCCTACTGCACGTCCGGATGTGGTGTGGTTTGGTGAGATGCCTTATCGCATGGATGCCATCTATGATCATCTGGCAGGCGCAAGCATCTTCGCCGCCATTGGCACTTCGGGTCAGGTCTATCCCGCCGCGGCTTTCGTGCACGAGGCCATGATGTCCGGAGCAAGAACTGTCGAACTGAACCTCGAGCCGTCGACCGGCGCATCCAGTTTCGACGAAGTCATACTGGGCACCGCAACAGAAACCGTTCCGCGCTGGGTTGATCAGATCCTGAACTCGCAGTAGGGCGAAACCCGCAGACAAGTGGCGAATTTCCTTGCTATACTAGTGCCCTAACAACCCGAGAGGTCCCCATGACAGACCCAAAAAACCAACAAGGTGAAATCCTTGACGATGACAGGCTCGATACGCGTGGCGCCCTTGGTGATCAGCTAACGGACCTGTGGTGGACATTCTTGCTGCGCGGAATCCTGGCCGGTGCGCTCGGGATCGCAGCGCTATTCTGGCCGACGGGCAGCATCTCTTTGCTGATCCGTCTGGTGGGTCTGCTGTTGGTCCTCGATGGAGGCCTGACGCTGCTGGGGTTTGGTCGACGTGGCCTGATTGGCGGTTTCGGCATCGGGGCGCTTCTGATCGGACTGATCCTGATGATCTGGCCGGAAGGCGTCGCGCGCCTCGCGTTCTTCCTGCTGGGAGCGTGGGCTTTGATTGTCGGGATAGGCTCGCTGATGGCGTGGCGGCAATTGCCCGATGCACATCCGGACGCATCCACCATGCGCAATTCCGGCATCGTTGCGCTGTTGATCGGCCTTGTTTTATTGTTCTGGCCCGGCAGCGGCATGGTGGCGCTCGGCTGGGCGATTGCCTTCTCGGCGCTGGCTGTTGCTGCAGTGATGCTCTGGCTGGCTATGCGCTTCAAACGCGCCCATGACCGCGTGGCGATGCGGGTGGTCAACCGCTGAACCTTTTCCACAACGGCAACAGGCCGGGAATAACCCGGCCTGACGCATGGATGACGGCCGCAACGCGGCCCGAGTTCAGGCGTAACTTTAGTTCGAATGCGAACCGTGACCGCCGGTGTCCTTACGCACCAAATCCACCGGAATTTCGATCTCGACTTCGCCTGCTGTCTCAAAGATCAGCGTAACGGGAACCATTGCATCCTGTTCAAACGGGGCTGTCAGGCCCATGAACATCACGTGGTCGCCGCCGCGCTTCAGCATGTGCGTTTCACCCGCCGGGATGGCAATGCCCTCTTCGACATGGGTCATTTTGGCGACGCCGTTTTCGTCGACAATATGGGTGTGCAACTCGACCCGAGCTGCGGCGTCCGATTCTGCGCCGATCAGACGGTCATCGGTCGCGCCGGTGTTCTGGATCATCATGAAGGCCGCGCCAGCTTTGGCTGTTTTGCCAGATGAACGGGCATATGCGTCATCAACGGTGATGGTGTCCTGCGCAAAAGCAGCCGTAGCAAGGGTTGCGGCGGCAAGGGTGGTCAGCAGTCTGGAAGTGAGGGACATAGCGCCTCTCCTGTAGTTTGGTGTTTGATAAGAGTTGAAAATGAATCAAACACTTGCAGGAGGTGCCCGGGCAGGTTGAGATGGTAACGGCAGAGCGATCAGATTCTCCGCCATACGCGATGGCATGGGTCGATCGATTTCCGGGGCTACGGGCAAGGACGGCTCCGCATTGCTCAACGCACCCAACAGGTTCAGCGCATAATCCGGACAGAAGTGCGGGGCCTTTGTCGGCTGCCCTTCGGCATCCATATAGACCACAACCGGCCCCGAGCCGGTGCACAACACCATATGTCCGACTGCCCGGTCCACACCGCGCGATGCAGCAATGCCCTGCCCGGTCAAAACGACCAGCAGCGACAGCACAAACGGCAGAACTTTGTTCAGAACGGGTTTCATCCTGTCCCCGATATAGGCCAGAGACAAAACGGGCTTCAAGCGCAATCAGACACGCCTGAAGCCCAGGGCCGGGAGGACAATGTCAGCGGTCCAGTTCCGGACGCTTGACGGACCCTTTTGTCAGGCTTGTATGCAGCCGATTCACCCGACGCTGCATTCGCAGACATGCCCCAAACGTTTTGCCGAAAAAACCGGCCAGAAGGGAGAAAGAAGGTAATGATTTGAACGACATGAGGTTGAACTCCGCCAGATGAATATGCCTAAACATAATACGGGTAGAGCAAACGGTATGTGAACAATTTCACCCAATGCGGAAATTTATCTCCATTTTGAGAACAGCGCTCTGCGCAAAACAAAAAAGCCCTGCACCAAAAGGTACAGGGCCAGAATTCTTGCAAGAAAAAGGTCTTAGGCCGAAGCTTGCGCCTTGGCGATTTCCTTTTTCACTTTCAATGCGTTGTTGGACAGCTCATCGTCCTTGGCTTTCGCCAGGAACGCGTCCAGACCACCACGGTGGTCCACCGAACGCAGGGCAGCCGCCGAGATGCGCAGCTTGACGCCACGGCCCAGCGTTTCCGACTGCAGCGTAACGTCGTTCAGGTTGGGCAGAAAACGACGACGAGTTCTGTTTTTGGCATGGCTGACATTGTTGCCAGTCATCGGGCCTTTTCCGGTCAGTTCGCAACGGCGCGACATGGTTTCTTCCTTTGTTTCTGGAGGCCAGGCAATACACCCTCGGCCAAATCACAAGGGGCACAACCCGAAGTCGCGCCCGAAAACTGGTTGGATGCATGTAGTGGGAATCACAGACGGGGTCAAGCCATATGCCAAGGATTCACAGCACCAAGTTTTCATTTAATTCTCCCAGCCGTTTCAGGGCGTGATTTTCCAACTCGGGGCGACCTGTTTTTGCCGCTGCGGCCGCCAGACGCGCCCAGTAATGGTGGCTTTTCAGTCGCGCCGCACGATGCACATGGACCATTCTTTCCGGTGACAATCGCTGACGAAGCAGCATTTTCTGCAGCCTGCCATATCCACCAGTTTGCCTTATAGCTTTGGTCGCAGGATGACCAGTAAAGCATAGCCTTACGATTTTCATCGTGGGAAAGGCGTCCTGGATCATACGGGCATTCAGCAAATCGGCGCGGTTGAACGGATCAACCAGAATGAGGCCCCGTACTGGATAAGAGCGACTCGGCAGCGCTCCAAGATCAGGATCGAATTCAGTCGCCCATTTTTTGAAGCGCGGGTCAAATGGCACGTGTTCTTCAGAAATTGAGAACTGCGGTGAAACAGCAAGAAGAGATTTCAAGTTCAGCGCCCGCGCCAAGCGAAGACCCGCGTAACCACCCATTGAAAAGCCAATCGCCGCGACATGTTCCAATCCGTGGGTCAGCCGCGACAGGCAGACCTCAAGCTCAGGTGTTTCAGAGTTTACATACCAATCATTCAGCCGAGCCTGCACATGCAAATGCGCATATCCCGCCTGTATGAAAGTTGCCGCTGGCCGGGGTTCCGAAAACTGTCCTGGATCAGACACCCGGTGGCGAAAGGTGATATACAAGCGAGAATGAACTGGATTGAAAAGCGTGGCACGCAGTCGATTTCCATCAAAAATCCGACATTGCTGCATTCTTCAACTGCCCTTTTTTGACCAGAATCGCCTGCCTGATCGGGTTATTTCATTCAGTCACGTATTCAGAGCGGGTTCAACATGACTGCTTTTTGAGGATTTTAATATCCAAGGGGCATTTCCCTATACGTCATAGCCCTGCAGCAGTGGCTTTTCATTCTTCAGGTGCCGAGCCACGAGGCGCGCTTGTTGGGGGCCTTTGGGGATGTACCGGGCCGGGTTGGGATTGTGGTTCATTTCCGCCAATTCTGGAAAGATATCGAATATTTCACGTCGGGCTTCCAGGCTAAGGGTCTTGAGCGCCTCAGGTCCGGTAAACAGGCTTTCGCTTGGGGCGTTTTCGGCAAAGATAACCTCGTGCCGGTCAAAAAGCAGGTGGTAATATTCGACACTGTCCACCGTGTCATCGACGAATATGCCTGGCAGCGTGGTCAGTTTTATCGCTGGAATCAGAACTTCGGGCTCGCCAAACATCCGTTCAGCGATTTTCGACTGCACCAGCATTCTGTGCTGCCGTGACACCAGCAGGTCTCGTTTGGGCAACCCATTGCCCAGCGCGCCTGCCAAAATGCGGACGGGGCGACGTTTCGGATCGCCTGCCAATGCCACCGAGTCAAATTTACGGCGCCCGATCCAGCGGATCGGCTGCATCCCGTTGCCCTGCGTTGGGATCATATCCCCCTGCCGAAGATCCTGAATAAGGACCGGCCCACGTTGTGCCTGAATTACTGTATCGCGGGTAAAGCACAAAAACCCTGTGCCGGATTCAAACCCGCCATAGTTGACCACGATCCCCGAGGGCAATTCGAAGCTGCCGCTGGACAGCGAATAGGATTGCCCGACAACAACGGTGAAAGTTCCGAAATTTGCGTCGGTTACAACTGTGCCCACCGGAAGGTTCAGCGCGTCCTGCCCGCCGCCGCCCTGAACATCCCCGGCGACTTGGGTTCGGATAAAGTTCAGGGTGTCATTGCCCTGCCCCAAACGGATATTTCCGACACCTACGTCAAAAACCGTGACGGTATCCGCATCGCGACCCGCATTGATCTGCCCGTCGATCTGGGCGTTGAACACGGTGATTTCATCGTTTCCAGCGTTGCCGCGTACATTCCCGGAAATAGTACTGCTTACAATCGTGATCTCATCGTCACCGCCTCGGGCGCGAATATCATCAATGGGCGTGCCCTGGGGCGTACCGTTCAGCGTACCTTCGTCGCCGGTGACTTCGATATCGTCGTCACCATTTGTCCCACGGATATTGGGCATGTACGGCTATCTCCGACGCGTTCATTTGTTGACGTGCGCCACAACGAGACTATCGCCTTCCCCTCGAAATAGCACAATCAGAAATTGTATCCCCGCCCATAATACATGACTTTGGCGAACCCTCCACCTCTGACGCTAAAAGGCGTCTAGTGTGTTGCCAGGATACTAAGCATTCGTTCCGCAGCCGCCGTCGGGCTGAGATTGCCGGCACCAACATCGGAACCAAGGCGATCCATTTCTGCGCGCGCGGTCGGCGTATCCAACCGCGATAGCAGCGCGTATCGCACCTCCTGATCGAACCAGAACCGCGCCTGTGCCGCGCGGTTGCCATCCCAGTGGCCGTTTTCACGCCGCCAACCTGACAAGGTGGTCATTTCGTCCCAGGCTTGGTCAAGCCCATGTTCCTCGACCGCGGAAACGGTCATCGCTTTGGGAAAACCTTCTGGGTCCTGCGGGCGTTTTCGCAGCAGGCGCAAAGCCCCCGCGTAATCTGCGCAGGTTCGGGTGGCCGTGGCTTTCAGATCCCCATCCGCCTTGTTCACAAGGATCATATCGGCCATTTCCATGATGCCGCGTTTGACCCCCTGCAATTCATCCCCGCCCGCAGGCGCAAGCAACAGAAGGAACAGATCCGACATTTCGGAAACGACGGTCTCTGACTGCCCGACCCCTACAGTTTCAATCAGCACCACGTCGAATCTCGCCGCCTCGCACAGGGCAATCGCCTCGCGGGTGCGGCGGGCCACGCCGCCCAAATGGGATTGGCTGGGGGATGGGCGGATAAAGGCGTTCTTCTCGCGACTCAGCCGCTCCATCCGGGTTTTGTCGCCCAGAATAGATCCACCTGAACGGGTCGAGCTGGGGTCGACGGCCAGGACCGCAACGCGCAGGCCCTGCTCGATCAACATCATGCCAAAGCTCTCGATAAAGGTGGATTTGCCCACCCCCGGGGTACCGGACAATCCAACGCGCAGGGATTGCCGCCCGGATTTGGCCAAATGCGCCAGCAATTCAGACGCCTGCGCCCGATGATCGGCGCGGCCACTTTCGACCAGAGTGATTGCCCGGGCCAGCGCACGCCGGTCTCCGTCCAAAATCTTATCACCTAGGCTGTCCATATCCATTCCGACCCCGATCTTTTGCGGCACGACTACTTGCCGCCCCGACAGGTGATTTGTCCAGACCGGACCGCGAAGGAAACCTGCCCGATACCTGCATTTCGCACCTATGTGTTGCTGTTGATCCTCTTTGACCGGACCGCGGCCGGCTCGATGCTGCAGCGGCGCGATCATCGTCATTGAGAAACAGCGGAACTGGACGTTGCGCCTTGGTTGGCGGATAAAGCGCCAATGACAACACGCCTGCCCATTGATGACGCCATCCCCGAATTGCTTAACGCCCTGACGGCCAATGGCCGGGCCGTTTTGCAAGCCCCTCCGGGCGCAGGAAAAACAACGCGGGCACCTCTGGCGATGCTCGAGGCCGGGTTGTGCAATGGCAAGATCATCATGCTCGAACCCCGCAGGCTTGCCGCGCGTGCCTCGGCAGAGCGGATGGCTGAAACACTGGGACAACGTGCAGGCGAAACCGTCGGTTACCGCGTGCGGGGCGATGCGAAAACCTCAAATGCAACCCGCATCGAAGTGGTGACCGAGGGCATTCTGACCCGAATGCTGCAATCTGATCCGGATCTGCCCGGCGTCGGCGCGGTGATTTTTGACGAGTTTCACGAACGATCTTTGAACGCTGACCTCGGGCTTGCCCTGTGCCTTGAGGTTACGGGCGCACTACGCGACGACCTGATCCTGCTGGCGATGTCCGCCACGCTCGACGCTGAACCCGTCGGCCAACTGATGGACGCGCCGGTGGTGACGTCCGAAGGGCGCAGTTACCCGGTTGAAACACGTTGGCTGGACCGGCCACTGGGTGCACAGGCGCGACGGCTGGATGCACTAATAGATCTGGTCGCCAAGGCCGAGCGTGAAACCGAGGGCGGCATGCTCGTGTTTCTGCCCGGCGAGGGCGAAATCCGCAGGGCCGAGGCCGCGCTATCCAAACGGTTGCCCGGCAATTGCGCAGTTAAACCTCTGTTCGGCGCAATGCCCTTTGCCGCCCAACGTGCGGCGATTGCCCCGGCTGAGACGGGGCGCAAGGTCGTGCTTGCGACCTCAATCGCCGAAACCTCGCTGACCATTCCCGACATCCGCGTGGTTGTGGATATGGGCCAAGCGCGCCGGGCGCGGTTCGATCCGGGCTCTGGCATGTCGCGGCTGGTCACGGAACGGGTGACGCGAGCCGAAGCAACCCAACGCGCAGGTCGTGCGGGGCGCGTGGCCGAGGGCGTGTGTTACCGGCTGTGGTCCAAGGGGGAAGAAGGTGCGCTGTCCGCCTACCCCCCTGCCGAAATCGAAGCGGCCGACCTAACGGGCCTTGCGCTGGAACTGGCGCTTTGGGGGGCCGAACCGGATGACCTGGCCTTTTTGACACCACCACCCGAAGGAACGATGACCGAGGCCGGTACATTGCTGAACATGCTGGGTGCGTTGGATGCAAAAGGGCGGATCACCGACCACGGACGGGCCTTGGCTGCGCTGCCCCTGCATCCTCGGCTGGGGCATATGCTGGTGACTGCCGGGACCAACGCCGCTCCGCTGGCGGCGCTTATGGCGGAACGTGATCCGCTAAAGGGCGCTCCTGTAGATCTGTTGCTGCGGCTTGATGCGTTGCGCGATACCCGCGCCTTTCAACGCAACCGGGTGTGGCAGATCAACATGGGCGCGTTGGAACGGATCAAAACCGAGAGCAAGCGGCTGAAGACACGAAGCAGCAAGACAGACCTGAGCCCTGCCGCGATGGCCGCCTTGGCCTATCCCGACCGCATTGGGCAACGTCGCAAAGGCGATGTGCCGCGTTACGTTCTGTCCGGCGGCAAGGGCGTCGTGCTGGACAGCAGTGACACACTGGCTGCCGCGCCCTTTCTTGTCGTCACAGATACGGACGGAAACCCACGCGAGGCCAAGGTGCGCATGGCCGCACAAATCTCGGAACGGGAAATCCGGGACCTGTTTGCGGATCAGATCGAATGGGTCGACAGCTGCGCGTGGTCGAAACGCGAACGCCGGGTCATTGCGCGCAGGCAGGAACGCCTTGGCGCGATCACTCTGGATGACCGTATCTGGAAGGACGCGCCGGACGAGGCTGTCGCCCGCGCCATGCTGGACGGAGTGCGCGATCTGGGATTGCGGCTGGACGGGGCCACGGCACGATTGGCGGCGCGGGTCGAACTGGTACGCACCGAAGGGATCGCCCTACCGGACTTTTCATTGGACGGGTTGATGGCCGTTTTGGACGACTGGCTGCTACCCATGCTGTCAGGTCAGCGCAGTGCAGACGACTGGAAAAAATTCGACCTGCTGCCCGCCCTGCTCGCCCGGCTGGACTGGACCCAAACGCAGGAATTGGACCGTCGCGCGCCGGGATCGTTTGAAACACCACTGGGCCGCAAGGTGCCGATTGATTATGGTGGGGCGGTGCCCGAGATTTCGGTCCGCCTGCAGGAACTGTTCGGTGTCACCCGGCATCCGGTTATCGGGGGCGAGGCACTCAAGATCACTCTGCTGTCGCCTGCGCGGCGACCAATTCAAATCACGCGCGATCTGCCGGGATTTTGGGCCGGATCTTACGCGGATGTGCGCAAGGACATGCGCGCGCAATATCCCAAACACCCCTGGCCTGAGGATCCAACCCAGGCCGATCCAACCTTGCGAGCCAAGCGGCGGACCTGACGTTCGTTTGCTTCAGAAAATGCGTTCGTTCAATAGATGCATTGAAGCCCCGCTTTATAGTTGTTATGTCACTTTTCCTTGAACCTAAGAAAAGTACTGGCACTTAATCGATGGCATCTTGGCTGAACAATATCTGGGAAGAAGTTGGCAAACCCTTCTTTCAACGCCCACACAGGGTACAGTTTGCAGCCTTGTGCGTGCGCGGATCCGGTGACGACAAAAAAGTTCTGTTGATCACCAGCCGTGGCACAGGTCGCTGGGTCATCCCAAAGGGATGGCCGATTGACGGCATGGACGGGGCAGAGACTGCCAAAGAAGAAGCATGGGAAGAAGCCGGTGTGAAAGTGAAACACCTGGGCCGCAAGGCAGTGGGCCATTTCACCTATGACAAGATCCTGGATGACGGTACGGCCCAACCCGTGCGCACCAATGTGTATCGCATAGATGTCAAAGATCTGGCCGAGGAATTCCCCGAGGTCAGCGAGCGTGAACGGTGCTGGTTTTCGCCGAAAGAGGCCGCAGAGCTGGTGCAAGAGCCGGAACTGCGCGAAATGCTGCGGCAAATGTAACGCTTTCGCAACAAACTTCTGTGAGGCCGGTTGCCACAAGACCTGCCAGCCGTTAACCGCGCCGGTTAAACCGTATTACCCACAGAAAACCGATGTCGAACACGAACGAAAAAAACCGCTGGCAAGCCCTGGACAGCGATCTGCACCGAATTTCCCGCCTTGAGCATGCGAACGTGCACGTGGCGCGGCCGCTGCTTGCGCCGGGCATCGCGCTGGCCTTCATAGTCATTGCAGGATTGATTGCTGCGATACTATTCGGTCGGGCAGACGGTGGCCTGATCGTCATCGCGGCTGCCGGTTTTGGTGCCTACATGGCAATCAACATCGGCGCCAACGACGTTGCCAACAACATGGGCCCAGCCGTCGGTGCCAACGCCCTGACCATGGGTGGCGCAATCGCCATTGCGGCAGTTGCAGAAAGCGCGGGAGCTTTGCTGGCGGGCGGCGATGTGGTTTCGACCATCTCCAAGGGCATCATCGACCCTGCCTCAGTCCAGAATAGCTCGGTCTTTATCTGGGCGATGATGGCCGCGCTGATCTCGTCGGCGTTGTGGGTCAATCTTGCGACATGGGTCGGCGCGCCCGTTTCCACAACGCATTCGGTCGTGGGTGGCGTGATGGGCGCTGGTATCGCAGCAGCAGGCCTTAGCGCGGTCAGCTGGGGCACGATGAGCGCGATTGCCGCCAGCTGGGTAATCTCTCCGGTTCTGGGCGGTGCGGTCGCCGCCGGTTTTCTGGCGCTGATCAAGGCGAAAATCCAGTATCAGGACGACAAGATCGCGGCAGCCCGTCGTTGGGTGCCTATTCTGGTGGCTGTGATGGCTGGTGCATTTGCGACATATCTCTCTGTCAAAGGCCTGAAGCGGATCGTGAAAATCGATCTGGAAATCGCGCTACTGATCGGATTGACCTCGGGCATTTTGGCTTGGGCCGTGACCGTGCCTTGGGTTCGCCGCAAATCCGAAGGGCTGGAAAACCGCACCAAATCTCTGAAAGTTTTGTTTGGGTTGCCTTTGGTCATTTCAGCCGGTTTTCTGAGCTTTGCACATGGTGCCAACGACGTCGCCAATGCTGTCGGCCCGCTGGCCGCAATTGTGCACGCCGCTGAATTTGGCGATTTTGCCTCGAAAGTCACGATCCCGACCTGGGTAATGGTGATCGGTGCCTTTGGGATTTCGTTCGGTTTGTTCCTGTTTGGCCCCAAGCTGATCCGGATGGTGGGTAGCCAGATCACCAAGCTGAACCCGATGCGCGCATTCTGTGTCGCGTTGTCGGCGGCGATCACAGTGATTGTTGCAAGTTGGCTTGGGCTGCCGGTCAGCTCGACCCACATCGCGGTAGGTGCGGTGTTCGGCGTCGGGTTTTACCGTGAATGGAATCAGGATCGCCGACGCAAGCAAAGTAATGATCGCCGTCCGCCCGAGTTGCGGCTGGCCCGTGAAGAGCAGCGGCGGCGCAAGCTGGTGCGTCGGTCGCATTTCATGACTATTATTGCCGCTTGGGTGATTACCGTCCCGGCCGCGGCTGCAATGTCAGCCGTTATCTTCTGGATACTGACCGCGTTCACCTGAATGTGGTCAGATCACGGGATGATCTGATCCGGTGACAGACTTACATCCGGCTTCTGTTCGATCAGAGCCTGTACCCTTGCGCAAATCGGTGCAGGCCGCCCATATTGCTTGCCCAGTCGGACAATCTCACCTTGCAGACTGTCGATTTCCGTCACGCGCCCCGCCGCGAGGTCATAGGCCATCGACGTGCGTGCGCTGGGGTCGATGGTCAGCATCCGGGCCGCGATCCGCGTGAATAACGGCGTTGGCAGACGCAGGATATGCGGCGTCATCCAGGCAGGCAAAGGTGTGGTTGATGCTACAGGGTGGCCTGCGACCTGAAGTACCCCCAAAGCCTCGGCCATCTGGTCGGACATCAGGCGACGCCACTTACGATCTAGCAATTGATTTTTTAACGTCAGCCCCGACAACGCGTTCAATGCGTTGTTCAGATTGATGACCAGTTTGCCCCATTGCACAGATTCGATGTCGTCGCTTTCGGTCACCGGCAGGTTAGGTGAACTAAGTGCCTGCCCCAAACCGCCCGGGCCGGACTGGATCACGATATCGCCCGAAGTGGCGCGGTGAAAGCTGGCGGGCTGTGGCGGCACAACGTTGAAGGGCACTATTCCCGCGCGAACGTCATGATCCGGAAGCGCTGCCCGCAGCACCCGGGCGTTTTCCATCCCGTTCTGCCAAGACAACACCGGTGCAGAGGTCGGGGCGAACCGCGCAATCTGACCTGCCATTTCCGCAGTGGCCGCCGCCTTGACGGCAACAATCACCAACTCAGCATCTTTCAGACAATCGGGGCTTTCGGACATCGTCAGCGTCTCGGCCGCCACATGAAGGTGCAGGCCGGAAAAATCAGTGACGGTCAGGCCCTGCTCACGGATTGGGTCCAGAATGCGTGGGCGGCCCAACAGCGTGACCGAGTGACCGGCATCAGCCAAAAAGGATCCACAATAACATCCAATGCTGCCCGCGCCTGCGATTACGATCTTCATGGCAACCCTCCCGTTGAGGCGAGGATTGCCGGTATCGCAAGTTCGGACAAGGCCCCCTGACGTCTGGTTAACGTGCCCGCCTTGGGCTAGTGCGCTCCAACTCGTCTGAAATCGGAATGAACTCCTGATCGTCGCCAGCGGGCAAGTGGAAGGCACCGTTGGCCCAATCGGCGGCTTTCCATTCGCGCGTAGCGTTTTCGATTTTTTCCTTCGAAGAGGACACGAAATTCCACCAGATGTAGCGATCTTCGTTCAACGTGGCACCCCCCAACAGCATCAGCCGTGCGCCAAGTGGACCGGCCTTGGCCGAAAGACGATCGCCAGGGCGAAACACCATCATGCGACCTTCCTCGAACATGTCGCCAGCAATCTCGACCGAGCCCTGAATGACATAGACCCCGCGATCTTCGTGATCGTCGGGCAATGGAAAGGTGGCACCGGGTTCAAGCTGCACGTCCAGATAGAAGGTGTCCGACAGCATCGTCACCGGGCTGGTTTCACCGTAGGCCGAACCAAGGATCAGCCGGGCACTGACACCGTTGTCCTCGATGTACGGCAGCGCGCCTTGCTTGTGGTGTTCAAAATCGGGGGCCATGTCCTCATGCGCCTCTGGCAGTGCAATCCAGGTCTGCACACCGAACAGGCTGTGTCGCTTGGCCCGCGTTTCCTCGCTGGTACGTTCCGAATGGGTCACGCCGCGGCCGGCCACCATCCAGTTCACCTCACCGGGATAGATCATCTGATGGGTGCCAAGGCTGTCGCGATGCTCGAACTCGCCCTGATACAGATAGGTCACTGTACCCAAGCCAATATGAGGGTGCGGTCGCACGTCGATGCCACCGTCGGTGATGAACTCGGCGGGGCCCACCTGGTCGAAAAAAATGAACGGTCCAACTAGCTGACGTTTAACCGAAGGCAGCGCACGCCGCACCTCGAACCCGCCCAGATCACGGGCACGAGGAATGATCAGCGTTTCCAGAGGAGATTCCTCAGGGTGTTGGGTGGGGTTCCAACTCATGACTGCTCTCCTGTGATCGGTCCGTTCAGTTCCCTGATACAGAATAGTACCGACAAACCAGCCATTCAATTTGCAAGAATGCACAGAACTGGTGCGGGCCCGGTCCTTAAATCAGACAAGACCCAGCCCGCGCGGCCAAAGCTGCGGGAAAAACGTCCCACCAATTCGATCACCTTCGCGATATCCTTCGGCTTCGAACTGCGCCCGTTCATCCTTGGCCCAATCCCCCCGATACCGGATCCTGCCATCCGGAGCGGTCATCCGCAGCGTAAACCTGCGTACCGTTTCCGTTGGGGTGACTGATGACAGCCCACCGTGCAAGGTGCGCATGTCGAAGAAGATGCAGTCGCCCAGATTCATATCCCATTGCAAAAGATCGAATGCACCCGGATCGGCATTGACGTCAGGCGGCGGGTGATAGGTCAACCCTGCAACCTCGGTGGGTTCGTAGCTGGGATGCCCGTCGGCGAACCTGACCCGCATGAACAGCTTGTCCCACAGATGCGAGCCTTTGACGAAGGCGATACCGTTTTCTTTGGTAACCGGCTCAAGCAGCAACCACAGGACGCACATCGTGCCTTCGAAGTCGAAATAGGACAGGTCCTGATGAAACGGTGGACGCGAAGTTGATCCAGCCTCGCGCAGGAACCAGTTGTCCATGACAAGATTGATCGATGGTGCACCCAGCAACTGTGCGGCAAGCGGAGCACAAGGTGAGTTGTGAACGAATTGCGTGAATTGCGGGATTTTATTCCAAGCCCAGTAGTCCTCGAAATAGGCAGGTGCGCGAGGGTCCTTGGTATGGCGGGTGAAATTATCGGTTGGGCGGACCAAATCCGCGTCGATGCCGTCTCGCAAAAGTGCCAGCCAATCCTCTGAGAACCTGGAGCGCAGTACAACCGCACCGTCGCGCTTGAACGCCTTGATTTCTTCGTCTGAGACAACGTCTTCGACAATCATAGTGCAGGACTCCCCGAACTGACGGATTTCAGGATGGCACCTGCGCGGGGGCACGGTCAAAGGAATTCACAATTTGTCACCCCCGCCGCGCGCCCCCTCGGAAACTGAAACAATCGTGCTATCTTTCCGCTGAAAGGATGCCCGGCATTGTCGAGGCGTGGTGAAACACTTGAAAAGAGAGGTTTGCATGCCTGGTCTTACGTTCTCTCGTCGTTCTTTGGTTTTGGCGTCTGGGGCTACTCTGGCAATGGGTGCGACAGGCCTTTTGGTTCCAGCGCGTGCAAATGGCCTGGTCCCCACCGCATCCATGCGTGGTGGATCTAACAATTACCGCCCCGGTGCGCCCATCGTTGACCGGATCGGCGGCGGCGGGTTCTGGATGACTGGCACGGTGCGGCGGGCCGGTGATGGTGCCCCCCTGCCCGACCAACGTATCCAGATCTGGGCGCATACGACAGAAGGCCACGAACGCGACCCGCAGAGTCACGGCGCAACTCTGACCGATGCCAATGGTGAGTTTCGACTGGAGATGCCGCAGATCGTACCCGCCTTTGGCCAGCCACACGGCCACCTGGCCTATGACAGTGGCGAGTTCGAGACGGTGTTCCTGCGCCCAATCATGGGCAGCTCCAAGGACAAGACCTTGGCCGCGCATTTCGTCCTGCAGCCCGCCTGATCACAGTGCGTCGAAGCCTAGTAACCTGGACCATTGTGATCCTTGGCATGGCCCTATCGCTTATCGCGGCCGCAGCCAGCCCGCTGCTGGCATGGCGCGAACCGGTCTACATTGCAGCCGGGTTTGCCGGTGTAGTATCAATGTGTTTGTTATTGATGCAGCCGCTGCTTGCCGGGCGTTTGTTACCCGGCCTGGCTCCGGTGACAAGCCGCCGTTGGCACCGGTGGTGTGGGTTGATGTTGGTTGCAGCCATTCTGATCCATGTCGGTGGTTTGTGGATTACCAGCCCGCCCGACGTTTTTGACGCCCTGTTATTTGTTTCACCGACACCGTTTTCGGCTTGGGGTGTGATTGCAATGTGGGCCGCGTTCGGAGCCGCGTTTCTGGGTCTTTTTCGCAAGCGCCTTGGATTGCGGTTTCGCGTCTGGAGGTTGGCTCATGCGAGCCTTGCGATCATCACCATTCTTGGTAGCATCGTACATGCCCTGCTGATTGAAGGCACTATGGAGGTCATGACCAAATGGGCGTTATGCGGTCTGGTCGTGTTGGCGAGCGTCACAACGCTCGCCAAAGTGCGGATTTGGGATATCAGGCGACCCAGCTGAACAACACATCGCCGAAGGCGGCCGGGCACTGGTTATGGCCCGGCCAGCCGTTTCGCGTAGGAAGTGCGGTTCATCTGAACGTCTTGCACCGTAAGGCTGCCAACGTCGGGCAAGGCCGCCGACAGAACCTCCAATATGGCCGCGTTAAGCCCAGAGCGCGTCGCCTCGTCACGACCCTGCATCAGCAGAAGCGTGGCGTGGACAAAGCTCTGGGGATCAGTGCCGATACGGTAGTATTCTACCGGAATGGCGCGGATTTTTATCGTTTCAGCGTCGAATTCACGATGTTCAGCCAGCAAGGCAAATAGCTGATCGCAAATTGCCTGAACATCATGGACCTGCTCTATGCCTTTCGAAAACTCCTGTGTGACATGAGGCATGGTACACTCCGTTCAGACGCCCAGACACCAGCGCATCACGGCCTTTTGCGCGTGCAGACGGTTTTCGGCCTCGTCGAAGATGACCGAGTTGGGGCCGTCCATCACTTCGGATGTCGCTTCTTCTTCGCGGTGGGCAGGCAAGCAGTGCATGAACAGCGCGTCCGATTTTGCATGTGACATCAGCTCGGCGTTGACCTGATAGGGGCGCAGCATGTTGTGGCGACGTTCCTTGGCGGACTGGGAATCGTGCATTGAAACCCAGGTATCGGCGACCACCAGATCGGCACCCTCAACCGCTTTATACGGGTCTCGTTCGACCACGATTTTCGAGCCCTTTTGGTGGGCAAGCCCCATAAACTCTTCTTCCGGATCAAGCTGGGCCGGGCCGGTGAAAGTGAAATCAAACCCGAACTGACCCGCAGCATGTAGGAACGAGGCGCAAACATTGTTGCCGTCGCCGGTCCAGACTACTTTCTTGCCCGCAATCGGACCGCGGTGTTCCTCAAACGTCAGCACATCCGCCATGATCTGGCAGGGATGGGTGCGGTCAGTCAGGCCGTTAATGACTGGCACGTCCGAGTATTCAGACATCTCGGTCAGAATGGTCTCATCGAAGGTCCGGATCATGATCATGTCGACATAGCGCGACAGGACGCGGGCGGTGTCAGCGATGGTTTCACCGTGGCCCAGTTGCATGTCCTTGCCCGACAGCACCATGGTCTGCCCCCCCATCTGACGCACGCCCACGTCAAAGGACACGCGCGTTCTGGTAGACGGTTTTTCGAAGATCAGCGCGACCATACGGTCTTTAAGAGGCTGTTCGTCATCAAGTGCTGCCTTTGGGCGGCCCAGGCGCGCCTGTTTCATAGCGCCCGCCTGATCAATCATGGTCCGCAGATCGCCCGCGTCGGTTTTATGGATATCGAGGAAATGGTTCATTTCAGTTCACTTTTCATTCGGGTGTGTCTTAGGCCGAGGCCATTGACTCTTCGACCTGCGCAGCGGCTTTTTCGAGGCGGATCACGGCTTGGGCGATGTCATCCTCGGTCAATGTCAGCGGCGGAAGCAGGCGGATCACGTTATCGGCTGCGGGGACGGTAATGACCTCATTATCATAGCCGGCGTTTACCATGTCGATATTGGGCGCTTTGCACTTCAGGCCTAGCATCAGTCCTGTTCCGCGCACTTCTTCGAAGACCTCCGGGTGCTCGGCGATTAGCCCTTCGAGCTTCTGGCGAAGCATCCCGGCCTTGCGGTTGACGCCCTCTAGGAATGCAGGCGTTGCCACCTGATCAATAACGGCGCAGCCCACGGCACAGCCCAGCGGGTTGCCGCCATAGGTAGAGCCATGCGTGCCTGCCGTCATACCGCTGGCGGCGTCTTCCGTGGCGAGAACCGCCCCTAGAGGGAAGCCACCGCCGATGCCTTTGGCGACCATCATGATGTCCGGGGTAATTCCAGCCCATTCATGGGCGAACAGCTTGCCGGTACGACCTACTCCACATTGCACCTCATCGAGGATCAAAAGCAGGCCGTTGTCATCGCAAATCTGGCGCAAGGCTTTGAGTTCCGCGTCTGGGACGGGACGGATGCCGCCCTCGCCCTGCACGGGTTCGATCATGATCGCGGCGGTTCTATCGGTGATCGCGTTGGTGACGCCATCGAGGTCGCCAAACGTGACATGAACAAAGCCCGGCAGCAGCGGGCCGAAGCCCTTGGTCATCTTCTCAGACCCGGCAGCGGCAATACCAGCCGACGACCGGCCGTGGAACGAGCCATCAAAGGTGATGATCTCGACCCGTTCAGGCTGATCCTTGTCATAGAAATACTTGCGGGCCATCTTGACCGCCAGTTCGCAAGACTCGGTGCCCGAGTTTGTGAAGAAAACAGTGTCAGCAAAAGTATGCTCGACCAGCTTGTCCGCCAGCGCCTGCTGCTGCGGGATGTGGTAGAGGTTTGAAACATGCCACAGCGCGTGCGCCTGTTCGGTCAGGGCATTGACCAGTGCGGGGTGGGCATGGCCCAGCGCATTCACGGCGATCCCAGCGCCCAGGTCCAGAAAACGTCGGCCATCCGCCTCGGTCAGCCAGGCGCCTTCGCCCTTCACGAAAGTCAGGGGCGCGCGGTTGTAGGTCGGCAGAACGGACGGGATCATGGGATCATCCTTTTCAGGTAGTTTGAGCCTTGTGAGTGATACACTCGGCCTGTGTTCGTCAACTGATTTGGTGAAAATTGCGCCGATTTGAACAGCGCAAATAGATCAAAGAGGCCGGTTACGCGGCGAAGCGTCGGCGTCGGAGTCGCAGGATATGTGCGTTTTTGATCATAAGCCGCCGTATAGCGCTGCCCGAGGCGTCTGAAAACCCTGAAATTTGCGGACGCTGAAAATACTTGTGTGCGCGACATTTGTCGCTTGCCATTTACCCCATGCTAACGCACCGCTGACATATGTTTGTCGCCAAAGCCCACAATCCGCCTCTTGCGGCCGTGCTGATCACCGCCGCCAGCGCGTTGCTGGCCGGGACCACCCTGCTGGCCAAAGCCTTGGGGACGGGCACGTTGGGCCCCGCGCTGCATCCAATGCAGATCAGCCATGGGCGGTTTCTGTTTGCCTTTATCGTGATCGTCACCGCCGTAGGCGTGATGCGGCCCCGCTTGCAACGTCCGCATTGGGGGCTGCATATCGGGCGAACAAGTTTCGGCTGGGTCGGGATCACACTGATGTTCGCCTCGGTCGCATTCATTCCGATCGCGGATGCGACGGCGATTTCTTTTTTGAACCCGGTCTTTGCAATGGTGCTGGCAATCCCGCTGCTGAAAGAGGGTGTTGGCCCGTGGCGCTGGCTGGCGGCAGCGGTGGCGCTGATTGGGGCGCTGATTCTGTTGCGCCCGACACCTGACAGCTTTCAACCCGCCGCTCTTCTGGCACTGACCGCAGCCGCAGTCATCGGGATGGAGCTGATATTCATCAAGAAACTCTCGGGTCGTGAAATCCCAATCCAGATCTTGCTTATCAACAACGCGATGGGCCTGACGATTGCCTCTATCGCGGTGAGCTTTGTATTCCAGATGCCAACTTTAGAACAATGGGCGGCACTCGCGGGTATCGGCGCATTGATGGCCTGTGCGCAGGCGTGTTTTGTGAATGGTATGGCGCGGGCAGACGCCTCATTTGTTGCCCCAATCAGCTATGCGACGCTGATTTTCGCTGCATTCTACGATTTCGCGATATTCGGCGTGATTCCGGACGGGATCAGTATGATCGGCTCAGCCATAATTCTGACCGGCGGACTTATTCTTGTCTGGCGAGAAGCGCGGGCGCGGCAGGCCTGAAACTCTAAAAAGTTCTCCTGACATGGCCCGGGGGCGACCTGTATGTCGCAAACCCGGAAGAACGCGGATTGATCCGGCGCAATGTAACCTCAGTTGATTTGAGAGTTTACCCATGCACGAACGCCGTATCCCCGAATGGGTGCGCCATGCCCCAGCGCCTTCAGTCCGCGACTTTGGTATCCTTGCCGGGTTCGAGGCGATTGTCCGCGGCATTCTGATTTCGGTCTTTCCACTGGCCATGTACCGGGCGCTGGGTGATGCGTCTTCGGTATCATTCCTGTATTTTCTGGTCGGCGTTATCTCGTTGATTGCGGGGCTGATGGTGCCGTTCCTGATCCGCTTCGTACCACGCAGATGGGCATACACCGTCGGTTGCCTCATGTTCATCGGCGGTGCCCTTCTGGCGATTGAGGGCAGCCCGGCGGCAGTGGTCGGCGCGCTTGCACTGAACACGGTCGCGACAGTGGTCACATTCATTTGCTTCAATGCTTATGTCCTGGATTACATCAGCAAAATCGAGCTGGGCAAATGTGAGACCAGTCGCATGTTTTACAGCGCCCTCGGCTGGGCGGGCGGCCCGATGGCCGGCGTCTTATTGCTGGAGGTATGGCCCCCTGCCCCCTTTGTCATCAGCGCGGTGGCAGGTGCGGTCATGCTGATCCAGTTCTGGCGCATGCGGTTGGGCAATGGCAAGTTGATCACCAAGGCGCGAGGCACCGCAAAAAACCCGCTGGCCTTTCTGCCGCGCTTCTTTGCCCAGCCGCGGTTGGTGGCCGGGTACCTTTTCGCCATGATCCGATCCTGTGGCTGGTGGATCTATGTAGTGTATCTACCCATCTTCGCCATTCAAAACGGGCTGGGTGAGCAACTGGGCGGCATCCTTTTGTCCACCACCAATGCGATGCTGTTCGCAGCTCCGCTTATTCTACGTTGGGTGCAGGGGCGTTCGATTCGCACAGCAGTCCGCGTGGGTTTTGCTGCCTGCGGAACCTGCTTTGTCACCGCTGGGGCAATCGCAGGTTGGCCGATCGCGGCGGTTGCGGCGTTGGTTCTTGGGTCCATCTGGCTGATCGTTCTGGACATTTGCGCCGGTCTGCCTTTCCTCATGGCAGTGAAACCGTCCGAACGCACTGAAATGTCAGCGATCTACTCCAGTTACCGCGACGTCTCCGGCATTCTGACACCAGGAGTTGCATCACTGGTCCTTCTAATCTCACCGGTCGCCGGGGTTTTTGCAGTCGGAGGCTTGGCCCTGTTTGGGGCCTGGGCCGTGGCCGTAAATCTGCACCCCCGACTGGGAAAGCCCAGAATGACCTTTCAGCCGGGCTCCTTAGCCGAGACAGGTTAAGCCTTGAGGCGATACCCCGTCCGCAACATCTGCCAGGTCAACGCGCCGACCAGCAGCGTGGCGCCGGTACAAACGGCAATTCCCAACCAGGGTGAGCTATCGGACACGCCAATCATTCCATACCTCAGGCCGTCAATCAGATAGAAAACCGGGTTGACATGACTCACCCGGTTCAGGATCGGAGGCAGCGCCTGGACCGAATAAAACGTACCCGACAAAAAAGCCAATGGTGTCACGATGAAGTTCGTGATGGCCGCCATCTGATCAAACTTGTCGGCTAAAATACCGGCAAACAGGCCCAAGGCCCCCATGAATACGCCGCCCAGCACAACGAAGATCAGGGCAAACAACGGGCTCTGCGGGTAAATGCCCAAAACCAGCGCAAGTGCGACCGCAACTACGCATGCGATCAGAACACCACGCGCGACCCCACCAGCCAGATAGCCCAGCAGGATTTCAAGCGGGGACAAAGGCGGCATCAACGTATCGACGATGTTTCCCTGCACTTTGGCGATCACCATCGAGGATGAGGTGTTGGCGAACGCATTCTGGATTACGGTCATCATCATGATACCCGGTGCCAGAAACGTCAGGAACGGCACCCCCATCACATCCGGACGTCCTGGCCCGATGGCGATATTGAAGATCAGCAGGAACAGCCCGGCCGTCACAAGCGGCGCCAACAGGGTTTGTGTCCAGACCGCCAGAAACCGCAATGTTTCGCGTTGGGCCAGCGTGTAAAGCCCCATCCAGTTAACTGTTCCGAAACGACGTTCGCTCTGATCTGCGGAAATCTGCATCACCTGCCCTCATCCTGATTCGAGAACCGCTTGTAACTCGGCTCGCAGTGATTAAAATAGGGGGCTGAGACGAATTCCCAAGGCGGCCCGAATCCGGGGCCGCTTTCCGCTTTTGAAAGGCAAATGATGTCCTGGACTGACGAGCGCGTAGAACTGCTGAAGAAAATGTGGGGCGAGGGCCAGTCGGCCAGCCAGATCGCCAAGGAGCTGGGCGGCGTGACCCGCAATGCGGTGATCGGCAAGGTGCACCGTCTGGGTCTGTCGAACCGCGCAACCGGTGCCTCGCCGGCCAAATCCGAACCCAAGGAAAAACCGGCACCCGCGCCCAAGGCCGAGGCCAAGCCAAGGCCAGCGCCCAAGACCGAACCGGCGCGCCCGGCCCCGGCACCAACAGCTGAGACAAAACCTGCTGTTCCGGCCCGCCGCCAGATCATTCCGGCCGGTCAACCGTTGCCGCCACAGCCATCGGCCAATGAAATCAGTCCCGAGGCACTGGCCAAAGTCAACGAGATCGAGAAGAAGGCCAAGAAGCTGACGCTGATGGAACTGACCGAGAAGACCTGTAAGTGGCCCGTGGGCGACCCCGCGACTGAGGATTTCTGGTTCTGCGGCCTGCCGGTTGAAGCGGGTAAACCTTATTGCGAAGCACATGTGGGCGTGGCGTTCCAGCCAATGAGCTCGCGTCGAGATCGTCGGCGGTAAATTCATAGGCGTGCGCGCTGGTCTCTTGGTGTGTCACGGGCGACTTGTTTTCTTAACTGACCACCCATCGAAAGGCGGGTGGTCAGTCCTTTTTTGACCAGAGAGATTCTGCTATTCCACCAAGATTGAGATACAAAGTCCTGTTCTTCGCCTATGCTGTGCTGATCTTTATTGCCTACATGCAGCCGTTAGATCCGCAATTGTTCGAACCAAACACGGACAGAAAAGCCCTCTTATTGTTCATTCAAGGCTTGTTTCTGCTCGTTTGGCTCATCCCCGCCGCACCCATATGCATTGGCGGACTTGCCTTGCTAGGGATGTGTCCAATCCCGCGTCTTCTAGCAGTATTTCTGGCGATCTCGTCAGTTGTGATTGGACTACTGCTGACACTGGCATCCGGCGTGCTCGCCTTATTTTCGGACACTCAGCTGTTACATGGGATCAGCTTAACGATCGCGATTGCATCGAGCTTTCTCATTTGGTCGGGGCGTGATGGGAAGCCAAATCCATCACGGACTGCTAAAATCGGGATATCGATCTCGACTCTGTTCGCGCTCTGGTCCCTGCTGACGATTCCGATGCTCTTGTTTCAAGCACGGTTGATCGCGGACGGTTCCCCCTATTGCATCGCCGAGCATTCCGAGAATTCCGAGAATTCTCCGATCGAGGTCCTGCATGGGCTACGTGGATTCTCATTCTACACAACAAAAACCGGGTACAAATCGACGTCTGAATGGTACTTTCACGGTTTGATGATCGTAGATCATCCCGACGATCAAAGGGTTTACAATTGGTCTCCAAGACATTGGCGTTTCGATCTTGTAGAACGCCCGGATGCACTGATCGAACCGGTCAGAAACGTCTGCGTCGCAAAGTAAGTTCTACTGCGCCGGATGCGATGGCAAATCCGGCATCGGCACCCAGCGTGGTAATTCATCCGGAGAGACCGAGACATGGAGCTTCTCTGACCGGTCGCGGCCCACCTTGCGGTGCTTCCGCAGCAGGAAAATCTTGCCCCAGCCACGCCACGTTCCAACAGAACGGGCAGAGGTATCCGTCGGGAACCGATCACGCCAGCCTTCGGGCAAAGGCAAACCGTGCAACTCGGCCTTATCCAGCATCCAGACCAGAGAAATGTTGCTGAGGGGACGGGCCTCCTCAAAGCCGTTCAACTGGCCGCCCACATCACCGTGAGTGCCACGGAACCATACCTGTTCGACATGACCTTTGAATTCGGGCGTACATTTCCACAAAACCGGCTCGAACACTTCGCGGGTCTCGTCCAGTGCCATCGCGTGGTAGCCATGGCGCGTCGCCGGGCCAAGCTGGTGGGTGTGAAAGGAATGGCGCTCTTCGGCCCAGCGCCACAGCAGCGGCAGACGCATGCCCAGCGCTTTGACCGTATCCCAGACGCCAACCATCTCAATCGCCACATCCTCGTGACAGAATTGCCGCCGGAACGCGGCCGCGGCTGACCCGCTGGCGTTGCATTCATAGTGGCGGTAGGCCTGCTTGATGTTGCGAACGGTCGCATGTTCAGCCTTAACCAGACCGATCATATCGATCACGCCAGCAAGGCTGCGCACACCATAGGCGCCGCGTGAATAGCCGATGAAATAGATACGGTCGCCGGGTTTGTAGCGTGAGGCGAGATAGCCATAGGCGCGGCGGATCTGGCGGTTGATGCCGCGCCCCATCATCACGTCCAGCGAGGATTTCCAGTTTTCCCATTGCACACCGGATTCGTAAAAGACCGACACTTTGCTGCCCATTTCACGGCATAGCCGTAGAGTCTGGCCCGCATGTGTTTCAAAGCCCGGCTCAAGCGTCGACATAGTGCCGTCAAGGATAATCACATGGCTGACGGGCTCGCGGTGAAGCGCCTCGGCGGAATGCTCGGACCGTAAGGGCCGTCCGAGCCATCCCAGTACCTTTCTACTCAGCCGCGACAGAACCATGCGTTAACAATTCCCATACTTTGTGAGGTGTGAAAGGCATGTCCGCCTGCCGCACCCCGTGATCCCAGAGCGCATCCTGAACAGCGTTTGC
The DNA here is from genome assembly GCF_003318255.1 of Ruegeria sp. A3M17. Lineage (GTDB taxonomy): Bacteria > Pseudomonadota > Alphaproteobacteria > Rhodobacterales > Rhodobacteraceae > Ruegeria. The sequence goes on from NZ_QOCF01000023.1 coordinate 30,186, forward strand.
CACCGCGGCCAGCGCGCCCACGGTGCCGGCCTCGCCACAACCTTTCATCCCCATCGGGTTAGAGGTTGACGGAACCGGCGCCGAGGTAAACTTAATCATGGGTATCTCGGCGGCGCGGGGCAAGGCGTAATCCATCAACGAAGCCGTGAGCAGTTGCCCCTGCGCATCATGTACAACACATTCCGTCAATGCCTGACCGATGCCTTGTACCACCCCGCCATGCACCTGCCCTTCGGCCAACATCGGGTTGATAAGATTACCGAAATCATCAACGATCGTATATTGGTCGACCCAGGTTTCACCGGTGTAAGAATCGATCACGACTTCGGCAACATGTGCGCCATTGGGATAGCTGCGCGCATCCAGATTGGCGCTGGCTTCATGGCTCAGCAGGTCGGCGCGCCCATCGGCGCGGGCCATCTCCGCGGCTTCGCTTAGCGTGGGCGTCAGGTTTGACCCCGGTGCGCGGAAGGTTTCATGGTCGAAACGCACATCACTTTCCTCTACCCCCATCTTATCCGCCAGATACGGCGTGAATGCGGCGATCATGACATCAATTGTCGCCAGCGTGGCTGTGCTTTGCACCGTAACCGAACGTGACCCGCCAGTCCCGCCGCCATGTGGCAACTGATCGCTGTCACCCTGGACCACATTGATCTGGTCCATCGGAACTCCGGTCTGGTCTGACAGGAATTGCGCATAGACCGTCTCATGCCCCTGCCCGTTCGATTGGGTGCCGACATAAAGGTTCACCGTGCCATCCTCACAGAACTCGACTTTCGCGTTTTCCGAAGGGTCACCCAAAATGCTTTCGATATAGTAACACAAGCCCCGCCCCCGGATCAGGCCACGTTCTGCATCTGCAGTTTTTCGCGTCGCAAACCCCTGGGTCTGGATATCTGCACGGGACAGGACCATATCGAAATCACCTACGTCATAGATTTCGCCGGTCGCGGTCTTGTAGGGGAAGTTCTCCGGCCGGATGAAATTCCTGCGGCGCAACTCCCAAGGATCGACGCCCAGATGGCGCGCGGCGCGATCCATTACACGTTCCAGAACATAGATCGCCTCGGGCCGCCCTGCCCCCCGATAGGCGTCGACTTGCGTGGTGTTGGTATAGAACCCCTCAACCCGCAGATACGTCGTTTGAACGTCGTAAACCCCCATCAACACCTTGCTGAAAAGACTGGTCTGGATCGCTTGCCCAAAATGACTGCTATACGCACCCAGATTTACCTTGCTGTGCACACGGTAAGCCGTGATTTTCAGGTCCTCGTCAAAGGCGAGCTCAGCCAATGAGGTCAGGTCGCGACCGTGATGATCCGACTGCATCGCCTCGGATCGGTCAGACATCCAATGAACTGGCTGCCCGAGTTTCATTGCAGCAACTGAGACGCAAAAGTACTCAGGGTACGGCATGACCTTCATGCCGAATCCGCCACCCACATCCGGGGTGGTGACACGGATCGCCTCGGGCTCCAGCTTCAGCTTTTGCGCCAACTGCGCCCGCATCGCCCAGACGCCTTGCCCACCATAGGCAAAGTGCAAACGTCCATCGACCCAATTGGCCTGACATCCCCGTGGCTCGATTGAGGTGATGATCACGCGGTTGTCGGCCACATCCAGCGAAACGGTATGCGCGGCAGCCTGAAAGGCCGCATCGGTTGCTGCTTCATCGCCCAACCCCCAATCAAAAGCACGATTGTCGGCGACCTGATCATGCAGCGGTTCGCCCCCGGCTTCGACATCCAGCTTTGCGGGCAGATCATCCGTGTCCATCCAGATCATCTCAACCGCATCCCGCGCCTGCAACAGCGTGTCTGCGATCACGACGGCCACAGGTTCGCCAACAAACCGGACGCGGTCTTGGGCCAGCATATGCCTGTCGGGCGCAAGGGTCTGAGAGCCATCGCGGTTCTGCACAGTTGCCGCGTTCATCACTGTGTCGATCCCCGCCGTCGAGAGATCATCCAGTGTCATGACAAGGCGCACCCCTTCCGCCTCACGTGCGGCATCCAGATCCAGCGCCGTGATCCGACCATGGGCAACCGGGCTGCGATAAAAGGCTGCGAACAGAGCATCTTCTGGTACATCATCGTCCATGTATCGTCCGTGCCCGGTCAGAAACCGCTGATCTTCTGTCCGTTTGACGGGCTGGCTTTTGCCGAACTTTTCCATGCGATGATCCTCCTGCGATGGCGACCGTAGCCCAGCCCAAGTCGATGTCCAGTCGAACAGGCAGCTTCCCCGTGTTTTGCCAGTCTTTTTTCGGTTAACCTACAGGCCATGACATGGGCACATGACAGCGTTTTTCCATTCACTGCCCTGCTGACCAGCGGCGGTGAAGCCACCCACGACGTGTATGTCGGTGGCGACGGTCCTCCTATTTTGATCCTGCAGGAATTGCCCGGGATCGGACCGGAAACGCTGAATCTGGCGCAGCGTCTGAACACAGCCGGGTTTCGTGTCTACCTGCCCCATATGATCGGAACATATGGAAAGGTCACGATGGTCAGAAACGCAGCGCGCCTTTTCTGTGTCCGGCGTGAGTTCAACATGTTTCTCAAGGGTCGCCAAAGCCCTATTGCCCATTGGATGCAAGCGCTGGTCGCCGAGATCAAATCCCGCGACAACGCCACCGGTGTGGGCGTAATTGGCATGTGCGTGACTGGCAGCTTTGCTCTGACCCTGATGGCCGAAGATGCCGTTTTGGGTGGGGTCGCCAGTCAGCCTGCCTTACCGATCTTTGGAGGGGACTGCCTGCACATGAGCCCGCAAGAGGTTGGCAACGCCCGCGCGGGCATGGCACGGAAGGGCCCCGGCCTCGCCATGCGCTACGGCGATGACAAACTGGCCTCAGAAAGGCATATGGGCGCCTTGAAGAATGCTTTCGGTGATCATCTTGAGACGGTGGAATTTGACGGCAACGACCACTCATTGCTGACTTTGGATTTCCATGAACCGGCCTACCAGCGTGTTCCGCACTATTTTCGCACGCGCTTTGCCCAGGCCGAATAGCATACAACCCTTCCCCTTCCCTTACGCATTCGCTATTGCAGGCGCTGACCCGAATTTGTTGACGCAGGACGCATCCAATGGCGATGGAAAAGACATTCAACGCGGCCGAGGCCGAGGCCCGCATCTACAAGGCCTGGGAACAGGCCGGAGCCTTCAAGGCAGGCGCGAACAGATCGCGCGACGAAAGCTTTACCATCATGATCCCGCCGCCCAACGTGACAGGTGCGCTGCACGTGGGCCACGCCTTCAACAACACCCTGCAGGACATCCTGACCCGCTGGCACCGGATGCGCGGCTTCGACACGCTTTGGCAGCCCGGTCAGGACCATGCCGGTATCGCCACCCAGATGCAGGTCGAAAAGATGCTGGCCGCCACCCAACAGCCCAGCCGAAACGAGCTGGGTCGCGAGGCTTTTCTGGACAAGGTCTGGGAATGGAAGGGCGAATACGGCGGCACGATCATCGAGCAGCTGAAACGTCTCGGCTCCTCCTGCGACTGGTCGCGCAATGCCTTCACCATGGCTGGCGCGCCGCGTGATCCGCGGACCGGGCACGAGAACTCGGCCAATTTCCATGACGCGGTCATCAAGGTCTTCGTCGATATGTACGAAAAAGGCCTGATCTATCGCGGCAAGCGGCTGGTTAACTGGGACCCGCATTTTGAGACCGCGATTTCGGACCTCGAGGTCGAGAACATCGAAGTCGCGGGCCACATGTGGAACTTCAAGTATCCGCTGGCCGGTGGTGAAACCTACACCTATATCGAGAAGGATGAAGACGGGAACGTCGTTTTCGAAGAAGAACGCGATTACATTTCGATTGCCACGACCCGCCCCGAAACCATGCTGGGTGACGGCGCGGTTGCGGTTCATCCGTCGGATGAACGGTATGCGCCAATCGTTGGGAAACTCTGCGGAATCCCGATTGGTCCGAAAGAGCAACGCCGTCAGATCCCGATCATCGCCGATGACTACCCCGATCCCGATTTCGGCTCGGGCGCGGTGAAAATCACAGGCGCGCATGACTTTAATGACAACATGGTCGCCAAGCGCGGCGGTATTCCGATGTACCGCCTGATGGACACCAAAGGCGCGATGCGGGCCGATGGTGCGCCCTACGCTGATGAGGCGGGCAAGGCGCAGGAATACGCACGTGGTCGCGCGTTCACCGAGAACGAGATCGACGCGATCAACCTCGTCCCCGATCACCTGCGCGGGCTTGACCGTTTTGAGGCGCGCGCGAAGGTCGTGGAAGAGATCAACAACGATGGTCTGGCCGTCATGACCCGCGCGGATGATCCGCGTCTGGGCTCTGCCGCTCTGAAGCCTGACGCTGAGGGCGCAGATGAGCTGGTGTCGCTGGTCGAGAGCAAACCGATCATGCAGCCCTTCGGCGACCGTTCCAAGGTTGTGATCGAGCCGATGTTCACCGACCAGTGGTTCGTGGACGCCGAAAAGATCGTCGGCCCCGCGCTGGATGCGGTCAAAGACGGCACGGTCAAGATCATCCCTGAGTCAGGCGAAAAGACCTATTACCACTGGCTGGAAAACATCGAACCCTGGTGCATTTCGCGTCAGCTTTGGTGGGGGCACCAGATTCCGGTTTGGTATGGTCTCGATCTGTCTGCGGAAGACTTCATCGATGACGAGAACGACGGAGACCTTGATTTGGTCGAATTGGGTCGTCTGCTGAATGAAGGTGGCATGCTGCACCGTGGCAATGTCATGGAATGCGCAACCAGCTTGGATGCAGTCACCGAGAAGTTCCTGGACGACAACGCCAACATTCCCAGCCCGCTGAGCCACGCAACCGTTGTGGAAGTTGCAGACAAACATGAGGCGATCCATCGGTTTGCTGAAAGTCTCGCACAGTATGCGGTCGAACAAGACCCAACCAAACTGATCTATCCGGTCTGGCGCGACCCCGACGTCCTCGACACCTGGTTCTCCTCCGGCCTCTGGCCGATCGGCACGCTGGGATGGCCCGAACAGACCGAAGAGATGGAGCGCTATTTCCCGACTGATGTGCTCATCACCGGCGCAGATATCCTGTTCTTCTGGGTCGCCCGGATGATGATGATGCAACTGGCCGTGGTAAACGAAATCCCGTTCCATACCGTCTACCTGCATCAGCTCGTCCGCGACGAGAAGGGCAAGAAGATGTCCAAAACCACTGGCAACGTCATCGACCCGCTGGAGATCGTGGACGAATTCGGCGCCGATGCGCTGCGTTTTACCAACGCCTCGATGGCGGCAATTGGCGGCGTGCTGAAGCTATCCCGCGAACGCATCACCGGCTATCGCAACTTCGGCACCAAACTGTGGAATGCCGTCCGCTTTGCCGAGATGAACGAGGTCTTCACCGACGCCGTCCCGCAATTGGATGTGGCCGACCTGAAGCCCAAAGCCGCCGTAAACCGCTGGATTATCGGCGAAACCGCACGTGTGCGGGAAGAGGTCGACGCGGCGCTGGAAAGCTATCGCTTCAACGATGCCGCCAACGGACTTTACGCCTTTGTCTGGGGCAAGGTTTGTGACTGGTATGTCGAGCTTTCCAAGCCATTGCTGCAAGGCGACGATGCCGAGGCGCAGGCCGAAACCCGCGCCACGATGCGCTGGGTTCTGGATCAGTGCATGGTCCTGCTGCACCCGATCATGCCCTTCGTCACCGAAGAGCTGTGGGGGTTGACCGGCGACCGCGCCAAAATGGCCGTCCACGCCGATTGGCCGACTTACGCCGCCGCCGACCTGATCGATGCGGATGCGGATCGTGAGATGAACTGGGTGATCTCAGTGATCGAAAACACCCGCTCGGCCCGTGCGCAGATGCGGGTTCCGGCAGGTCTTTACGTGCCGATGTTGGTGACTGAGATTGACGCCAATGGCCAAGCCGCATGGGACCGCAACGAAGCGCTGATCAAGCGCCTTGCGCGGATCGATAGCCTGACCAAAGCGGATGAGTTGCCCAAGGGTACGATCTCGATTGCCGCCCCCGGTGCGTCCTTCGGCCTGCCGCTGGCGGATATCATCGATATCGGCGCGGAAAAGGAACGGTTGGAGAAAGCCAAAGGCAAGCTGGCCAAGGAATTGGGCGGCCTGCGCGGGCGTCTGAACAACCCGAAATTCGTGGCCTCGGCCCCGGAAGAGGTTGTCGCGGAGGCCAAAGCCAACCTTGCCGCCCGCGAAGAAGAAGAGGCTAAACTGAACGAAGCCCTCGCCCGTTTGGCCGAAATCGCCTGATCTTCATCTTTTCGCAAATACTCAAAATCCAACACCCGCCGCTCACTCGGCGGGTTTTTTTGTGCGATGACGCATTTCACCTTGTTTCTATCCGCTTGCGATTGTTAGCAATCTCTGCAGACAACTCCGAGGAAGTCATGGCGCGTCCTTACCCTCCTGTGCAGACGATTTCGACCGGGCTTGTGGTGGCGGTCGTAGGGTTTTTCAGCTCTTTTCCGATTGTGCTGCAGGGCCTTATTGCAATGGGCGCCTCGGAGGCTGAGGCGGCCTCTGGTTTGATGATGGCCGCGGTTGCAATGGGAGTGACAGCGATTGTGGTCAGCCTTTGGTACCGGCAGCCAATCAGCGTGGCATGGTCAACACCCGGTGCCGCCCTGCTGGCGGTTTCAGCGACCCCATTGGTCGGATTTTCTGATGCAGTTGGTGCATTTCTTTGCGCCGGGGCCCTGACTGTTGTTGCCGGATTGTGGCGTCCGCTTGGACGGCTTGCGGCCGCTATCCCGACAACACTTGCACAGGCCATGCTGGGCGGGGTTTTGCTGCCCTTGTGCATCATTCCGTTTAAAGCGGCAGTTGAGCTGCCCTGGCAAGCGCTGCCGGTCATTCTGACGTGGTTTATCGCCGGGCGGATCAACCGGTTGATCGCGGTTCCTGCCGCGGTGGTTGCCGCGGCAATCGTCGTTGTATTGAACGCAGGTGACGGCTCGGTCCGGCCCGAGCATCTGGTCGCCGCCCCTGTCTGGACCATTCCGACATTCTCGGTCGCATCGGCGATCGGGATCGGCATCCCTCTGTTCATCGTCACCATGGCTACACAAAACATCCCCGGCATCGCCGTCATGCGCAGCTTTGGGTATGCACCAATTGCTGGCAAGCTGTTCTCAGCCGTCGGAGGCGCCAGTATTCTGTCCGCCCCCTTTGGCGCTCCGGCCACGTGCCTTGCCGCAATTACCGCTGCGATGTGTTCGAACGAAGACAGCTACCCGGACCCGAACCAGCGTTACTGGTCTGCGGTTATGGCAGGCCTGTTTTACTGCGTCTTTGGTGTCTTTGCCGTGGCGATCACCGGGTTCGCGGCCCACGCCGACCCATTGCTCATGGGCACTCTGACCGGCATTGCCCTGATCGGTGTGATGGCAAACGCGACCTTTGCAGCATTAGAGGTCCCCGCCGAACGCGAAGCGGCGATTCTGACATTCGCCATCACCGCATCAGGCATCACTGTCTTCGGCCTGGGCGCTGCAGTCTGGGGGTTGGCCGCAGGCGGCATCGCTTATCTGGTTACCAACCGATCCAGGTGACAGCTTTCCCCCGCTGTGCTGGTCGGATACTATGAACCTATGTTGGGATCGCTCGGAAAACTGGTCGAACGCCAGATCAAAAAGGCGCAAGCCGAAGGTCAACTAGAGGGGCTGGAAGGCGAAGGCCAGCCGCTGCCCGACCGTTCGTCCGAGGCTCAGTCCGATCCGGCCATCGCCGCCGGTCATCTGATCATGGCGCAGGCGGGCGTTCTTCCCGAAGAGTTCAGCATCAAGAAAAAACTGGATGCCGCGCGTAAGGCTTATGCTTCGCAGACCGATCCTGATAAACGTATGGCTACAATGAAGCTGATCGCCGAGCTTGAGATGCGATACAATATGGCCCGTGATGCACGACGGGCTTTTATGCGTTAAATGCCGTGTGCAAATGCCCTGCTAGACACGGAAATCGAGTTTCCCGACGGGTCCTTGGCATTCGCGAAACTGTAGCCATCCGCCTTGTGGATCGAACCGAATTTCAGCCCGTGCTGCGCGGCTTGTCTGCAAAACTCGGCAACGTCCACGACATCAAAAACGATTTTGACCGCTGCTTGCCCCTGACGGGCGGCCTTGCTGGCCGGGTGCAACAACAGGCGCAACCCGTCTTCGACAGGGACAAGCTCAACAATCCGGTCCCCTTCCAGTTGGCGCACTGCATATCCAAAATGTGCCTCATAGAAACGCACCATCTTCTCGATATCCTTGGTGTACAGGATCAATCGTGTGACAGGTGCCGAGATCATTTGAACTCTGGCTTGCGACCTTGCAAATTCGCCGCAATGACCTCCATCTGGTCGGGTTTGCCAATCAGTTCGGCTTGCTCTGCGGATTCCTCCAGCAGCACATCAGTGCGCGGCTTGGCTTCGGCGAACTCAATCAGGCGTTTGGCCGCCCGGATAGCCGAAGGGCTTTGGCCAGCGATGTCTTCGGCCAAGGCCAATGCCTCGGTCAGCGGGTCGTCCGACAGCTTGGTGACCAACCCCCAGTCCGCAGCTTGCACAGCACCGATCGGGCGGGCGGAATACGTCAACAGGCGTAAGACGTCCGACCGGACCAGCTTGGGCAGCAGAACCATCCCGCCCATGTCGGGGATCAGGCCCCACTTCATCTCCATCACGGCGAGTTTAGCCTCGGGATGTGCTATCCGGATGTCAGCGCCCAGCGCAAGTTGCAGACCGCCGCCATAGGCAGCCCCCTGAATGGCACAAATGACGGGAACGGGTACGCGCTGCCAAACCAAGGCAACCTCCTGCACCTCATTGGCGTCTTTGTGGCTGCGGGCCATCAACCATTCGGTCGGGTCCGTTTGCGCCATGCTCGCAAAGCTGGCCATGTCCAGTCCCGCGCAAAAGCTTTTGCCTTCACCTGACAGCACTACCGCGCGCGCATCCGAAGCTGCCACCTCCTGCCCCGCAGAAATGATGACCTTTATCATCGCATCATCCAGAGCATTCATCTTATCGCCACGCGTCAGAGTTACGTGCGCGATGTGATTTTTGTATTCGACGGATACGCGTGACATCTCAGGCCTCTCAATTCCGGTTAGGGGTACAATGCCCCGATGGATCAGGCAGTTCCACCTCAACGTTAGGGCAGATTTGACGCAGGCATGCGCCCGAACCAAGGCGAATCCAATGTCATGACGTAGAAATGTCCCCCGACCACCTTGCCACCCGTGGTTATGCCCAGCCGACCGCCGGGGTCTTGCAAGGTCTGCAGGATGTTCCCGTCGCCATCAAATTGCACCATCATTCCGCGATTGATCGGCGCAGGCCGCACCATCGGTCCCAGCCGCCAGATCATCTTTCGCAGGAAAGGGTATGGCATCAGCGCCTCACTTGGCACACGCGGGCTGGCAAAAGCCATCCAAAAGGTGCCATCGCCCTGTGCCTCGATGTTATCGGGATAGCCGGGTAAATTGTCCATCAGCACCTCTTTCTGCCCTGCCTTCGGGCCTGTTAGCCAAAGCTTGTGCACCCGTGCACGTCCGGTCTCGGCGATCAGCAGAAAATCCTCATCCGGCGACAACGCGACGCCGTTCGTATAGACAAAACCTTCGGCCAGTTTCTCGGTCGTGCCATCGGTCGCGTGGCGGGCAACATAACCGGTGTCCGATTGCTCCCAGATGGTCAGAACCGAGGTCGGTTTGGTCCCGCCCATCGTTTCGGGATCGAACCGATCGGACGAGTTTGAGAAATAGATCGTTCCATCCTTCGCCACGTCCAATTGATTTGCATAGATCACCGGCGCGCCATTTATCTCGGACACGACAGGCTGCAGCTTACCAGGGCCGGTCCATCGCATGATGCCTCGAAAACTGTCGGCGATATAAAGCGCCCCATCCGGACCGACCGTCAGCCCCAAGGGCCGACCGCCGAGATCGTCTACTTTTACCGTGACCTCCCCGTCTATCCGGTACAGAGCCCCGGATAAGCTGGTCGTGTACACGGACCCGTCGGGCATGACGGCAATGTCTTCGGGGCCTTTCTCACTGTCAGGCAACGAGATCAGCTCCAGCTGGTCCAACGCATTGTTCTCCGCAAAGTCACCAGTGAAACCCGGTGCTTCGGGTGGGGTCCATGCCACCGGTTGAACCGGGACCGGCCAGAAAACCAGGTAAGCGAGACCGACAATCAATAGGCCCAAAACAATGCGCATGCGCGCTCCTCCCTTTTTTCTTTACGCGAACAATGCGGAGCGGCATCCTGCAACGCAAGCTTGCCTGTCGTATGACCTTACGTTTATCTGCCCCCATGACAGAACCACGCTACACCCCGCTTGCCCAATCCCTGCCTGCAACCGTGCCTTTTGTCGGCCCCGAAACGCAGGAGCGCCAGCGCGGCGCGCCATTTGTGGCGCGGTTGGGCGCAAATGAAAGCGTGTTTGGACCCTCACCGCGCGCCATCGCGGTAATGGCAGATACGGGGATTTGGATGTATGGCGATCCGGAAAACCACGATCTGCGCGCTGCATTGGCAGAGCATCATGAGGTGAAGCTGGAAAACATCGTAGTTGGCGAAGGCATCGACGGGCTGTTGGGTTACCTGGTGCGGCTACTGGTCGGATCCGGAGACGCGGTTGTCACCTCAGATGGGGCATACCCGACTTTCAACTACCATGTGGCGGGGTTCGGCGGAACGCTCCACAAGGTACCGTATCGCGACGACCATGAGGACCCGGCGGCGCTGTTTGCCAAGGCAGGTGAGATGGACGCCAAGCTGGTTTATCTGGCCAACCCTGACAACCCGATGGGCAGTTGGAATTCCGGTGCGGATATCGTGGCTGCGTTGGACGATCTACCCGACGGGTGCTTGCTTGTATTGGACGAGGCCTATGTGGAATGTGCGCCTGAAGGCACCGCCGCCCAAGTGGCAGCAGACGATCCTCGGGTGATCCGGATGCGGACTTTTTCCAAGGTGTACGGCATGGCGGGCGCGCGGGTTGGCTATGCCATCGGCGCACCCGGCCTGATTTCAGCCTTCAACAAGGTGCGCAACCATTTTGGGATGAACCGAGCTGCACAAGCCGGTGCGCTGGCTGCATTAAAGGATTCTGATTGGCTGGATCACATTCAGGCCAGAATTGCCGAAGCACGCGACCGGATCGGCCGGATTGCCCGAGAGAACGGGTTGATGCCCCTGCCCTCTGCCACCAATTTCGTAGCCATTGATTGCGGGCAGGATGGGACCTTTGCCAAGGCGGTTCTGGACTCGTTGGTTGCGCAGGGCATTTTCGTGCGTATGCCCTTTGCCGCCCCGCAAAATCGGTGCATCCGCGTCAGCTGCGGTGAAGCAGCTGATTTGGATGCCTTTGCCGCTGCGTTGCCAAATGCGCTTGCCGAGGCGCGGCGTTAGGCCGTAGACGCAAGCACCGCAGCCGCAGCTTCTAACGCGCCTTTACCGCGAGGGATATCTAGTCCGGCCATGGCTGTTTCCACGCCGCCCAACATCGCCATGACCATCTGGCCGTTGACGTGACCCATGTGGCCAAGGCGGAAGCATCCGTCCCAGTCGTCCATCCCCAGACCAATACCAAGGGTCAACCCCAGTTGGTTTTCAGTGAACTTGCGCAATGGCGTGCCGCGTCCCTCGGTCAGTCGCAAGGCGGTGACAGCGTGGCTGCGATGTTGACGATCCGCAACATTCAGATGCAACGCGTCACCTTGCGCCCAGGTTTCACATGCTTCCCAGATGGCCGTGGCTAGCCTCTCGTGCCGCGCCCAAACCTGTTCCATCCCCTCGGCATGGATCATGTCTAAGGCTGCGCGCAAACCGTAGAGGTGATGGGTCGGTGCGGTGCCGTTGAAATACTGATAGAACAGCTCGGGGTTGGATCGTGGCTGCCAGTCCCAATACTGCGAAACACGTGGCATAGCGGCCCGTTTGGCCTGTGCTTTGTCATTGAAAAACACGAACCCTGTTCCTGCGGGTGTCATCAGCCCCTTTTGGCAAGCCGTAACCGTAACATCGACGCCCCAGGCATCCATTTCGAACCGGTCACACCCCATCGAGGCAATGCAATCCGCCATCAAAAGCGCCGGGTGCCCCAGATCGTCCAACAAGGCGCGTAGAGCTGGAATGTCGTTCCGGATTGAACTTGAGGTATCCACATGAACGGCCAGTACCGCCTTGATCTTGTGGGCCTTGTCGCCACGCAACGCCTCGGCAATACGGTCGAAATCCCATGCCGAGGACGGGCCGAAGTCGATCAATTGAACCTTGGCGCCGATACCCTCGGCCATCTCGGCCCAGCCATGGGTAAATCGGCCAGATGCGGGGGCTAGAACCGTTTCACCGGGTGCGATGACGTTGGACAGCGCGGCTTCCCACGTTCCATGGCCGTTAGAGATATAGATAGCAACATTATGCTCGGTCCGCGCCACGCGACACAGATCGTTGGTCAGCGACGGCATCATCTCGATCAGCTCGCCCTCGTAGATATTCGGTGACGGGCGGTGCATGGCTTGCAACACCGCGTCTGGAATGACCGAAGGTCCTGGAATCGCCAGATATTCGCGCCCTTGCGCCAGGGAAATGGAGTTTGTCATGGGATCAACCTGTATGAATTGACGCCCACCCTAGCGCAGCTTTAAGCGGCGTCAATCCATCAGCTTGGAGGCCGCGCGCGCAAGGTTTTCGATACCGGCCCAATCCCCATCAATGACCATTTTTTTCGGCGCAACCCAGCTTCCGCCCGCGCAAACCACATTGGACAAGGACAAGTAGTCTTTTGCATTTTCGGGGGACACACCACCGGTCGGGCAAAACTTGATTTGCGGCAACGGCGCGCCGATCGCCTTCAACGCCGGTGCACCACCCGATGCCTCGGCCGGGAAGAACTTGAGCATGTCATAGCCCTTTTCCAAAAGACGCATCGCCTCGCTGGCCGTAGCGGCACCTGGCAACAAGGGCAGACCCTCGGCCTCGCAGGCCGCGATCAACTCGTCGGTGGCACCGGGCGAGACGCCAAATTGCGCGCCTGCTTCTTTCGCGGCGCGCACATCTTCGGGCGTGACCAAAGTTCCTGCGCCGACGACGCCGCCCGGCACGTCTGCCATCGCGCGGATCGCATCCAGCGCGGCGGGGGTGCGCAGAGTCACCTCAAGCGCGGGCAGGCCACCTGCGACAAGCGCCTCGGCCAATGGGCGCGCCTGAGCCGCGTCATCGACGACAAGGACAGGAACAATGGGCGCAAGTGCGCAGATTTCACGCGTGCGTTGGGTTTTGGACATGGGTCAAGCTCCGAAAATACTGGCGCCGGTGTCTGCTGATCCGACATTTTGGCGGAAGGTAGCGAAAAGGTCGCGCCCCACGCCATGTTGGTTGGCCGAGAGGTCGGCGGTGGCAGGCGCACGGTCCAGAACCCCGGGGGTCAAAATCTCCAACTCACCCTTCACCGCATCGACGCGCAAGATGTCGCCATCCTGCATGTAAGCGATCGGCCCGCCATCCAGCGCCTCGGGGCAGACATGGATCGCCGCGGGGACTTTGCCGGACGCGCCGGACATACGACCATCGGTTACAAGCGCTACCTTTTGCCCACGGCCCTGCAAGATCGACAGGATCGGCGTCAGCGAGTGTAGCTCGGGCATGCCATTTGCTTTGGGTCCCTGGAACCGGACAACAACGATGACGTCTCCAGTGAACTCTCCGGCCTTGAACGCGGCTTTTGCTTCGCCCTGATCATGGAACACGCGTACAGGCGCTTCGACAACCTGATGTTCCGGGGCGACGGCCGAAACCTTCATCACGCCGGTGCCCAAATTGCCAGTCAGGCGCGACAACCCACCAGTGGGTTGGAACGGGTCTTTCGCCGGGCGGACGATTTTTTCGTTCAGGCTGTGGCCAGCCCCGTCTTCCCAAACCAGCTCACCGTTCTTCAGCTTCGGTTCTTTGGTGTAATTCTGCAGACCCTGCCCCGCGACGGTCAGAGTGTCAGGGTGCAGCAGCCCGTCTTCCAGAAGCGTTCCAATGCAGTACCCAAGACCACCCGCTGCATGGAAGTGGTTCACGTCTGCCAGACCGTTCGGATAAACCCGCGCAACCAGAGGAACCACGGCGGATATGTCAGAAAAATCCTGCCAATCCAGTATGATACCACCTGCGCGCGCCATTGCGATCAGATGGATTAGCAGGTTGGTCGACCCACCCGTGGCCATCAGACCCACGATGCCGTTCACAAACGCCCGCTCATCCAAAACCTGATAGGCCGGCGTGTAGTGATTGCCCAGCGCGCTCAGCGACAGGGCGCGGCGCGCGCCTTCCTCGGTCAGCGCGTCACGCAAGGGCGTGTTGGGGTTTACAAAGCTTGACCCTGGCAGGTGCAGACCCATGAACTCCATCAGCATCTGATTGGTGTTCGCGGTACCATAGAAAGTGCAGGTGCCCGGTCCGTGATAGGCGGCCATTTCAGCGGCCATAAGCTCTTCGCGGCCGATCTCTCCGGCGGCGAATTTCTGGCGAATCTTGGCCTTTTCATCGTTGGGCAGACCACTGGTCATCGGCCCGGCCGGCAGAAAGACAGCGGGCAGATGACCGAACGCCTGTGCACCGATAATCAAACCGGGGACGATCTTGTCACAGACGCCCAAGAAAACGGCGGCATCGTAGGTGTTGTGGCTCAGCGCCACTCCGGTCGCCAGGGCAATCACGTCACGCGAAAACAGAGACAACTCCATCCCCGCCTCACCTTGGGTGACCCCGTCACACATGGCTGGCACGCCACCCGCAACTTGTGCAGTGCCACCTGCGGCTCGGATCGCATCGCGGATCAGGCCGGGATAACGCTCGAACGGCTGGTGGGCGGAAAGCATGTCGTTATAAGCGGTGACGATGCCCAGATTACCGGCCGTATCAGTGGCCATCGCTTGCTGATCCTCACCCGCGCCGGCATAGGCGTGGGCTTGACCGCTGCAAGACAAATGCGCGCGCGCAGGTCCCTTGGATCGGGCATGTTCCATACGCTCAATATGCGGGCCGCGCAGTTCGGCGCTGCGGTCGATGATGCGTTGAGTGACGTCGGTGATGACTGAATGTACCATGATTACCCTCCGATCTGACGCCAGCGGCGCCCATCGCGATGCATCAGCATCAGTGCTTCTTCTGGGCCGGAACTGCCCTGATCATATTTCGCGGGGCGATCTCCACGCTCTTCCCAACTGTGAATAATGGGATCAACCCAGGCCCAGGCGGCTTCGGCTTCGTCGCCGCGCATGAAAAGGGTTTGGTCGCCGCGAATGACATCCATTACCAGACGTTCATAGGCGTCCGGCGATTGTGCCTCGTCCCCAAGCGCCTCGGCAAAACTCATATCCAGCGCAACATCTGACAGGCGGAACCCGCCCTGCCCCGGTTCTTTGATCGTTGTACGCAGGGTAATACCTTCGTCTGGCTGCAGGCGGATCACCAGCACGTTGCCGTGCAGCGGGCCGACATTGGGGAAGATCGTATGCGGTGGATCCCGGAAAAACACCGCGATTTCGGATTCCCGCGCCCGCAGGCGTTTGCCTGTTCGCAGATAGAACGGCACACCCGCCCAGCGCCAATTGCCGATATGGGCCTTAAGAGCGATGTAGCTTTCGGTGCGGCTCGCGGGGTTTCCCACATGATCCAAGTAACCGTCGCCGCCCTTGCTCGAACGATATTGACCGCGTGCGATGTCAGACGGCGCAACGGGCTCCAGTGCCTCGATCACCTTGACCTTCTCGTCACGCACGGCGTTGGGCGAAAATTTGGACGGAGGTTCCATCGCAGTCAGACACAGAAGCTGAACAAGGTGGTTCTGCACCATGTCCCGCATTGCACCGGACTGATCGTAATAGGCTCCGCGCCCTTCGACGCCAACAGTCTCGGCCACGGTGATCTGAACATGATCGACATGTGTCGCGTTCCAGAGAGGTTCGAACAGGGAATTGGCAAAACGCAGCGCCATCAAGTTCTGCACCGTTTCCTTTCCCAAATAGTGGTCGATCCTATATATCTGATGCTCTTCAAAGCAGGCTCGCAGCCCGGAATTCAGCGCCTTGGCCGAGGCGAGGTCGTGGCCAAAGGGTTTTTCGACCACGATACGGCTGTCGGGCGTTGCCATGCCATAATCGCTCAGCCGTTTTGCGATACCCGAGAAAAGGCTGGGGCCAACTGACAGGTAGAAAGCGCGTACAACGTCAGGACGCAAGGTATTGGCAAGCTCATTCCAGCCGGAGTCTCCCAGTGCGTCAACGGGAACATACTCAACATGGCTTAGAAACTGATCCAGAACCTCCTTTTTGAACGCAGGGGCAAATTCTTTCATCGAGGCGCGTATTTGGTCCCGGAACCCGTCGCTGTCCATGTCGGACCGCGCCGTGCCGATGATCTTTGCGCCTTCGGGCATCTGGCCAACTTCGAACCGATGATAGAGCCCGGGTAAGATCTTGCGCTGCGCCAGATCACCGGTCGCGCCGAATAGCACCAGATCGAACGGGTCTACCGGGATTACGCGTGAAACCATCTATGGGCTCCTTCAAATCTGCTGGCATCACTTAGGCGCAGTTATCACTGGTCCTTGTGATGCAAACATTGTTACCGCTAACATTCAGGCACTGAATAGGGAAGCGCAACTGGAAAATCAACCCTGATTCCGCAACCACTCCATTACCGAGGATCGAACCGATTGGTCTCCACGATGGCGGGCATCGGCGATGATCTTACGCAGTGACTGCAGATCGGCGCGCAACAGCACGCTTTTGACCGGGCCTATCGACGCCGGGCGCATTGACAAGGTCCGAATACCCATGGCTGCCAGACAAAGCGCCTCAACCGGTCGCCCGGCATCCTCGCCACAGAAAGACAACGGCGTGTTCGAGATATTGCAGCGTTCGACAATCCGTTCGATGAAGGTCAGGAAACTGACATTCAGCGTGTCATAGCGTCGGCGCACCAGCTCGTTTTCGCGGTCAGCGGCAAAAAAGAACTGTTTCAGGTCGTTGCCCCCGATCGAGACGAAATCGACCTCGTCAAAGAACTTCTGCGGGGCAAAGGCGAGAGACGGCGTTTCCAGCATTGCGCCAACCTCGATCGATTCTGGCAGCACATGACCAAGGCGCTTTTCGCGTTCGATGGTCTTGTTCACTTCCCAACGTGCCTCACGGTATTCTTCGGCCTGCGCCACAAACGGGAACATGATTGTCAAAGGCCGCCCATTGGCTGCACGCATCAACGCCTGCAACTGCATCCGCATCACGCCGCGTTTGTCCAGACCAACGCGAATAGCCCGCCAGCCCAGTGCGGGGTTGGGCTCTTCTACATGTTTCATATAGGGCAAAACTTTATCCGACCCGATATCCAGTGTGCGGAACACCACGCGCATGTCGCCAGCAGCATCCATGACGCGCTGATATTGTGTCACAAGCTCGGACCGCTTGGGCATCTGGTTGCGGATCAGGAACTGAAGCTCGGTGCGGAACAGGCCCACACCCTCGGCCCCGGAATTGCCCAGCGACGGCAGATCCGCCATCAGGCCCGCGTTCATAACCAGATTGATCCGTTCACCATCGCGCGTCACTGTCGGAGTATCGCGGATCGAGGCATAGCGTTCCTGAGCTTTGGCCTGCATGGCGATTTTATCGCGAAACGCGGAGACAACTGTATCTTCCGGACGCAGTTGGACCATGCCCTGATCGCCATCAACCAGAATATGATCTCCGTTCAATGCCTCGGTCGTGATGTGCCCAACGTGAACCACCAGTGGAATTGCCAGGGCGCGAGCCACAATCGTGGCGTGGCTACCGACCGAGCCTTCCTCAAGAACGATCCCTTTCAACGAGCGACCATATTCCAACAGATCCCCAGGCCCGATATTTCGGGCAACCAGGATCGGATCGGGTGGCAAGTCGGCCCCGTTGGTGCCCCCCTGCCCGGTCAGGATACGCAGCAGCCGGTTGCTGAGGTCATCCAGATCTGCCAGCCGTTCACGCAGATAGGGGTCGGTGACCTGCCCCATGCGCGCCCGTGCCTGTGATTGCTCTTTCTCAACCGCCGCTTCGGCGCTAAGCCCCAGGGCAATATCCTCCTCCATCCGGCGCATCCAGCCTTTGGAATTGGCGAACATCCGATAGGCTTCCAGAACCTGCAATTGTTCCTTGTCACCGCCCTGCGAAATCTCAAGCATCTTGTCGACGCCCACGCGCAGCTCATCCACGGCCTCGTTCAGACGTTCACGTTCGCGGTGGGGATCGTCGGCAATCGGGTTGGTGACGACAACACGGGGTTCATGCAACCAAACATGCCCTTCGGCAGATCCTTCCTGTGCCGGCCCCCCCTCAAATTGCACCGATTGCTGGTGACGGGGTGAAAGCGCTGCGCCCTCGCCGACAAAGGCACCAAGCTCGGTCATCTCGGCCAGAACCATGGCGACCACTTCCAACGCATAGACCTCGTCAGCAGAATACACGCGCGCATCACGGGATTGCACGACCAGTACGCCCAGCTTTTCACCCAAACGCTGGATCGGCACCCCAATGAAGGACGAGAACCTCTCTTCGCCGGTTTCCGGCATGTACCGAAACCCTTTGGTCGAAGGCGCGTCGGCGGTGTTCACGACCTTGCCGGATTGCGCGACATGACCCACAAGGCCTTCACCCAACCGCATGCGTGTTTTGTGAACCGCCTCTGGCGACAATCCCTCGGTCGCGCAAAGCTCAAGGGTGTCGGCATCTCGGAACAGATAGATCGAGCACACCTCGGCCCGAATACTATCGGCAATCAGATGCGTGATCCGGTCAAGACGTTCCTGACCGGCGGCTTCGCTCGCCATCTCTTCGCGCAGCCGCCCCAGCAGCTTGCGGGATTCAGTTTCGGTGCCTTCCGCCATATCCCACCCAAATTACGGAATCAGGCGAGACCTTTGGCTGAAATGCTCAGGCCGCCTTGTCCAATTCAAAGGCATCATGCAGTGCCTGAACAGCAAGTTCCATGTATTTCCTGTCGACTAGGACGGAAATTTTTATCTCAGAGGTTGTAATGACCTTGATATTGATCCCCTCATCCGAGAGTATCTTGAACATCTTGGCCGCCACGCCCGACTGCGAGCGCATGCCGATCCCCACGACCGAGACCTTGCAGACATCCTGGTCTGCGACCAGTTCGGCATAGTTCAGCTCACCCGCATCCTTGATCGCCAGCAATGCCTGTTCGGCGCGCGCCACCTGATCGGTGGGGCAGGAAAAGGTCATGTCCGTGCGTCCCTCGTCCGAGATGTTCTGCACGATCATATCGACATTCACGCCCGCATCGCTGAGCGCGGTAAAGATGATCGACGCGATGCCCGGGCGGTCAGCCACCGAGACAACAGTCATCTTGGCTTCGTCGCGGGAATAGGCCACACCGGCCACAACATTGGATTCCATGATATCCTCCTCATCGCAGACCAGCGTACCGGCCTCGTCGGATTGTTCTTCAAAACTAGAGAGAACGCGCAGTTTCACCTTGTTCCGCATCGCCAATTCGACCGAGCGGGTCTGCAGCACTTTTGCCCCCAATGAGGCCAATTCCAGCATTTCCTCGAACGAAATGCGGTCCAGCTTGCGTGCCTTCTCGCAGATGCGCGGGTCGGTGGTATAGACACCGTCAACGTCCGTGTAGATGTCGCACCGCTCGGCACCGAAGGCGGCGGAAAATGCCACGGCGGTGGTGTCCGACCCACCCCGGCCCAGGGTCGTGATACGGCCTTCGGGGCTAATGCCCTGGAACCCGGCGACAACGGCAACCTTCATGCCCTCACCAAACTTCTGGTTCAGGTTATCGGTCGGAATTTCTTCGATCCGGGCCTGGCTGTGGGCGCTGGTGGTCATCAGCGGAACCTGCCAGCCCTGCCAGCTGCGGGCCGGGACATCCATTTCCTGCAACGTCAACGCCATCAGGCCAGCGGTGATATTCTCGCCCGAGGACACGACGGCATCATATTCCCGCGCATCGTATAGCGGTGACGTCTCGTCGACCCAACCCACAAGCTCGTTTGTCTTGCCGGACATGGCCGAGACGATGACGATCACGTCATAGCCCTTTGCCACTTCGACGCCGATGCGCTTCGCTGCGCGGCGGATACGGTCAAGGTTGGCAACCGACGTGCCGCCAAATTTCATCACGAGTAAGGGCATGGGGGCAAGTGTCTCCGCGCCTTGGATTTCTGATCCCGTGCGTCTTATGCGAGGGGGGCCGCGAGGGCAAGAGTTCAAAACCGGTCGGATGGCCGCATCTGACCGCTTTACAACCGACACAGAGGCTGTCAGCCTGCATCCCGAAATTATTCCCAGAGGTTTTCCATGTTCCGCGTTGCCGCAGTCTTCGCCCTTTTGTCTTCATCCGCCTTTGCGCAGGTCTCTACGCTGGCTGCAACCGACGGCAAAAATGCTTTGGGAACGGTGCCCTGTGCCAAAGCCGGTGCGGCGCTAAGCAGCTGCCACGCCGAACTGCGCCACCATGACGACGGGACCACGACCCTGGCAGTGGGACTGGGCGGCGCCGAAGTACGTAGCATCTATTTCACGGATGGCATCCCGACGTCTAGCAGCTCACCTGCCCGGATCAGCCATGAAACACGGGGAGACTTGACGGTGGTCTTCATCGATCCAGATGAAGTTTACGAAATCCCCACGGCAGCGTTGAAACGTCAATAAGCGTGCGGCTGACCGTCCCAGGTTTCAAAACACCCGGTTGTGGCAAGTGACAGTGCCCCAAAGCGGTCAAGCAGCCCGCCGGCAGCCTGATCAACAGTGATCTCAGCCTGAGCGCCCCCCATATCCGTCTGCACCCAACCCGGATGGTAGATGCCAACGGCGACTCCATCCGCGCGCAGATCCGCCGCCAGATTGCGCCCCAGATTCAGGGCCGCCGCTTTGGACGCGCGATAGATATAGCTGCCACCGGGCGCGCGCGTATGCGACGCCATCTGGGACGACAGGATCGCAACCCTGCCTTTCGCGGCCTGAAGATTGGGCAAAAGCGCCTGCACGGTCAGAAACACACCTGTCACATTGGTCGCAAAACTCTGCGCCCACATGTCGGCAGGATAGCCGTCTATGCCGTGACCTTTGTCCAGATAGACCCCGGCGTTGCAGATCAACAGATCAACCGGACGACCCGCAAGCCCTTCTGCCATAGAAGCCTGCTGCTTCGGGTCTGTCACATCCAGTACAAGCTGGGCACTGGAATCCCGGGCGGTTCCGGTAACGTCATGGCCCTGCGCGCGATAACGATCTGCCAGAGCTTGGCCAATTCCGCGATTGGCCCCCGTGATGACAATATGCATGGGTCAGTTCGTTTTACGGGTGGGAAGAAATGGAAGCGGCGAAACCGGCACACCGTCTTCGATCAGCGCTTTGGCCTCGTCGGGCTTGGCTTCGCCATAAATCGCGCGTTCGGGCGCATCGCCCAAATGGATCTTACGCGCTTCTTTGGCAAAATCCTTACCGACATAGTCCGAGTTTTCCTCGACCTTGCGACGCAGATCGGCCAGCACCTTCTCGATATCTGGCGACGGGGTCGCGACATCCACCTGTTTGCTTTGTGGTTCAGTTGTCTGAGCATTGCGGGCCGGACGAACGCGAGGGGTCATGATAGCCTTATCTACTTGCGCGTCACCACACACAACGCAGGTCACCATACCTGCGGAGGCGAGTTTGTCGTAAGCGGCGGCCGATTGAAACCAACTGTCAAAAGTATGGTCGCGGCTGCATTTCAGCGAATATTGAATCATGGTTCGTCCATTTTCCGGTAGCCAAATAGATACCGACAGACATGGCAAGATCAAGCCCTTCGAAAGGCGAGTCAGTGTAGATTCGGGCCAAGACTGCGTAACAAATGGGACAGTTCCGGCGATTTCACCAGAGAGGCCGCCTTTTTGGGCGAAACCCACTTTCGCTTTCGTTGGGCCCGTTCAGGAAATTCAGGCGCAATCGACGTAACACAGAGGGGAAAGACATCCACCAGACACACCACAGGGATCATACTGAAGCGGGATTTCAGGTATGTGAAACGGCCCATGGGCTTGTTTGCGCAATTTCCTTTAACCCCAGCCTCTTCCCAAGCTTCTCGTCTGGCGGTTTGCGACGGCGTCATATCCTCGATCAGCCAGCCCTTCGGTATGATCCAGCGTTTGGATTTGCGCGTTGTGATCAGCAAAACCCTGAGTTTTCCGTGTTTGATGCGATAGCAAAGGGCCGCTGATTGATGCTTAAGCCGCAGGTGCCGTTCGCTTCCCTGCAGACACGTCGGTTGCCTCGCACCGATCACGTCGCACCACCTTTCAAACTGCTTTCATCCTCAATCGCCGACCTTTGAGGTTCTTATACATTTAGCGGTCGGCTGGGTTCAGAATACCATATGGTGCGGTTTCTTCCAAGAGTTTAGACAGGCTTCAGACCCGAGCAGCCAGTTTCCGAACCAGATCTTCATGCGGGATATCGGCATCAATTGCCAGTCGCCGCAACCCAAAGTGAACTCGGGCCACCTGCTGATAGTACCGGGTGTAGACGTAGTTCGTACCACCCCCTGCGATCGCACCCAGGACCGGTATCGATTGCGCTGCCAGTTTCTGGCCCAGTACAATGGACAGTCGCGGCGCTACCGCTGCAATCAGCTTTTGCATCGCTGGGCCAGTCAACGTCAGGCGGACCGAAAAGAAGCCCAGATCTGCGCCATCGTCAAAAGACAGAGGTCCGGCTGCAGACAGGACCCGTACGCAATCAAATTTGACGCCTTCCTCGGACGGATCGAACCCTTCGCGGAACGCCGCACCCTGAATGGCACGCAATAGCATGGCCGTCGTAGCAGGCAATTCCATCAGTGCAGTCGACACGCCACCCATGCCACCGGCCGCCCCCATCGCCGTTGCGACAGCGGTGTTGACCCACGGCTTTTGATCCGGAACAGCCCGGCGCGAACCCTCGGCTGCGTGCATCGCTAACCAAAGCGCCTGTTCCGTGGCCCCTGTCAACCCCTGCCGCACAGATGCAGGCAGTTGTTCCAGCAAGGATTCTGCCGAACCTCCCAAACTGTTCAACAGTTTAACGCCGGGACCTCCGGCTGTTCTGTAAAATTTGGCCAACCGATCCAATTCGGCTTCGGTATCCAGCTTTTCGACTAAAAGCACGTCCTGCATATAAGCCCTCCTGACGTTAAACATCGGGGCTGAATGGCGGGGTTTCAATACCTCAGCGCGTCCAGCGGGTCACCTCGCCACGCACATTCAACCATTCACCAGGGCTCAATTCCGCGCCTAGGACCCGGTCAGGGTTTGTTGGCGGGGGCATTTCCACACCGGAAAGTCGTGTGAACCCGAAACGCGCATAATAAGGCGCATCGCCCACCAGCATCGCCCTTTGCCAGCCTATTTCGCGACCGGCCTCAAGCCCCTGATGGATCAGGAATCCCCCCAGACCTTCGCCTTGATGGGTCGGGTGCACCGCCACGGGGCCCAGCAACAAAGCGTCGTGATCGCCCACATGCACGGGCCAGAAACGGATCGCCCCGGCCAGAATGCCCTGCCCGTCACGCGCAACAAGGGAAAGACCCGACACCGGCGGAACATCATCGCGCAGACGATACGAGGACAGCGCCTCACGCCCCGGCGCAAAGCACAGGTCGTAAAGTGCCTCGACCTCCCACCAATCATCCGGCTCTTCCGGCCTGATCACGAACTGCTGCACCCTGCCCTCTTTTCCTAGCTGGCAATCGCCCTAGCACTTCGGTACGCCTTGGGCAAACGCTTGGAGACCATATGTTCTATCGCCCCGAAGACGGCCACGGCTTGCCGCACAATCCATTCAACGCCATTATCACGCCGCGGCCGATTGGCTGGATCTCGACACGTGACAAGGATGGCGTCAACAATCTGGCGCCCTATTCGTTTTTCAACGGGGTTGCATATACGCCGCCGCAGGTCATGTTCGCCTCAACCGGAACCAAACACGATCAGGACGGCACAAAAGACAGCCTCGCCAATATCGAGGCCACCGGCGCGTTCTGCGTCAACGTTGTGGCCCATGCACACCGGGATGCGATGAACGCAAGCTCAGCTGGTCTTCCCAAGGACGTGGACGAATTCGGTCATGCCGGGCTTTCGCCGGTAGAATGCGAAACCATCCCCTGCGCCCGGATCGAAGGGGCACCAGCGGCGCTGGAATGCAAGCTGACGCAGATCGTATCCTTGCCGGGCGAGGCCAATCGGGTGGTGTTCGGAGAAGTAACCGGCGTGCATCTGCGCGACGATTGTCTGAAGGACGGCGTGTTCGACGTCACAACATTCCAACCGCTGGCGCGGCTTGGATACCGGGACTATTCGGTGGTCACCGAGCTGTTCAGCCTTTCACGACCGGATGACTAATGCCGCTTCCTGACCCCTTACGCAGATACCCGATCACGCTCCCTAATGGCTCTGATCACAAGGGCACGGTTTTCCTGTCTGAAGCGATTGACCATCCCAGGTTTAAGGCCGGAGCTTTCAGCTATGCTTCGGATTTTGATGCGCCAGAGGATTGGGCCTCGCGCCTTGCCCCCTACCTGTTTCCGTTTTCGCAAGAAAAGCTGGTGCTGGGGAAGTTCTGCCAGATCGCCCATGGCGTACGTTTCCTCACATCATCGGCCAATCATTCAATGGATGGATTGACGTGCTTTCCGTTTCCAGTGTTTGACCCGGACGGAATGACCGGGTTTCAGCCGGACACGCGCGACACTCTCATCGGCCACGATGTCTGGATTGGCTATGGTGCAATGATCCTGCCCGGTGCGCAGATCGGTTCGGGGGCAATTATTGGTGCCGGGTCTGTTGTTCGCGGAAACGTACCGCCCTATGCGATCATTACCGGAAACCTTGCCGAAGTGCGGCGGTTCCGGTTCGAAAAGGACACCATCGATCGGCTTTTAACACTGAACTGGTGGGATTGGCCCGCCGAGAAGATCGCCGAAGCCGAAGAGGCGCTTCTGTCCGGTAATATTGAAGAATTGGAACGGATTGCTCCAAAGTAAAAGGCGGCCGAAGTGGCCGCCTTTTACAATCAATGCCCGCCCAGCACACCCGTGCGGACCGAGTAATCGACGGCCAGTTCGTAGTCCGGGTCATCGTCGCTATCGACCATAAGGTGGCCGGCCTTGTTCAGCAGTTTGTGGCAATCCCGGCTGAGGTGGCGCAGCATAACGCGTTTGCCTGCGGTCTCGTATTTGCCAGCGATGTTCTCGATGGCCTGCAGCGCGGATTGGTCCACGACCCGGCTTTCGGCAAAGTCCACGATTACGGTGTCAGGGTCATTCTGAACATCGAACAGCTCGGTAAAACCATCGGATGAGCCAAAGAACAGCGGCCCCTGAATCTCATAGACCTTTGCACCTTCTTCCGTGGCAGACTCACGCGTGACGGCATGGATACGCTTGGCGTTATTCCAGGCATAGGCCAGCGCCGAGACAATCACACCGACAACCACCGCAACTGCAAGGTCCTCCATCACGGTGACAACGGTCACCAGAACGATAACGAACGCATCCATCAGGGGCACCTTGCGCATGATCTTGAACGAGTTCCAGGCAAAGGTTCCGATTACCACCATGAACATCACACCCACCAGCGCCGCCAGCGGAATCTGCTCAATCAGGGGTGAGGCAAACAGGATAAAGATTAACAGGAACAGCGCCGCAGCGATCCCAGCAATGCGTGTACGACCGCCCGATTTCACGTTGATCATCGACTGACCGATCATCGCACAACCGCCCATGCCGCCGAAGAATCCAGTCGCCACATTGGACACACCCTGCGCAATGCATTCTTGCGAGGCCCCTCCGCGCTTGCCGGTGATTTCACCAACGAGGTTCAGGGTCAGCAGGGATTCAATCAAGCCGATGGCGGCCAGAATGACAGCGTAAGGCAGGATGATCTCAAAGGTCTCCCAGTTCAGCGGCACCATCGGGATGTGGAATGCGGGCAGACCGCCCTCGATGGAGGCCAGATCGCCGACGCGCGGCACATCAAGACCAAAGCCAATCACCAGCGCGGCAACGACAAAGATACCGGCCAATGGCGCGGGCACGATCCGTGTAATCCGCGGCGTGACCCAGATCACGGCCATCGTCAGGGCGACCAGACCCAGCATCGTATACATCTGCAGACCCGAAAGCCATTCGCCACCACTTAAGCCGTGACCGGTGTTTTCCATAGTGCCCGGAACCTTGAACTGGCCCATCTGGGCCAGAAAAATCACGATCGCCAGACCATTCACAAAGCCCAGCATCACCGGATGCGGCACCAGTCGGATGAACCGGCCCCAATGCATCGCGCCTGCAATGACCTGCAAAATGCCCATCAAAACCACAGTAGCGAACAGGTACTCGACCCCGTGTTCAGCTACCAACGCCACCATGACAACCGCCAGAGCGCCGGTCGCGCCGGAGATCATACCAGGTCGACCGCCGATCAGCGCCGTGATCAAACCCACCATGAACGCGGCATACAACCCGACCAAAGGGTGCACACCTGCGACAAAGGCAAATGCTACCGCCTCGGGGACCAGCGCCAGCGCAACGGTCAAGCCAGACAACAGCTCAATCCGCAAGCGCGAGACCGTCAGCCCCTCATCCGGCATCCAGCGGAGATCGGGTTTGGCTATACGATTGGCAAAGCTTGCCAGCATGGCTCGGGGCATGAGACGTCCTGTGGGGTTGTTTGTTCGCGCGAAAGATGCCTTTTACCTGTCATATCTGACATTAGATACTGCACCCAGCGGGACCCTGATATGCGCAAACCGCATAGCTGGCAAGCAAGTTACACAAACCCTTGAAGCCACTTGCCAAACCCGCGGCTGCCACGCAGAACTCTTTATACAGTTTTTCACGGAGAGCAGCCATGACCCAGACCAAAATCGCCATCATCGGCGGATCAGGCATTTACGACATCGACGGTTTGGAAAATGCCGAATGGGTCACAGTCGAAACGCCATGGGGCGATCCTTCGGATCAGATCCTGACCGGATCGCTGAACGGTGTGGACATGGCGTTCCTTCCCCGTCACGGGCGTGGTCACATCCATTCCCCGACTGACGTTCCTTACCGCGCCAATATTGACGCGTTGAAACGGCTTGGTGTGACTGACGTGATCTCAGTCTCGGCCTGCGGATCGTTTCGCGAGCACATGGCGCCGGGCGATTTCGTGATCGTCGATCAGTTCATCGACCGGACGTTTGCGCGCGAGAAGAGCTTTTTTGGCACCGGCTGCGTAGCCCACGTCAGCGTTGCACACCCCACCTGCCCGCGCCTCTCGGATGCCTGTGAATCTGCCGGCAAAGCAGCAGGCATCACCATTCATCGCGGCGGTACGTACTTGGCAATGGAGGGGCCACAGTTCTCGACACTCGCGGAATCCAAGATGTACCGCGAACACTGGGGCTGCGACGTGATAGGCATGACCAACATGCCCGAGGCCAAACTCGCCCGCGAGGCCGAGCTTTGCTATGCCTCGATCGCGATGGTCACCGACTACGACAGCTGGCATCCAGACCACGGCGAGGTGGACGTCACCTCCATCATCGCCACGCTGACCGGCAATGCCGAAAAAGGCAGGGCACTTGTCAAAGGTCTGCCCGATCTGCTGGGCGCTGATCGCGCGCCCTGCCCTCATGGCTGCGACCGGGCGTTGGAATATGCCATCCTGACCGCGCCGGAAAAGCGTGATCCGACCGTGTTGGCGAAACTGGATGCTGTTGCTGGTCGGATTCTCTGACCGGCAACCTTAGTTGGCTTGCAGGGACTGTTGAACCTGATCCCACAATCCGTGCGACCAGAGGTCGTTATGGGAGCCGTTCGGGATGACATAGATCTGCGCGGTATCCCCGGCCATCGCGGCCAAAGCTTCACCATGATGCAGTGGAACTGTTTCATCCTCGGTCCCGTGGAAGATCAAAGTCGGAACGGTGACGTTCTCAATCAAGTCGCGAGTCGCGAACTGATCCCGCATCAGGGCATGCACAGGTAGCCAGGGATATCTTTCCGCCGCGACGTCCACCGTGGCCGTAAAGGG
Organism: Ruegeria sp. A3M17; assembly: GCF_003318255.1. Taxonomy (GTDB): domain Bacteria; phylum Pseudomonadota; class Alphaproteobacteria; order Rhodobacterales; family Rhodobacteraceae; genus Ruegeria. The sequence continues at coordinate 58,276 of NZ_QOCF01000023.1, forward strand.
TGCCTCAAGCACCAGCAGTTGTGCATTTGGGCGTTGTTCAGCCACGGCGGTCGCAACGGCTGTTCCAAGACTTTGGCCGTGCAACACAACGCCCGCGCCTTGGCGGTCCAGCTGGTCATACATCTGGATGCCGTCGGAAATCAGCGCCATCTCGGACGGTTCGCCCTCGCTGCCCGGATACCCACGATAGCTGGGGGCCAGCAGGCCGAAGCCGCTGTTGAGGATATCTCTCATCCGGTCGACCCGGTCGCCCAGATTGCCCGATTGGCCATGAAAGAACAAAACCGTCGGCGCATCATCGGTCGCGGGTGGGGCGGACCACGCGGTCAACCTGACGCCATCGGACATCGTAAGGGAAACGGTCTCGACATCGGCCAGGCCGATCGAATTGGGTGCGGGCAACTTGCCATCTGGTTTGAACAAAAGCGATTGCTGGTTCACATACATATACCCCACGATGCCCGCATAGATCACCGCGAGGACCGGAACCAAGAGGATCAGCGCGCCCTTTACGCGGGCAAGCCGCGAGTGGCTGGTTTCAGGTGCCGCGTTGGCGCGTGTTTGATCTGTTTGAACCATCGGCCTCTCCGAAGTGTTGCGTCCGATCCAAGGTCGGTGGCCCAAGGAACCGTTTCAAGCCGCGCGGGCTACACTTAATCCAATCTTAAAACTTGTTGCCGCATTGCACGGCCCCGGCTCTTTTTTGCCCTTCATCTTGAAAAATCGCCTGTACTGCACCGATGTGTGTTTCGCACGGCACCGTCAGAACGCTGGCGAAACAGAGGGATAGCATGAAGCGACTTGAGGCATTGGACGCAGCCCGGTTTCTGGCGTTTTGCGGAATGGTTCTGGTGAATTTCCGCATCGCCGCTCAGATCGCCCCTGGCAATGACTGGGCCTCGACCCTGATCGATTTGCTGGAAGGCCGCGCCGCCGCTTTGTTCGTCATCCTGGCCGGTATCGGAATTGGGTTGTCTTCTGTTTCAGCGCCGGTGTTGCTGCGGCGCGCGGTGTTTCTGTTCGCGCTCGGTCTGATCAACATGACCGTATTTGACGCCGATATCCTGCATTTCTACGCGGTGTACTTCGTTGTTGGTGCAGCTTTCCTGACGGCACCGACCCGCGCATTGTGGCTGGGTTCAGTTGGGGTGGTGGCACTGGCTGTCCTCGCCGTCATGATTTTCAACTACGACCTTGGCTGGGACTGGGAAACGCTGACATACACCGACCTTTGGACCCTGCCCGGTTTTTTGCGCAACCTGTTATTCAACGGCTGGCACCCGGTCTTTCCCTGGGCGGCGTTCCTATTGATCGGAATGGCCATTGGACGGTCAGAACTGCACACGATCTGCATTCAACACAGGCTGATCATGTGGGGGTTCGGAGCTGCCGTATTTGCCCTATTCCCGCAGATGTTGGCCTCGGACCCTGATCTGGTGATCTATCTGGGATCCGCGTCCATCCCACCGGGACCGTTCTACATTATTGCCGGAACCGGCTCGGCTTGCGTGGTGATCGGATTGCTGCTGAAGCTGTGGCCCAAAATCGAAAGGTTGCACATCAGCCCCGCCCTGACCGCGCCCGGCCGGCAAAGCCTGACGCTTTATATGGCCCACATCCTGATCGGTATGGGCATACTGGAGGAGGCCGGGTTGCTGAACGGGTCACTGAACGCCCCGCAGATCGCGGGTTACGCTGTTGCGTTCTGTGCCGCGTCCTCGGTCTTTGCCCTATTGTGGTCCCGCAAATTCAAACGCGGTCCGCTTGAGGCGCTTATGCGCCTGACAACGCAACCACGCAGGGCTTGACCTTGCGCGCTGGTCCGGGCTTGCTGCGTAAAACGCATTACAGGATTTCCGATGTCCCATGACCTTTGGCTCGCCTTTGTCGCTGCATCTACCGCCCTACTATTGATCCCAGGCCCAACGGTCTTGCTGGTGCTCAGCTATGCCCTGTCCAAGGGGCGCAGCGTGGCTGTCGCCTCGGCGACGGGTGTAGCTGTTGGAGATCTGGTGGCTATGACGGCCTCTCTTTTGGGGCTTGGCGCGCTGGTCCTGGCCTCGGCTACCCTTTTCACGGCCCTCAAATGGGTCGGTGCCGCCTATTTGGTCTGGCTGGGGATCAAACTGTTGCGCAGCGCGCCACCAGGCGGGCTTGAGACCGTGGACACCGGGCGCAATGTCACCGCACACAGCGTTTTTGGCCATGCTGCCGCCGTCACCGCGTTGAACCCGAAATCCATCGCGTTTTTTATTGCTTTCGTTCCTCAGTTTCTGCGCCCGGCTGACCCGCTCGGACCGCAATTTGCTATCCTGATCGCAACCTTCGTGGGGCTGGCATGGCTAAATTCGCTGGCATACGCCCTTTTGGCGGACCACCTGCGCCAGATGATCGGCCGTTCAGGCGTCATCACTGCGATGACCCGGTTCGGAGGGCTGGCATTAATCGGGATGGGAGTGGCCACGGCTGTCCTGCGCCGCCCGGCCTGAGGGCTCAGCCCTCTGCGTGTTCCTTCATGAAACCGCGAATGAACCGCCGGATTTCTCGCGCGGCCGACGTGTCCAATTCTTTGCACAGCTGAACAAACTCGTCCCGTTCATCCTTGTCCAGCCGCAGGACCAACTGACTGTTTTTCTTGGTTGAAATCTTACCGTCTTTCGTTCTCACGCGTCCCATTCCCATCAAAATCGCAGACCTACAAGATAGTCTTTGTATATACTTCGCATAGAATTTGTATTTCACGAGCACCTAACAACAAAAGAAGATTATGGCAACGAACCTTCATGTCGCTCAAGCGATTTTTTCAAAAGATCTGGGCAAGGTGCACAAACCATATCTGACGCGGCCGGTCGATGCACTGTATCGCGATTACCGCCAGTCGAAACGCCGCACGCCTGGGGCGGCAATCTTTCCTTGCATGACTCACAGCAATGGGCCAAACAGCCCAGCGTGTTTTGACGCCAGAGGGGATGGCCATGTCCAGAAACAAGTCGGTCAAAGATTACATTCGGACCATCGTGGATTTCCCACATGAAGGGATCATGTTCCGGGACGTCACGACCCTGTTCGCGGATCCGCGCGGTTTCCGTATGGCGATTGATCAAATGCTGCACCCCTATGCCGGCGAACGCATCGACAAAGTCGTTGGCCTCGAGGCGCGCGGCTTTATCCTTGGCGGCGCCATCGCACACCAGCTAAGCGTCGGTTTCGTGCCCATCCGCAAAAAGGGCAAGCTGCCGGGAACTACGATCAGCCAAGACTACAAGCTTGAATACGGCGAGGCGATTGTCGAAATCCACGACGACGCCATCCAACCGGGTGAAAAAATCCTCGTCGTCGATGATCTGCTGGCGACAGGTGGCACCGCTGCAGCGGGCATCAAACTGATCGAGCGGTTGGGGGGCGAGATCGTCTCATGCTCGTTCATTATCGACTTGCCAGAGTTAGGCGGGCGCAAGGCATTGGAAGACATGGGGATGGATGTCCACGTCCTGTGCGAATTCGAAGGCCTCTGACGTCCCGCGCAATCACAAATTCGTGAGTGGAAATCTGGAACCGCGCTGGCCTAGCGCGGTTTTTTATTGGATCAACCCGAACTTATCGGCACAAACAGTGATCTCTTTTCAGTGATGCAGCGTACCCCGGTTGATGCCACCAAGGGCATTTCAATTAGGGAAATCATACCATGTTTCGCAATCTCGCAATTGCCGGTGTCGCAAGCCTTTTCGTCTCAACTGCGGCTTATGCTGATGGCCATTCCAAAGATATCGTCGACACCGCCGTCGGCGCAGGCAGCTTTGAGACTCTTGTCGCAGCTGTTCAGGCCGCAGAGCTGGTTGATACGTTGAAAGGCGAAGGTCCCTTCACCGTTTTCGCTCCCACGGATGAGGCGTTTGCCGCCCTACCCGAAGGCACAGTCGAGACCCTTTTGAAGCCCGAGAACAAGGATCAGCTGGTTGCAATCCTGACCTATCATGTGGTGCCCGGAAAAGTGATGTCAGGCGATCTGTCCGATGACATGACGGCCGCGACCGTTCAGGGTGGAGAAATCAAGATTGACCTGGACAACGGCGTAATGATCAACGACGCCAACGTTGTGCAGGCAGATATCGAGACGTCGAACGGCGTCATCCACGTGATTGATAAGGTTATTCTGCCTGGATCGTAATATCGGCGCGCGGCCCATGCGAAGTGGGTCGCGCCTACGCCTTTAGCACGGCCCCTGGATTCATGATCCCCTTTGGATCAAGGGCAGCTTTGATCGCACGCATCGCAGATAGCTTTACCGGATCGCCATAGCTCTCCAAGTCATCCGTTTTCAAACGGCCTATGCCGTGCTCGGCGCTGATCGACCCACCGAACTCATGCACCAAATCATGCACCGCGCGCTTTACACTATGCCGCTGGGCATCATATTCCGCGCGGCTGTGCCCCTGCGGCGGAAACACGTTGTAGTGCAGATTGCCGTCGCCCAAATGCCCGAAGCAATTGATACGGAATGTCCCCAACGCATTCACCAACTCGGACCCACGCCGGATAAACGCGGGGATATCCGAAATCGGGACCGAGATATCATGGCTTGAGACCGAACCGATCAACCGATTGGCCTCAGGGATCTGCTCACGCACCGCCCAAAGTTCCATTCGTTGCGCTTCGCTTTGAGCTATGACCGCATCATCTACTAGCCCGCGCGCTTCTGCAGCCTCGAACAACTCCATCAGCGCATCTGACGGTGACGCACCGCCGGAAAGTCCCAACTCCACCAGCACCATCCAATCGGGCTGGACGTCAAAGGGCTGGCGGATATTGGGCAAAACCTCGGACAGGAACTGCAGACCTTGCTTGTGGATCAGTTCAAAGGTGCTGACCCCCTCGCCCACATGATCGCGGGCCAGCGCCAGCAGATCAATGGCAGCCTCAGGCGAGGCCACCCGGAACATCGCAGTGCCGGTTTCCCCCGGACGTGGGGACAGTTTCAAAGACGCTGCGGTAATGATCCCTAGCGTACCTTCTGCTCCGATCAGTAGGTTGCGCAGATCGTACCCGGTATTGTCCTTACGCAAACGGCTCAGACCGTGCCAGATCTCACCATTTGGCAAAACCGCCTCAAGCCCCAAGCACAAATCACGCGCATTGCCGTAGCGCAGGACATTAACCCCACCCGCATTCGTCGCAAGATTGCCGCCGATCCGGCACGATCCCTGTGCAGCCAGCGCAAGGGGAAACAGCCGATCCGCCTCTTCCGCAGCAGCCTGAACATCGGCCAAAATGGCACCGGCCTCGGCGATCAGAATATTCTCGGCCGGATAAACCGCCCGGATGGCTGACATCCGTTCCAAAGAAATCAGCAAAGGGGCCGGACCATCGGTCATCACCTGCCCGCCGACCAGTCCGGTCCCGCCGCCATAAGGCACGATGGGAACCGACGCGCCCGAGGCGAGCTGAACGAGCGTCGAAACCTGTTCTACCGACCTCGGCAGGGCCAGAACGCCCACATGGCCCGCAAACCTGCGGCGCGGCTCTTCTAGATATCGTGCCGCGACGGGGTGCAGAACATCATCGCCCAAGGCAGAGCGGATCGACTGGGCAAAAGTATCATCGGCAGGGTTCAGTTTCATACCCTTTCCTTGCCCAAGTCGTGACGTCCCGACAAGCCTTATTCCAGTTCGATAAGGTATTGCGGCTCAAGCACCACGACCGTCGGGCGATCAGGTAACGTGCGCAGAGACACGGTGATCTCAGACACACCTTTGCGCTCAACGGGGAAGTCGTTGCGGATATCGACCAGAAAACGGTCCAGCGAAAAGCTGGAAAACCAATGCATCGGAATGATGACCGAACTTTTCAGTCGCATCAGCACCGTGATCATTTCCGGCAACGGCATCGTCGTACCGCCATCCACGGCAGCCATCACAACATCCAAACGCCCCAGGGCGGCAAATTGTTCGTCCGACGGCACGTGGTGCAGATGACCCAGATGGCCTATGCACAACCCTTCAACCTCAAACACAAAGATTGAATTTCCGCGCTCTTCCACACCGCCATAAGAGGATCGGATATCGGTCGAGACATTGCGTATCAGCATCTCTCCCAGATTAAGATAGTGTTCGATCCCCTGCCCGAACTCGCCCCAACCCGGCAACACATTCGGGATGGCAGGATCCGGATGGGCGGTCCAATGGGTGCCGTGGGCATGGTTCATCGTCACCACGTCCGGGATCAGATCCGCGCTGCCGATGAAACCGGTGAAGTCCGTCACTGCGTTCAACCCGCCCTGCGTCTGAATCATAAACGACGCGTGAGCAATATAGCTGATCCGAACCGAGAACTCGGGCACCGGGTCCTGCCAGGCTGCTTTGTGAATATACTCAATCCCCGGTGCGGCATCCGCGATGGCAATGCAATGGCTCGGCCGCCGTTCCTGTGCCGAAGCCCCACCCGAGATCACCATCAATACCGCAACAATCCAGCGCATGTCCGGAGTGTAGCGCAGAACACAGGTAAGTCACGCCTGCAGGTATCGCGTGAGTGAAATCACGGAATTGGCATTTTCTAGGAGCAGTTCAGAGAACGATGCACTCCCGCAGCTTGAACGGGCGCGAGACTTTCGCCGCACGTAACGCCTGAGCCAACGGATCACTCACAAAAAATGCGTCGCGCATTTGTGGGTCCATCCAGATGTCAGGGCCATCCAGGGCCGACGCGCTCACGGCGATATCCTTGTCTTGCATTGCGCCCGGTGGTTCCCAGATGTCGTGGTTTTCATATGGTTTATCTATGCGCGGAGATTGTTCTGTCAGCACGGCGGTCTTTTGCGCACCGAAGTTCAAACAGAAGTACTCGCCTTCAACCGGTGTGGTGCGATCATGCTGGAACAGCCTGACAGGATAAAGGTTGCCTTCACCGAGATCAAACTGGCGTAGAACTGCCGCACAGGCAGTAGAAACGCTCCAAGTCCCGCCGGCATTGAAAAGATCGGGCTGTTTCTTTTCCTTTTTGTCTTTGTATTCCGCATACATTTCCTTGGGGAAACGATCTGCCGCCAAGGGCTCCCCAACATTGTTTCGCTTCATAGCATCGACGGCAAGTTCGTTGTTTTCGAGATAGTTGTCTTGATCAAACCCCTTAATACTCGAAACGCTTACCATCGCCCCACTGATCCAAATCATTGGCTGTTTTGCCCGCGCCATTGACCTACCCCGCGTCGGTCTTCCCGCGCCGGTCCGACCGTAGGCTGGCGTACAGCACATGCGTCCGCCACCGCCCGTTGATCTGCAGGTACGACTGCGCCACGCCCTCGTATTTGAACCCCGAACTTTCCAGCAACCCACGTGATGGTTTGTTCTCGGGCAGGCAAGCGGCCTCGATCCGGCTCAGGTCCAGTCGGGTAAAGGCGTGATGAACGATCGCACCAATGGCCTCGCGCATGTAACCCTGACGGGCAAAAGACTGGCCCGTCCAATATCCCAAGGTTCCTGCCTGCGCCGGGCCGCGACGGACATTGTCCAGCGTGATGGCCCCCAAAAGCACATCATCCGTGCGACGGAACAAAAACAGTGGGATCGCCGTCCCACCGGCCACGGAGCGCTGCGCCCAATAAACCCTGTTGGTAAAGGATTTGCGGCTCAGGTGATCCTTGGCCCAGATCGGCTCCCACGGGGTTAGGTATTCCTGTGACGCGCGCCGTAGCGCCGCCCAGTCGTTAAAGTCGGAATGCGCGGGCGGGCGCAAGCTCAGGCGCTCGGTTTCAAGTTTCAGCTTGCGTCTGCCCAACAGCATCACGCCGCACGCCTCTCCTGCAATTGCGCCAGCGTGGGTGCGCCCGAGACAGGACCGTACAGCGCCAGCGCCGCAGGGGCCTGCACTGCCATCTGCTCGGCGAAGGCACGCACATCTTCGGTGCTGACGGCGTCGATCTTAGCTACGGCATCCTCGAGCGATGGTACCCGGTCCCAGATCTGCACCAAACGCGCCAGACGTTCCGCCCGGTTCGATGGGCTTTCCAGCCCCATCAGCATACCGGCTTTCATCTGCGCGCGGGCGCGAGCGACCTCTTCGGCGCTCATGTCTTCGGCTGCGCGCTTCATCTCATCAATTGTTATGCTGGCCAGCTCTGCGACCTGATCCGCCGACGTTCCGGCGTAAATCGTCGTCGTGCCGGTATCGGCATAGGCTCCGGTCTGCGCAAAGATCGTGTAGCACAACCCGCGTGTTTCGCGCACTTCCTGGAACAGGCGAGAGGACATGCCTCCGCCAAGCGCCGTCGAATAAATCTGTGCGGTATAGATCGCATCGTCACGATAGCCAGGGCTTTCCAGCGCCAGTGCGAAATGCGCCTGTTCCAGCTCTTTCTCCTGCCGCGCTTCGCCGCCAGTGAAACGGGCGGTTTCCGGGATCAGCCCCTTGCACGGTTTAAGATGGCCAAACAACGCCTCAGCGGTTTTCATCAGCGCATCGTGATCAACGGCACCAGCGGCAGACAGGATCATCTGCTCGGGACCATAGTGTTCAGCCACAAACCCGGACAGATCTTCGCGCGAAAACGCACTGACCCGTTCGGTCGGACCCAGAATGGTTCGACCCAGCGGTTGATCGTGATAGCTCTGCTCTTGCAACCAGTCAAAGATCACATCGTCAGGCGTGTCATAGGCCTGACCGATTTCCTGCAGGATCACACCGCGTTCAACTTCGATCTCACGCGGGTCAAAGATCGGGTTCAGAACGATGTCACCGATAACGTCCATCGCCAGCGCCACGTCGTCTTTGAGAACACGCGCGTAATAAGCCGTCACCTCGCGCGACGTGTAGGCGTTGATATATCCGCCCACGTCCTCAATCGCCTCGGCGATTTGCAAAGCCGAACGGCGCTTGGTTCCCTTAAAAGCCATATGCTCAAGGAAATGCGCGATACCGTTCTGTTCAATCCGCTCGTGCCGCCCACCGGCGGTCACCCAGATGCCGATGGCCGCTGATTGCAACCCCGGCATATGTTCACTGACGATACGAAATCCGTTCTTCAGTTGGTCTTGTCTGACAGTCACTCAGCGATATGCCTTCTGATATGATCCTCGAGGGTGCCCAGATCGTTGGCGATGCGGGTCACCCGTTCCGGACGTTCATACAGATCAGACATGCGGGATGGAAGAGGCGGATGCGCGCCGCTTGCCTTCTCGACCGCTGCCGGGAATTTTGCGGGATGCGCGGTGGCCAGTGTGATCATCGGAACGTCGGTCGAGCGATGCTCTTCTGCAACCTTGATGCCCACGGCGGTATGCGGGCAAACCAGTTCGGCACTGTGGGTCAGAGTGGACTTGATTGTCGCCAGCGTCTCTTCTTCAGAGACACGGCCCGAGTCAAAGCTGTCGCGCAGCGCTTCCATCGCGCCCTGGCTGACATTGAAGCCGCCGTTCTTCAGTTCATCCATCAACTGCGCGACAGCCCCGCCATCCTCACCATAAGCATAGTAAAGCGCACGCTCAAAGTTCGAACTGACCTGAATATCCATCGACGGGCTGATCGAGGGGATGGTGTCGCCCTTGAAGTACCCCTCGCCCGACAGGCAACGGTGCAGAATGTCGTTCTGATTGGTTGCGACAACCAGACAGTCAATTGGCAGGCCCATGCGCTTGGCAAGGTAGCCCGCGAAGATGTCACCGAAATTGCCGGTCGGCACCGTAAAGCTGACCTTGCGATGCGGCGCGCCGAGGCTGACAGCAGCGGAGAAGTAGTAGACGATCTGCGCCAGAACACGGGCAAAGTTGATCGAATTCACGCCAGCCAGCTTCACGCCGTCGCGGAAGTCGAAGTCGTTGAACATGTCCTTCAGCGCGGCCTGACAATCGTCAAAATCGCCGTCCACGGCCAACGCATGCACGTTGCTGTCCGCAGGTGTCGTCATTTGCCGACGCTGCACTTCCGAGACTCGGCCATGCGGGAACAGGATGAACACGTCCACGGCGTCCAGCCCCCGGAACGCTTCAATCGCGGCCGAGCCGGTGTCACCGCTGGTTGCGCCAACGATGGTCACACGGTCGCCACGGCGCTTCAGCGCCACCTGAAACAGCTGACCGATCAGCTGCATGGCGAAGTCTTTGAAGGCCAAAGTCGGCCCGTGGAACAGCTCCAACAGGAAGTGGTTTTCGTTCAACTGCTTCAATGGCGCGCGGGCGTCATGGCCAAAGCCTTCGTAGGCGCGGGCGATGATCTCTTTGAACTCACCCTCACCGAAAGATCCGCTGACATAGGGCCACATCACCCGGAACGCGATTTCCTCAAAGGGCAGTCCGGCCAGTGCTGCGATCTCATCCTGCGTCATCACCGGGATCTCGGCAGGCAGGTACAGACCACCGTCACGAGCCAATCCGGTCAGCATCGCTTCTTCAAACGTCAGTTCGGGCGCCTGCCCGCGGGTCGAGATGTATTTCATGTCGCGTCACTCTCAGAAGGGGCGCGGCTGCGCCACAGAAAATATCCGGTCATCGCGGCCCAGACCAAAGCCAGGCCAAACCATGTAATTGCATATTGCAAGTGATCATTCGGGATACCCGTCGCCGAAACTGGCAAGGGTGTGATGTCGGGGTCGGTTTGCGACCGCGCGATTAGCAGTACTGGCTCAGCGCCAAGTGCGGCGGCCAGGTTCGGAACATCACGGGCAAACCATATATTGTCGTCAATATCCGGCTCAGGCGTGTAGCCGTCAATTTCGTCCGGCCAGTGCAGATTTCCAGTGATCTCCATCGGTCCATTCAGCCTTTGATCGTGCTTCGCGGTCACAGGAACAAAGCCCCGGTCCACAAGAATTGTCCGGTCATTTGTGCTGAAAGACTGGATGATGCGATAGCCCGCCCCAACCTGTTTGACCGAGACAAGAACGTGGATCTCGCCCGGCTCGATCTCGCCCGCAATCGTAACCGGCAGATACTTGTCAGCATCCCGCGACACGGTGTCAGGCAAATCAACCGGATCGGCTGAAATCCGATTTTCGATTTCGGCTAAAACGCCTTGTTTCCACGCCAGCCGCTGCATCTGCCAGACACCCAGCGACACAAGGACCGCCAGACCGGCAATGCCAAAGATCATCAGAAAGAGAATGCGGCGCATGTCAGGACCAGGTTGTGTTGTTCGAAGGCTCTGCAAGAGCCGGCGTCTTGTTAAGGGCTGCAGCCGCAGAAAGGCAACCTTGCAATTGTATGGGGCGCAATCTTGCGCCCAGAATAGAGAAAAAGCCGCCCCGAAAGGGCGGCTTTTGCAATTTGATCACCCTTCTGACGTTACATCAACGGGGCCTGGCCCCAGATGTAAACTGCGAAGAACAGGAACAGCCAAACAACGTCAACGAAGTGCCAGTACCAGGCAGCCGCCTCAAACCCGACGTGTTTCTCAGGCGTGAAGTCACCCTTGAGCGCCCGGATTAAGCATACTGACAAGAAGATGGTACCGATAAGAACGTGGAAACCGTGAAAGCCGGTTGCCATGAAGAAGTTCGAATAGAACTGATCACCGCCGAATTTCCAGCCTTCATGCGCCAGCAGCTCATAGTATTCAAATGCTTGCAGACCGGTGAAAGCGATGCCCAGAGCGATACCGATGGCCAGCCCTTGCACCAGCGCCTTGCGATCATTGCCGTGCACCAGCGCGTGGTGCGCCCAGGTGATTGCGCAGCCCGACAGCAGCAGGACCAGAGTGTTGATCAGCGGCAGGTGGAACGGGTCAACCGCATGAATGTCAGGCTGGATATATTCGGTACCGGCATAGTCGTACATCGGGTACATGCGATGTTTGAAGAACGACCAGAACCAGGCAAAGAAGAACATCACCTCGGACATTACAAACAGGATGAAGCCATAACGCAGGCCGATGCGGACAACCGGTGTGTGATCGCCCTGGCGGCTTTCGACCACAACCTCGGACCACCATGCGAACATGGTGTAAAGAACGGCCACCAGACCGGCCCAGAACATCCACGAGGTAACCCCGTGCATCCACAGGACGGCCCCGAACAGCATCACAAAGCCGCCGATCGCGCCGATCAGAGGCCAGATCGACGGGGCCAGAATGTGATAATCATGGTTTTTTGCGTGTGCCATCAGCGTCCCTCACCTACAGGCGTTAGTTCGTTGTTATATCAGCCTGCGTCTCAAGGGCGGCAACGCCCTCGGGCAGGTCAATTTCGTAGAATGTATACGACAGTGTAATCGTATGAACATACTTAGCTTCAAGATCCTCGACCATTTCAGGGTCGACGAAAAAGGTGACCGGCATCTCAACGCGTTCACCGGGTTGCAGCACCTGCTCTTCAAAGCAGAAACAGGCGATTTTCTGAAAGTACCCACCGGCCGAATACGGTGTCACGTTGTAGGACGCCTGCCCGGCAATGGGGCGGTCGGTCGGGTTGTAGGCTTCGTAAAAGGCCAGCCCGGTTTCACCAATGCGCACTTCCATCTCGCGCGCGACTGGCTTGAATTCCCATGCCATGTCTTTCGCCTTCGAGGCGTCAAAGCGGATGGTAACCTTGCGGTCCAGAATGTCTTCGGGTGCAGTCGCGGCCACACCAGTGGTTCCACCAAAACCGGTGACACGGCAGAACCAGTCATAAAACGGAACAGATGCCCAGGCCAGGCTGCCCATGAGGACAACCACGCCAACGGTTTGCGCAACAGTTTTCTGGGGACCCGTCAACGCCATCAGTACTGAACTTCTTGCGTTGCCAGACTGAAATCCGTGCCCGAAACCTTGACGATCGTCAGGCCGAAGATGATCACGATAAAGGCAGCCAGCGTCAGACCGACCCCTAGGTTACGACTGAACCGGCGTTGGTGCAGCTCGTGGCTCTTACGCAGGCTCATGACCAACCTCCCAACCCATAGGGTTTCAGCAGTGCTTCGACCAGGATAGCACCGAAATGCAGGAACAGATACAGCAGCGACAGCTTGAAGAACGCGCGTTCGACCATGAAATTGTCGGCCTCGGAATCATCCTCGTTGCGGCGCGAAATCTGCCAGGCACCGCGCAGGAACAGCGCGTTCAGCACCACAGCGACGGTCAGGTAGATCGGACCGCCAACGCCCGAGAATGCGGTTCCAACAGCCAGCATGGCCAATAGACCCGTGTAGACCAGAATGTGCCAGCGCGTGGCGCGACGACCATGTGTGACGGTCAGCATCGGAACGCCCGCATCGTCGTAATCCGAGCGCATGAACAGAGCCAGTGCCCAGAAATGCGGTGGGGTCCACATGAAGGTCAGGGCAAACATCAACCACGGCTCGATGGACATAGACCCCGTTGCGGCAACCCAACCGATGACCGGCGGGAATGCCCCTGCCGCGCCGCCGATCACGATGTTTTGCGGCGTCGAGCGTTTCAGCCACATCGTATAGACGACAACGTAGAAAAAGATCGTGAAGGCCAGGAAAGCACCAGCAAACCAGTTGGTTGCCAGACCCAGCATAATAACGGACAGCCCCGACAGGGCCAGCCCGATTGCCATCGCCTCACCCTCCTGGACCTTGCCAGAGGGGATCGGGCGGCCTTTGGTCCGCTTCATCACGCGGTCGATATCGGCGTCCCACCACATGTTCAAAGCGCCGGATGCGCCGCCGCCAATGGCGATGAACAGGATGGCGCAGAAGCCCACGAACGGATGAACAGAGACCGGTGCCGCAAGAAGGCCGACCAAAGCGGTGAACACTACCAGCGACATCACGCGCGGCTTCAGCAAGGCAAAGAAATCACCAAAGCTGGCCTCATCCGCGTGGGATTTGGCGCTCACTGTGCTGGCATTGATGCTTGCGTCGCTCATTTCCGGTCCTTCTGGGGTGAAAGCTGCGCGAAAAACGCGCAGCCTGCGTTACTCCTGGCGCGAGCTTTACAGCCCGCGCGGGTCATCACTTCGATGCAACCTGATAGGTTGCGGGTAGACCTGCATATTCTTCCAGCGCGCCTTGCAGCCACTGCTCATATGCTTCCTCGCTGACCACTTTGACGGTGATTGGCATGTAAGCGTGGTCCTTGCCGCACAGCTCGGAACATTGACCGAAATAGATGCCTTCTTTCTCGGCCTCGAACCACAGTTCGGCCAGACGACCCGGAACACCGTCCTGCTTCACGCCGAAGGACGGGATGGTCCACGAGTGGATCACGTCCGAAGCGGTAACCTGCATGACGACGACCTTACCAACCGGAACGACAACGGCGGTATCGGTGGCCAGCAGCCATTCGTCATCGCTGTAGCCCGCATCCGCCAGTTTGGCACGCATCGCATCGTTCAGAACAAATGGGGTCACATCAGCATCGGCCGGGCGTGCGCCTTCGTCCAGTGTGGCCGGGTGGCCCAGCAGATAGCTGTCAAAGGCGAAATCGTGATCAACGTATTCGTAGGTCCAATACCACTGGTTCCCAACGACCTTGATGGTGATGTCGCCTTCGGGGATTTCCTGCTGATTGAACAGAACCGGCAGCGAGAAGGCACCGATGAAGACCAGAATCAGGATCGGGCCAAGGGTCCAGGCGATCTCAACCGGGGTGTAGTGCGAGAATCGCGCCGGTTCAGGGTTGTTACGCGAATTGTATCGAATGATGCAGTAGATCAGCAGACCCGCAACAAACAGGCAGATCGCGGTGATGATCACCAGAATCATATCATCCAGCCGCTGAATCCCCGAGGCCAGGCTGGTGGCCGCGGGCTGGAACCCAAGGCCGCCATCAACCGGCTTACCAATAATCTCAAGCTCCTGAGCCATTGCGGGAAGGCTGGAGAGGGCTGTCATCAACCCCGAAAGCATCAAAGCATTCTTCATTTTCTGTCCTGATCGTCTGATCTTTGCTTCTCTGGCGAAAAGGTGTGAATCAGTCGCACCTCTCCCGTTGTCTTTGGCCGCGTTAAAAACCATATTCCGTCGGGTAGATAAAGCAAAATGCTTGCGTCAAACAGACGCTATTTTTGATCTGGATCAAACTCGGAAGGTCCCAACAGATGTCCAATGACCCGTTTCGCCCATTTGATAGCGCTATTCCGCAGGACGAGGCGCTTGCGGTTTTGCAATCCGCCACTTCCGGGGCAGAAGACGGTGAGCTGTTTGTCGAGCGGCGAAAATCCGAGTCTTTGGTCTTTGACGACGGGCGCTTGAAGACGGCATCTTATGACGCATCCGAAGGGTTTGGCCTGCGGGCGGTGCAGGGCGAAGTTGCCGGGTATGCGCATTCCACCGATGTCTCAATTCCGGCGCTGAAGCGGGCAGCCGAGACCGCGCGCCTGGCTGTTGGCGACGGCGGCGGCACGCTGGCCGATGGTCCGCGCGCTACCAATACCCGCCTTTATACGGACGAAGACCCGATTGAATCCGCTGATTTCCCGGTCAAGATCGAAACACTGCGCGAGATCGACGCCTATGCCCGCGACATGGATCCCCGCGTCGTGCAGGTTAGCGCGACAATCGCCGCAGCCGTACAAGAAGTCGAGATTTTGCGCCCGGATGGCGTACTGATGCGAGACGTGCGGCCAATGACCCGCCTCAATATCTCGGTCATCGTCGAACAGAACGGTCGCCGCGAAAGTGGCTCGGCCGGGGGTGGCGGGCGCGTCGGGCTAGACGGCCTGATCGATCCGTCGGATTGGCAGGACAAAGCGCGCGAGGCGTTGCGGATCGCCTTGGTCAATCTCGACGCGATCCCGGCCCCTGCCGGCGTGATGGAGGTCGCGCTTGGCCCCGGTTGGCCAGGCATCCTCTTGCACGAGGCAATCGGACACGGTTTGGAGGGTGACTTTAACCGCAAGGGAAGCTCGGCCTTTGCCGGTTTGATGGGACAGCAGATCGCATCCAAAGGCGTGACCGTTGTTGATGACGGCACAATCCCGGATCGTCGCGGCTCGATCTCTTTGGATGACGAAGGCACACCCAGTTCCAGGACTGTCTTGATCGAAGATGGCGTCCTGACCGGCTATATGCAGGATCGCCAAAACGCACGCCTGATGGGCGTGGCCCCCACCGGAAACGGGCGGCGGCAAAGCTATGCGCACAAACCCATGCCGCGGATGACGAACACTGTGATGCTGGGTGGTGAGGCTGATCCGGCCTCTTTGGTTGCGGACATCCAGGACGGAATCTGGGCCGTTGGTTTCGGCGGCGGTCAGGTGGATATCACCAACGGCAAATTCGTGTTCTCGTGCACCGAGGCGTACCGCGTGGAAAACGGTAAGATCGGGGCACCCGTCAAAGGCGCGACCCTGATCGGCGACGGTCCATCCGCCCTTAAACGCATTCGGGGGTTGGGCAACGACATGGCGCTGGATCCGGGCATGGGAACCTGTGGCAAAGACGGCCAGTGGGTGCCCGTCGGCGTGGGACAGCCAACGGTCCTGATGGATGGCCTGACGGTCGGCGGATCGGCTGCATAACCGGGAATCGCTTGGCGAGAAATCGAGAGCGCAGGGTTAACACTGCGCTTTCTGACCGCCTGCGCCTTAACATCCTGATGGGCGGCCGCGCTGAGGGTGGTGTTTTTTATTTCATATATTTCAATGCACTGGAAAACTCTCGAATATAAACGTCGAAAATTATCCGGATAATTTGAAGAGATTCACAAGCTGTTAACCCCAGCAATCGTAAACCAGTTCTGCAATCAGGCGGAGCATCGGATGACCGAAGAGCAGCATTCTTCCTATCACCCCACACTCCCACCCACCACGGAAGAGGATCGGTTTTCCTGGCTTCGTCTGTTGCGCTCTCGCAAGGTTGGTCCGGCGACGTTTCGTCGGTTGCTGCGGGAACACGGCTCGGCGCAGAACGCGCTGGCCGCGCTGCCGGAAATGGCACGCGCTGCCGGAATTGATGGGTACAAAGTTTGCCCCCCCGGCGTGATTGAGGCGGAACTCAAGGCCGCAAAAGCCGCGAACGCGCACCTTTTGTGCCTTGGCTCCGCCGATTATCCAGATGCCTTGCATGATCTTTCCGACGCCCCACCGTTGCTTTGGGCGATTGGAGATAGCTCTCTGCTTCAGCGCCGGTCGATTGCACTGGTCGGCGCGAGGAATTGTTCGTCCTTAGGGGCGCGGATGGCGCGGGGGCTTGCCACGGATCTCGGCAAGCAAGGCTATGTCGTTGTGTCCGGCCTGGCACGCGGCATTGATACAGCGGCCCATATGGCCGCGATTGAAACGGGCACCGTCGCTGTAATGGCAGGCGGCGTGGATGTCGTCTATCCCACCGAAAACACAGTGCTGGCGGAAAAGATTGGGCAAACCGGGCTGCGTGTCTCCGAACAGCCCATGGGCGTCACACCGCAGGCCCGGCACTTCCCGCGC
This sequence comes from Ruegeria sp. A3M17, assembly GCF_003318255.1. GTDB lineage: Bacteria > Pseudomonadota > Alphaproteobacteria > Rhodobacterales > Rhodobacteraceae > Ruegeria. The sequence continues at coordinate 75,575 of NZ_QOCF01000023.1, forward strand.
AGAAACAGGATTATCTCAGGTCTGGCGCAGGCGGTTGTCGTCGTCGAAGCTGCCGCAAAATCCGGCAGTCTGATTACTGCGCGGGACGCCTTGGATCAGGGGCGCGAGGTTCTGGCCGTACCTGGGCACCCCTTTGATGCACGCGCTGCCGGGTGCAACATGCTGATCCGGGACGGCGCGATATTGGTGCGAGCCGCCGAAGACGTCATTGAGGCTCTACCGAAACGGGCACCCACCAGTCAGGTCGAGGGCCCCACCGTGCCAGACGTTGTAGCCAAACCGGTGATCGCAGGTGCCGCGCTACATCGTGAAATCCTGTCGCGATTGGGGCCCTCTCCGATTGCCGAAGATCAGTTGATCCGCGACATTGCCGCAACGGCCGGAGAAATCGGGCCCGCATTGATTGATCTGGAACTCGAGGGACAGATCCAGCGCCAGCCCGGCGGCCTTCTGTCGCTGTCAGCGTAATCTTCATCGCTGAGGCCTGGCTTCTGCCCAAGTCCTTTTTATGTACAGGTTACGTGATTGAAATTACCACATAATTCCTGTGTTCAAAGGAACGCATTGACAATTCGCCCTTGCCCTCCACATCTTGCACGATCATAGAAGGCGTCAATTCCGTCGAGCGAGGTTTTCCCTTAAATGCCTGTAGTTGTTGTAGAATCCCCTGCCAAGGCCAAAACAATCAACAAATATCTTGGCCCCGACTACACGGTGCTGGCCTCGTATGGCCATGTCCGGGACTTGCCGCCCAAGGATGGATCCGTCGATACCGAGCATGAATTTGAGATGAAATGGGAGGTCGGCAACGACAGCCGCAAACATGTCAAAGCCATCGCCGATGCGCTGAAAGAAGACAACGCTCTGATTCTCGCGACTGACCCTGATCGTGAGGGTGAGGCCATCAGCTGGCACCTGCAAGAAGCCCTGACCAAGCGCCGCTCGATCAAGAAAGACACGCCTGTCAGCCGCGTGACCTTCAACGCGATCACCAAGGATGCCGTAACCGAGGCGATGCAGAACCCGCGCCAGGTCGACATGCCGTTGGTCGAGGCCTATCTGGCCCGCCGAGCGCTGGACTACTTAGTGGGATTCAACTTGTCGCCGGTTCTGTGGCGCAAACTGCCCGGCGCCAAGTCTGCCGGTCGCGTTCAGTCAGTCTGTCTGCGCCTAATCGTCGAGCGCGAGATGGAGATCGAGGCGTTCAAGCCAGTTGAATACTGGTCTGTGAAGGCAGTGTTCGAAACACCGCGCGGCCAGACTTACGAGGCGCGATTGGTCACGCTGGCCGGCAAGAAACTGGACAAACATGATCTGGCCAACGCCACGCAAGCCGAACTGGCGGTGCAAGCCATCACCAGCCGCGCGCTAAGCGTTACTTCGGTCGAAGCCAAACCCGCTGCGCGTAACCCCAGCGCGCCCTTCATGACCTCGACCCTGCAACAAGAGGCCAGCCGCAAGTTCGGAATGGGTGCGCGCCACGCGATGCAAGTGGCGCAACGCCTCTACGAGGCGGGCTACATCACATATATGCGGACCGATGGCATCGACATGGCGCCCGAGGCCGTGGCGGCCACCCGCGATACCATCGCGGACCGTTACGGTGCAGAATACGTGCCGGACAGCCCGCGTATCTATAAAAACAAGGCCAAGAACGCCCAGGAAGCGCACGAATGTATCCGCCCGACGGATATGTCCCGCGATACCAAGGCCCTGAAGGTCACGGATGAGGATCAGCGCAAGCTGTATGACCTGATCTGGAAACGTACCATTGCCTGCCAGATGGCTGCGGCCCGGCTGGAGCGCACGACGGTCGAGATCGGCAGCGATGACGGCCAGGTCGGCCTGCGCGCCACCGGTCAGGTAGTTCTGTTCGACGGGTTCATGCGCGTTTATGAAGAAGGTCGCGACGACGTGGCCGATGATGATGAAAAGCGCCTGCCGCAAATCATGCAGGGCGATCCGGCTCGGTTTGCCAAAACATCCCTGCGCGATCAGTTCACCAAAGCGACCAGCGAGGGCACTGAAAAGGCAGCGAAAGAGGCTATTCTGTCCGAGAACGAATCTGTACTGGCCCTGCAGCACCACACTCAACCGCCGCCGCGCTACACCGAGGCTACGCTGGTCAAGCGGATGGAAGAGCTGGGGATCGGGCGACCGTCGACCTATGCCTCGATCGTCACAACGATTCAGGACCGGGAATATGTGCGCAAAGACAAGAACCGGCTGATCCCTGAGGAAAAAGGCCGGATCGTTACGATCTTCCTGCTGAACTTCTTCCGCCAGTACGTGGGGTATGAGTTCACTGCCAATCTGGAAGAACAATTGGACGACGTCAGCGCCGGTGGGCGTGACTACAAGGAGTTGCTGAGCAAGTTCTGGCGCGATTTCTCGGCTGCTATCGGCGAGACGTCCGAGTTGCGGATCTCCGAGGTTCTGGACAAACTCGATGAAGCCCTGGCGCCGCAACTTTATCCGCCGCGTGAAGACGGCTCGGACCCGCGTGTCTGTCCGAAATGTGGAATGGGTCAGTTGCATCTGAAAACGTCGCGCACCGGCGGGTTCGTTGGGTGTGGAAACTATCCTGAATGCACCTATACCCGCCCCATCGCCGGCGAAGGTGCCGAAGGCGAGGAACGTCTGCTGGGCGATGATGCAGGGGATGATATTTGGCTGAAATCTGGCCGCTTTGGCCCCTATGTTCAGCGCGGCGAACCGACACCCGAGAACAAGAAACCACCGCGCGCCTCACTGCCGCGTGGTTGGAGCAAAGATGACATGGATCTGGACAAGGCGCTGACGCTGTTGTCCCTGCCCCGCCAGATTGGCGAACACCCCGAAGGCGGTATGATCAGCTCGAACTTCGGGCGGTTTGGTCCCTATCTGATGCATCAGTTGGCGGATGAGGCCAAGCCGGTCTACGCCAACCTTAAAGACCCCAACGATGTGTTCGAGATCGGCATGAACCGCGCGGTCGAGTTGCTGGCCGAAAAGCGCGCCAACCCCGGGCGGGGCCGTCGCGCAGCGGCCAAAGCGTTGAAGGAATTGGGCGAGCACCCCGATGGCGGCGCGATGCAGGTTCTGGATGGGCGTTATGGGCCATACGTGAAATGGGAAAAGGTCAACGCGACTATTCCCAAAGATATCAAGCCCGAGGACGTGACACAGGAAATGGCCATCGAACTGGTCAACGAACGCTCAGCCAAAAAGGGCACCAAGAAAAAAGCCGCCCCTAAAAAGAAAGCTGCGGCCAAGAAAACGACTAAAAAGGCGTCCACCTGAGGGCAGTTAGGTAGAAATACCACCCACCCCCTGGTTTCATTGACTTCCCCGTGACGTGGCGGCACAACCTGCGCCATCACCATGTCATTGGGGGAGTTTTCCATGAAGAAAGTCTATGCCAATGCCACTGAGGCACTCGATGGAGTGATTTCGGACGGCATGATGATCGCGGCAGGCGGTTTTGGCCTGTGCGGTATTCCCGAACTGCTGCTTGAGGCGATCAAGAACTCGGGCGCACAAGATCTAACGTTTGCCTCGAACAATGCCGGCGTCGACGATTTCGGCATCGGCATCCTGCTGCAGACCAAGCAGGTCAAAAAGATGATCAGCTCTTATGTCGGTGAAAACGCCGAATTCATGCGCCAGTATCTGGCCGAAGAGCTGGAGCTGGAATTCAATCCGCAAGGAACCCTGGCCGAGCGTATGCGCGCCGGTGGCGCTGGAATCCCCGGTTTCTACACCAAAACCGGTGTAGGCACCGTGATCGCCGACGGCAAAGAGCACAAAGACTTCAATGGCGAGACTTACATCTTGGAAGAAGGCATCTTTGCCGATCTGGCCATCGTCAAAGCCTGGAAGGCCGATGACACCGGCAACCTGATCTTTCGCAAGACCGCGCGCAACTTTAACGTGCCCGCAGCGACCTGTGGCAAGATCTGCATCGCCGAGGTCGAGGAAATCGTGCCACGTGGCTCGCTGGACCCCGATATGATCCACCTGCCCGGCATTTATGTGCATCGCATCATTCAGGGTCAGCATGAAAAGCGCATCGAACAACGCACCACCCGTAAGAAGGAGGAAGCATAATGCCCTGGGATCGCAATCAGATGGCCGCACGTGCGGCGCAAGAGCTGGAAGACGGCATGTATGTAAACCTCGGCATCGGTATTCCGACGCTGGTGGCAAACTATGTGGGCGACAAGGACATCACCCTGCAATCCGAGAACGGAATGCTTGGCATGGGCCCCTTCCCCTTTGAGGGCGAAGAAGACCCGGATCTGATCAACGCTGGCAAGCAGACGATCACGGAGCTGTCCCGCACCGCCTATTTCGACAGTGCCACATCGTTTGCCATGATCCGCGGCGGCAAGATTGCGGCCGCCGTTCTGGGCGCGATGGAGGTCGATGAAGAAGGCGATCTGGCCAACTGGATGATTCCGGGCGTGCTGGTGAAGGGCATGGGCGGCGCGATGGACCTGGTTGCAGGTGTTCGTCGCGTGATCGTCGTGATGGACCACACCAACAAGCACGGCAAATCCAAGCTGCTGAAGAAGTGCACCCTGCCCCTGACCGGCAAGAAGGTGGTGAACCGCATTATCACCAACCTTGGCGTTCTGGACGTGGTTGATGGTGGCTTGAAGATCATCGAGATCGCTGAAGGCGTGACCGAGGACGAAATCCGCGCCGCGACCGAGGCCAACATCGTCAACTGATTCACACCAATGAAAAGGCCCACCAAATTCAGGTGGGCCGTTTTCAGTTCAGCGATTGGAATACACACCCATCCGTAATCAGCTGGGGCGGTGTCGAACACAACGCCCGCGCCACCTGAAACGCTGCAAGAACCTTGGGCACGTAATCACGGGTCTCTGCGTAAGGCGGGACGCCCTCGTGCTTACGTACGGCCCCTTCCCCGGCGTTATACCCCGCAAGGACGAGGATCGGGTCGTTACCGAATTCTTCCATCAGCCAGTTCAGGTACTTCACACCGCCCGCGATGTTTTGCGACGGCTGCGTACTGTCCTGAACCCCAAACCGTTTGGCGGTTGCAGGCATCAATTGCATCAACCCCTGTGCCCCGGCCGAGCTTACAGCGTCGGTGCGCCCAGCGGACTCAACGGAAATGACCGCCAGAACCAATGCCGGTGAGACATTTGTTCCAACGGTCGAGCGCAGAATATCCACACGGCGTTTTTGGGCGATGTTTTGCAGGGTCTGTAAACGGGGTGCCGCGACATTGATCGCAGCCAGCGCATTCATGGCATCGTGCAGTCGTCCGGACCCGGCCTCGGCCAAGGACGGCGACACTCTCTCCCAGAAAGCCTTGTACGAGCCAACTGGTTTTTTGCCCGCACCGGGAAGAGTTGGCGGTACGACACGCGTGCGCGCAATGATTTCAGGTTCGACTAAATCTACGCCTGTACTAGGGGCAGACGGGGTCTTCGCATGCTCATCGGGCGTGATCTGGACCGTGACGCGCGGTCGTGTGCCGGGCTTAGGGGCCTTGACCCTTTTGTAGACGCCTCTTGGCTCAACCTCGTTTGCCACGACTGGCACAGGGCCAGACAGCATCAACGCCGCCAAACCGGCGCAAGTCATTGCGAGCCGGAGATTCATTTGCCTGCCTCATGTTTTTCTTTTGGTTGAGTTGAACCTCGAATCTGCCCGCAAGGCCAGAAAAACAATGCGAAATGGGGCAATTTCGCCTCATTTGCCGCAAATTTGCATCGGGGCTACCAGACAATCTCTGCCAAGTTTGTTTTTTTATTGTTTTCTTACAATCACTTACTAAAAGAACTACCAAAAAGTTAAACTTCACCAAAAAAAAATAGGGTTTGGCCCAATTCCTGCCATGCACAGCGGTCAATCATAGTGCCATACCGAGACGATCGGGAGCGGACTGAGAGAGAAAGCTCTGAAAGACGCCGAGGTTTAATAGACTTTTTTGATCCTTTAGGAGGGACGTAACATGATCAAGTTCATCAAGAATTTCCGCAAAGACGAAGACGGCGCCGTAACAGTAGACTGGGTCGTTCTGACCGCAGCCGTTGTTGGCCTGGCCGCAGTTGCATACACTCAGATCGGCAACGGCACCAAAGCCGTTGCGGACAACATTGGCTCCGCGCTGACCACCACTGCAACTAGCGTTGTGTCTGACGTCCAAGTCAACCCGGAATAAAGCGTAAGCGACGTCAAAGACGACAGTGGCGCAGTAATCGTCTGATCGTCTTGACGAGATTAAAAGGGGCTGAGTTGCAAACTTGGCCCCTTAATTTTTCTAACACTTGCCGTGGTGCTCCCATGTTTAGAACAATCTCAAATTTCTGCAAATGTGAAGACGGGGCTGTGACTATTGATTGGGTGGTGTTGACGGCCTTTGTTGCATTTATGGCTGGCGTTGTGGCCTTATTCATCGCAGGCCCAGTTAGAGACATTGACACAAAGAACGGTGCTGCGATGTTAACTGTAGCAGATCAAGTTGAAACCATGGAAGTCACCGTGAGCTTTGGCGAATAAAGGCTGTATTGATCAGATTTTTGGTTCGTACCGTGACGAACGGGCAATAAGAAAACCCCACATTGTCCCCCTTTTCGACACAATTCACGTTTAGACAGAGGTCAAATGGTGTCGTATTCTGTTCGACATCTAACTAAAAAAGAAGTGTGAGGGGACACAAATGCGTGCGGTATTTGGACTTGTTCTGATTATTGGGGTCGCTCTGGCCGGTGGTGCGGTGTACTTGGCAAAAGACTACATCAGTCAAACGCAAGCGGAGCTAGAGCGGGAGAGGCTGGCCACTCAAAACGCTCTCGCGAATGTAAAGACAATTCCGACAGTGGACGTCATGGTCATTAACCGAGCCATGAAGTACGGGGAACGTCTTACACAGGATGATGTTCGCACCGTGCAATGGCCTGAGGACGCCATTCCCGAAGGGACTTTTTCGGACATGGCCGTTTTGTTTCCCAAGGATGGGAGAGGCGATCGGTTTATCCTTCGTACAATCGAAAAAGACGAAGCCCTTTTGGAAGTCAAAGTTACCCAGCCTGGCGAATCAGCTGGCATTACCTCGCGCCTAAAGAAAGGCATGCGAGCCTTTGCAATCAGCGTGGATGTAGCATCAGGTGTGTCTGGCTTTTTGCGACCCGGCGACAACGTTGACGTATACTGGACCGGATCTCTGAGGGATGCGGGCGGCGAAGGAGAGATCACGCGTCTTATCCAGACCAACATCGAGCTGATCGCAATCGATCAGAGCGCAGGATCGGACGTGACCGGCACGACGATCGCCAGGACGGTCACTGTGGCTATTACCCCGGAACAGGTCGCCGCTCTCGCGCAAGCACAGAACACCGGGCGGTTGTCACTGGCCTTGGTCGGTGCTCAAGATGAGACCATTGCAACCGCGATTGAAGTGGACCAAAGAAAACTGCTGGGAATCGAGGAAGCGGCGCCTGCCCCTATCACAGTCCAAGAAAAGGTTTGTACGGTCAAAGCGCGCCGCGGCGGCGAGATCGTCGATACCGGAATAACAACGCCCTGCACAAACTAGCGTAAAATCAACACGTTAAAGCCACAAGCCGCGCCTTCAGCGCGGCTTGTATCGTTTCGTATGTTGCGCATTATCCACATAAGGAAAATTCCAGAAACCATTGATTATTGCAATAAATTCGCAATTCGCGCAGTGTTATCTCACATAGGCGTTAGACCTAAAACGAGGCGTGATCGGAGAGGCAGGTCACATGAAAATAATATCTTGTATCAGCGCAACCCTTCTGGGGTTGGCGTTAGTTGTCAGTTCGGCCAGCACAGCTGTCCAGGCTGAAACACTTCGCGTGGTTAAGAACGGTACGGCGGAAACGCTGGACGTTCCGATGAACCGCGCAATTGTCGTTGAAAGCGAAACACCATTTGCGGAACTCAGCATCGCCAACGCAGGCATCGCTGACATTTCGTCGCTTTCTGATCGTACCATCTATGTATTGGGTAAGGCACCTGGCCTGACCACGCTGACTTTGTTCGACGGTGCAGGTAATCTGCTGGCCAATGTTCGGGTCCGTGTATCGCCGGATGTGTCTGAATTCAAAGAAAGGCTACGGCAAATTCTGCCTAGCGAGCCAATTGAAGTGCGTACTGCCAACGACGGCATCGTTCTTTCTGGCACGATTTCCAGCTCGGCCAAATTGGCCCGTGCTCTAGAGCTTGCAGAACGTTACGCGCCCGAGCGCGTCTCGAACCTGATGTCTGTTGGCGGCGTTCAACAGGTTATGCTGAAAGTTCGCTTTGCCGAAATGAATCGGTCGGTTGCGAAAAGTCTGACTGCATCGTTGGGCTTTGGCGGCGGTGACGTTACGGGCGGCTTCAACACCCTGAACAGCGCAGGCGCTTTGGCCAATGCATTGAACAACAACATTCCCTTCCAACAGACGAATACGGGCGCTATCCTTTTCGGCTTTGGTGCTGGCTCGACACAGGTACGGTTGCTGTTGGAAGCGCTTGAAACTAAAGGGCTTGCCCGAACTCTTGCGGAGCCCAACCTGTCAGCCCTGTCGGGTCAGGAAGCTGAATTCCTGGCGGGTGGCCAAGTCCCGATTCCTGTTCCTGCGGACGACGGCAACATTGCAATCGAATATCGGAACTTCGGTGTGCAGGTTCTCTTTACCCCTCGCGTGGTGGATGGTGATCTGATTAACCTTGAGTTAGGAACATCGGTCTCAACTATTGACCCGAACTCCAACTTCTCAATTGCAGGCAACAACGTGCCTACCTTTATCTCGCGTCAAACAAAGACGACAGTTGAATTGCGAGACGGAGAGAGCTTTGCGATTGCAGGGTTGATTCAGGACAACTTCGCGGACCTGAACAGCCAAATCCCATGGGTCGGCGACATTCCTGTACTGGGTGCTTTGTTCCGCAGCGCGGAATACCAGCGTCAGCAATCTGAACTGGTTATCATCGTCACGGCCCATCTGGTATCACCCACCCGTGGTGAAGCCCTAGCCCTGCCGACAGACCGCGTCAAACCGCCTAGCGAGTTTGACCTGTTCTTGAACGGAAAAACGGCGCGAACGACACGCGTTGGTTCGGGTGCTGCGTCTGAAGTCGCCAAGCAAGACTTTGGCAGCTCATACGGCTACATCCTGGAATGATTGAGAGGATAGGACCAATGCAAAAGTGGATCATAACACTGGGTCTGTCGGTCGCCGTTGCCGCGTGTACACGTGAAGCGGGGTACGAAGCTGACCAAGGCGCCTTTGGCAACGCAACCCTAAACAACGTTCAGGTCATGAACGGTGAACTGACATACGCACAAATCCTGGGCCAGCGGTTTGCCGCAGAAGTGCCAACGCAGATCAATTTTGCGTTTAACAGTTCTCAGCTGGACGCTCAGGCGCAACGCGTCTTGTTGCGGCAAGCGGCATGGATCAAGCAGTTCCCCGAAGTGAGGTTCCGCGTTTATGGCCATACCGACGCCGTCGGCTCGACTGCCTATAACCAGTCGCTTGGGCAGCGCCGTGCAAACGCCGCCGTTGCATTCCTGACGCAGCAGGGGATCTCGCGATCACGCTTGGAAGCCGTTGTTTCCTTTGGGAAAACACGACCTCTGATCGACACTCCGAACCGAGATCGCCGCAACAGGCGTACAGTGACGGAAGTGTCAGGCTTCTTGGATCGCAACCCGCTGGTACTGGATGGCAAATACGCCGAAATCGTGTACCGCGAATACGTCGACAGCGCGACAAGAGAAAGCTACATCCAGCGTGACGACGCTGGCGGCAGCGACGATGAATAATCCATAAGAAATGGGCGACATCGTCGCCCATTTCCCTACAATTGGTTCTTTTGCGCCAAATTCTTGCCTAAGTTCCAAGCCATCCTTTCAACAATTAGGTGAAGTGCGGCCCGAATTGGCCGCGACCGGGCAACAGCGAACTGAACCGAAACAGACATGTTCGGGCAGCGAGCTGGCCCAGACGACAAGGATTGTGTGAATGACAAGCGCCAAAACGCATGATGACGGAACTGCTATTCTGGCTTGCACGATCAGCCGTGACGTCCAAAACTTTGATCTTCTGATCGAGGACATGGAGACCATTTTGGGCGAACGTTGGGGCGACCTTGGCTTTGCTGAGGCCCTGGCCTTTTTCAGCCAGCCAGAGGCGGAAAGCCTTGAATTCGTTGCGCTTGCTATTGACGGAGAAGATGAAGACAACCTTTCCCTGATGGGCGAGATCATCTCGCAGGCCAAGGAAAAAAAGATCAAGATCGTTCTGATCGCCGAAGACGTCACACCCGCGTCTCTGCACCAGCTGCTTCGCAAGGGCGCGGACGAGTTTGTCCCCTACCCTCTTCCCGAAGGAGAACTGCAGGAAGCCATCGAGCGGATGAACAAACCTGATCCGGTAGCAGCGACTGCAGTTGCAACGGCTCCAGCCGCTCACGGTGATTCGAAAGAAGGCGCGCTGTTTGTGGTCCATGGGCTGGCAGGCGGCGTGGGATCAACGACTATGGCGGTCAACCTCGCCTGGGAGTTAGCAACTGCATCAGACAAAGAGGCACCTTCCGTGTGCGTCATCGACCTGGATCTGCAGTATGGTAGCGTGTCGACGTATCTGGACCTTCCTCGACGCGAAACCGTGTTTGAAATGCTGTCGGATACCACATTGATGGATGACGATGTTTTCTCGCAGGCCCTTCAAACCTATGAGGAAAAGCTTGAGGTCCTGACTGCACCGTCCGACATGGTTCCCTTGGACCTGATCACCCCTGAAGACATCGAACGCGTCATCGAAATAGCCCGCAGAAGATTCGACTACGTGGTTGTCGACATGCCGACGACCCTTGTTCATTGGTCAGAAACGGTTCTTCAGGCTGCGCATGTTTACTTTGCAATGATCGAACTGGATATGCGATCCGCTCAGAACGCGCTGCGGTTGAAGCGCGCCCTCCAAGCCGAGGAGCTGCCGTTCAACAAGCTCCGGTTCGCTCTGAACCGAGCCCCTAAATTCACTGACCTGAATGGCAAAGGCCGGGTCAAGCGCATGGGCGAAAGCCTGGGCATTTCAATTGATCTGCAATTGCCGGATGGTGGCAAACCAGTCATGCAAAGCGGTGATCACGGATTGCCGCTGGCCAAATCCGCCGCCAAGAACCCGCTGCGACGGGAAATAGCTAAACTTGCAAAATCACTTCACAGCTTGGGCAGCAGCAGCGCTGAAGCCGCGTAACAGTATTTCAGAGGGGTAGTCGCCGTGTTTTCAAGATATAAGAAGCAGCCAGCAGCGCAGCCGGTCGAATCTGCTCCGGCGCCTCAGGCTGCGGCGCAAACGCCTGCTCCTAAAAAAGCGACCACCGCCTCTGCCAACGCCGTCGCTCGCCGCCCAATTCAAAAGAAGGCCGCCGAACCGGTAGCCTCGGACCGGGATCGCAAGCGCAAAGAGCGATTGAGCGAAATCAAGATCGAGATGCACCGGGAGCTGTTGGAAAACCTGAACCTTGCGGCACTTGAAAAGGCAGGAGAATCCGAACTTCGGGCGGAAATCAGTGCGATTTCGAGTGAAATCCTCGAATCCCGTGACATCGTTCTGAATCGTGAAGACCGGTCACAGCTTACCAAAGAACTGTATGACGAGGTTACCGGACTGGGTCCGCTTGAGACGCTGCTTCAAGACGATAGCGTCAACGATATCTTGGTAAACGGCCCTCAGCAGATTTTTGTCGAGCGGCACGGCAAGCTTGAAATCAGCGACATCACATTCAAGGACGAAAAACACCTGATGCGGATCATCGACAAGATCGTATCCGCCGTGGGTCGTCGTGTTGATGAATCCAACCCTTATGTTGACGCGCGTCTGGCTGACGGTTCGCGTTTCAACGCAATGGTGCCGCCTATCGCCGTAGACGGGTCTCTGGTTTCCATTCGTAAGTTCAAAAAAGACAAGCTGGCCATTGATGATCTGGTCAATTTCGGTGCCTTTACAGAGGAAATGGCCGCCTATTTGCAGGCAGCTGTTTCTACGCGTCTGAATATCATCGTCTCGGGCGGTACAGGCTCGGGTAAGACGACAACGCTGAATGCCTTGTCCAGCTTTATTGATGACGCCGAACGCATCCTGACCATCGAGGATACGGCGGAACTTCAGCTGCAACAGACCCATGTGGGTCGGATGGAAAGCCGCCCTCCTAACGTGGAAGGCAAAGGCGAAGTCAGCCCACGCGACTGTCTGAAAAACGCCCTTCGTATGCGCCCTGACCGCATTATCGTGGGCGAGACGCGTGGTGCCGAGGTGATCGACATGCTGCAGGCCATGAACACCGGCCACGACGGTTCGATGACCACGATCCACGCCAACTCGGCCCGTGACGGGATTTCGCGCCTCGAAAACATGATCGCAATGGCCGGAATCGAGATGCCCCTCAAAGCGGTCCGCAGCCAAATCTCATCAGCTGTGAACCTGATCGTTCAGGCCAGCCGCTTGCAGGATGGCTCGCGTCGGATGACCTCGATCACCGAGATTACGGGGATGGAAGGTGATGTGATTTCGATGCAGGAGATTTTCAAGTTCCAACGCGTTGGTCTGACACCGGACAACAAGATCATTGGCCATTTCACCGCGACCGGTGTTCGCAGCCACTATTCCGAACGCTTCCGTCTGTGGGGCTTTGATCTGCCTCCATCCATCTACGAACCTACGGCCATCTAAGGAGATCCGGAAATGCAACTGCCCGTAGAGGCCCTTATCTATGTTGTGATCTTCGTCGGAGTACTTCTCCTGGTCGAGGGCATCTATCTTGTGGCATTTGGCAAGTCCATCAGCCTGAACAGCCGGGTGAACCGACGTCTGGATATGCTTGAGAAAGGCGTCGGGCGCGAACAGGTTCTGGAACAGCTGCGCAAGGAAATGCAGCAGCATATGAAAACCCAGAGCATCCCGCTCTATTCGCTGTTGGCTGATAAGGCCCAAAAAGCAGCCATCGCCTTTTCACCGCGCCAATTAATCATGATCATGATGTTGGTTTCTGGCTTTGCCTATGTCGGGTTGAGTATCGGCACAGGAACGGAGATCGTTTTGCGGATTGCGCTTTCGATCGCGATTGGCGTGGGCGGCGTTTATGCTTGGGTTAACAACAAGGCCAAAAAACGCATGGGCTTGATGGAAGAGCAACTGCCTGACGCAGTTGAACTGATGGTTCGGTCCCTTCGTGTCGGCAACCCATTCGTTTCGACAATTCAAATTGTTGCCAGTGAAGTGCAGGATCCGCTTGGGACGGAGTTTGGTATCATCGCAGATGAATGCGCCTATGGTCGTGACGTGGGTGAAGCCCTTAAGGACCTGGCCGAACGACTTGGGATGCAGGATCTGCGCTTTTTGTCCGTTGCGGTCGGAATTCAGCAACAGGCTGGTGGTAACCTCGCCGAGATTTTGGCGGGATTGGCCCAGGTTATCCGAGCGCGGTTCCGCCTGTTCCGCCGTGTCAATGCGATCACGGCCGAGGCCAAATGGTCCGGCAAGTTCCTGTCTGGCTTCCCGCTAGCCTGCCTGTTGTTCATTTTGGTGAAATCTCCGAACTATTACGACGAAGTTCTTGACCACCCGTGGTTTATTCCGATGTGTTTCTTTGTGGGCATCATGCTGACATTGAACTTGATCGTCATGCGCATTCTTACGAATATCAAAGTCTGAGGGCTCGAGTATGGAATTTCTGACCCAAATCAATGAAGTCCTGACTGAGCATTTGGGGCCGTTCGGGCCACTGATCGTGGTCGGGATTTTGGGATTCTTCATGATCCTTGTGGCCGTGCCACTGATGCTGAACCAACCAGAGGACCCCCTCAAGAAACTTCAGCGTTCGAATGCGGCCCCCAAGGAAAGCAAAAGGGGCAAACAGGACAAACTGCGACAATCCAGCCGCAACGAGCAACTTCAAAAATTCGCGAACTTCCTGGAACCACAGAACAAGGAAGAACTGTCCGCGATGGAGCTCAAATTGCGCCAAGCGGGGTATCAGTCCAAGGACTCGGTCCGGTTTTTCCACTTTGCTCAATTTGCGCTTGGATTGGTCGGCATTTCGATTGGCGTTCTGTTGGTCACGGTTTTTGCCGGCGATCAGGAATTCACCCCGGCCCAGATGGCCATGCGCGTCTTGATCCCGGCATGTGCGTTCTACTTCCTCCCACGCTATTGGGTAACACGGCGCGTTGCCGAACGGCAGGAAGCTATCGTTGCAGGTTTCCCCGACACTCTGGACCTTATGCTGGTCTGCGTCGAAGCGGGTCAGTCGCTGGATCAGGCGATTGTTCGGGTCGCGGCTGAGATGAAGGTTTCTTACCCGGATATCGCCTCGGAATTCGAGGTTGTCGCACACGAACTGAAGGCCGGTAAAGACAGGGACAGCGTTCTCAGAGACTTTGGCACACGTTGCGGCGTTCAAGACGTCAGCTCGTTCGTGACTGTCATGATCCAGTCGGCCACGTTTGGTACGTCAATCGCCGAAGCCCTGAGAGTTTATGCCGGTGAAATGCGTGACAAGAGGGTAATGCGCGCCGAAGAGGCCGCGAACAAGTTGCCAACCAAAATGACACTTGCCACAATGATCCTGACTGTGCCGCCGTTGCTGGTTATTCTGGTCGGCCCCTCGGCAAAAGGCATTTCGGACTTTGCAAACAGTGGATCCGGTGGATAACGTCCCGATGAACTCAAATTTCAGGTGTATCCAGTTCAGGCTACGCCGCATGTTTCAGGCCACCATGGTTTTTGCCATGGTGGCCTCTTGTACAGAAACGGGCCTTTCAAACGGTCTGGACGCTCCGGGCGTTGACCCCAAAGCCGATGCCGTTGATCCGGTTACGGTCGGAAACCGACTGATGGCATCGGGAGAATATGAGCTGGCGCTGACGTCCTTTTCCCGTGCCGCGCTGGATCAGGGGATGACAACGGAACTCTTGACCTCAATGGGAACGGCAAACTTGGGTCTCAGGCGTTTGGGGCAGGCAGAAGAACTGCTACGCCGCGCGATAGAGGATGAACCCGACTGGCCAATTGCGTGGAATAATCTGGGTGTTGTGCTGATGGAAAAGGCCGAATACCCCGAGGCAGAACAGATGTTCAGACGCGCCTTTGCTTTGGACAATGGCGAAAGTGACGCAATCTTGGACAATCTGCGCTTAGCACTCGCAAAAATGGAAAATCCTGTTAATACTACCCCGGAAAAACAAGAATATACACTGGAGCAGCAAGGCGACGGGCAATTCATGCTGCGCAAGCTCCCGTAACATTGGCAAGAGCAGTAAGGGACGCAAAAAAATGCGCCAACAATTCTTGATTCCGACGATGGTGATCTGCGGGATGGTTCTGTCCGCCTGCGAAAAAGAGACCGAAGAAGAAAAGGTCGAACGCACCTATCAGGAGGTGAACGTCATTGACGAAACCAACCTGAACGAGGTTCTTCTGACCGCGGCTGACCCAAACGAGGCTGTGACCTATTTCAAAGGGGCCGCCGCAAAAAACCCAGGCCGGATCGACCTGCAACGGGGCCTCGCGATTTCTCTTACCCGCGCTAAGCGAACGACCGAGGCCGCTTCGGCTTGGAAAAAAGTGACGACCATGAAGGGCGCGAGCAACGTCGACCGGGTCGAATACGCCGCCGCATCGGTCCGCGCGGGTGACTGGTCGACAGCCAAGTCGACGCTGGATTCCGTTCCTCCAACCTATGAAACGTTCCAACGTTACCGTCTTGAGGCGGTCGTCGCAGACTCCAGCAAAGACTGGAAGCGCGCGGATCACTTTTACGAAACAGCCGTCGGTCTGACCACGCGCCCTGGCAGCGTTATGAACAATTGGGGCTACTCCAAGCTGTCGCGCGGTGACTACGCCGATGCCGAAAGATTGTTTTCTGAAGCAATCCGTCAGGACAAATCGCTGTTTACCGCCAAGAACAACCTCGTGTTGGCCAGGGCCGCACAAGGCAACTATAACATGCCGGTTGTTCCTCTGACGCAGATTGAGCGCGCCATGCTGCTGAATACAATGGGTATTTCTGCGATTAAACAAGGCGACATCACGACCGCAAAGAACCTGTTCCGCGAAGCCATCGCAACCCATCCCCAGCATTATGAGGAAGCCGTTCGATCGCTTCGCGCGCTTGAAGAGGCCTGATCCATGAATATCCCTGCGACGGCAGCCGCGTGGTTTTTGCCGTTTGTGTTGCCGATCTGCTTTTATGTGGCGTTCACCGATCTGCGTAGCATGCTGATCAAAAATCACGCCGTGATCGCGCTGGCTGTGGTTTTTGCAGTTGTCGGATTGTTTGTGCTGCCACCCTGGGCCACCGAGTGGACGACCGGAGGCGTAGGGCCGATTACCCTGACACTTCCGCCCTATCTATGGCAAATGTTGCACATCGTGGTCGTTCTGTTTTTTGGCATCCTGTTCAATGCGGCTGGCGTCATGGGGGCAGGTGATGCCAAGTTTCTGGCTGCCGCCTCGGCTTTTGTTTGGGCTGGTGACTATCTGCTTATGACGCTGATCGCCACTTGTGCCATGCTTGGCGCATATGTGACGCACAGGCTAGCCAAGCACACGCGCCTTAGGGCAATCGCCCCGGATTGGGAAAGCTGGGATCGGGGCAAGCATTTCCCCATGGGTTTTCCGTTGGGGGCCAGCTTGGCGATCTATCTGATTTTCGGAACTGTTTCCGGCTCATAAACTATCATCAGTCCGCCTTTTCAATGCCTTGGTGCTGACACAAAGCAGGTTAAGATTTTATGCAAGCGGCCCTTGTGGGGCTTTTGGCGTGATTAGTGGATAGACGGGCAACGCTCATGAATATGCAGACGACCTCGGTTATGGCCCCCCCTGCCCCAAAGGGTATGGCCGAAATGAAACTGCCCATCGTGATGATGCGGGACATTCTACTTAAGACGATATTCCGAAAAAACGTGGATACGGTCACGGAAATCGCGGAAGCGATCTGTTTGCCAGGCGCGGTCACGCAGGAATTGGTCGACATCGCACGCGATCAGAAACTGCTCGAAGCGACCGGCACGTTGAACGCCAATAGCGGTAACGAGATGGGCTATCAGCTTACCGATGCCGGCAAAGCCCGCGCCCTGGACGCGCTGAGCCAGTCTGAATATTTCGGTGCCATGCCGGTTCCGCTGGACGTCTACCGGGAACAGGTCAAGCGTCAGTCGATCCGAAACATTCAAGTGACCCGTGATCAGCTAACCGGTGCCATGGGGCATCTGGTTCTGCCCAACAGCCTGCTGGACCATCTGGGCCCCGCGGTCAGCGCCGGCAGATCCATTCTGATGTATGGCCCTCCGGGAAATGGTAAATCCTCAATCTCGAACGGTATTCGCGACGCGCTGGGGGACAACGTCTATGTACCCCGTGCCATCGAGTATGCAGGTCAGGTCATCACGGTCTATGACCCGATCGTCCACACCGCGATCGAGCAAGAGGCGGATGACCCCAACAGCCTGCGCCGTCGCAAGCGGTTCGACACGCGCTATGTTCAGTGCGAACGCCCGACCGTTGTAACGGGTGGTGAACTTTCGCTTTCAATGCTGGATCTGGTCTACAACCCGACTGCGCGGACTTATCAGGCGCCGCTGCAGCTAAAATCAACTGGCGGCATCTTTATCGTGGATGACCTTGGTCGTCAGCAGGAACCGCCACAGGCGCTGATCAACCGATGGATTGTTCCACTGGAAGAGAACAAGGATATTCTTGGCCTCCAATCAGGCGAAAAATTCGAGGTTCCCTTTGACACATTGGTTATCTTCTCGACCAACTTCCACCCGAATGAGATCTTCGACCAAGCGGCCCTGCGCCGGATCTTCTTCAAGATCAAGATTGGCGGTCCGGTTCAAGAAGACTTCCTGAAGATCTTTGCGATGGTCGCTCGCAAGCGCGGCATGCCACTGGACGAATCCGCTCTGGTGCATTTGCTGAAGGTCAAGTACCCGACCATCAACAACGTCTATGCCAACTATCAGCCGATCTTCCTGATCGACCAGATGATCTCAATCTGCGAATTCGAGGGCATCCCCTATCAGATGAGCCCCGACCTGATCGACAGGGCATGGGCCAACATGTTCGTCAAAGACGAGATAATCGTAAATTAACGCCGTGCCATTTCCAGGACAGGCCGGGTAGTCTGCGTTCATGACGCAGATTCCCGCCCGGATCACGGATTGGTTTGACGCCAAAGGCTGGTCCATCCACCCACATCAGCAAGAGATGTTTGACCGGGCTGCAGACCCGGCTACTTTGCTTATTGCGCCCACCGGCGGTGGCAAAACAATGGCCGGTTTCCTTCCGACGCTGGCCGAACTGGCGGAAAACGATCGCCCCGGCCTGCACACGCTTTATGTTTCCCCACTCAAGGCTTTGGCCGCCGATATCCGCCGAAACCTGCGCGGCCCCGCGGATGAAATCGGTCTGCCCATTCGCATCGAAGACCGAACAGGCGATACCTCAGCCACGCAAAAGAAACGTCAGCGCGTGGACCCTCCGCACATCCTGCTGACCACGCCTGAAAGCCTGGCCTTGCTGACCTCTTATGAGGATGCGCCACGGATGTTTGCGGGCGTTCAACGCGTGATCGTGGACGAAATCCACGCCCTGGCCGAAAGCAAGCGTGGCGATCAATTGATGCTGGCGCTAGCCCGTTTGCAAAGCTTGTGCCCGGACCTTCGCCGCGTTGGTCTTTCAGCCACAGTCGAAGATCCTGATGCCATCGCGCAGTTTTTGGCCCGCCACCCCGATCCTTGCAAGATCATTCAGGCTGATCCCGGCCCCGACCCCGATATCCAAATGCTTGAGACGCAGGAAATGCCTCCCTGGTCCGGCGGAGGGGCGGCCTATTCGATCCCCGCCGTTCTTGAGCAGATCAAACGGCACAAGACCACTCTTATCTTTCACAACACCCGCGCGCAGGCCGAGATTTTCTTTCACAATATCTGGCTTGCCAATGACGACGGGCTACCCATTGGCATCCATCATGGCAGCCTGGATCGGCAACAGCGTGAGCGGGTCGAAGCCGCAATGGTGCGTGGCGATCTGCGCGCGATCGTCTGTACAGGCAGTCTGGATCTCGGCATCGACTGGGGGGATGTCGACCTGGTGATCCAGATTGGTGCGCCAAAAAACGTCAAGCGGCTGGTGCAGCGTATCGGTCGGGCCAATCACCGCTACAACGCCCCCTCCAAGGCCCTTTTGGTGCCAGCGAACCGGTTCGAAGTCGTAGAGTGCGTAGCCGCGCTGGAGGCCGCAAAGGCCCATGACCTGGATGGCGAACCGCGCGGAACGGGCCCAAGGGACGTGTTGTGCCAGCATATGCTCATCGCCGCTGCAGCAGGTCCGTTCGATGCAGATGCCCTGTTCACCGAAATGACAACAGCAGGGCCATTTTCTGACCTCAGCCGCGCTGAGTTCGACGCCTGTTTGGGTTTCTGCGCAACCGGCGGCTACGCACTGCGCGCCTATGATCGCTGGCAGCGGCTGTTGCAGCGACCGGACGGGAAATGGCAGCTAAGAGATCCGCGGGCGGCACAGCGTATTCGCATGAACCTGGGCACGATACAGGACACCGACACGCTGAAGGTCCGCCTAAAGCGCAATCGCGGGGGTAAGCCCCTTGGTGAGGTCGAGGAGGCATTTGCTGCCTCTCTGACGCCCGGAGATACCTTCCTGATAGGCGGGCAGATCGTGCGGTACGAGGGGCTGCGAGAAATGGTGGTCGAGGTCAGTCGCCGGGCCGACAAGAAGCCCAAAATCGCCACGTTCTCGGGCACCAAGTTCGCGACCTCGACCCAACTCAGCGACCGTATCCTTCGCATGTTCGCTCAGCCGGACTGGCCACAACTACCTGCCCACACGGCCGAGTGGTTAGCGTTGCAGCGGGATATGTCCCGATTGCCTCACCGCGATCGATTGCTGATCGAGAGCTTTCCCAATGATGGCCGCGAACATCTATGTGTTTACGGCTTCGCCGGGCGCAATGCACAACAGACCCTCGGGCTTCTATTGACCAAACGGATGGAGGAAACCGGGCTGGCGCCGCTTGGTTTTGTTGCCACCGACTATGCGACGCTGGTTTGGGGCCTGGATGTTGTGACCGACCCACGCCCTCTGTTCCAACTGGACGAGCTTCGTGACGGGCTTGAGACATGGCTGGCGGGCAACGCTGTCATGAAACGAACCTTTCGCGCCTCAGCCACCATCGCAGGCCTGATCGAGCGCAATACAGGCGGGCAACGCAAAAGCGGGCGTCAGGCTACGTTTTCATCGGACATCCTTTACGACACATTGCTGAAATATGACCCCGACCACCTGCTGATGCAGATCACCCGCGAGGAAGCGATGCGCGGTCTGGTGGATTTTGGACGCATTGAAGCAATGATTGAACGAATTGGCGACCGTATCGATCTGGTTCGGCTGGATCGGGTCTCTCCGCTTGCTGCGCCGTTGTTTCTGGAGGTTGGCAAGGTACCGGTCAAAGGTGCCGCCGAAGAACGCATGTTGGCCGAGGAAAGCGCCCGGCTGCTACAGGCTGCGGGACTAGACGCGAAGTAAATCAGCTTGCGCCAGTGGTCAAAACAGGTGAAGAACGTACCATGAACGAGCTGGCGTTTTCCTTTACTGAACAAGACCTGCGCGCATTGGGATCTGGTGCGTTGTGGTGGCCAAGTCGGAATCTGCTATGCGTCAGCGATCTGCATCTTGGAAAATCCGAACGTATGGCGCGGCGCGGTGGTCCCTCTTTGCCGCCTTATGACAGTCAGGACACCCTGACCC
Source organism: Ruegeria sp. A3M17 (assembly GCF_003318255.1). Lineage (GTDB taxonomy): Bacteria > Pseudomonadota > Alphaproteobacteria > Rhodobacterales > Rhodobacteraceae > Ruegeria. Next base: position 96,382 of record NZ_QOCF01000023.1, read on the forward strand.
GGCTGGCAGCCGACATCGACAGAACTGGCGCGCAAACTGTCATCTGCCTGGGCGACAGCTTTGACGATTTGGATGCTTTGGCGGCGTTGGGCGCCGCCGAGAAGCTCTCGTTGACGGCCCTGCAAGCAAGCCGACAATGGATTTGGATCGAAGGAAACCACGACCCGGGTCCAATAGATCTGGGCGGAACACATCTGGCTGAATACGTGGTAGGTCCGCTGGTTTTTCGGCATATCGCCCAACCCGGTGGTCACGGCGAAATCTCGGGGCACTATCATCCCAAGACCCGCATCAGGGCACGCGGTCGGACGATCACACGCCCGGCGTTTTTGCTGGATAATTCAAGGCTTATCCTACCGGCTTATGGCACCTATACAGGCGGGCTACGAAGTTCCGAGAAAGTTCTAAGTGACTTGATGAGCGACCGGGCAATGGCCATCCTGACCGGCCCTCATCCACAAATCATCCCAATGCCACGCTGAGATCATATCAACCCGTCGTCCTCAAGCATCGGCTTGTACTTCCGGCTGACCGGTATCAGGTCACCATTCACCAGCTTCAAGTAGATTCTGTCGGCTACCTTCTCGGTGCCTGTGACTGCGTTGTCCACGATCCAATGGGACCGGTGCGCACAATGCCCGCGCAAGGGCTCCATTTCCCCAACCGCATCAGAGAGCCGTAATCGGATCGCAAAGGTGCCCTCAGATGTGACCACATCCACATAGTGATTGCGCGAGCTCAGGCGATAAATCTGCCCCTGAAAAGACGCAGGCAACCGTCGCGCAAGCCGCGGTGCCGGGGATGATGGTGGAGCGCTTTTGGGTTCCGCCCGGCTGGTCAAAATCAGACCAGCGGTAAACAACGCACTGTATCCAATAACCCGCGGAATGCCGGGTGCGGAGTGGCCCCCAATGGAAAACAGAACCACGGCCAGCACCCAAAGGGACGGGATAAACAACAGCAAAACAAACAGGGCGATTGCCAGGTCACGCACCGGCAGGTTCAGAACAGTCCCGGGTTCGCGGATCAGTTTTCGGGCCATCCAGGTCGACGTCACAGCGATGCCCATCACCCCGAACCAAAATAAGAAGCTTATGACAAACGGCAAATCCGACATCTGGAACGGCGGAAAAGCGTAAGCCAGCATAGGAAGGAAGAACGCTCCGGCCACCACTCGTTGTGGGCTGCACAGGCTGAAGATGGGTCTTAGCTTTGAAGTCATACCATATCAAAAACCACTTTCAGGGACCCAGCCAAAAGCCCCGGAAAGCTAACATTCACACACTGTAAACGGCTGGGAAATCCCGGCTAACACGCCCCATTCAGACATTCAAACCTTAAAGGGGGGAAATTTAGCACGTTGACATCATGGCCAATTTTCACACTTGTGCAAAATTCAGCTGTGTTGGGGCGCATATTTTG
>NZ_QOCF01000009.1 GCF_003318255.1 Ruegeria sp. A3M17
CTCGGTGTGCCTATCTTCACTGGCAGTCCCCCTAATTTTCACTCTGACCGAGCGGGTGGTCGGTATTGTTTGTTAAGCAAAGGTGTATCCTGCGCAACATTATTTCGCAAGCGCAGCATTAATACGTTGTGTTATTACCACATCACCTCATATCCATCGGCGGGTTTGGCGTTCATATCGGGCAAAGTCGGCGCGAAAAATTCTGCGCATTCTGTCCTCTTCTGGCACGATGAAACGACGTTCCAGAAGCCATACGAATATTGGAATCAGAACCAATGACGCTATGGCATCAAACCGCAGGATCAGGCCGGACAGGATGAGCACATCGCCCACGTATATGGGGTTTCGGCTACGTTTGAAGATCCCTGACTGCACCAGCGATGTAGGCGTTTCATGCGGGATAATCGTGGTGCGATGACGGCGAAATTCGGCTGCGGCCAGAACGATCATGATAACACCGCCACCGATCAGAACACCGCTGAGCAAATCAACAAACCCGTTGTCGAGCGACAGCCCCATCGGCATATGCCGCGCCTGCAGCCATGCAACCACAGCAAAGCCCAGCAGCCACACCGGTGGGATGTCGATTTTTTGCATGTCGGGCAGTCTTTCGTATTCGGGCAGGGCAAAGTGTCGCTTTTGCCCGATGACCTACCGCTTTTCGTTGGAAATAGCAAAATCACAGTTGGTCGCAGCCATGCAATCGGCGCGCGCCCGGACATGGTTGCAGAGAGGGTCCTCGATGATGGACAGCCGCTTTTGGATCAGATAGCCATTTTGCATCAATAATTGTCCACATAATGATGAGAAAACGATGACCGACTTTGCCGCGACCAAAGCCATGTTCAACCTTCCCCAAGGCGTCGTTTATCTGGACGGAAACTCGCTTGGACCGCTGCCCCGCGCTGCCGGCGATCGGGTCAGTGACATGATGGTTCAGGAATGGGGGCAGATGCTGATCACCGGCTGGAACAAGGCGGGGTGGATGGCGTTGCCGATCAGCCTGGGTGACCGCATCGGACGGCTGATTGGCGCAGAACCTGGCAGTATCGTCACCGGCGACACCCTGTCGATCAAGGTCTACCAGGCCGTTGCATCAGCGCTTGAATTGTGCCCGGATCGCAAGGTCGTACTTTCGGACAGTGGTAACTTTCCCTCCGACCTCTATATGGTGGATGGCCTGCTTCGCTCACTCGGGCCGGAATATGAACTGCGCGTCGTCGCACCGGAAGACGTAGCTGACAATGTGACTGAGGATGTAGCCGTTTTGATGCTGACCGAGGTGGATTACCGCTCGGGCCGGATCCACAACATGAATGCTTTGACAGAACTTGCCCATGCAAACGGCACAGTGACAGTCTGGGACCTGGCCCATTCAGCTGGCGCGATTCCCGTCAATCTGGCGGCATGCAATGCAGATTTCGCGGTTGGGTGCAGCTATAAATACCTGAACGGCGGGCCGGGTGCGCCCGCATTCATCTATGTCGCCCCGCGCCTGACGGAACAGGTGCGCCCCGCATTGTCCGGGTGGTTGGGCCACGAGGCGCCTTTTGCCTTTGATCTGGATTATCGCGCTGGCAACGGGATCGAAAGAATGCGTGTCGGTACGCCTCCGATCCTTCAGATGGTCGCGCTGTCTGCGGCGATGGATATCTGGGATATGGCTGACATGCAGGACGTGCGGACCAAATCCATTGAATTGACCGAGTTGTTCATCAAACGTGTCGAAGCCGCCTGCCCCGATCTGCAACTGGCAAGCCCGCGCGATCCCGCCCAGCGCGGCAGTCAGGTGTCTTTCCGATTTGCCGACGGCTATGCCGCCATGCAGGCCCTGATTGCCCGCGGCGTGATCGGAGACTTCCGCGCGCTTGACATCATGCGGTTTGGCTTCACGCCGCTGTACATTGATGAGCAGGATGTTGAAAATGCAGTCGAAATCTTGGCGGACATCATGCAGAACCGCCTGTGGGATGCACCAGAATTCAAGGTGCGCCAGCGCGTTACCTGACTTCTAGCCCCGCTCCTACCAGAGCGGCAAACTGGGCAACACGGGTTTCATATTCTTCCGCGCCAATAGCGCTTGCCTTCAGCCCTTTCAGAGTGGCCGTTATCGTTTTGGCCGTCTCGTCTGCCTCCATCTGCAACCAGACTCGCCCAGCCTGATCTTCGCGCTTCAGCCACTCGGCATATAGGCGCGCAAGTTTAGCCTCGCCTTGCGATATGATTTCTGACGACATGGATTTGGTCGTATCCAACATTTCAAGCCCATGTGGGGATGCAAGGATGGTCGCCATCCCCTCGGTTTGGGCTTGAACCGCGCCCTTGAAAATGTCCGAAACCGAGCCCGGTTTGGTCAGCGCCGCGGCCACTGCAACGCTTTTCGCTGCATAGTAGAGCTCGGTTAGTTTAGTAACGATCGCCTCTTTATTTTTGAAATGCAGATACACTGCCGGACGGGACATCCCTGCGCCCTGCGCTATGTCATCCATCGAGGTCTTGCGGAATCCATAAGTCGCAAAGGCCCGAAACGCCGAGTCCAGGATCGCCTGTTGCCGTGTATCGTCTGCTACGTCTGCCATCCTTGAACTGGTGACAGTTTCTGTCCATTTTGTCAATTGACACACTGACACTTTTAATCAATTATGTCAGAAACCAGCCACAGCTACGAGAGGTGCGCCATGGCGACCGCCCTTAAGATCAACGGAAAGCAACATCAGGTTGACCTGCCCGATGACGTCCCCCTGCTTTGGGTTCTACGGGATGAGGTCGGCTTGACTGGCACCAAATTCGGCTGCGGCGTGGCCGCTTGCGGGGCATGCACCGTGCACATTGACGGCGAGGCTGTGCGTTCGTGCCAAGTGGCGCTGTCGGATGTATGGGGCGATGTGACCACGATTGAAGGCATTGGCTCCCCGGACGCGATGGCCGCGATTCAGCAGGCCTGGGTCGATCATCAGGTGGCGCAATGCGGCTACTGCCAGTCGGGCCAGATCATGCAAGCCGCGGCGCTGCTGGCCGAGAACCCTGCGCCTTCGGATACCGATATCGACGATGCCATGCAGGGCAATTTATGCCGCTGTGGCACCTACCCCCGCATTCGCGCTGCAATCCACGACGCGGCATCCAAGCTGAAAGAGGCATAAACGATGGCATCTGTTGGAAAAATCCTCCGCCGTACGTTCCTGATCGGCTCGGCCGCGATTGTCGGCGGCGTGGCATTCGGCGCCTATTACGTCAGCCGCCCGGCCGCCAATCCGCTGAGACCAGCTAAGGGCGAAACCGCGCTCAGCCCTTTTGTTCTGATTGATCAGCAAGGCGTCACCCTGTTCGCCCCTCGCGCCGAGATGGGGCAAGGCGTCAGGACCACTTGGGCAGCCTTGATCGCCGAAGAACTGGATGTGGAGCTGGACCAGGTCCGCGTTCTGCACGGCCCCGCAGCAGCGGCCTATTACAACTCGGCCCTGGTTGGAGAAGGCTTGCCGAACAAGGGTTATGACATCTCGGACTTCCAGCACAATCTGGGGGAAGCGCTGGGTGTGTTAGGCCGAACACTGGGCCTGCAAGTTACCGGCGGCTCGACCTCGATGAAGGACGGGTTCGAGCGTATGCGCGAGGCGGGTGCGACCGCGCGCGAAACGCTGAAACAGGCCGCAGCTGACCGTCTGGGCGTGGATCGTACGCAACTGAAAACCGAGAACGGCACGGTGATTGCACCGGACGGGACGCGCATTCCGTATACTGAGCTTTCCGAGGCTGCCGGTCAGATTGAACCGCCGGAAGTCGAATTACGCGATCCGTCAAACTGGCGCTTGCTGGGGCGGAACCTGCCGCGTGTGGATGTGGTCGGCAAATCCACCGGAACGGCTGAGTTCGGGATCGACGTGCGCCCGGAGGGTCTTAAGTTTGCCTCTGTCCGCATCAATCCCAAGCTGGGCGGTGAGATGAAGAGCTTTGACGCCAGCGCGGCCGAACAGATGCCGGGCGTGGAAAAGGTGGTTGATCTGGGCAACGGCGTGGCTGTGATTGCCACCAACACATGGCTGGCCATTCAGGCCGTCGAGGCGATTGATGTGGACTGGGGCGACGCCCCCTACCCGCCTGAAACTGACGCTGTATTTGCGGAAATCGCGAAATCCTTCGACACGTCCCCCAATTCGACCATGCGCGATGACGGGGATGTTGACACTCTGCCCGACGGCGCCACCGAAATCACTGCCGAATATACAGTGCCCTATCTGGCCCATTCCACGATGGAGCCGATGAACGCCACCGCGCTGTTCACAGGCTCGGCGCTGGAACTGTGGTGCGGCAATCAGGCCCCGACGCTTGTCCAAATACGCGCGGCCAACACGGCCAACCTGGATAAAGAGGCCGTTCAAATCCACACCACCTATCTGGGTGGGGGATTTGGCCGCCGGGGTGAGCTGGACTTTGGCGAGATCGCCACAAAGGTCGCGATGGCCATGCCCGGCGTTCCTGTCCAGACCACCTGGAGCCGTGAAGAGGACATGCGCCACGACTACTACCGCCCCGGTGCGATGGCCCGTATGCGCGGTGCTGTCAAAGACGGTCAAGCCGTTCTGATTGACGGCAAGGTCGCGGCGCAATCCTGCACGCAACAAGCGGTTCAGCGCTATACCGGCTTGCCGGCTGGCGGACCCGACAAAGTGCTGGTCGAAGGGTTTTTTAACCAACCCTATGCGGTGCCCAACTATCGCATGAGCGGGCACATCGCCGATCTGGATATTCCCGTCGGCTTTTGGCGTTCAGTCGGGAACAGCCACAATGGATTCTTCCATGAGACCTTCATGGACGAGATGGCGCATGCCGCTGGCCGCGACCCGCTGGAGTTCCGATTGGAATTGGCCAAAGCCGAGCACGCGCCATCGGCAGGTTGTCTGCAGGCCGTGAAAGAGATGTCCGGCTGGACCGGAGAAACCCCGGACGGTGTCGGGCGCGGTGTGGCGATGACCTATAGCTTTGGCACGCCGGTCGCTCAGGTGATCGAGGTCGTCGATGAGGATGGCACTATCCGTATCGCCAAGGCATGGATCGCCTGTGACGTCGGTCTGGCCCTGGACCCCGGCACAGTCGAGGCGCAGATGTTCGGCGGCATGATCTATGGCCTGTCGGCGGCCGTGATGGGTGAGATCACATTCTCGGACGGTGAGGTCGAACAGTACAACTTCCCCGACTACGACGCCCTGCGGATGCACAATGCTCCGGTGACCCAGGTGAAAATTCTGGAAACCAACCAGCACATGGGCGGCGTTGGCGAACCGGGGACTCCCCCGTCCATGCCGGCCCTTGGCAATGCCCTTTTTGACCTGACGGGTGAGCGAGCGCGCACCCTGCCTTTGATCAATCAGTTCAATCTGCTGGTTTGATCGCGCTGCGCCGGTCCGGACCCTTCCTCCCGGATCGGCGCAGGAGTTATGCGGTTTGTTGAACTAGCGCCCTATCCGAACCGGTTGCCCATGCATGAACAGCAGCGCCGAACGCCTTGAACAATGGGCGGGACACGGGATCATTTTCGGCGTCCCATTCCGGGTGCCATTGCACTGACAACGTAAATCCGGGCGCGTCCTGAATGAATATAGCCTCGGGCGTTCCATCGGGGGCTTGACCATCAATCACAACCCGACGCCCAACCGATTTGATCCCCTGCCCGTGCAAGGTGTTCGTCATCACTTCGGTCGCGCCCATCAGGCGGTGGAATACACCGCCCTCGTTCAGCGCAACGACATGACGCAGGGCAAATTTCTCTTCCAGGGTCCCATCAGGCGGCATGCGGTGGTTCATCCGACCCGGCAGCTCTCGGATTTCCGGGTATAGTGTCCCGCCCATCGCCACGTTGACTTCTTGGAACCCTCGGCAGATGCCAAAGAAGGGCTGCCCGCGTTCCACACAGGCGCGCACCAGCGGCAATGTGATCGCATCGCGCGCCCTGTCAAATTCACCATGGGCCTCGGTCGCGGACTCGCCGTATTCCTCGGGGTGGACATTCGGGCGCCCGCCGGTCAGCAGAAAACCGTCGCAGACCTCAAGCAGCTCATCGACCGAGACATAGCGCGGATCGGCTGGGATCAGCAACGGCAGACAGTCCGACACATTCGCAACCGCGTCCGAGTTCATCGTCCCACCGGCATGGGTCGGATATTGATCATTCATCAAATACGAGTTGCCGATGATACCGACGACGGGTCGAGACATGCTGCGTTCCTGCGTTTTCTGTTTGCTTTCCAAAAACTATCGACAGCAAGAACAGCGCGCAATAGCACAGGCCCTGCGTGTCAGCGCAAGCTCTTGTTCAACTGTGCACATGTTGGAAAATGATCGCGCTTTGTCTGGTACTTTGGCCATTGCTTGTTTTTGTGGCTTTGCACGAACATCGCATTGGGTCGGAGAGCCCAAAAGGCTCTCCGCCAGTCATCAGGTTCAGATCTCGCCAGTCAGGCCGGCAGTTTCGATCCCGGCCAATGCCGCTGCGGCATCATTGTCGGACGTATCGCCGGTCACGCCGACCGCACCGATAACTACGCCCTTTTTGTCGCGAAGCAACACACCACCCGGAACTGGCACGACCTGCCCGCCATAGACGCCATTCACAGCTGCCATGAAATAGGCCTGCGCTTCGGCCCGCTGCATCTGCGCGGTGCCAGCCATGCCCAGCATCACTGCGCCATAGGCCTTGCCATGCGCAATTGCGAACCGACCGGGGGCCGCGTCGTCTTCGCGTTCAAATGCGATCACGTGGCCGCCTGCATCAAGAACGACGACGGAAAGGGGTTTCAGCTCCATTTCGTGCCCCTTTTCAAGGGTCTTTCGGATGATGGTGCGGGCTTTGCGGAGGGAAACTCCCATGTCGTGTCCTATCGTTCCTGTTGGTTTAAAGGCTGGCTTTCAGTTCCAACCGGCGGGCATGAAGAACCGGCTCGGTATAGCCCGAGGGTTGCACACGCCCCTTGAAGACCAGATCACAGGCCGCTTGGAAAGCAATTCCGTCGAAACCAGGTGCCAACGGGCGATAGTCTGCGTCATTTTCGTTCTGGCGATCCACCACAGCAGCCATTTTTTTCATCGCAGCCATGACCTGCCCTTCCGAGACAACATCATGGTGCAACCAGTTGGCCAGCGCCTGAGATGAAATCCGGCAGGTCGCGCGATCCTCCATCAGACCGACATCGTTGATATCTGGCACTTTCGAACAGCCAACGCCCTGATCAACCCAGCGCACCACGTATCCAAGAATGCCCTGCGCGTTGTTCTCGATCTCGCGGGCGATCTCGTCTTCGCTGAGGTTTCGACCGCCCAGCAGCGGAATGGTCAGCAAATCCCCCAGCGTCCCCCGCGCGCCACCGGCAGCCAGTTCATCTTGGCGTGCCAGTACGTCGATCTTGTGATAGTGCGTCGCGTGCAGTGTCGCCGCTGTCGGCGACGGCACCCAGGCGCACGTCGCGCCGGATTTCGGGTGGCCGATCTTCTGCTCCAGCATATCACCCATCCGGTCGGGCATAGCCCACATGCCCTTACCAATCTGTGCCTTGCCTTTCAGGCCGCAGGCCAGACCGATATCTACGTTGCGATCTTCATAAGACGCAATCCAGGGTGTGTTCTTGATGTCGCCCTTGGGCAGCATTGGTCCAGCTTCGATCGAGGTGTGAAATTCATCCCCGGTCCGGTCAAGAAAACCGGTGTTGATGAAGGCCACCCGCGATTTCGCAGCGCGGATGCATTCCTTGAGGTTGACCGACGTGCGGCGTTCTTCATCCATGATGCCCAGCTTCACGGTATTGCGCGGCAGGCCAAGGATGTCTTCGACCATGTCAAAAATCTCGACCGAGAACGCGACTTCTTTCGGTCCGTGCATCTTGGGTTTCACCACATAGACCGAGCCCTGGAGCGAATTGCCACCTTCACGCTTGAGATCGTGCATGGCGATCAGCGTCGTGCAGAGCGCATCCATCAACCCTTCGCCGATCTCATTGCCCTGTTCATCCAACACAGCAGGGTTTGTCATCAAATGCCCGACGTTGCGGATCAGCATCAGCGAACGACCCTTCAAGCTGCCTGTCTCACCGGATGCCGTCGTAAAGCTCAGGTCCTTGGCAAGTTTGCGGGTGAAAGTCGTGTTGCCCTTGTTCACCTCTTCGGTCAGGTCACCCTTCATCAGTCCAAGCCAATTGCCATATGCCACCACCTTGTCAGCGGCATCGACGCAAGCGACCGAATCCTCGCAATCCATGATGGTCGACAAGGCCGATTCCAGACGCATATCGGCAATATGCGCCGGATCAGTGGCCCCGGTAACGCTGTGTCCGTCGACCCTGATCTGAATGTGCAGCCCGTTGTTGCAGAGCAGTACCGCATCCGGTTTGCCCGGATCTCCGTCGTAACCTACAAATTGTTTAGGATTGGCCAGAGTCGGCATCAGCGCGCCGTCCTGTACACTCAGATCTGAGACATCAGCCCATGACCCGAAAGCCAGCGGCACAGCGTCATCCAAAAACTTTTTGGCCCATGCAATCACTCGCGCTCCACGCGCCGCGTCGTAGTCGCCAGCCGCAGGCAAATCACCCATCGCGTCCGTTCCGTAAAGCGCGTCATACAGACTGCCCCAACGTGCATTGGCTGCGTTCAGTGCAAATCGCGCATTGGTAATCGGAACAACAAGCTGCGGTCCGGGGATCGAGGCGATCTCGGGGTCGACATTGGCGGTTTCAATCTGGAAATCTGCACCTTCCTCGACCAGATAACCGATCTCGCGCAGGAAAGCCTGATAGGCCTCGGCGTCGTGGTCCTGGCCTTGACGCTCAAGATGCCATGCATCGACCTTGCCCTGGATGTCCTGCCGCTTGGCCAGAAAGGCGCGGTTCTTGGGGCCAAGCTCGGCAACCATGCGCGCCAGACCATCCCAGAAGGCATCTGCTGTGACACCTGTACCCGGCAGGGCTTGATCTTCGATGAACTCGGCCAGAACCGTATCCACCTGCAATCCGCTGCGCGCCTGTCTGCTGCTCATTTTGTTTCTCCCGGGAATGTGCACGACTGTATGCCGTCAGCATTTAGGACGAAAGTTTCCGATAGGCAACGTGCGCCGCAGCGTCGCGGTCAAAAAGACTTACCAAAATCAATTATCGGGACATTCCGGCGCGCGGATCGCACCGCTTGCAGCCAACCGCCACAGCCCATACGTTCGCGCAAACACAAAATCATGCGAGGCCCCTGATGCGCGACGCTGCCCCAACGACGATCTATCTGAAAGACTACACGCCCTTTGGTTATCTGGTGGACAGCGTGCACCTGACGTTCGATCTGGCCGCCCACGCAACCCGCGTCACATCACGCATCGCATTTCGTCCGAACCCGGAGGCCAGCGACAAGACATTCTTCTTGCATGGCGAAGACCTCAAGCTGATCCGCGCATCCATCGATGGTGCTGAAATCCCCTCCGAGATTACCGACAAGGGCTTGACTCTCGCAGCGCCGGATGCGCCGTTTATCTGGGAGGCCGAGGTTGAGATCGACCCGGGAAACAACACGGCGCTCGAAGGGCTATATATGTCGAACGGCATGTACTGCACCCAATGCGAGGCCGAAGGGTTCCGTAAGATCACCTTCTACCCTGACCGCCCTGATGTGATGTCCACCTTCACTGTGCGCATCAACGGTGATCTTCCTGTTTTGCTGTCCAACGGCAACCCCTCGGGCAAAGGCGAAGGTTGGGCAGAATGGACCGACCCGTGGCCCAAACCCGCCTACCTGTTCGCGCTGGTCGCGGGCGATCTGATTACCCATCCCGGCCAATTCACCACAATGTCAGGCCGCGAGGTCGATCTGAACCTCTGGGTCCGTCCCGGTGACGAGGGCAAGTGCGCCTTCGGGATGGAAGCGTTGAAGAAGTCCATGAAGTGGGACGAACACGTCTATGGTCGGGAATACGATCTGGACGTATTCAATATCGTGGCCGTGGACGATTTCAACATGGGCGCAATGGAAAACAAGGGGCTGAACATCTTCAACTCATCCGCTGTTCTGGCCAGCCCCGAAACCTCAACCGATGCCAATTTCGAACGGATCGAGGCGATCATCGCGCATGAGTATTTCCACAATTGGACCGGCAACCGGATCACCTGCCGCGACTGGTTCCAACTGTGCCTGAAAGAAGGGCTGACCGTTTTCCGGGATGCGCAGTTCACCTCAGACATGCGCTCGGCCCCGGTGAAGCGGATTGAGGACGCCATCGACCTTCGCGCGCGGCAATTCCCCGAAGATAACGGACCGCTGTCCCACCCAGTCCGGCCCGAGAGCTTTCAGGAAATCAACAACTTCTACACCGCGACCGTCTACGAAAAAGGTGCCGAGATCATCGGTATGCTGAAACGTCTTGTTGGTGATGAGGCCTACTCCAAGGCCTTGGATCTGTATTTCCTCCGCCATGACGGACAGGCCTGCACCATTGAAGACTGGATCAAGGTGTTCGAGGACACCACCGGCCGCGACCTGAGCCAGTTCAAGCGCTGGTACAGCCAATCTGGCACGCCGCGCGTGACAGTGAGCGAAGATTGGAATGACGGCACATATACGCTGACATTGGCGCAGCATACCGAAGAAACACCTGGGCAGTCCGAAAAGCTGCCGCAAGTGATCCCCGTCGCGGTAGGTCTGCTTGGCCAAAACGGGGACGAGGTGCGCGCAACCGAGGTTCTGGAACTGACCGAGACTGAACAAAGCTTCCAGTTCACCGGGCTGGCGGCAAAACCTGTGGCCTCAATCCTGCGAGATTTCTCGGCCCCTGTGATCCTTGAGCACGATCACACTGATGCCGAACGCGCCTTCCTTTTGGCCCATGACATTGATCCTTTCAATCGGTGGCAGGCGGGACGGTCATTAGCGCAGGACACGCTGTTGCGCATGACCCTCGAAGACGCAACGCCGGGTGCGGATTACCTTGACGGGGTGCTGGCCGTTCTGCGCGACGGCAATCTGGACCCGGCGTATCGCGCCCTGATGCTGGGTCTGCCTTCGCAATCCGAACTGGCCGCTGCGTTGTCCGACCGGGGTGAAACACCTGACCCTATGGCCATCTGGACAGCGGTAGAGACACTGCGGCAGGCAACAGCGCAGCACGTTCAGGATCTTCTACCGCGTCTGCACAGCGAAACCTTGATCGAGGCGCCATACAGTCCCGACGCAGACCAAGCCGGCAAACGTTCGCTGGGCAATGCTGCATTGGCCCTGACCTCACGGCTTGATGGTGCGGCAATGGCGGCCGAGCAATACGCGGCGGCTGGCAACATGACGCAGCAGCTGAGCGCCCTGTCCTGCCTGCTGCGCGCAAGCAAAGGTGAGGCCGAGCTTTCCGCATTCTACGAACAATGGCAGCACGACCGCCTGGTGATGGACAAGTGGTTTGCCCTTCAGGTCGGGATGGCCTCGCCAGAAGCTACGGCGGACATTGCCCGCACCCTGACCGAGCACGCCGATTTCAACTGGAAAAACCCCAATCGTTTCCGGGCGGTGATGGGTGCGTTGGCCATGAACCACGCCGGTTTCCACCGCGCAGATGGTGCGGGTTATGCGTTGCTGGCCGACTGGCTGATCAAACTGGACCCGGTCAACCCACAAACCACGGCGCGGATGTGTTCGGCCTTCCAGACCTGGAAACGCTATGACGCAGACCGTCAGGACCTGATCCGCGCGCAGCTGACCCGCATCGCGGAAACGCCTGACCTGTCACGCGACACGACCGAAATGGTCTCTCGCATTCTCAACGCATGACGGAATTTGAATTTACGCGTCAGAACCGGGCGCCGCACACTGTTGGTGTTCTGATCTGCGTCTATGCGGCCTTGTTGGCACTTGTGATCCTGTTCGACGCGGCATGGTGGCTGGTGGTGCTGTTGGCGCTGCCTACGTTACCGGCCATTTGGGATATCACACAGAACACCAGCGCAGGGCTGGTTCTTGATCAGAACAAACTGCGCTGGTTTACCGGCACCCGTGAGGCCGAAATTGATCGTTCGGACATTGATTATATCCGCTTCGACACACGCTGGGATTTCTCGGTGCGCGTTTCACTGGTTCTGACATCCGGCAAGCGGATTCGGCTGCCTGATGAGTCGTCTCCGCACCACAGAGAATTCGAAGAGGTCCTGCAACAGGCCGGTTTCCGAGTTGAACGTCATCACTTCGTCTCATTTTGAAACAATAATCGAATTTGAATTCAATTAGACACAAAGATTAACCAATTACCTCCAAAGAGCTTGAATTCGAAGCCGATTGCGGCAAAGCTCTCACCCTCAAGTTTCTGTTTTTTTTGTTTCGAGTGCCGCCATGTTCTGGTTTTTTAGGGACCGTTCGTCCCGTTCCCGATCTTCTATTGTTCCTCCCGCTGCATCCGGCGCGTATTTCGCTGACCCGGCTGTTTCGCCCGTGTTGCCAGACCAAGGGCAACTGAACATCCCATTGGCTGATGTTCAGGCCCAGGATGAGATTGGGCGCAGCTCGATAGAAAAAGGCCGTTTCCTGGCCAGACAGGATCGCTGGGCGGAATTGTCCGACCTGATGCACAAAGCAGACGACGCACGGGAAACTGCACCCGACGGCATGCCTGTCGCGGAATTGCTGGCGTTTGGGGCGCGGGCCGATGTGGTTCTGGCGGCAGAACATGCGCTGTCTGACGCCAAAGCGCTATCAGAATTTGATGTCATGAACGGCATTTCCGAATTGGAAGACGAGATGCGCGCGCATTCGGGCGACCCGATGATCGCCTTGGTTGTCGCATTGGCCCACATTGATATGGCATGGGCATGGCGAGGTACAACGAACGAGGCAACCCTGCCCTCGCTGCACCAATCCCGCTGTGCTGCCCATTTCGATCGGGCAGCTGCAATCCTTCCCAATTGTCGCGAGGCCGCAGCGGACAGCCCCATTGTCGCCTCGGCTGGATGCGCAATTTTGGCAGGTCAGCGTAAAGCCAACACGCGGGTGGCGGATGAATACGAGCGGTTGATTAAACTCGACCCAGTTAACCATCGGCACATGCGCGCGATGGGCACCCATCTGCTGCCGCGCTGGTTCGGAAGCTATAGCGAGCTTGAGGTCCAGGCGCTGCGTATGGCGGCCCAGACCCGGGACATCTGGGGGGCCGGAGGTTATACTTGGGTTCAGTTCGACGCAATTGCCCTGGACGAAGAGGCCTGCGCGCGTCTGGATGTCGATTTCTTCCTGGAAGGCATGCACGATATTCTGCGCCGACGCCCTGACCAGCAAACCGTCAACATGCTGTCGGCATACTGTGCCATCACAATCCAGAACGGCGCTGGCCAGTGCGGCAAGGCAGATTTTGTGCGCAGCCAGATACACCAGGCTGCAAACTGGCTGATCCGCGACCACCTGACCGAACTGCACCCGCTGATCTGGGCCCATGCAGCAAATGGGTTCAACAACAGTGTTCGGATCAATTCACCCGAACGGTTCGCGGCCCGCGGGCATCGGGATGCCCTACGTGCAATTGGCGATCTGTTCCGTGATGAGCTGCGCAGCGGATTGGATGTGACCTTTACTCCGAAGGGTTTACGCCTGTCCGGGCACTGATTCCCCCTTGCCCCTAGGCCGTGCCGGGCCTAATACGCAGGCTTAGACTTCTGCGGAAATGAGGCGCGCCATGCTCGACCTGACATACGAAATGCCCAAACCCAAAACCATTGCCGGGGCCAAGCACGATTGGGAACTGGTAATCGGGATGGAGGTGCATGCGCAGGTCTCGTCCAATGCCAAGCTGTTCTCGGGCGCATCGACCCAATTTGGGGCCGAGCCGAACTCGAACGTGGCGTTCGTGGACGCGGCGATGCCGGGAATGCTGCCGGTGATCAATGAATATTGTGTTGAACAAGCGGTGCGAACCGGTCTGGGCCTTAAGGCGGATATCAAACTAGTATCGGCCTTTGACCGCAAGAATTATTTCTATCCCGACCTGCCGCAGGGCTATCAGATTTCCCAGCTGTACCAGCCTATCGTAGGCGAAGGTGAAGTGCTGGTGGAAATGGGCGACGGCACTGCACGCATGGTGCGGATTGAACGCATCCACATGGAACAGGACGCAGGCAAATCAATCCACGACATGGACCCAAATATGTCCTTTGTCGACCTGAACCGGACCGGTGTTTGCCTGATGGAGATTGTCAGCCGCCCCGATATCCGCGGGCCGGAAGAAGCGGCCGCTTACATCGCCAAGATGCGCCAGATCCTACGGTATCTGGGTACCTGCGACGGCAACATGCAAAACGGCAACCTGCGCGCGGATGTCAACGTTTCGATCTGCCTACCCGGTGCCTATGAAAAGTATCAGGAAACGCAGGACTTCTCGCATCTGGGCACCCGCTGCGAGATCAAGAACATGAACTCGATGCGCTTTATCCAGCAAGCGATCGAGGTCGAGGCCCGGCGTCAGATTGCCATCGTCGAAGGTGGCGGTACTGTCGATCAGGAAACCCGCCTGTATGATCCGGACAAGGGTGAGACGCGGTCGATGCGGTCCAAGGAAGAAGCGCATGATTACCGCTATTTCCCCGACCCCGATCTGCTGCCTTTGGAGATTGAACAGGCGTGGGTCGACGACATCGCAGCCGGGCTTCCGGAATTACCGGATGCAAAAAAGGCGCGTTTTATCGACACCTTCGGTCTGACGGATTACGATGCGTCGGTTCTGACGGCCGAAGTGGAATCGGCTGCTTATTTCGAAGAGGTCGCCAAAGGCCGCAGCGGTAAACTGGCCGCAAACTGGGTCATCAACGAGCTATTCGGTCGCCTGAAGAAAGAAGATCACGACATCACCGCCTCGCCCGTTTCGCCTGCGCAGTTGGGTGGGATCATCGACCTGATCGCCTCAGACGCCATTTCTGGCAAGATCGCCAAGGATCTGTTCGAGATTGTCTACACCGAAGGCGGCGACCCGGCGCAGATCGTTGAAGAACGCGGCATGAAACAGGTCACCGACACCGGTGCCATCGAAACTGCGCTGGACGAAATCATCGCGGCCAATCCGGCGCAGGTCGAAAAAGCCAAGGTGAACCCGAAACTGGCAGGCTGGTTTGTTGGTCAGGTCATGAAAGCAACCGGCGGCAAGGCGAACCCCAAGGCCGTCAATGAGTTGGTCAGCAAAAAGCTGAGCTCGTAAGCCTTTCGGTCCAGGAAACTGCTACGGCAGGGTCGGTGCGTCTGGCGCGGACCTTTCCGGCCCCGCGCGCGGGGCGCAACAGACAAAACAGAATTTGCCCAACGGGCGATGATGACTGTTCGAAACTCGACAACATGTTAGATTGCCAGGGATCGGCAACCAGGAAAATCTGATGCAGCGCTACGAATACAAAGTTGTCCCCGCCCCGCAAAAAGGCACCAAGGCCAAGGGCGTCAAAACTGCCGAAGGGCGGTTTGCAGTGTCGATCGAACAGATCCTGAATCAGATGGGGCAGGATGGCTGGGATTACCAGCGTGCGGAACTTCTGCCCAGCGAGGAACGGGCAGGCCTGACCAGTTCCACCGTGAACTGGCGCAATGTTCTGGTGTTTCGGCGTGAGGTTGCAGCTGAGTTTTCTTCGGCGAATGAGCCGGTTGAGGACAGCGATGATGCGCCCATGGCTCACCCGGTGCCCGGACCAGAAGAAGTGCAGGCCCCTGCACCGATTTCAGAAGAGGTCAAGGACCCTCCATTGACCCTGAAGTCCACGGACCTGTCCGAAAAGGACAAAGAGCAGACCTAAACGGTCTGCTCCGTGTTTTCATAGCCTGCAGCTGAATTACTCGGCAGCGCTTGCCGCTTGGCTCAGATCCTGCGCCAGCATCAGTGCATTGCCGTCCGGGTCGTAGAACGTCGCGGTGCTGACCATGCCTTCGATCGTTTCTGTCGCCCCATCGAACCTGACGCCCGAGGATTCGAGCGCCTGACGCGCCGTCGCAATATCCGACACCCCGAACACCGGCACCGTATTGCCCGGCGCAGGCTCGGCCTGCTCACCCAGACCCAAGGTCACACCGTTGGTTTTGGTCTTCATCTCGCTCCATCCGGCTTCGTCAATATGGTGGATCAGCTCAAACCCCAGCTTGGCCTGATACCATTCGGCACTGACATGCCTGTCTTGCACGGACATGGCGATCGTGATCGTATTTTCCAGTGAAACGAGTGGCATTGAACTATCCTTTTGGCGGAAATTAAAGTAACTATACTTTATGGACATAACGATTCTTGTCAAGCTTACATCCCGCGCATGGTCCCTGAACATTCTGGCGTTAATGCATGAAGGCATGCCGGGACGGCAGGCACCGCTACTGGCTGCGACCAGCGCCGGTAGAACGGCGT
This sequence comes from Ruegeria sp. A3M17, assembly GCF_003318255.1. Lineage (GTDB taxonomy): Bacteria > Pseudomonadota > Alphaproteobacteria > Rhodobacterales > Rhodobacteraceae > Ruegeria. Next base: position 16,361 of record NZ_QOCF01000009.1, read on the forward strand.
TTGCCCAAAGCCTTGACCACCTGATTCAATTGGGTTTTCTGGAACGGAATCCCGGCCACGGTCATCCGCTGCGTCCCGAATTTCGATTAACCCAAGCGGGGGAATCTGCGGCCGAAATCGCCAGCCGGATCGTGAATGTCGTGCCGGATGACGCTGATTTCGCGTTGCTCAGACGCAGTTGGACGGCACCTATTCTGGCACTGACCGACAGGCCCCAACGATTCTCGACTCTCAAATCCGGGCTGATCACCATTTCCGACCGCGCACTGTCGACGTCGCTTCACCGCCTGGAAGAGCAAGAGTGGATACAGCGAGACATTGATGCGACGCACCGGCTACCTTTTCCCACCTATCGCGCGGTAAATCAGGGAATCGCGGTTAACAGGGCGATTTCTCTGGTCGCCTAGGCACCTGTTCAGGTATCAATATCCAGCGCCAGCGCATGAATGCGGGGCACGATGTCGCCCAGTGCCTTATGTACGGCACGGTGGCGGGCGACGCGGGATTGACCCTGAAAAGCGCTGGCACGAATACGGACGTTGAAATGGCTTTCGCCGCCCTCTTGAAACCCGGCGTGTCCTCGGTGGCTTTCGCTGTCATCCACGACTTCCAGCTCACGCGGTTCAAAGGCTGCCATCAGGCAGGTTCGGATCTCGTCGGTAACAGTCATTTTTTTGCTCACGGGCGAAAATTTTACCGCCCCCCCTCTTCTACTTTCGGCTGCTTAGACTAAACTGCTGCCTCCGAGTCGAAAAGATGCGTTCTTAAGGATGAGCACATGGTGAAGTCAGACCCCTTCGGATTTGATATGTCCGTATCCACTTCCAAGAAGAAGAACCCGCGCGGGCGTCGCGGAATGTCGGGCGCGTCTGAAACCTCGACGCGTATCTGCGATCACGAAGGTTGCGAAGAACCGGGCAAGTTCCGTGCACCCAAGGCCCCTGACGTGCTGGACGACTTTTTCTGGTTCTGCCAGCAGCACGTCCGCGAATACAACAACAAGTGGAACTTCTTCGACGGCACCACCGAAGCCGAGCTAAATGCGCAGCGATCCAAAGACAAAGTGTGGGAGCGCGAGACCAAGCCGATGGGTGATCCCGAAGCGCGCGCATGGGCGCGCCTGGGCATCGAAGACCCGCATCAGGTGCTGGGAGCAAACAGCACGCAGAACAAAGGGCGCACCACTGGTGGTGGCGGTCGTCGCCTGCCCCCCACGGAACGCCGTGCGATCGAAATTCTGGAAGCCAATGACAGCTGGACCAAGGCCGAGGTGCGCAAGGCATACAAAAAGCTGATCAAGGTACTGCACCCCGACATGAACGGCGGCGACCGATCCCAGGAAGAGCAGCTGCAAGAGGTTGTCTGGGCGTGGGATCAGATCAAGGACAGCCGGAACTTCCGATAGTCGATCTATTGCTCGATCATTCTAATGCTCGAGCATTTCCCGTAAAAGCTTGGCTTCGGGGCGCTTCAAGCAACGCACACGCGTTTGTTTCCAGGCGGATCCACGGCTGAAGCGTTCTGGAAAGAGCACACGAAGTTCTTCGACATCTCCGCGCCCGAAAGACAAAAGCGCCATATCACCCAGAAACAAGCTTTCCGTTGGCAACCCGTGCGACATCAAAATCGCGTGCCGGTTGCAGGCAATATGGAAGTACGTCACCGCCTCATTGGACGACACCTGTCGAATTGTGTTGTCGTTCACAAGATGTATTGCCGCTGCAAAAACCCTCGGCTCACCGAACAACAATTCGGCGCGCCACCCTTCCAGAACAATTCTGTGTTGCGGTGACACGTACAAATCGCGGTCAGGCAAAGCATCCGCGATCGCTCCCTTTTTGATGCAAACGGGGCGCAATCGCGGGTCTTGCTGCAACGCCTCCGCGCTAAGGGTCTTCTTGCCAATCCACTGAATGGGTAGCAGTTCACCGCTGGAAACACGAACCCTGTCCCCAACCGACAGTTCTTCGACGGGACGAGGACCTTTTTCGGTTTCTATCAAAGTGCCCTTTACAAAACACGGCACTGTTCCCGCAGGAAGGTCGACTGTCACACTGAGGAAGGCGTTGTTACCGTTTCCTGGATTGCCCGTCGTCGCGCCTATTAAGACCGAGAGTTGCGTATTCGGAGGGATGTCCGCTCCCTCAGTAAGCTCAACGGTCAAAACTCCGCTGGGTGAAATCGAAACAGTGTAGTCGGAAGGATCCAATCCACCCGAACCAGTTACGGTCACACTCCAAGTCACAGCTTTTGTCGTGGTATACTGCTGCATAACAGAGGTCGACCCACCGGGGATCGAGATAGAAGTCGGGCCTGAAATTACTAGCGACATTTAAACATACACCGTTTAACACAAATCCGGGAACTGCTTTTGTATAAGCATATTGTAGTTTTAACTTATCACATTTTTCTATTGCAATGTTAATATTCCAAAGGGCCTTATGCCCGGGCGTTTTAATTTCAAAGCTCGCGCTGCCCGAGGTTTGAAAAACCAGGACGGACATTGTGTGCAAAATCAATAAGGCCAGTTTCAAAGAAACATCCGCCTAAGTTCCTACCAGCACGGCTTTCCCTTGCCCTTGCCCGCAATATGTTGCACCACACACGAGTTCAAACCCGGCAACGCGGGGCAAAGGATAAGGACAAGGCGAATGGCTGACGGATCGATCGACGTAAACGCAAAACCCACCGAAGAAATTTCGGTCCGTGACGTGTTCGGTATTGAAACCGACATGGCGATCAAAGGCTTTGCTGACCGCAGTGACCGCGTACCCGCGATCGACCCGACCTACAAGTTTGACCCGGAAACCACATTGGCCATTCTGGCGGGCTTTTCCCACAACCGCCGCGTGATGATCCAAGGCTATCACGGCACAGGCAAATCGACCCATATCGAACAGGTTGCGGCCCGGCTGAACTGGCCCGCCGTGCGTGTGAACCTTGACAGCCACATCAGCCGGATCGACCTGATCGGCAAGGACGCGATCAAACTGCGCGACGGCAAACAGGTGACCGAGTTCCACGAAGGCATCCTGCCCTGGGCGCTGCGCAACCCCGTTGCCATCGTGTTCGACGAATACGACGCGGGCCGTGCGGACGTGATGTTCGTAATCCAGCGTGTTCTGGAACATGACGGTAAACTGACCTTGCTGGACCAGAACGAGATCATCACACCGAACCCTAATTTCCGCCTGTTCGCCACTGCGAACACCGTTGGTCTGGGCGACACTACTGGCCTCTACCACGGCACGCAGCAGATCAACCAGGCACAGATGGACCGCTGGTCGCTGGTCTCGACGCTGAACTACCTCAGCCACGATGCCGAGACGATGATCGTTCTGTCCAAGGCGCCGCATTACAACACCGAAAAAGGCCGCAAGACCGTCAGCCAGATGGTTACCGTCGCCGACCTGACCCGGACCGCCTTCATGAACGGCGACCTGTCCACCGTCATGAGCCCCCGGACCGTGATCAACTGGGCGCAAAACGCCGAGATCTTCCGCGACGTCGGCTACGCCTTCCGCCTGTCCTTCCTGAACAAGTGTGATGAGCTGGAGCGCCAGACAGTCGCTGAGTTCTATCAGCGGTGCTTTGACGAGGAACTGCCGGAAAGCGCGGCGAGTGTGAGCTTGGGGTGATAATCTTCTTTGTCATAGCATCTATCTGGGTAGTTCTTGATTCAGCTTGGCTTTTTGACAAAATAGATTGGAAAAATACGGCGCCTTCGGAAATGACGGCGTCGCAGTATGTCCACCTGACACGGCTGCACTGGGAGTGCTTAGTGCTCTTCTCGGCAGCAATGATCTGGAGTACGTTCATTGTCTAAACCAAACGACAACCCCGCTGATCCGTTCAAGAAGGCTCTGGCCGAGGCCACGAAGGTTATGGCCGACGATCCAGAACTGTCGGTGAGCTATACCGTTGATCCCTCGGGTCTATCGGGCGAGTCGATGCGGTTGCCGCAGGTTTCTCGGCGGATGACCCGCGAAGAGGTTTTGCTGGCACGGGGTACGGCGGATGCTTTGGCGTTGCAGCGCCGATATCATGACGATGCGACCCATAATCGCTATGCCCCTCCGGGTGATATGGCGCGGGATCTTTATGAGGCGATGGAAGTTGCCAGGTGTGAGGCGATGGGCGCGCGGGATATGCCCGGCACAGCATCCAACATCGACGTTAAGATCGGGCATGAGGCGCTGCGCCGCGGGTACGACCAGTGCAAGCAGCCCGCTGATGCACCGCTATCGGTTGCTGCAGGATATCTGATCCGCCATCTGGCGACGGGGCGGGACCTGCCGCCAGCGGCTGAGAACATCATGAACCTGTGGCGCGGCTTCATCGAAGAGCAAGCCGGCGGGACGCTGGAAAACCTGCAGGAAATCCTGTCGGATCAGGCCGAATTCGCCAAATTCGCCCGCCAGATGATCAAAGATCTGGGTTACGGCGACCAGTTGGGTGATGACCCGGACGAGCTGGACGAAGATCAGGAAGATCAGGCCGAGGACGACGCCGAAGAACAGCCCGATCCTGACAGCACCGGTCAGGATGATCAGGACGAACAGGACGCCGACGCGACACCCGAGCAAACGCAGGAAGAGCAGCAGGACCAATCTCAGGCCCAGGTCTCGATGGACGAGATGGCCGAGGATGAGATGGGCGACGAGGCCGAGATGCCCGAGGGCGAGGCCCCGATGGAGCCGCCTACCCTGCCGCCTGCATCCGAGGCCGATCCGGATTACAAGGTCTACCTTGGCACATATGACGAAGAGATCGCAGCCGAGGATTTGGCCGAGCCTGCCGAGTTGGAGAGACTGCGCGCCTATCTGGATCAGCAGCTTGAGCCTCTGAAAGGTGCGGTCAGCCGACTGGCGAACAAGCTGCAGCGCCGTTTGCAAGCGCAACAGAACCGGTCATGGGAGTTTGACCTCGAAGAAGGTATTCTCGATGCCGGGCGACTGGCGCGCGTGGTGGCAAACCCGACGACGCCCCTTAGTTTCAAGGTCGAGAAAGACACCGAGTTCCGCGATACGGTGGTGACACTGCTGCTGGATAACTCGGGCTCGATGCGCGGTCGCCCGATCTCGATCGCAGCTATCTGTGCCGATGTTCTGGCCCGGACGCTGGAACGTTGCAACGTGAAGGTCGAAATCCTTGGCTTTACTACGCGCGCTTGGAAAGGCGGCCAGGCACGTGAGGCATGGCTGAATGACGGTCGCCCGCAACAGCCGGGGCGTCTGAACGACCTACGCCACATCATCTATAAAGGTGCGGATGCCCCGTGGCGTCGCGCACGACCCAACTTGGGTTTGATGATGAAAGAAGGCTTGCTGAAAGAAAACATCGATGGTGAGGCTCTGGAATGGGCGCACCGCCGGATGCTTGCGCGGCGCGAACAGCGTAAGATCCTTATGGTGATCTCGGACGGTGCGCCGGTAGATGATTCAACACTCAGCGTTAACCCCGCGAATTATCTGGAAAAACACCTGCGCGACGTGATCGGGATGGTCGAAAAACGCAAGTTGGTCGAGCTTTTGGCCATCGGTATCGGCCACGATGTGACCCGGTATTATGATCGCGCGGTGACGATTACGGATGTCGAACAATTGGCAGGTGCGATGACTGAACAGCTGGCGGCCTTGTTCGACAGCGATCCTCGGGCACGTGCGCGTGTGATGGGGATGAAAAGGGCCAGCTGACGCTGGCCCTGCCTCCGGCAGGAGTATTTTTCAAAAGATAAAGGGGACAGCCCCCGTTTGCGAGAGGTGTCACATGTTTCAGTCCTTTGCAGTCACTGCGCGTCCGGAACAGGGTCCGCCCAGACTGGCCGCTTTGCGATCCCAGATGGCGCAGGATAGGCTGGACGGTTTTCTGATCCCCCGCGCAGATGCCCATCAGGGCGAGTATGTGGCCCCACGCGATGAACGTCTGGCATGGTTGACGGGTTTCACCGGGTCGGCCGGTTTCTGTGCAGTGCTGACCGATATTGCGGGCGTTTTCATCGATGGCCGATATCGTACGCAGGTCAAGGCACAGGTTGCGGCGGATTTCACGCCGGTTCCCTGGCCCGAAACCAGCCTGGGCGCGTGGCTCATGGAACAATTGCCCGATGGCGGCAAGGTTGGTTTTGATCCCTGGCTGCATGCAGCCGGGCAGATTTCCAGCCTGCAGAAAGAGTTGAACGCGAGCGGTATCGATCTTGTGCAATGTGACAATCTGGTGGATCGGGTGTGGCCGGATCAGCCGGATGCTCCGTTGAACCCGGCTAAGGCGCATCCGATTGAGTTTGCCGGAGAAACAGCCGCAAGCAAAATTGCACGGCTGGCGGAGGATCTAAAACAGAACGGGTGTGATGCGGCCATCATTACATTGCCGGATTCGATCATGTGGCTGCTTAACATTCGTGGATCAGATATCGGGTATAACCCGGTAGCACATGGATTTGCCATTTTACATGCCGATGGTCGGGTTGATCTGTTCATGGCGGCGCAAAAGCTGGCCGGGGTATTAGATCATCTGGGCGACCAAGTTCAGGTTCACGAACCACAGATGTTTCTGGAAGCGGCTGCGGGTTTGGTCGGCAAGGTTCAAGTCGACTTAGGGACTTTGCCACAAGCAGTAGCTGACGTTCTCAGCGACAAGATGATGGATGCAGGTGATCCCTGTGCCCTGCCGAAAGCTCGCAAGAACCCCGCTGAAATCGCAGGCAGCGCCGAGGCGCATCTTCGTGACGCGGTGGCCGTTATTGAAACCTTGTGCTGGCTGGATGCACAGGCCGCGGGCACAGTGGCGGAAACGCAAGTAGTCACGCAGCTAGAGGAAAACCGCCGCCGGGATAACGTGCTACAGGATATCTCGTTCGACACGATTGCGGGCACCGGGCCCAACGGCGCGATCATGCATTACCGGGTGACCGAAGAAACCGACAGCCGGCTGGAGAATGGGCACCTGTTGGTTTTGGATAGCGGCGGTCAGTATCTGGATGGCACAACCGACATCACCCGCACCATTGCGATCGGAGAAGTGGGCGTTGAGGAAAAAGCCTGCTTTACCCGCGTGCTCAAAGGGATGATCGATATGTCCATGCTGCGCTGGCCCTCCGGGCTGGCCGGGCGGGATATCGAATGCATCGCACGCGCCCCCTTGTGGGCAGCGGGCCAGGATTTCAATCACGGGGTCGGCCACGGGGTTGGCGCATACCTGAGCGTCCACGAAGGGCCGCAACGCTTGTCGAAAGTCAGCCTTGTTCCGCTGGAGCCGGGGATGATCCTGTCAAACGAGCCGGGATATTATCGCGAAGGTGCGTTTGGCATTCGCATCGAGAACCTTGTTGTGGTGCAAGAGGCCCCGGCGCTGCCCACCGCAGACGCCGAGCGTGCGATGCTGAATTGGCGGACGCTCACATACGTTCCAATTGACCGGCGGCTGATTGTAGTCGATATGCTATCGGCACAAGAACGCGCGTGGCTGAACGCATATCACCGCGACGTTGCGGAAAAAGTCCGCCCAAGGCTGGGCGATGACGCTCAATTGTGGTTGGATGCCGCAACTGCGCCGATCTGACACTGGACTGTCAGATAAACCGGGCAGAGGAGTGATCCGTACTGAAGACGAGGGAAGAAGCAGAGATGACAGACATAACGATCCGCAAAGCAGCTGGTAAATGGAGCGTTCGTTCCGGCGGCGCGGTTCTCGGAGAGAGCATGAATGCACTGGAGCTGCTGGAAGGTGATCTGGAGCCGGTGATCTATTTCCCTCGCGCCGATATCGGAATGGCGTTTTTGGACCGTACAGAAAAGGTCACACATTGCCCGCACAAAGGCGATGCAACGCATTTCTCAATCGTCAACAAATCATCGGTGACCGAAAACGCAGCGTGGAGCTATGAGGATCCGGTCGCCGCAATGGCCGAGATCGAGGGCTATGTCGCGTTTTACCGCGTCGATTCCGTTAAAGTCGAACAGATCTGAATCCCTTAGATGGCCTCTCTGATACGCTCGATCGAGGCCATGTCGTGACGCACACGCCCATAGGCCTGGGCCATGGAGGTCAGGGTATGCGGCGCGCAGCCAATTTCTGCGAGGCAAGAGGCGTCAATAACACGCACGCGCCGCTGAAAGGCCTGCTCAACCACCTGATCTACAGGTTCATCGCCCGGCCCAAAGGTCAGGTTGTGGTAGTGGAACCCCTGCCCTGGCGCAGTAATGCCCAGATTGTGACGGACGCGATGCGAGCCCAGCCAGTCAAGTAGGAACTGTAGCCCCTCGTCCTGCCCCGGGTCCGGCACATGCGTCGCCTCGATCTGACCAAGCTCAGGTTGCAGACGAAACTGTACATATGTCTTGGGCGTCCAGATCCGAACGGGTTGCACAAAATCAATGAAACGTCCCATGCGCCAACCGCGCAGACGCGGACCCAGGCCCAGGGTTGTCGTAACAAGGCTTACCGGGGCTTGCGACACGGCATAGACAGACGCAAAAAGGCTGCATCGACCATCCTGTTTCCGCTTGAGCGTCAGCGCATTGAAATTTCCACGATTCGTGTAGTTCCGCGGGGATCCCAACGCGCGTGCCAGCCTCAGACAGTTGATCGTATATGGCGCGTGGTCCAAAAAGCCGATCTGGGTGATCTGTGGCAGGCTGCGCGCAAGCAAGGTGGCTGTGCCCAATACCCCGGCAGCAAGGAACACCTGGCGGGCTTGAATGCGCGTTCCATCCGCCAATTCCAAGCTTACGCAATTCTGGTCGTTTTCGATCCGTTGCACGCGGCCTGCGCGGACTTCGACATTTGGCATTTCGCTTAGACGATTTCCTACGGCCCGCGCCATGGCTCCCAAGCCGATATCCGGGGCGTCCTTTGTTCCCGTCAAAAGGCGCGGCGCGCTTTTTTCCAACCCATCGCCCAAATGTTCGCGCCGGATGCCGCCTATGACCTGCAGGTCACTTTGCACGGTCTCGCAGGCGGCGGTGTAATTTGCCCAGGTTTCAAGATATCGCCCCTGACCCCAGGGATCTTCGCTATCGTAGACCTGCAGTTGTTTACCCCAATAGTTGGCAAGCCCACCCACTTCGGCGGCAACGAATAATGGGGGGGCATCCCCGGATACATCGGTACGTTCAGTCATAAAAGCCGGCTGCTGACGTTCGTACGCGACAGACACAATCTTGGCCGGGCCGTCCTCACATGGTTCGGATCCAGCACCTGTAATCACCACCACCGAGCCTGAAACCGCTCGCATGGCGGTCAAAGCGGCGTAACCAGCAGGGCCCGCGCCTATCAACGCAACATCAAAAACTCGCATAATATGGACCTTTGCCCGGCTCCCACCCTTGTATTGACCTGATGGTCGCAAAAAAGTGGCTGAAACAGCCCCGTGGGAGCATTGGAGAATTACTGATAAAAAAAAGGATTTCCTGGGATACTATTTTGCCTGATCCGTCACGATCAGCAAAGCGCCTGCGTCCCAATGTGGCGAGACATGAACCGCTTTGTTCGGACAACATCGTCCTGTCCATCCGGTTTTTTCCTTGGGCGAGCCTCACACCAGATCTCCGGACCGGACACCTGATGAATGGGTTTTGCAACATAGCCGTTGCGGCAAATGATGCGCGCAGGCAGCCTGAATCCGACAGTGCAAATCAAGATGCAGAAATAGCATTTTCAAAGTACTCCCGTTCGCGCGAGTTTCAGTTCAAAAATAAGTCAATGCAGTTATGTCGTTCAAGATTTTGAAATTTCCTGGCTCCCGACACGCGCTTTGGGAGTAAATTTCCTTTGGTCACGTAGGGATATCGCTGCAATCGTCACCAATATTAACGATTTTTTGGCCTTTTTATCAAGAAACCCGAAAAAACAGTGAAATATTTAGCTGTTTTGCAGGTGCGGCTTACCAGCAAAAACCCGCCAAGACATGCAGCCAGAAGGGTTTCGTCAGAGGTCCAACCCTGGTCACACCCCCAAAAACATTGGATTCACGATCCAATCACGGGGCTGTTGCATGCATGTGAGGCATCAAGAGTGCACAATGCCACCAAACACCGCCCAGAGGATGCTATGTCACTTACACGTCGCCGTTTCGCAGGATCATTGGGGACCGCGCTCTTGTTGCCTGGCGCGTTGTCTGCACAGCAAGACCCCGTGCTTGATGCCGTGCGTTCCACCTTGTACGGAAGCAACGCAGAGTTTGAGCAAGGCATGGCCTTTCTCGTACAACGCGGCAACCCGGATGTGGTGCCTGCTTTGCTGACCGGTATGAGATACGCCAGACGTCGCAGCAGCGACATCGTGAATGTTATGCAGACCCTGACTGGTGAGAGTATCGGCCAAGACTGGTTTGAGTGGATGCTCTGGCAGGAAAAGAACCCGCAAATCGTACCGCACCCCTCGCTCATCCCGTTCAAACGCGAAGTTCTACTGGGGATTGATACGAATTTCGACGTCTTCCTGAAACCAAAGTATTTGCAGCGCGACAAGATGAAGATCCGGCTTGAAGAGATCGCGTGGGGTGGTGTGAACAAGGACGGTATCCCATCGCTGGACAATCCGGCGCTGATCCCTGCCGCGCGCGCAGATTACCTTAAGGACGATGACCTGGTCTTTGGCGTTTCGATCAACGGGGACGAACGAGCCTACCCGCTGCGGATCATGGGCTGGCATGAAATGTTTAACGAGGTGATTGGCGGGGTTCCGGTGGCCTTGGCCTACTGCACACTGTGTGGTTCAGGCATTTTGTTTGAAACGCAAGTGCCGGGTCGCAGCAAACCGCTGATCTTCGGCTCGTCCGGGTTTCTGTACAGATCCAACAAACTGATGTTCGATCGTCAGACGCATTCCCTGTGGAACCAATATACCGGCAAGCCGGTTGTTGGCGCGCTTGTCGGCAGCGGTATCGAGTTGAAACAACGCCCTGTGGTCATCACCACATGGCAAAGCTGGAAAACATCGCACCCCAAGACGAAAGTCCTTTCAATGAACACCGGTCACCGGCGGAATTATGGGTCGGGTGTCGTGTATCGGGAGAATTTTGCTTCGTCCGAATTGATGTTCCCGGCGCTGGTCGATCAGTCCAGTCACAGACAGAAAGATTATGTTTTCGCCATCCGGCAATTTGGCGCGGCGCGAGCATGGCCCCTGGATGCGTTCGGCAGGAGCCGGGTAATCAACGACGCCATCGCCAACCGGCCTCTGGTGCTTATCGGAAACGACGAAAAGCGCGCAGTGCGCGCCTATGAACGCGCATCTCACAAGTTCGCTGCGTCGGGCAACCAATTGGTGGATGAAACGGGTCAGAAGTGGACCATGACCGAAGAGGCGTTGGTTGGACCAGGAGGTGCGGAATTGCCCCGGGTCGCAGGCCATAATTCATACTGGTTTGCTTGGGACAACTATCTGGGCGATACCGCGACCGTGTATGATCGCTAAGAGTGCTCTTCAGCCGCCGTGGCAGCCAAGGCGCGGTTATACGCCTTCAGTGCATCGACGTGGTAAAGCGCTCCGACCGGGTTTTCACTACCGTCCTCTTCGACAATCACCACCGGAATACAGGGGATGTCATCCCTGTCGAAATAGGGCATCGCGGCCTCTAGCGTCGCGCTAGCCTGAACACAAAGCCCTTGTTCGATCAATTCGACCGCCTGTTCTTTCGTGATCGAGCGCGAGTCGCCCAAGGGGCGCATGACCGCCCCGGTTCGCAGCATCGCCAGCAGATATGCTTGCGGCCCGGCGGCCAGATGCACGTTACGACGTTCCAGCTGGGTCAAGAAGAAGGACCGATCCACAAGACGCGAGGCCAGCGCTGTCGACATCGACACCGAAACCATCACGGCCAGACCGATCTGCCAGTCTCCGGTCAGTTCAAAGACGATCATCGTGGTCGAAATCGGTGCGCCTAGAACAGCGGCAGCAACGGCCCCCATTCCGGCAAAGGCATAAAGCGTATGGGTGCCAGACACATCCGGCAACAGCCCCGTCGCGATCAGACCGAAGGCCAGCCCGGTCAACGCCCCAATCATCAGCGAAGGAGAAAATACCCCGCCGCCCATACGCCCGCCCATGGTGATCGCCACGGCAACTGTCTTGATCACGGCAAACAAGATGGCAAAACTCAGGGTCAGGTCACCTGCCAAAGCGCGGATCGTCGTTTCATACCCGACGCCGATGATGTGCGGGAACCAGATCGCCAGCAGTCCCAACATCGCTCCTGAGACGGCCGGGCGCAGCCAGCCAGGCAAGGCAAGCCGGTTCTGGATATGGTTGCCGATATCTTCGGCAAAAAAGATCGACCGCATGAGCAGAAGCGAAACCAGCCCGCAGATCAGGCCAAGTAGCAGAAAGGCGGGCAATTCCACGTAGAATTGCAGGGAACCGGGCGTATCCAGAACAAACTCGGTCACGTCGCCATATTCCAGCCGGTTGATCACCGTCCCCGCAACCGAAGCGATCACGATGGGTGCAAAGGCATGCACTGCAAAGTGGCGCAGCACGACCTCAAGCGCGAACAGCGCACCTGCGATCGGTGAGTTGAAGCTGGCCGAGACGGCTGCGGCAACGGCGCACCCCAACAGATCGCGCCCGGTAATGCCATCAGCATGGATGCGGTTGCTGACCCAGGTCGAGATAACGCCAGCCATGTGCACGACCGGTCCCTCTCGGCCCGTGGACCCGCCTGTACTGAGCGTGACCAACGAGGCAAAGAACGACGCGATACCCGCTTTGCCTTCTACACGACCATCGGTTACCGCGGCCCCTTCGATGACGTCAGCGACGGATCGCACGCGCCCGTCATCAGTGAATTTGTTCAGGATCACGCCTACGATTAGCCCACCGATGATGGGAATGATCAGGATTAGAAACCAAGGTAGTTTTTCCGCATGGCTGTGCAGCAGCAAAATGTCATCCGTATCATAGACATAAGCCTGCAGCGACCGGATCGCCTTGCGGAACCCCAGCGCCATGAAACCTGCCGCAATCCCAATCGCCAGTGCGATGAACCAGAACTGAATCTGGCTGGGCCCACGCCGCCGCATCACCCGCCAAGCGTCCTTAATCGCGGCCAAAGCCTGATTGAGCTGGTTGCGCAGAACAGTGCGGGTTGATTGGGTCATTGGCCCTCGGGGATCACGTCTTTCCCTTTAGTAAGCCACGGAGCGCCCTTATAAAAGTGGGATCGCGACGGATTGAACACGCGAAAGCGGCAGAATTGCCTCAGGCCTGCAAAAGGGCTCGGGCTGCAGCGCGCGCCTCGTCCGTGATGGTGTCACCTGCGACCATACGGGCAATTTCATCCACGCGGTCGGGTTCGGCCAGTGGCACAACGGTAGACAGGGTCTTCCCGTCGGTGACGTGTTTTTGCACCCGCCAGTGATGCGCCGCACGGGCCGCCACTTGCGGTGAGTGCGTCACGACCAGCACCTGCCCACCCTGCGCCAGCGACGCCAGACGCCGCCCGACCGCATCGGCAGTTGCACCACCAACGCCCCGGTCGATCTCATCGAAAATCATCGTGCGCGCGCTGTCATCCCCGGTCAGGCAGACCTTGAGCGCCAGAAGAAACCGACTGAGTTCCCCGCCCGAAGCGATTTTGTTCAGCGGACCAGAAGGTGCGCCAGGGTTGGTGGCAACTGTGAACGCAACAGCGTCGATGCCTTCCGGACCGGGGTCTGACGCCGTGATTTCCGTTTGGAACACAGCGCGCTCCATCTTCAACGGGGCGAGTTCGGTCATCACGGCGACATCCAGCTGCCCGGCTGCCTTCTGTCGCACAGCACTAAGCTTGGCCGCTGCGTCGTCATATGCGGTCTGAGCGGCGTCTACCGCTGCCCGCTGATCGGCCAGATCCGCGTCGCCTGCGTCAAGTCGGTTCAAACGGTCACGCAAAGTTTCGGCAAAGGTGCCCAAATCATCAGGTACGACATCATGTTTACGAGCCAGTGCGCGGATGGCGAACAGGCGTTCTTCGGCCTGCTCCAATTCCGTCGGATTGAAATCCAATTTCTGCAGACAAGCATCGACACCGTCCTGCGCCTCACCCAGTTCGATCAGGGCGCGCCCCAGGGCCGCGATTGGTGCCTCCAATTGGCCGCCGGCATTGTCCGAGACGCCTTCGAGCCAACGCACAGCGTCCGCCATTTCGCTTTCGGCCCCGTCCCCGCCAAGCAGAGAGAAAGCCCGAGCGACATCATCCCGGATACGCTCGGCCCCTTGCATCATGCGACGGCGGGCGTCGAGCTCGGCGTCCTCACCGGGTTGCGGGTCCAGCTGATCAAGCTCGGATACCGAATGCCTCAGAAATTCCTCTTCCGCGCGCATCGCCGCAAGGGTCGATTCCGTTTGGGCCAGAGCCTTTCGTGCGCGCGACATCCCGGACCAGGCCAATCGCACCTTTGCCAGTTGGGATTCTGCGCCGGCGTAGTCATCCAGCATTGCCCGGTGACCGCGCGGGTTCAACAGGCCGCGATCATCGTGTTGACCATGCAGTTCGATCAGGGTCTCGGACAATGCGCGCAGCACCTCGCCCGAACAACGGCGATCATTGACCCACGCGGTCTTGCGCCCCTCGGCCGTATTCACCCGCCGCAGGATCAGTTCCTCTCCGCCGGGCAGGCCCGCCTCGGCGAGAATTGCATGTGCAGGATGGTCTTCGTTTAATTCGAACTCGGCCACGACTTCACCCTGGGCGGAGCCCTGACGGACCAGTTCAGCCCGACCACGCCAGCCCAGAACAAACCCCAGCGAATCCAGGAGAATCGACTTGCCCGCGCCGGTTTCACCGGTCAACGCATTCAGGCCCGGCTGAAACGTCAGTTCCAGCCGGTCGATGATCAGCATGTCACGGATATCGAGGGCGCGCAGCATCGGGTCTTAGCGTCCCACCCCATTGCCCATGGCGATTACAACCACTCACCTTTGACGGTCTGACGGTAGATCGTGCTGAGCCAGTTGTTGCCACGGCTCTTGAGATCCAACCCGCGTGACGTCAGCAGCGAATAGCCTGCATCATACCATTCGGACGATTGATAGTTGTACCCAAGAATGGCCCCTGCCGACTGTGCCTCATCCACAAGACCCAGTGCCAGATAGGCTTCAATCAAGCGGTACAGAGCTTCGGCGGTGTGAGATGTGGTCTGGAAATCCTCAACCACCACACGGAACCGATTAATGGCCGCAGTATAATGGTCCTGGCGCAGATAGTAGCGCCCAATTTCCATCTCTTTGCCAGCCAAATGGTCAAAGGCCAGATCGAATTTCAGAACCGCAGAGGTCGCGTATTCGCTATCCGGGTAGACCTCGATCACGGTGCGCAGCGATTGCAACGCCTGAAAAGTCAGGCCCTGATCGCGCCCGACCTCGTCAATCTGGTCATAATAGCTGAGCGCCAGAAGATATTGGGCATAAGCCGCATCTTCGTCTGTTGGGTAGAAGTCGATGTACCGCTGCGCGGCACCTCGACTTTCTTCGTAGTTTTTGTCCGAGTGGTATGAGAACGCCTGCATGATCAGCGCGCGCTTGGCCCAATCGGAATACGGATACAGACGTTCAACTTCTGAAAAATACCACGCCGCATCGTCCGAACGATTCTGCGACAGCTCATATTCGCCGCGCGTGAAAATCTGTTCAGGAGTGAACCCTTCCAGGTTCTGATTGCGGTCTGCGCCTTTTCCAGCGCACGCCGTCAAAACTGCTGTCAGAAGAATCGCGCCTGCGAACCTGACTGCCGCTTTGGTGCCAACCATTCCGCCTATCCTTGTCGTATTACTTGACGGGGTTAAGCCCCGATTTAGGCCAAGGTCTAGCACATAAAATTCCGGTGCAAAACGTCTTATGCGCCCGTTCGCGGAATTGTCGACGGAGTTGATCCAATCAGGCGACTTCGGGGATTTCGTCCCGGACCAGGCCCTGCCCCGGAAGACGGGCTGCCTGTTCAGGTGTACACAGGATCGGACGGACGGCACCCGGTGTTTCGAACAGCTTGCGCAGCAGAGTATTGGTCATTGCATGGCCAGATTTGTCACCGGTAAAGTGACCAAAGATCGGACCGCCTGCCAAATACAGGTCACCAAGGGCGTCCAGCATCTTGTGACGCACAGCCTCATCCGCGTGGCGAAAACCACCCGGGGTAAGGACTTCATCACCCTGAACAACGACGGCATTTTCCAGCGTACCGCCCAAAGCCAGCCCGTTTTCGCGCATCGCCTCAACATCAGTACGGCGACAGAACGTCCGGCAGTCACACAGCTCACGTGCGAACGAGCCGTTGCGCATATCCAACGTCTTGGTCTGGCTGCCGATGGCACCATCTTCGAAGTCGATATGGAAATCGATGATCAGACCATTTGCAGGCGCAATCGATGCGCTTGCACCTTCGCGCACAGCGGTCACCGGCTTAAGAACCTCATAGGCCAGAACCGGGCTGGCCTGGCGACGCACGCCCTTCGCCATGATACCGCGAACGAAATCAATCGAAGACCCGTCCATGATCGGAACTTCGGGACCATCAATCTCGATCAGCGCGTTGTGTATTCCGCAACCGGCCAGCGCGGCCATGATGTGCTCGACCGTGGACACAGACACACCCGCGTCGTTGATCAGGCGGGTGCACAGCGGGGTGCGCTCGACCACGTCATAGATCGCGGGGACAAGGGCATTGCCCAGCTCAATATCCGTCCGCTTGAACCAGATGCCGTGACCGGCAGCCGCCGGTTTCAGGACCATCGTCGCAGGCTTACCGCTATGCAGTCCGACGCCTGTAAACGTGACCGGAGATTTGAGCGTATGTTGCAAGGTGAACCTCGAAGAGTGGTGTCCGGCCTCGTTTGGCCGTGTTGGACACTCAGTTAAGGAAGGCGGCGTCAAGGCTCAACTCACTCTTTGCAACCGAATGAAACATGTATGTGACAGATCGGCAAATCCCTGCTTACACCCCATTAAGCATCTGTAAAACAAAAGAAAAGGGCCGCCATTTGGCGACCCTCTGCATTCATTTTGTTACCGCGATCAGTTGGCCTGGCGCCGCAAAAAGGCGGGAATTTCGATCCGGTCCTGTTCGGGGTCGACCTCATCCCTTGCAGGTGCCGTAGCGTCAGATTGGCGCATCACGGGCTGCTGACGCGGTGGTTGCGCCGGAGTATCTGCTGCGTGGCCGGTCATCCGGTCGATCAGGCGGTTAAAGCCAAACCGGGGACGATCATGCGCTTCTTCCTGCGATACAGGGGTTGGCTGCGGGGTCGCGGGGCGGACCATCGAAGGGCTCCGCTCGGACGGCGGAACGTTCTGGACTGCGGCCTGCAAGCGCTGCAGCGCCTCGGGCGACGGTGTTCCCGCTGCCGGTTGAGGCTGCGGCGCGACATAGTTTTCGGACGCAGGCTCAACCGGTTCGGGGGTCGGTTCGAATTCGGCAACGCGCGGCTGATAGGCCGGCGGAGGCAGACCATCATCATCCTGCCGGGCACGCGACTGGAACTGCGGCTGTGCAGGCTCTTCCGGCGCTTCAAACAGCGAGGGTTCGCGGATCATATCTTGCTGCGGCGCTTGCTCAGCGACTTCCGCAGCAACCGGAGCCTCTTCCTGCACCGGCTCTTCTGCTGAAACGGTGCGGGTCAGCGGTGCCGACATTGAACGACGCGCGACAGGGACATCTTCCTGCTTTTCATTGGCATCGATACCGGTCGCGACAACCGATACGCGCATGCCGCCTTCCATCACGGTATCCAGAGTCGAGCCAACGATGATGTTGGCCTCGGGATCCACTTCTTCGCGGATGCGGTTGGCGGCTTCGTCCAGTTCGAACAGGGTCAGGTCGTGCGAGCCGGTGATGTTGATCAGAACGCCCTTGGCACCCTTGAGGCTGATTTCGTCCAGCAGCGGGTTGGCAATCGCCTTCTCGGCGGCCTGAACCGCGCGATCTTCGCCGGTGGCCTCGCCTGTTCCCATCATCGCTTTGCCCATCTCGTCCATCACGGCGCGAACATCTGCAAAGTCGAGGTTGATCAGGCCCGGACGGACCATCAGATCGGTCACCCCTTTAACGCCCTGATAGAGAACATCGTCCGCCATCGAGAACGCCTCGGTAAAGGTGGTCTTTTCGTTGGCCAGACGGAACAGGTTCTGGTTCGGGATGATGATCAGAGTGTCGACGACCTTTTGCAGCATCTCAACGCCGTCTTCGGCCTGACGCATCCGCTTGGCACCCTCAAACTGGAAGGGCTTGGTCACAACACCGACGGTCAGAACGCCCAATTCCCGCGCGGCCTGCGCGATGATCGGGGCGGCCCCTGTACCTGTACCACCGCCCATACCAGCGGTGATAAAGCACATATGCGCGCCGGCCAAGTGGTCAACGATCTGTTCAATGCTTTCTTCGGCTGCTGCCGCACCCACGGTCGGACGGGCCCCTGCCCCCAGACCTTCAGTGACTTTCACGCCCAGTTGAACCCGTGCCGAGGACTGGCTTTGTTGCAGTGCCTGCGCATCGGTGTTGGCGACCACAAATTCGACGCCATCCAGCTGTTTCTCAATCATGTTGTTGACAGCGTTACCGCCTGCACCACCAACGCCAAATACTGTGATCCGAGGCTTCAGTTCGTCGTGCCCGGGCATCGAAAGATTCAATGTCATGCTCTGTCCGCCTGTTTTTTTGTTCCCGCCAAAGCGGTGTTTTTCTTACCTATCCACTAACAATCCTACCGTTTGAAACGGCAAACGTCACGCCAAAAATCGCGCAATTCCACAAAATATGGAGGAAATAAGGCGCTGACCGGCAGTATTTCGCAAATACCGCCAGATGTTGCGTAAAGAACTCAATGCAGCACAAAACAGGCGATTTGCGCGCGGCACTTAACCGACGCATCACCAAAGGGACTCATAAACTGTCAAACTGCGGAAAACTGCTCAGGTCCTGCCGCGGGCCTCTGTCGGGCCTTGTGGATATCTTGCGGGATAAACGAGTCAGCTGCAACCCATTTCTTTAGCTGATCGGGGCACTTGGACAATTCAAACCGTCCTCGGTGATGCTGCGCACCTCCTGGATTTCGCTGTCCGCAAAAGTGGCCAGTCTAACCACCAACTTGCCCTTATATTCGAAAGGCCACCAACACACCGGGATACCATCCTGGTCATCATCGTAGAGAAAGCAGATTTGACCATCAGGCGTGGTGATCTGACCATAAACGCAACCGCGCCCCACCATGCGCCAGACCGACAGCACGGGGCTGAGGAACTCTTCAGTTCCTACAAGCTCGCCCGTTGAAAAGTCGTGAAACGTGACAGTCTTGCCCTTTACTGCATCCAGAAACGCCTCAGGCGTGATCCGGGTTTGCGCCTGAGTGGTCAGCGGTGCCAGGGCCAGCAGCGCTGCGGCCCCCAGCTTACCAATTGTCACGGAACCAACGCACGGCCCGCTTGAACGGGCGCGCGGCATAGGTGTCGACCGGGATTTCAAAGTCCCACCATTCGTCCTGCGGGTGCGCTGCAAACAGGCTAAGCCCCACTGCGGACGAGAACCCCGGCCCAGTCGCCGATTGCGGTAGACCATGAACACGCAGCGGCCGGCCAAGGCGGACACGCTGCCCAAGGATGCGGGTGGCTAGCCCGTCCAGGCCCATGATCTGGCTGCCACCACCGGTCAGGACGATCTGCTGGCTGGGCATATGCTCGAACCCTGCCGCATCCAGACGGACGCGCACTTCTTCAAGGATTTCCTCGACGCGGGGGCGCATGATCCCGATCAGTTCAGCACGGCTGACGGTGCGGCGATCATGTTCCCAATCGCCGGTATCCCCGCCAATGTCGATCAGGTCCCGATCATCCGCGCCAGTTGCGTGAACGCCGCCGTTGAAGGTTTTTATCCGCTCCGCCACCGAGGCCGGGATACCCAGCCCCATCGAAATGTCCGAGGTCACATGATCGCCGCCCATGCGCACGCAGTCGGCGTAAATCATGTGCTTTTTCATGAAGATCGACACGCTGGTCGTTCCGCCACCCATGTCGATACAAGCCGCGCCCAGTTCCTGCTCATCCTCGACCAGGGCGGAAACACCAGACACATAGGCCGAGTTTGCAATTCCTGCCAATTCCAGATCGCAGCGTTTGATGCAGCGCACAATGTTCTGGATCGCGGTCGCGTCGACCGTCAGCATGTGCATGTCGACGGCTAGGCTCTGCCCCATTTGGCCGCGCGGGTCGATCAAACCTGAACGATTGTCCAAAGCGAAGTTGACCGGCTGGGCATGCAATACCTCGCGCCCTGCCCCGTAATCCGGCACATCACAGGCGTTCAGGACACGGCCAACCTCGGCCTCGGTCACGACCTGCCCCTCAAGATCGACCTGTGCATCCAACCCGTAAGAGCGCGGGTTCGCACCCGAGAAGCTGGCAATCACATGATCGACCCGGAGATCGGCCATCTTTTGCGCCGCCTGCAGGGCGGTTCGGATGGCCCGTTCGGTTTCCTGCATGGCGGTGACTTCGCCGAACTGTACGCCCCGCGACCGTGTGGTCGCAGCACCAATCACTCGAAAGCCGGTCTGCCCGGCCATCGACCCGATGGTGTTATCCTCGCTCAGGCGGCCGGTCCCGTCAAAGCGCAGTACAAGACAGGCGATTTTGGAACTGCCAACATCGAGAATGGCGACAACACCGCGTTGCATGGCTTGTCTGCGCATCTGCCGCATGGCGCGCTGGGACTGATAAAGATCGGTCATCATGGTCGTTACTGCTCGCTACCCACTGTCACTTTTGTATTCCACCAGTCTTCGCTGGCAGCTTTGGTCATTCTTATTGTCGGACGTTGCCCAAGGCGCATGTCGACCACCGCCACGTCACGTTCCAAAAGGTCCTGCACCTCATTCACGGCCAGAACGCGTTCCAACGCGCGTACGGGGCGTTCGGTCGGCAACATGATGCGCTGGCCGCGGTCCATAACCAGGTCCCAGCGACGCTCGCCAATCCGAACCAAGCCACGTACACGACCGCCGAGGCTGCGGGCGGTTGTCAGCAATTCAAGCGCCTCACCCACGTGACCGTCTGCACCTTTGCCCGCGATCAGAGGTAAATTAGAGTGATCCTTGCGGGACGCGATGCGCTCCACATGCGCGCCGGTCTCATCCAGCAATTCGATCCCATGGCGCGTACGCCAGACGATGACGGGCTGACGCTCGACCACATCCACCTGCAGAATGCCGCCGGGGCGTACCCGCACGGTGGCGGACCTGACCGGATTCAGCCCTGTGATCGTGTCGCGGATCTGTTCAACGTCCAGGTCCCATGAACTGACGGGGAAATCCAGCGGTACGACCTCACGAATATCCTCGGACAGGTTGGTCCCTGCCCCGTCAATGGCCATCAGATTGACCATGAACTCCGGTCGTTGCTGGATCGAAGTCTTGATGTCGATGACATAGGCCACCACCGCATCACGGCGTTCCTGCGAGCCGAAATAGATGCCAATTGCGGCGCAAACCGCAAGCACCGGCAGGCCAAACTTCAGGCTGCGCCGAACGCCCCGCGTCAGCATCCAGCGTTGCAGGCGGTAGCTGAGACGAGACGGGGCCGGGTCAAGCCGATCGCCCTTGCCACCAAACATGCCACGCAGCCGCAATTTGGGTTCGGCGCCGGTATGTGCGCCGGATTCGAAATCAGCATCGGGACCGGCCAGTTGCTTGGGCCGGTGAACCACAGGCGCGCGGGTGGCTCTTAGCGGTCGCATGATGCGTCCTCCACCATCCAGGCACAAAGCTGCCCGAAACTCATACCCATATGCGCGGCCTGTTCAGGCACCAGCGACGTCGGCGTCATGCCGGGCTGAGTGTTGGTTTCCAGCAAGAACAACCCATCGGCACCCATACTGTCATCCCAGCGGAAATCCGTACGGCTTACGCCCTTGCATCCTAGCGCGGAATGAGCGCGTAACGCGTAGTCCATGCACAGGTCAAAAATCTCGGTCGGCACGTCAGCGGGCAGAACATGCCACGAACCGCCGGGCTTATACTTGGCGTCATAATCGTACCAACCACCATCGGTCATGATCTCGGTAACCGTTACGGCCTTGTCGTTCATCACCGTTACGGTCAGCTCGCGACCGGCAATGTATTTCTCGACCATCACCAGATCGGGCATTTCATCCGACAGTTGCGGAGGGCCATTGGACCCTTCACGCACGATGTAGATCCCAACACTGGAGCCTTCGTTGTTGGGCTTGGCCACGTAAGGGGGCTCCATCACATGAGCCTTAACCACCTCGACCTTGGGTACGATCACACTGGCAACAACGGGCAGGCCCTCGGCCTCAAACACCTCTTTGCTGCGCTGCTTATCCATCGCCAGGGCCGAGGCCAGAACACCAGAGTGCGTGTACGGAATGCGCATCCATTCCAGCAGGCCCTGAACGCAACCATCTTCGCCCCAGCGGCCATGCAGGGCGTTAAACACAACGTCTGGTTTGATTGCTAAAAGGCGCGCATAGAGGTCAGGACCAGCGTCCAGCTCAACTACTTCAAAGCCTTCTCCCACAAGGGCGGCCGCGCATTCGCGCCCAGAGCTGAGAGACACCTCGCGTTCCTTCGAGGGTCCACCCATCAATACCGCCACTTTGGGGTTTGTCCTGCTCGACATACCCAACGTGCGCCTCAATGTCCCCGGACCTTACGTGGTGGTCCGTACTGCGTTTATCTCCTTGATCCGTCGCCTTAATTTGCCTGTTATGGTCTGACGGTCAGGGCTTTATTCTGTCAACGGATCACCGATCCGCATGATTTCCCACTCTAGCGTGATGCCGCTTGTTTCGTAAACCTTTTTTCGCACTTCTTCGCCCAGACCTTCGAGGTCAGCGGCAGAGGCATCACCGGTATTGATCAGGAAGTTCGAGTGCTTTTCGCTCATCTGTGCGCCACCTAGTGTCGCACCGCGCATGCCCGCATCGTCAATGACCTTCCACGCCTTGAGGTCGTGCACATCATCCGCCCGCCCGGTCGAGGAAAACCCCGCCGGGTTGCGGAAGGTTGACCCGGCGCTGCGATCTTTGGTCGGCTGGGTTTCGTCACGTTTTTGCAACTGCGCCGACATTCGGGCGTGCAGCTCTTCCGGATCACCAGATGGGCCTTCGAATGTGGCCGAAACCAGAACCGCGCCTTCGGGCAGATCGGACTGACGATAACGGAAGTTCAGGTCTTCGGGCGACAGGTCCACCACTTCGCCTTGGCGAGTGACAATTGTCGCCTTGCGCAGCACGTCCGCCGTGTAGCTGCCGTAACACCCTGCGTTCATCCGCACCGCACCGCCGATTGAGCCCGGGATGGTACGCAAAAAGGTCAGGTCCACACCCTCATCCGCCGCCTTGCGCGCCACATGCGCATCCAACGCGGCTGCTCCGGCGGTGACGATGTTTCCCTCAACCGAGATAGCATTGAACCCGCGCCCCAATCGGATCACAACTGCGCGCAAACCGCCATCGCGAACGATCAGGTTTGACCCGACGCCCATGGGAAAGATTGGAGCCCCTGCAGGCAGATGACGGAGGAAATCCTGCAAGTCTTCAATATCGGCAGGCTGGAAAAGAAAGTCTGCAGGGCCGCCTACCCGAAGCCAGGTCAGATCGTTCAAATTGCGGCACTCGGTGAGTTTACCGCGCGGTGTCGGAAGCGCTGTCATGTCGGCTAGATCGCGGATTCTGACGCATAACGCAAGACGCTTCCATTACGGAGCAGATCCAATTAACCGACGTACCCACCGCCCCAGATAGATCATCGGCCAACGCAACACAGACATACCTGCGGCCAGAACGATCAGCCCAATCCATGGGCCGTTTTGCAGGGTGACGTAACCCAGTATCGGAATCCCCACAGCGATCAAAGCATAAGCGCGCGTCCAGTGGTTGTCCTTGCTGGGGATCATCGCCAGCACATTCGCAGAAATCCCCCAAAGCGCGGCAAGAGCGATCGACCAGTTCATTCCTCGACCTCCTGCCCGGTCCAGCGGCGCCAATAAAAACGAATGGGATTTCGGAACATGGATGCAAAGGCCGCAAAGGCCAGCACCGAGAAGAACCAGCCAATGTCGTGTCCCAGCCAGACGATCAGCGCAGGTGCAGAAATGAACAGCACAACGCCCGGCGGAAATTGAAGGCGCATCGGCAGCATGGCCACGACCGTTGAGGCCAAAACCCACAAGCCAGCAAAAAGCACTGAATATACCAACTGCCCCTCCGAGGACGATCATTGCTGCAACTGCAACATCACACTTTAAAGTTGCAATGCTAGAGAGTCCATTCCATCAAACGGCTTGTTTTTGTCGCAGCCTTTCTGGCAGCCCGTTGGCCCAAGTACTGATCGTACCAGCGCCGAGACAGACGACCATGTCGCCGGGGCGGGCCTGTTCGCGCACTAGACGCTCCAGATCGTTTTCGTTCAGCAATGCACGCGCGTGGCGGTGACCGTGGCGGATCAGGCCTTGCACCAGATCATCTCGGCTAGCTCCTTCGATCGGATCTTCTCCAGCAGAGAAAACATCGGCAATGGCCACAACGTCCGCATCATTGAAACAGGTACAGAAATCATCAAACAGATTGGACAGACGCGAGTACCGGTGCGGTTGGTGCACGGCGATGACCCTGCCTTCGCTTGCCTGGCGCGCAGCTTTGAGGACAGCTGCAATCTCTACCGGATGGTGGCCGTAATCGTCGATAATGGTGACGCCATCGACCTCTCCGACCTTGGTGAAGCGGCGGTTGACGCCCCCGAAATTGGCCAGCGCCTCGCGGATTTCAGAGGCCTTCATACCCAGATGGCGGGCGACGGCCACGGCGGATAACGCATTCGAGACGTTATGGTCCCCGGGCATCGGCAATGTGCAGCCCTCGATCATCTTGTCTTCGTACTGAAGGTGGATGTCGAAATGCGCCACGCCGCCCTTGTAGGTCAGGTTCAAGGCGCGCACATCGGCCTGCGCGTTGAACCCATAGGTCCGCACCCGGCGGTCGGTGATGCGACCTACCAGCGTTTGCACTTCGGCGTGATCCGTGCAGCACACAGCCAGACCGTAGAATGGCAGGTTCGAGACGAACTCGTAAAAGCCGTCACGCAATTGGTCGAAGTCACCCCAGTGCTCCATATGCTCGGGGTCGATATTCGTAACAATGGCAATGGTCGCGGGCAGTCGGTTGAACGAGCCGTCGGATTCGTCGGCCTCGACCACCATCCATTCACCCTGCCCCATCCGTGCATTCGAGCCATAGGCGTGGATGATGCCGCCATTGATGACGGTCGGATCGAAATCGCCGGCCACCATCAGCTCGGCCATCATTGTGGTTGTGGTGGTCTTGCCGTGGGTTCCGGCAATGGCAATATTCGACTTCAGGCGCATCAACTCGGCCAGCATGTCGGCGCGGCGAACGACGGGCAGACCTTGCGCCCGGGCGCCGTCCAGTTCGGGGTTACCCGGCTTGATCGCGGTCGACACCACAACAACGGCCGCGTTTTCCAGGTTTTCGGCACGCTGACCGACAAATATCTCAGCCCCAAGGCTCGCCAGACGATCAGTGATTTTGGACGCTTTCAGGTCTGACCCCTGCACGCGGTAGCCCAGGTTCAGCAGAACCTCGGCAATGCCCGACATCCCGATCCCGCCGATCCCCACAAAGTGAATCGACCCTACGTCTTGCGGCAGTTTGGTTGCTGGATTCATGTGGTCTCCTTCTGCGCCAGTTGTTCGACAAGGGCCGTCAGACGTTCAGTTGCGTCGGGGGCACCGGTCGAGAGGGCGGCATGGGCCATCTTTTGCGCGGCTTCGGGGTTGGTCAGAACGGCGGTGATTTGCTCTGTCAGCGCGGGAACGTCAAGTGCGTTTTCCGGAATCATGATCGCGCCGCCTGCCTGAACCAATCCTCGCGCATTGGCGGTCTGATGGTCGCCTGCGGCTGCGGCAAACGGGATCAGGATCGATGGACGTCCGATGACCGAGATATCGGCCACGCTGGATGCGCCGGATCGGCTGATGACAAGTTGTGCATCCGACATGCGACGCGGAACGTCGTCAAAGAAAGGTTTGACCTCGGCCCGGATACCATGTTCGGCATAGAACGCCGTGACACGTTCCCCGTCTTCGTCGCGGGCCTGATGTGCGACACGGATATGGCTGCGCAGGTCGTCAGGCAGGGCAGCAATCGCGCCAGGGACAATATCGCTGAGAATGCGCGCGCCCTGACTGCCGCCCATAACCAGAATAGACATAGGATAGTCGCCCGGTGGGATGTAACCTGCGGCCTCGCGCTCAAGCACGGCGGCGCGGACCGGATTTCCGGTGTGGATGCCATTGGCCCCTTCGGGCAGATCGGTCGGCCAGACACCACAGGCGACGTTGGCAACACGCGTGGCAAACAATTGGTTCACGCGCCCCAGAACCCCATTCTGTTCGTGGATCATGCGCGGAATCTTGAGCATCGTCGCGGCCCCCAATGCCGGGATCGACGGATATCCGCCAAAGCCAACGACCGCGTCCGGTTTGTCCCGCATCATCTGGAACGCCATGCTGGCGACACCACCCGCAATCCTTGGTCCGACCAGCGCCTTAGCGGCCAGTCCGCCGCGCGCGAAGGTGGCCGAGGCCACCTCGACAATCTCGACCGTTTGCGGAAAGGCGCCTGTGTAGCGCGCGCCACGCTCGTCCGTGGAAAGGCGCACGCGCCAGCCTTTATTCAGCATCGCTTCGGCCAACGCCTGCGCCGGGAACATGTGGCCCCCGGTGCCGCCAGCCGCAATCAACAGGTAAGGTTTCCCCATTATCCTCTTCCGCGCAGAATATCGCCAAGTTCGCCCTGTGGGCGGCTTCTGGTGAAGGCCAGCAACATGCCAACAGCGATGCCGCCCGCAATCAGCGACGAACCACCGTAGCTGACAAAGGGCAGCGTCATGCCCTTGGCGGGCAGCAGGCGCACGGCCACACCCATGTTAATCATGGCCTGAACGCCAAACATGCAGGCCAGACCGGTCCCGGCCAGACGGATGAACATGTCACGCTCCCGCATCAGCCGCAGCAGTGAGCGTACAACGATCAGTGAATACAGCGCGATGATGATCAGCACCAGGATCAGCCCGTATTCTTCGGCCGCAACCGCGATGATGAAATCCGTATGGGCATCGGGCAAGGACCATTTCACCTGCCCCTCACCCACGCCGACACCGAACAGACCACCTTCGCGGATGGCGTTCGTGGCATAGCCCAATTGCGTGGTCGGGTCGACCTCCTGGTTCAAAAAGCCATCAATACGGCGGGCAAAGTGTTCCGAATTCGAATAGGCGAACATCCCACCCAAAACTACGACCCCGGCCATGCCAACCAGCAGCAGCATCGGCGCGCCGGCCACAAAGTACATCACACCCCATCCAAACAGGATCAGGCAGGCCTGACCGAAGTCAGGTTGCAAAACCAGCATCGCCACAATCGCAATACACAGCGCAAATGACCACAACCGACCCGGAGGGCCGTTGATCTGTTGCGACGCAGCCAGCAGCCACGCGGCCACGACAACAAATCCGGGCTTCAGAAATTCCGACGGCTGCAAAGATGCAAAGCCCAGCGAGTACCAGCGCACTGCCCCTTTCCCGAAGTCCGTCCCGAAGACGGGCAAGAAGGCCAGCGCCACAAACGAGGCAAGGAAACCAAGTACTGCCAAACGGCGCACCAGTGTCGGCGACATCATCGACGTCAGCAGCATCGCAATCAGCGCCAGCCCGCCGAACACCGCCTGCCGTTCGACATAGTGGAACGGATCAAACCCGTTACGCCCTGCCAGCGGTGGTGATGAGGCCAGCCCCAGCAACAATCCGATGACAAACAGGATCAGAACGCAGGACATCGTCCAGCGATCAATCGTCCGCCACCATTTCGGAAGAATCGGTTCTCCGCGCTGGTCCTGGACCGCACCATACACCATCTCAGTCATGAGATACCGCCACTATCTGCCTCGTTAATGTCCCGTTTTTCAGGATCTGATTGAGAGTCTACAGGCATTTTTGCGTTTGGGCTAGCGGAATGACACGGCAACAGGGGAAATTGACACCTTCAAGTCGGTGATCCGACCCGGGCTTTCCCTTCCTGGATGTACGGATCACCTAGGTGACAAGATCGTAGTGCTTTATCGTTCTGGATTCGACCAACTCGGCCTCTGCCGGATCGATATGTGGACTTTGGTAATCTTCACCAACAAAAGCCATTAATGCGTCCAGGCTGCTCCAAATCATAACAAAACTGAACTCACGCGGTGTATCCGAACGCGGAGCACCCGGCATGACCTGAACGATGCCTTCGGTGCTTTGCATCAATGGGATCGCAGTCTCGTGGAAGAACTTTGAAAATTCCGCCTCTTTGCCCGGCCGAACTGTGACTTGGAAAATGCGCATGATCATTGAACCGCCCTCCTGTTCTGTGCATCAAGATGAGTTTTCTTTTCGCGAGCATTCTAACACATGATATCGCGACCAAATTCGCAAAGGCCTCAGCGACCGCTTTAATTCCCTTTCCCAGAACTGGCAAAAAGGACAAGGACTCACCACCAAACAGACTTACACGACGTGTGTTTTCGTCTAGCCCTTGCCTTCCCTATTAATCCAAGCCATGCGCAGCACATGACTTATGACACGATCATCCTTGGTGCCGGTGCAGCCGGTATGATGTGCGCCGCCCATTGCGGCGGGCGCGTTTTGGTGATCGACCACGCCAAAGCTGCCGGAGAGAAAATTCGTATCTCGGGTGGTGGGCGCTGCAATTTCACCAATATGTACGCGGGACCGGGTAACTTCCTGTCGCAGAATCCGCATTTCTGCAAATCCGCGCTTACGCGGTACACACAGTGGGATTTCGTTGACCTGGTCGGCCGACACGGCATCGC
Organism: Ruegeria sp. A3M17; assembly: GCF_003318255.1. Taxonomy (GTDB): domain Bacteria; phylum Pseudomonadota; class Alphaproteobacteria; order Rhodobacterales; family Rhodobacteraceae; genus Ruegeria. The sequence goes on from NZ_QOCF01000009.1 coordinate 45,231, forward strand.
ATGGCATGAGAAAACGCTGGGGCAACTGTTCTGCGACGGATCGTCAAAACAGATCATCCAGATGTTGCTTGATGAGATGGAGCGGGCCGGGGCCGAATTGTGGGTTCGAACTGAACTGAAAGACCTGCGTAAGACCGATGGCGGATTTGCTGTGGACCTCGAACGTGAAGGGCAGCGGCATAGCCTGAACTGCACCAACCTCGTGCTGGCCACTGGCGGCAAGTCGATCCCAAAGATGGGCGCGACCGGGCTGGCCTATGACATTGCGCGCCAGTTCGGACTGACGATAACTGAAACGCGGGCGGCACTCGTGCCGTTTACGTTTTCGGATGGCAAGTTCAAGGACCTGTCTGGCGTATCCCTACCTGCGCGACTGTCGAATGACCGGACCAGCTTTGACGAAGCCCTTCTGTTCACCCATCGCGGGCTTAGCGGACCATCGGTTCTGCAATTGTCTTCCTATTGGCGCGAAGGCGAGGCGATCCGCGTAAACCTGATCCCGGATCTGCCGCTGTTTGATTTGCTGCGAGATCAGCGGCAAAGCGGCGGACGCAAGGCGCTGACCACGGAACTGGCGCGCCACCTGCCTGGGCGTCTGGTCGAGTACCTGAGCCATCATATCCCCATGCCAGGCAATCTGGCCGATCAGTCGGACGCCGCGCTGTCCGAACTGATCGCAGCACTGTCCGACTGGCGGCTTACGCCCTCGGGCACCGAAGGGTATCGTACAGCCGAGGTGACGCTGGGCGGGATTGACACTGATAACCTGTCGTCAAAAACGATGGAGGCCAGGGATGTCCCCGGCCTCTATGCGATTGGCGAAGCGGTGGATGTCACCGGCTGGCTGGGCGGTTACAATTTCCAATGGGCGTGGTCCTCGGGCCACGCCGCTGGAACTGCAATCGCCGGGCAGAGTTAGCCGACGACGTTGTAACCACGTCCGCGCATGCAGTTGCGCACCAGGACTTCTTTGTTCTGGTTTTTGTTGATGACGTCAGCGCCGGCGCCAACCAGGGCACCTGCCACAGCCGCGCGACCCAGATTGTCGCTGCTGTCCTGAACGATCCCTGTAACAGCGGCGGCACCCACCGCGCCAATAGCTGCGTTTCCTGCGGTAGAGCCATCAACGCTGGCCTGAGATGCAGCCAGTTGTTGGCACTGCTGAAGGTCTACGTTGTAGTTCGGGCCGATCGGACCGTCGACGATTGGTTGATAATTGGCACCTGTGTTGGTGCAGGCACCGGCAACGAGAATGGCAGGCAGGATCAGAGAGAACTTACGAAATGGCATAGTTATAACCTCGTGTTGAATTTGCAGGCAAGCAAAACCAATAATGATGGCGCGTCAAGCTGATAGCATCGCAGCTTGGCCCAACCGGCGGTCTATTGCAAATGGCTATTCGGGAAGCCTTTGCCTGACTTCCGCCGCGAAGTCCTCTCCGCGCTGCTCGAAATTGTCATATTGGTCGAAACTGGCCGCGGCTGGTGCAAGCAGGACTGTCTCGCCGGGTTGGGCATCCTTCATGGCTTGCTCAACAGCCTCGGACATGGTGGTGCAGACCAGCGCATCGGCCTTTAGTTGCATGGCGAAATTCGCGGCCTCGCGACCAATGACATAAGCTTTGACCACCTGGTCTGCGGCTGCGTTCAGAGCGGCGACACCGCCTTCCTTCTCAAGCCCCCCACAGACCCAGCGGACCTTCCTGAAGGCGCTCAACGCCTTGAGAGCGCTGTCCACATTGGTGGCTTTTGAGTCATTCACATAAGTAACACCGCCCACTTCGGCGATGATCTGGCTGCGATGCGGCAGGCCCGGATAGCTGTGCAGTGCGTCTTCGATCACGCGCGGTGCCAGCCCCAGCGCGCGACAGGCGGCATAAGCCGAACAGGCGTTTTGGTGGTTATGCGCGCCGGGAAGGCCCGTGATTCCGCGCAGGTCAATCGAACCCGCTTGCCGTCCCTTGCGGTATTCCGACAGAAACCCTTTACGGGCAAAAACTTGCCATCCGGATCCCGCCAGTTTGCGCGCAACCGATACGCGGATGACCCGATCATCGGCGCGGCCTTCGGCCAGCTGACCGGCCAGAAACGCGCCCTCTTTCTCGTCAATGCCAATCACGGCGCGATCCGGGCCACCTTCAGCGAACAACCGTCGCTTGGCCGCGAAATAGCCCCCCATCCCGCCGTGGCGGTCAAGATGGTCGGGCGACAGGTTGGTGAAAACGGCCACGTCCGGGGTCAAGGCGCGGGCCAGTTCTGTCTGATAGCTGGACAGTTCCAGCACAACGACCGAACCGTCGCCGCCCGGATCAATATCCAGCACCCCACGCCCGATATTACCCGCCAGCTGCGCCTCGCGCCCGGCTTCGGTCAGGATATGGTGAATCAAAGCCGCGGTGGTCGACTTCCCGTTCGACCCGGTCACTGCGATCACACGCGGCGGAGTGTCGTAATTGTTCCACTCAGGCCCTGCAAAGGATCGGAAAAACAGCCCAATGTCGTTATCGACCGGGACACCGGCCTCAAGCGCCGCAGCCACAATTGGATTGGGGTCAGGATAGAGATGAGGAATACCGGGCGAAACGATCAGGGTGGCGATATCGTCAAACACCCCATGACGGCGCAGATCGGTACAGACGAACCCTTCAGCCTCGGCCACTTCCCGGGCGGCAGGATTGTCATCCCAACAGACAGGCTCAGCTTTACCTGCCTGCAGGGCACGCGCCGTGGCCAGCCCCGACCGGCCAAGCCCCAGAACCGCAACCTTCTGCCCTGAAAACCCTTTGACCGGGATCATACTGCCCACCTTCGTATAGCTTTGAATTGGCTGCCACACTGCACCGAAGAAATCACCGATGGCAAGGGTGGCAAAAGGCTCGCGCGTCAGTGCGAGCCGGGCCCAACAGGTGACAGGTGGACCGCAGGTCCGCCGAACCCGACGGGAGCGTTACCGGACTTTCAGCGTTGCCAGACCGATCATTGCCAGGATTAGCGAGATGATCCAAAACCGGATCACGATCGTCGGCTCAGCCCAGCCCTTCTTCTCATAGTGGTGATGGATCGGCGCCATCAGGAACACACGCCGCCCGGTGCGCTTGAAATACAGCACCTGGATGATCACGCTCAGCGCTTCGACCACGAACAAACCACCTACGATCGCCAGAACCAGTTCGTGCTTGGTGGCTACCGCGATGGCACCCAATGCACCGCCCAGCGCCAGCGATCCGGTGTCGCCCATGAACACCGCAGCTGGTGGCGCGTTGTACCAAAGGAAGCCAAGACCTGCGCCAAACAGAGCCGAGGTAAAGATGAAAATCTCACCTGTTCCAGGCACGTAATGCACGTCCAGATATTCGGTAAAGTCGACCCGTCCGACAGCATAGGCAATTACCCCCAGCGTCGAAGCTGCGATCATCGCCGGCATGATGGCCAGACCATCCAGACCATCGGTCAGGTTCACAGCGTTGGCCGCCCCTACGATCACGACGATCGAGAAGGGTATGTAGAACATGCCCAGATTGATCAGTGTATCCTTGAAAATGGGCAGCGCCAGCTGGTTCTGAAGGGCCTCGGGATGGTGCAGCGTGGCCCAGGCCGAGGCCAGAACTGCGATGATAACCCCCAGTGCCATACGCATTTTCCCCGAAACGCCTTTGGTGTTCTGTTTCGACACCTTCGCGTAGTCATCAGCAAACCCGATCGCCGCATAGGCCAGCGTTACAAACAGAACCATCCAGACATAGGGATTGTCCCACCGCGCCCAGATCAATGTCGATGTCATCAGCGCGCCCACGATCAGCAGCCCGCCCATCGTCGGTGTGCCCGCCTTCGAAAAATGCCCTTCGGGCCCATCATCCCGGATCGGCTGGCCCTTGCCCTGCTTTTTGCGCAGCACATTGATCAGCGGTTTGCCAAAGAGAAACCCGAAAATCAGCGCAGTCAAAAAGGCGCCGCCAGCGCGGAACGTAATATAGCGGAAGAGGTTGAAAAAATCCCCTCCGTCCGACAGGGCGGTCAACCAATAGAGCATTACAAAACCTTTCTCACACTGAGGTGGCGGGCGCGATCATCAATCAAGCGCGCCCCCTTGCCCCATTTTACGCAAACCGTCAACAATCTGCGCCAATGCCATGCTCAGCGATCCCTTGGCCAACACAGTGTCACCGGCCTGAACAAGCTCTGGTAGATGGACGGCCATCTCGGTGCTGGTCTCAAACCAAAGCCCGCGTTTGCCCGTCGGAAGCGCATCGTGCAGCGCCTTCATCAGCGGACCAACGCAATGCACTTTGTCCACGCGCTGCACGGCCGAAACATCCGCTATCGCCGCATGCATGGCAGTTTCCTCCGGCCCCAACTCCTTCATATCCCCAAGAAAAGCGATACGACGCTGCCCTTGCGCCGCGGCCAAAACATCCAGTGCGGCCTCCATCGACGTGGGGTTAGCGTTGTAGCTGTCATCCAGCAGTTCGATCCGGCCACCGTCGGTCAACGCGATCTGTTCGCGCACCCCGCGACCCTTGACCGGCGACCATCCGCCGAGACCTGCAATTGCCTGATCCAGATCGACGCCCATTTCAACACAAGCAGCCAATGCCCCCAGCGCGTTCATGGCGAAATGTGTGCCCGCTGACTGAACGTCAAACGCAAACGGGTGCCCTGCGACTGTTGCCTTTGCATGAACCGAGTCAGCCTCTTGGGTTACATTGGTCAATGTGTAGTCGGAGCCATTGCGGCCGAAATCGACCGTTTTCGCGCCCAAATCCCGCGCACAATCGCGCAGGATGTCCGCATGCTCGATATCTGCGTTCAGGATGGCCGCGCCGCCCTCGATCAGGCCGTCAAAAATCGCCGCCTTTTCATGCGCAATACCGGCCACCGACTCGAACGCTTCTAGGTGCACTGCCGCCACGGTCGTGACCAGCGCCACATGCGGGCGGGCTTGCTGCGCCAGAGGCGAGATCTCACCGGGATGGTTCATACCAATCTCGATCACAGCGAATTCTGTGTTGCGCGGCATCCGGGCCAAGGTCAGCGGCACGCCCCAATGGTTGTTGTAGCTGGCAACGCTGGCATGAGTTTTTCCCTGCGCGTCCAAAATGGTGGCCAGCATTTCCTTCGTCGATGTCTTGCCGACGCTTCCGGTCACCCCGAGCACCCGCGCATTGCAACGGTCACGACCCGCGCACCCCAGCGCCTCAAGCCCCAACTGCACGTCTTCGACGATCAGCAAGGGCGCATCCTCTGGCACGCCCTCGGGAATACGCGACACCAAGGCCGCCCCAGCGCCTTTTTCCAAAGCCTGCGCTACGAATTCATGCCCGTCCCGCGCGGCTGTGAGTGCGACGAAAAGATCGCCGGGCTGGATAGTGCGCGTGTCGATCGACACACCATTGACCGCCCAATCCGAAGTGACGCGTCCACCGGTTGCCTCGGCGGCCTCGGCTGCTGTCCACAATGTCATGCCACCCTCCCGTCCAGTGCGGCCACACTGATGCTGGCCTGTTCGACATCATCAAATGGCAGAACCTGATCGCCAACGATCTGGCCGGTTTCATGCCCCTTGCCCGCAATCAAAAGCGCGTCGCCCGGTTGCAGCGCGTCTATCCCGCGCAAGATGGCCTCGGCCCGATCACCGACCTCAGTTGCCTCTGGTGCCCCACCCATCACGGCGGCGCGTATGGTGGCCGGATCTTCGCTGCGCGGGTTGTCGTCGGAAACGAAAACCACATCTGCGTGGTTGGCGGCAGCTTGGCCCATAAGCGGGCGCTTGGTCGCGTCGCGATCACCGCCTGCACCGACAATCGCTATCAGGCGGCCCATCACATGCGGGCGCAATGCCTTGAGTGCAGTCGCCACTGCGTCAGGTGTATGAGCGTAATCCACAAAAACCGCTGCCCCATTCTCTCGCGTCGCCGCCAACTGCATGCGTCCGCGAACCGTCGTCAGATGCGGCAGGGTTTCGAACACGTGTTCAGGCTCTTCCCCTGCAGCAATAACCAAACCGCAGGCCAACAAGATGTTTTCGGCCTGAAAACCACCGATCAGATTCAAACGGGTTTGGAAAATCTTACCCTGCCAAGAAAACCGCAGGTCCTGACCTGTTGCATCAAATCGCTGATTCATCAGGCACAGGTCTGCTTCCCCAAGCCCAACGGTCAGAATCTTCTGCCCCCGATTTTTGGCAATTCGGAGGATCTGAGCGCCCTTGGGATCGCTCATGTTGACGACAACAGTGCCGTCTTGCGGCAGGACCCGATCAAACAGACCTGCCTTGGCGTTGAAATACGCCTCGAACGTTTCGTGGTAGTCCAGATGGTCCTGAGTGAAGTTCGAAAACCCCGCCGCAGCCAGCTGTACCCCGTCCAAGCGGCGCTGTTCCAACCCGTGCGAGGATGCCTCCATCGCCGCATGAGTCACTCCATTCTCTGCAGCCTGATACAGGCACCGATGCAAAGTGATTGGTTCGGGTGTTGTATGGGCTAATGGTGCGGTCCACGCCCCCTCGACCCCTGTGGTCCCGAGGTTCACCGCGGCGTGACCAAGTTCGGTCCAGATCTGGCGTACAAAAGTTGCGACCGAAGTTTTGCCATTGGTGCCAGTAACCGCAACAATGGTCTTAGGCTGTGCTCCGAACCACAGCGCAGCACACCCGGCCAGCGCTTGACGCGGGTCCTCGAGCACCATCAGCGCCGCATCTGATGCGGCCAGTTCCTCGGCTGCGATCTCTGCCCCTTCAGCATCCGTCAGGATGGCTGCGGCCCCCATACGCAAAGCGTATCGAATGAACTCACCGCCATGAACACGTGTACCGGGAAGTGCCGCAAAGAGGAAACCGTCTTTGACTTCGCGACTGTCGACCGCCAGCCCTGTGATATCAGGATTGGTGCCACCTCGGGCGGTCAGGGCCAGTTGGCTGAGTTTCTTTGTCCTTGCGCCCATGACCCACCTCGTTTGGACAGCCTAATTTGAGGTCAGCGTTATAGCAGCGCCGGCCTCAGGCTCAACCCGAGGACGCAGGCCCAGCAAAGGTGCGATGCGCCCGATCAATTCTGCGGCCACAGGAACCGCTGTCCAACCTGCCGTACGCCGCTTTTCGCCATAAGCAAGGATGGATGGTTCGTCCAACGTTACGATCAGGACGTATTTTGGGTCATAGGCGGGAAAGAACGTCGCGAAGGTCGCAATCACCTTGTCGTCGTAATAACCACCACGCGGCTTGGGCTTATCCGCAGTGCCGGTCTTACCGGCCACATCATAGCCTGCCACATCGCCAAAACTGGCGGTGCCATCGGTCACCACCCGGCGCAACATGTTCTGCGCCTGGTTTGCCGCGTTATCAGACATCACCCGAGGACCGTATTGCGGCCCATTTTTGCGCAGAATCGTCGGGCTTACATAATGCCCGCCATTGGCAATCGCCGCGTACCCTGCCGCCAGATGCATGGGGCTGGTCGACAGGCCATGACCATAAGAGATGGTCACCGTGCTCAGTTCGCCCCATTTCTTTGGCTTCAACGGCTCACCGCCCTTGGCCTCGACGATTTCGAACGGGGTGGGATCGAACATACCAAGCGATTCCAGAAAATCCTGCTGCCGCTGCGCGCCGATCTGCAGCGCTAGTCGCCCGGTGCCCCGGTTCGAGCTGTGGACGATCACATCCGCGACGCTGATCTTGCCGTAATTCTTGCCGTTGAACTCACCAATCGGGAAACGACCAATCCTCATCGGCCCTGAGGTATCGATGATCGTATTCGAGTTCACCAATCCCAACTGAACCGCCTGCGCGGCAGTGAAAATCTTAAACACGGACCCCAGTTCGTAAACGCCCTGAACATAGCGATTGAACAGCGGGCTATCTGAGGGATCGAACCCCGAGGTCGGCGGGCGCGGGCGATCATTGGGGTCAAATGACGGCAAAGAGGCCGCCGAGATCACCTCGCCCGTATGCGCGTTCATCAGAACCGCTGACGCCCCCTTGGCGTTCATAATCTTCATGCCGCCAAACAGCACCTGCTCAACGGCGGCTTGAACCGTCAGGTCCAGCGAGAGCTGCAGCGGCTTAGTCCCATTCGCGGGATCACGCAGGTAGTCGTCAAATTGCTTTTCAACGCCGGCCACACCGATCACTTCGGCAGCACTGACACCTTCGCGCCCAAAGCTTGACCCACCTAGGATATGCGCCGCCAGACGGCCATTCGGGTACAACCGCATCTCACGCGGGCCGAACAGAATGCCAGGATCACCGATATCGTGCACGGCTTGTTTCTGCTCGGGCGAGATACGCTTTTTGATCCACAGGAATTTGCGATTACCAGTGAAATCCTTGACCAGGCGTTCTTTTTCCAGATCGGGGAAGATCGCCACAAGCTGATCAGCGGCAGCAATCGGGTCGATCATCAGCGGCGGCTGCGCATATACCGAGTAAGTGTCCAGATTGGTCGCAAGAATGCGCCCTTCCCGGTCTACGATGTTGGCCCGCTGCATCGCAATGGCTGCACCCGGGGCCGAGGCCACGGGTTCTTGCGCTTCGGACGTGGCCAACATGCCCATCCGGACGCCCACGACTGAAAAGGCGCAGAAAAAGAACAGACCCAGCACCAGCAAGCGGCCCTCAGCACGGGTGCGGCTGCGGTCTTTCATGTCTTCGTGACGCTTGCGGATATTTTCGCGCTCGATGGCTTTGGGATTCTCGCCCCGCGAGCGCGCGTCAAGGATTCGGGCCAGAGGGCGCAGCGGCGTTCGGGTCATGGGATTTGCACCTCACCCAGCGCCTGAATGTTCGTGATGGCCTGCAGCTCGATCGGGTCGACGATCGGCAGGTCAGGATCTTCCGCATAGGCAATCTGATCGCCGCGACCAAATTGCTCGGCCCGCAGGGGCAAAAGGCCCAACCGTTCAAAGTTCAGATCAGCAAGCTCTCGCAACCTGTCGGGGCGATTCAGATAGGCCCATTCGGCGTTCAAAACCGCCAGCTTCACCTGCGCCATACCAATTTCGCGCTGCAGCTTCTGCGTTTCCTTCACCACCTGCTGCGTGCGATAGTTTTCCTGATACGCCCACAGCGCCAGTCCAAACACGGACAGAGCAGTCAACACATACAAAACACTCTTCATTTTGCTCTTCCCCCTAGTTGCGGCATACCAACAGCGCGGGCATCAATTTCCCCCGACGGCGCATCCGTTCGAATTGCAACACGTAGCTTTGCCGAGCGCGAACGCGGATTTTCCTGCAGCTCCTGATCATCCGGTCCCACGGCTTTACGAGTCTTAAGCGTGAACTGCGGCAGCTCCTGCTCAATCTCGGGCGCATACCGATTGGCCCGGCCCGTCTTGCCCGCACGGGACTGAAAGAACCGTTTGACCATCCGGTCTTCGATGGAATGAAACGTTACGACTGCCAGTTGACCGCCCGGTCTCAACGCACGTTCCGCAGCCATAAGACCTTGATACAGCTCTTCATATTCAGCATTCACTGCGATCCGCAGACCCTGAAAACTGCGGGTTGCTGGGTGGGACTGCCCCGGCTTGGGTCGCGGCAAACAGGATTCTATGATCTTAACCAGGCGCAGCGTCGTCGTAAGGGGTTCGTCGGCGCGCGCCTTTACAATGGCCTTGGCAATGCGACGGCTGGCTCGCTCCTCGCCATAATGAAACAGGATATCGGCCAGTTGTTCCTCGGTCGCAGTGTTGACCAAATCAGCCGCGCTTTCACCTTCTTGGCTCATACGCATGTCGAGCGGGCCGTCTTTCATGAAGGAAAACCCGCGTTCCGCCAGATCCAGCTGCATAGACGACACGCCCAAATCCAGAACGATACCATCCAGATCCTGTGCATATTCGTCCATGCGCGAGAATACACCCTGCTGCATCACCAGCCGGTCGCCATAATCTCCGACCCAATCCGCCGCCATTTCAAAGGCCAACGGATCACGGTCCACGCCGATGACCTTATCTGCACCAGCGTCCAGCAGGCCTCGCGTATATCCGCCCGCACCAAACGTTCCATCCAGCCAGACACCCGACACAGGCGCAACAGCAGCCAGCAATGGACGCAGCAGAACGGGGATATGAGGTTTTTCGGAAGGGGTTTTAGCGCCGGCCATGCCGTTACGCATCCCCGGTGCCGTCAAGGAACTCCAAAGGATCAAAGTCCTCGGGCTGTTCGTCCAACCACTCTTCGGCCGCAGCGAGTTCTTCGGATTCGTAAGTTTCCGGCTTCCAAATCTGGAACGTGTCACCCGCGGCGATAAAGAATGCCTCACCTTCAAGGCTGATCTTGTTGCGCAGCTTTGCCGGCAGCACCAGACGGCCGGTTTCATCCACTGTGGTCGGGAAGGATTGCCCATGGAACATACGCTGCAACATCTTCCGTTGCATCGACCCGCGCGGCAACGCCTCGATCTTGGCATCAACCTCTTCGATCGCCTGCATAGTATAGCATTCCAGAAATTTGCGACGGTGATCGCCGTAGACAATTACAAGCTCAGGTGTGTCACCGGGCTGCCAGTTCGGGTCAGAGGATTCAAGCACACGGCGAAACGAGGCCGGGATCGACACCCTGCCCTTCGTATCCACCTTGTGGTGGCTTTCACCTCTAAACCTGCGCGCCAAGACGACTGTCCCTTCCGCTTGCGCCCCACTTAAAATTTACTTCCCCAGATGAAAAACGGCGGGTTGATCTGCTGCCACTGATCAACCCGCCGCATTGACCCGCTGTGCGGGATGTCCAGCTGCGCGCGCCACCTGGGGGGATGTCTGCTCGCCCGCGCGCCGGATCTCTTGATTGATGAAAGCGAGATGCCTGTATGAAACCTGATTTTTGTTGTTTCGGGGTCGTTTGGTGCCCCATGTGCCTCGTCCTCATCGGATGAATTAGGGATGACATGGGAATTCATGGAAATCAATAAGAAATTTTCTAGCTCCATGTTCAGAATCGCAGTTTAGCCAACGCGATTGAGAAAGAAAACCACCCCACGGACACCAATTGTAGGCGATAAGAGTAACTGATACACCAAATAGGCTAACTATCGCCTCACCCCAAGTATTCCCATAATTTCCCAAAAAATTCTCATAAGAGCGTTATTTCGTGGCTGACGTAGTGAAAATGAGCCACTTGGGTGACGAATCACCCCAATATCAAACCCCAACCACATGTGGATTCTGCCAATACCAGCAAACGCCCATGAATTCCCATGAACCGGAATCTTCATGTTATCCGCCGCGCCTGGCCCACCAGATACGCAAGGCGCACAAGATCTGACCGACTCCGCACAAGAGACGCGCAAACACGAAATTCCAGAAAAATTTTCTGAAACCTTCCCTTGGGGAAGCACCCGCTGCAGGCCTTATTTTATTGACCCTTCCAAACTCCCATCGACAACCAGTTGATATCTATGCATTTGCTGCATAGCAGCATTGACGTTGTCAGGTATTGTGCAATCGCAGCATTTGATTATTTTCAGTCTCAAGCAAGCGCCGGACAACACCGGCAACACTGAATACATCGAGTAAAGTAAATGGCTGTAGCAACACATAACACCACGCTCAAAGGCGCACCGGCAACTAGCCTGGCTTCGCTGATCCAGGCGACAAAGACCCGGTTCGCGCAGTATCGCATCTATCGCCAGACAGTTAACGAGCTGTCTGAACTGTCGAACCGTGAACTGGCTGATCTGGGGCTTCAACGCTCGATGATCCGCCGTCTGGCCCAGCAAGCGGCCGAAGAGCACGTCGCACGTTAAGCGACACCGAAACATCCAGATCAGGTCCTTCCTCCTCCCTTTTGGACCTGTACTTCTGCGGCGACATCTCCTCCTCCCTGATGTCGCCGCCCTTTATACCGGCCTTGAACGCCGGAACGTGACACACCGGGCACTCCTCCCTTTCCCGGTGTTGAAAGCGCGCGGCGACGTCTCTCCTCCTCCCTGACGTCGCCGCGTCTTCTTCATACCGGGATCAAACCCGGGTTCGGATACATCGGGGCTCTCCTCCTCCCTGCCCGGATGTTGAAAAGAACGGCGGTTCCCTCTCCTCCTCCCTGGGAACCGCCGTTTTTGTTTTTCGCACCGAGATGTAAACTGAAGCCCTGACCAGAATTTCAGGAGCTTCCGATGGCCGCATATTTCATCGCCCAGATTTCCATTCACGACCCTGACGGGTACCAGAAATACCTTGAAGGCTTCATGCCGATCTTTGACCGGCACGGAGGTCGCCTGTTGACGATATCCTCCAAACCCGTGGAATTGGTCGAGGGCGTATGGCCCGAAGACGGAATTGTGTTAATGGAGTTCCCATCTCTTGCCACGGCCAAGGCGTGGATAGACGACCCAGACTATATCAAGCTGGCGGAAATCCGGCGCAAAACCGCGACGGCGAACATGGTACTGGTTGAAGGGCTATAGCGTTTAGAACGGCACGTCATCCTTGGCGGACAGAAAGCGGGAAACCACTTTTTTTAGTCCAGCTTTTTCGAAATCGACCTCGACCTTGTCGCCTTCGATGCCGATCACCGCGCCATAGCCGAATTTCTGATGAAACACACGCTCGCCAAGGGTGAAACTGGCGACAGCAGTCGCGTCAATCACCGTATTGCGGCTTTCGCGGGGTTGGGACGTTCCATACTGCCCCTGCCGGGCCTGCAATCGCCGCCAACCGGGAGAGTTATAGACATTGGCCTCGGCCGCACGGGTTTCGATACCGGTAGTCGGCTGACCACCCCCGTACAGCCCCGGCGGTGTCAGAACTTCGACATGATCTTCGGGCAACTCGTCAATGAACCGCGAAGGCATCGCATTCTGCCATTGACCAAACACCCGACGATTGGCCGCAAAGGAAATCGTGCAGATCTCTTCCGCCCGTGTGATGCCCACATAGGCCAGTCGCCGTTCCTCCTCGAGTCCCTTGATCCCGGATTCGTCCATCGACCTTTGTGACGGGAACAACCCGTCCTCCCACCCCGGCAGGAACACGGCCGGGAACTCCAGTCCCTTTGCCGCGTGCAGGGTCATGATCGAGACTTTTGCCCCGTCCGATTCCTTCTCGTTATCCATCACCAGGCTGACATGTTCCAAAAACCCTTGCAGATTCTCGAAATTATCCAGTTGGTTGACCAATTCCTTGAGGTTTTCCAACCGCCCCGGAGCTTCGGGCGTCTTCTCGTTCTGCCAATGGGCCGTATAACCGGATTCGTCCAGGATGATCTGCGCCAGCTCGATATGTGACACCTCGGGCTCACCAAACCGCATCGGAGCTGTGCCGTCATCAATCACAGAATCATCGTCGACTTCGATCCGGGGCCCGCGCGTCATCGCATTCCAACGCGCCAACCCGTCGATCAACTCGCGCAGTGCTTTGCCGCCTTTGCCTTTGATCAGCCCATTGTCGACAGCAATCCGCGCCCCATCGACCAGCGACACGCCATTTTCCCGCGCTGTCATCTGAATCGTCTGCTGCGCCTTGTCACCAAGCCCGCGTTTCGGAGTATTCACGATCCGCTCGAACGCCAGATCGTCGCCGGGGCTGACCACCAGTCGGAAATAAGCCATCGCGTCGCGGATCTCCATCCGCTCATAGAATCGCGGGCCGCCAATAACCTTGTAGGGCAGACCGATGGTCAGAAAACGGTCCTCAAACGCGCGCATCTGATGGCTGGCCCGCACGAGAATCGCAATTTCATCTAGATTAAAGGGCCGCGCACCACGCGTTCCCCCCTGCATCGCGTCGATCTCTTCACCGATCCAGCGGGCCTCTTCCTCGCCATCCCAATGACCGATCAGACGGACCTTTTCACCGTCCTGCGCATCGGTCCACAGTTCCTTACCCAGCCGACTTTCATTGCCACGAATGACATTGGACGCGGCAGCTAGAATATGAGGGGTCGAGCGATAGTTCTGCTCTAACCGCACGACATAAGCGCCAGGGAAATCTTTTTCAAACCGCAGGATGTTGCCCACTTCGGCCCCGCGCCAGCCATAAATTGACTGATCGTCGTCCCCCACGCAACAAATGTTCTTGTGCGCTCCGGCCAGCAGCCGCAACCACAGATATTGTGCGACGTTGGTATCCTGGTATTCGTCCACGAGAATGTAGCGGAACCAGCGTTGGTATTGCTCCAACACATCCTGATGGGCCTGGAAGATCGTGACCATGTGCAACAGCAGGTCGCCAAAATCCACCGCGTTCAGCTCTCGCAGACGGATTTGGTACTGCGCGTAGATCTCGAGACCTTTGTGGTTATAAGCCCCCGCATCGGCTGCGGGCACTTTGTCGGGCGTCAGGGCGCGGTTTTTCCAGTCGTCAATGATGCCGGCCAACATGCGTGCAGGCCAACGCTTATCATCGATATTTGCCGCTTGAATCAGCTGTTTGAGCAGCCGCAACTGATCATCCGTATCCAGAATGGTGAAGTTCGATTTCAGATCGGCCAGTTCCGCGTGACGCCGCAGCAGCTTGACGCAGATCGAGTGGAACGTGCCGAGCCACGGCATCCCCTCAGCAGGCTGCCCCAACAAACGGCCCACGCGGTTCTTCATCTCGCGCGCGGCCTTGTTGGTAAAGGTCACGGACAAAATCTCATTCGGACGCGCCCGCCCGGTGCTGAGCAGATGCGCGATTCGCGCAGTCAGTGCCTTGGTTTTACCCGTGCCCGCACCGGCCAGCATCAGGACAGGACCGTCCAACCGCTCGACCGCGTCCCGCTGCGCCGGGTTCAGCTCGTCCAGATAAGGTATGGCGCGCGCGGCCATGGCGCGCGCGGACAGGGATGCGCCCTCAAAGGCGTCCATTTCGTCGAAACTGCTCATCTTGCCAAACTACGCTGGATATTGGCCGAGGGAAAGAGTTTGTTCACGCCTTGTTCGCACAGATTTTGTTGCACCTTTACGATCAATTCTAATCAAGCGCCTTGGCCTCAGGGCGGATTCATTAACCATCTGTAAAACACCTGCCGCGATGATCAGTAAATTGCTGTGGGAGCGCGAAGTCATGACTCAGGATAATCGGGGGGCCGTAAATCACAGGCTGAAATGGATCGGCATCAGCATGTTGCTGATTTCTCTGGCAATTGGAAGCGGCTGGGGAATTTACAAATTGCCTGCGCCGCTGGTCGACAGGATGCTAAAGGTCGACATTCTTAAGCAGGCCGAGCTGTGGAAGCGCCGCGTCGTCTTGCATCTGGAGGACCCCGAGACCGCACTTAAGACCGGCGTGATTGATGCGCATGACGCCGAATTTCTGGCTGCCATGCCCGAAGCTTCTGATGTTTACCGCTTCAAATTGCTCGACTCGAATGGGCGTGTCACCTGGTCGACTCGTCCGACAGAGGTGGGCAGTGTTGAAAACCGTGATTTCTTTCGCAGCGACGTTGCCAGAGGAATGATTCACTACATTCAGGAAGTTGTTCCACTGTCCGAGATCGACGGGCTTGATCTGCATACCGACAATATCCTGAACGCAACGCAACATCATGTCGCCGAAGTCTTTATGCCGGTGGCCAAGAATGGGCGTTTCATCGGCGCCATTGAATTCTTTACTGATATCTCCGACTTGCGCACCACATTCATCTCGCGGCTTAGGATTTCTTTGACCGTTCTAAGCGGCATCGCCCTGCTTGCCCTTGTTGCCGTGTCCTTTGCCAGCTACAGGGCGAACCGCTTGCAATTGCGGGCCCTGCAAAAACAGTCCGCCAAAGAACGTGATCTGATGGAAGATCAGCTGCGCCTGGCCCGCGAAGTCCGATTGCTGGGCGAATTGAACGAGTGGTTGCAGTCCAGCCGGTCCTTGGACGAGCTGTTCGATATGGTCTCGCGCTTCATGACCCATATCCTTCCCGAGGCCGAGGGCAGCGTTTACGTGTATTCCAACTCGCGAGACGTCCTGGATGGCTGCGCCAGCTGGAATGGCGGGACCCATAAGGCGCACATCCATCCCGAAGGGTGTTGGGGCCTTCGGCGTGGCCGAACCTATGAATACGGCGCGTCCGAGATCGACTTTGTCTGTGAACACGCCGAACCACATGACGGGCGGCCCTATTTCTGCTTTCCAATTCTGGCGCATGGGGAGACGGTCGGCCTTCTGCACCTCCGCGCTCTTGAAGGGAATGATGAGGCGTTTCACACGAGTAAAAAGCTGGCACAGCTCAGCGCCGAACAGATCAGCATGCGATTGCCAATGTACGGATGCGCGATCAGTTGCATGACCAGTCCGTCCGGGACCCGTTGACCGGGCTGTTCAACCGGCGGCATATGCTTGAAACCCTGCGCAAATCAATCAACCGCAGTCAGCAAACCGGCGCACCGCTCAGCCTGATTGCCGTGGATGTGGATCACTTTAAAAAGTTCAACCACACCCATGGGCATGATGCCGGTGACATGGTTTTGCGCGCGGTTGGTGCTGCTTTGGAACAGGGCTGCGACCGGGATGAGGTTGCCTGTCGCATTGGTGGCGAAGAATTCATGCTGATCCTGCCCGACAATACGTCGGACGACGCGATCACCCGGGCTGAGCAATTGCGGCAAGCGGTCGAGGCTGTTTCGGTTCGCTATGGCGAGAAATCCCTGCCCCGCATCACGATTTCGGTTGGTGTTTCGCATTATCCGGCACATGGCACCATGCCGCAGGATCTGATGCGCGCCGCTGATGATGCGCTGTACGCGGCCAAGGACAAAGGCCGTAATCAAGTGCAGGTCGCCGGCAGTGGAGTTGACGCGCAGCAGATTTCCCAACTCAAAAAGCCGGTAAAAGCCGTTAGTGGGAAATCAACGGCTTAAAATCCTTGCCGAATCGCGCCTTAGGTCGGATCAATCCCCATGGACCTTCATAGTCGTTTTCCCGGCATTGCCGATCTGAAACACCGCGCCCAGCGCAGGATACCTCATTTTGTATGGGAGTATCTGGACAGCGGAACCGGAGTTGAAGCCACGCTGCGCCGCAATCGCAATGGATTGGACCGCGTCGGTTTCCTGCCGTCTATCCTGCACGGGCCATTGGAATTTGACACTTCGACCGAGTTCCTGGGTCAGACCTACCCTTTACCGTTCGGCGTTGCCCCGATCGGTATGGCCGGCCTGATTTGGCCTGACGCCGAAGCTCATCTTGCTCGCGCTGCCGCAAGCGCCGGTCTGCCATTTACCCTATCCAACGTTGCCTGCCAAAGCCCCGAGGACGTCGCGCCGCATCTGGGTGACAACGCATGGTTTCAGCTTTATCCGCCAAAGGACCCGGACATTCGTAAGGATCTTCTGAATCGGGTCCGGGATGCTGGCTTTACGACGCTTGTGATGACCGCAGACGTTCCGGTTGCATCCCGACGCGAACGGCAAACACGCTCGGGCCTGACCAATCCACCAAGATTGACGCCGCGCCTGCTAGCCCAAATCGCGATGCGGCCGGAATGGGCGCTTGGAATAGCGCGCAGCGGGCCGCCGCGGATGCGGACACTGGACAAGTATACGGACAACTCCAGCAACTTGCCCCCGACGGCCCATGTTGGGTATCTGCTCCGCACGTCTCCGGACATGGACTATGTTCACTGGCTGCGCGATGCCTGGGATGGCCCGCTGATTGTGAAAGGCGTGCAGCGCCCTGAAGATGCCGAGCCATTGCAGCGGGCTGGCGTCGACGCCATCTGGATATCGAATCACGGCGGACGACAATTCGATGGTGCCCCCGCCGGAATCGACGCCTTGCCTGCAATCCGCGCGGCCACCGACCTGCCCCTGATCTTCGACAGTGGGATCGAAGGTGGTCTGGACATCTTGCGTGCCAAGGCCCTTGGGGCCGATTTCGTGATGCTGGGCCGTGGCTTCATGTATGGGCTGGCCGCCCTGGGTGCCAAAGGCCCTGCCCATGTCATCGACATTTTGCGGCAGGATATGCACGCAAATATGGGCCAAATG
The DNA here is from genome assembly GCF_003318255.1 of Ruegeria sp. A3M17. GTDB lineage: Bacteria > Pseudomonadota > Alphaproteobacteria > Rhodobacterales > Rhodobacteraceae > Ruegeria. The sequence continues at coordinate 63,123 of NZ_QOCF01000009.1, forward strand.
GGGGCCGAGTCGCTGAATCACCTACCGCCCATCACGCCACTTGTTCATGCCGCAATGCAGCGTTATTAAAAAGATAGCGCTAACAGGGGGCGTTTGCGAGCGTTAACATGCCGGTTCTACCCAGAACGACTGATATACGTGCGCGTATTGTCCGCCTATCAACACGGCCAAACAAGTAGGACCGGGACTCGACATGACTGAATTCACCAAGATCCTGATCGCCAACCGCGGCGAGATTGCCATTCGCGTGATGCGCGCCGCCAATGAGATGGGCAAACGCACCGTTGCCGTCTTTGCCGAAGAGGACAAGCTGGGCCTCCATCGGTTCAAAGCGGACGAAGCCTATCGCATTGGCGAAGGGATGGGGCCTGTTGCCGCCTACCTGAGCATCGATGAGATCATCCGCGTCGCTAAAGAATGTGGGGCAGATGCGATCCATCCCGGCTATGGCCTGCTGTCCGAGAACCCGGACTTTGTCGATGCCTGCGTGCAGAACGGCATCACATTTATCGGCCCAAAAGCGGAAACCATGCGCGCCTTGGGCGACAAGGCCAGCGCGCGCCGCGTTGCCGTCGCGGCGGGTGTACCTGTGATCCCGGCGACCGAGGTTCTGGGCGACGACATGGACGCGATCCGGACCGAGGCGAAAGAAATCGGTTATCCCCTGATGCTCAAGGCGTCCTGGGGCGGCGGCGGGCGCGGGATGCGCCCGATCCTGTCCGAGGATGAATTGGAAGAGATGGTATTGGAAGGTCGCCGCGAGGCCGAGGCCGCGTTCGGCAATGGCGAAGGTTATCTGGAAAAGATGATCATCCGCGCGCGTCACGTCGAGGTTCAGATCCTGGGCGACAAGCATGGTGAGATCTATCACCTCTATGAACGCGACTGCTCGGTCCAGCGGCGGAACCAGAAGGTGGTCGAACGCGCCCCTGCCCCGTATCTGTCCGAAGAGCAGCGCGCGGAAATCTGTGAACTTGGGCGCAAAATTTGCGCCCATGTGAGTTATGAATGCGCCGGCACCGTTGAATTCCTGATGGATATGGAAACCGGCAAGTTCTATTTCATCGAGGTCAACCCCCGTGTGCAGGTGGAACATACCGTCACCGAAGAAGTCACCGGCATAGATATCGTTCAGGCGCAAATCCTGATCGCCGAAGGCAAAACCCTGGCCGAGGCCACGGGTGCCGCTAGCCAGTCGGATGTGCATCTGACCGGCCACGCGCTGCAAACCCGGATCACTACCGAGGACCCTCAGAACAATTTTATCCCCGACTATGGCCGCATTACCGCCTATCGCTCGGCCACCGGTATGGGTATCCGACTGGACGGCGGCACGGCTTACGCGGGCGGAGTGATCACGCGGTATTATGACTCGCTGTTGACCAAGGTCACTGCCAAAGCGCCGACACCGCAGGCCGCGATTGCACGTATGGACCGCGCCCTGCGCGAATTCCGTATTCGCGGCGTCAGCACCAATATCGACTTTGTCATCAACCTGCTGAAACACCCCACTTTCTTGTCTAATGAATATACGACCAAGTTCATCGACACGACGCCGGACCTGTTCTCCTTTAAGCGCCGCCGCGACCGGGGCACCAAGGTTTTGACCTATATTGCCGATATCACAGTGAATGGTCACCCTGAGACCAAGGACCGCCCAGAACCGCGCTCAGACCTTAAGGACGCCAAACCTCCGGTGCCCAAGGCCGAGCCGCAGATGGGCACACGCAACCTGCTGGAACAAAAAGGCCCGCAGGCCGTAGCCGATTGGATGAAGGCGCAGCGGCAGCTTCTGATCACCGACACAACCATGCGTGACGGTCACCAATCTCTGCTGGCGACCCGGATGCGTTCGATCGACATGATCAAGGTGGCGCCAACCTATGCCGCAAATCTGCCGCAGCTGTTCAGCGTTGAATGCTGGGGGGGCGCGACTTTTGACGTAGCCTACCGCTTTTTGCAGGAATGCCCGTGGCAGCGCTTGCGCGACCTGCGCGAAACGATGCCCAACCTGATGACCCAGATGCTGCTGCGCGGTGCGAATGGCGTCGGCTACACCAACTATCCCGACAACGTGGTGCAGGAATTCGTCCGTCAGGCATCGCAGAACATCGACGTGTTCCGTGTTTTCGACTCGTTGAACTGGGTCGAGAATATGCGCGTGGCCATGGACGCCGTGGTTGAGAACGGCAAAATCTGCGAGGGCACCGTTTGTTACACCGGTGATATTCTGGACCCGGACCGCGCCAAGTATGACCTGAAATACTATGTCGGCATGGCGAAAGAACTACGCGATGCTGGGGCTCATATTCTCGGCCTCAAAGACATGGCGGGTCTTTTGAAACCAGCGTCGGCCAGAATCCTGATCCGTGCGCTGAAGGAAGAGGTCGGTCTTCCGATCCACTTCCACACGCATGATACGGCCGGTATCGCTAGCGCGACCATTCTGGCCGCGTCCGAAGCGGGCGTGGACGCGGTGGACTGCGCGATGGACAGCTTCTCGGGCAACACCTCGCAGGCGACGCTGGGCACGGTGGTCGAAGCGCTGCGCCATACCGAGCGGGACACCGGGCTGGACATCAAGGCCATCCGCGAGATCAGCGACTACTTCGAGGCGGTCCGTGAGCAATATGCGGCCTTCGAATCCAGCCTGCAGGCCCCGGCTTCCGAGGTTTATCTGCACGAGATGCCCGGCGGTCAGTTTACCAACCTCAAGGCGCAAGCGCGTTCGCTAGGGCTGGAAGAGCGCTGGCATGAGGTTGCTCAGATGTATGCCGACGTGAACCAGATGTTTGGCGACATCGTGAAAGTGACCCCGTCATCCAAAGTCGTTGGCGACATGGCGCTGATGATGGTCAGCCAGAACATGACCCGTGAACAGGTCGAAAACCCGGAAACGGACGTCGCCTTTCCTGACTCGGTCGTAGACATGATGCGCGGCAATCTGGGACAACCCCCGGGCGGCTTCCCCGACACAATCGTCACGAAGGTCCTTAAAGATGAGGCCCCGAACACTGACCGCCCCGGCAAGGATGTCCCAGCGGTTGACCTTGAGGCCACACGCGCCGAGCTGTCCCAACTTTTGGAAGGCAAAGAGATCGATGACGAGGACCTGAACGGCTACCTCATGTATCCGAAGGTCTTCCTGGATTACATGGGGCGTCACCGGAGCTATGGCCCCGTGCGCACCCTGCCAACCCGAACCTTCTTCTACGGCATGGAGCCCAGCGAAGAGATCACAGCCGAAATCGACCCGGGCAAAACTCTGGAAATCCGCTGCCAGGCCATCGGTGAGACCGATGAAAAGGGCGAGGTCAAAGTGTTCTTTGAACTCAACGGCCAACCGCGCGTGATCCGGGTTCCAAACCGACTGGTGACCTCAACCACGCAGTCGCGTCCCAAAGCCGAGGCAGGCAACCCCAACCACATCGGCGCGCCGATGCCCGGCGTGGTGGCCACCGTTGCCGTGGCTGCGGGCCAAGAGGTCAAGGAAGGCGACATGCTGCTGACCATCGAAGCGATGAAGATGGAAACCGGCATCCACGCCGAACGCGATGCGACGGTCAAGGCCGTGCATGTTCAGCCGGGCAGCCAGATTGACGCAAAGGACCTACTGGTCGAACTGGAATAAACGACCTAACCTTTTCGGGAACAAGGGCCGTTCGGGGAACCGGGCGGCCCTTTTTTGATCCTGAAAGGAGCAGACCATGCTGTCCATCACCCCAGTCTATGCCGCATTGCTGGCACTTCTCTATGTCGCGCTCAGTGTGCGGGTCATCATGCAGCGCCGCGGCGACAAGATTTCCTACGGCGATGGCGGCAAAACCGACATGCTCAAAGTGATGCGCACGCATTCCAACTTTGCCGAATATGCACCGTTTGCCCTGTTGCTGATCGCCATGGTCGAGTTGCAAGGCACCGGTGGCTGGCTGGTCAATCTGTTGGGCCTTGGCATACTGGCCGGGCGCGTACTGCATGCCTATGGGTTCGGCCGCAAACCGCAGATCGTGATTCTGCGCCAGATCGGCATGTTGCTGACCTTTGCCGTGATTGTGGTTGCGGCGATAGCCAGCCTTTTGATGGCGCTGTGAACTGGATGGCGGGGATTACCCCGCCAAAACCCGTGTTTCGATTCGAGGGGATTCCGTAAAAATTGATTCGACATCTCCCATTCGATTCTCGCCTTTGCCAGACACCGCTGTGGCCAGCAAAATCATCGCCGCCAGGGCCGCCATCTTCAGATCCTTAGTATACGTCATTTTCGTCACCTCCACCGTTCTTATTCTTGGATGCTCTGGTTCTTGAACGGTTAAGAGGCGCGTTTCCGTCGCAAAGAATTTTCCTCTTTTTTGTTTTTTCCGCTTGAAGCCCTGCGTGGGAGTTAATACACCCCTCCTCACTCAACGGCGCGGGCGTAGCTCAGGGGT
>NZ_QOCF01000011.1 GCF_003318255.1 Ruegeria sp. A3M17
AATGCAAAGGGGTGCGTTTTAAATCGGTCATATCTCTAGCCTTTCGATCAGCGGGACTGGTCACGAACGACCATGACGGTGCAATGCGCGTTGCGCACGACACGGGCCAGGTTCGGGCCAATCTCATAATTCGGGAAATCGCCTTTGGTTGACGCCATGACGATCAGATCAAAGCCGTCCTTGTAGGCCAGCTTCAGGATTTCGCGGTAGACGCTGCCTTCTTCGACATGCACTTGCACGTCAGAAGCGTTGCCGTGATCCAGTATGGCCTGAACCGCATTGCGCACATGTTCTTTGGCGCCAGCGCCATAGTTGGCGGGCAGGTTCGGCAGCTGGATGATCTCGGGGATGACGGCGATCGCGTGCAGTTCAGCACCATAGAATTTCGCCTGTTCCAATGCGACAGGCAGGGCCAGTTTCCACGAGCGGTCGTCACTGTGATCAATTGGCAGCAGGATTTTCGTGGCCATCACGTCTCTCCTCGAGATATGGAATTCTGTTTGAGTGCGGGGGGCCGGCGCGGCCCCCCGTTTTATTTTGGGGCCGGATTACTCGGCAGGTGTTCCACCCGGTTCTTCGGACTTGCCACCCGAGGCAAAGAACTCTTTCGTCAGTTTGAAGACGATCGGGCTCAGCAATGCCAGGGCGATCAGGTTCGGGATGGCCATCATGGCGTTCAGCGTATCCGCCAGCAGCCAGACAAAGCCTAGATCTGCGGTCGCGCCGAAGTAGATCGCAATGATCCAGAGCACCCGGTAGGGGATCAGGGATTTGACACCCAGCAGGAACTCGACGCATTTCTCGCCATAGAACGACCAACCCAGAATGGTGGTGAAGGCAAAGATCGACAAGGCGATTGCGATCAGAGGGCCACCAATCCCAAATGGCAGAGAGACATGGAAAGCTAATGATGTCAGTGCCGCACCGGATTCACCAGAGGTCCATGCACCGGACGAGATGATTGCCAGACCGGTGATAGAGCAGACGATGATGGTGTCGATGAACGTCCCCAGCATCGCGATCAGGCCTTGGTTGACCGGACCTTTGGTCTCGGCTGCGGCGTGCGCGATCGGAGCGGAACCCAGACCGGCTTCGTTCGAGAATACACCACGTGCCACACCAAAGCGGATAGCGGCCCAAACGGCTGCACCAGCAAAACCACCTTCGGCGGCCGACGGGGTGAAGGCGTAGGTGAAGACTAGCGACAGGGCGTTGCCGATCTCGCCGATGTTGATCAGCAGAACCAGAAGACCAGCGATAATGTAGGCAATCGCCATGGCCGGAACCAGTTTACCGGCGACCGCACCGATGCGGGTGATGCCACCAAGGATCACTGCTGCGGTCAGAACCATCAGGACAATGCCGGTGACCGAAGTGTTCACGTCGAAATTCGATTCCAGAACCTGTGCCACCCCATTGGCCTGCACACCGTTGCCAATGCCGAAGGCCGCGATTGCGCCGAACAGGGCGAACGCACCGCCCAACCAGGCCCATTTCGCGCCGAGGCCGTTTTTGATGTAGTACATCGGGCCGCCGACAAAGTTGCCCAGTTCGTCCTTTTCGCGATACTTCACGGCCAGAACGGCTTCGGCATATTTGGTGGCCATGCCCACCAGGGCGGTCATCCACATCCAGAACAATGCGCCCGGACCGCCCAGGAAGACAGCAGTGGCCACACCGGCGATGTTGCCCGTACCGATGGTTGCCGACAGCGACGTCATCAGCGCGTTGAACGGGCTGATCTGACCATCACCTTGGCCTTCGCGGCCAGCAAACAGCAGCTTGAAGCCGGTGCCGACTTTCAGGATCGGCATGAATTTCAGCCCGACCTGCAGGAAGAAGCCGACGCCAAGGATGAGGACCAGCATCAGCGGCCCCCATACGACGCCATTGATGGCTCCTACGATTGAATTTAACGCTTCCATGGTTTCCCTCCCATTTGCGTTTGGTTTATGCCCCGTTGGCGATGGCCCGCTGGCGGGCCTGCTTGAGGGCGGCAAAATCTTCGTCGGCGTGGAACGAGGAACGTGTCAGCGGCGTCGCCGACACATGCAAAAAGCCCTTGGACCTTGCGATCTGTTCCAGTTGGGCGAACTCCTCCGGTGACCAGAACCGGTCAATTGGATGGTGTTTTGGGGTCGGCTGCAGGTATTGACCCACGGTCAGAAAATCGACCTGAGCCGCGCGCAGATCGTCCATGACCTGACGCACGTCATTCAGGCTCTCGCCCAGGCCAACCATCAGGCCGGATTTCGTGAAGATTTCTGGGTTGGCGCGCTTGGCATCATCCAGAAGTCGCAGTGAAGTATAGTAGCGTGCGCCGGGGCGAACGGTCGGGTACAGGTGCGGAACGGTTTCCAGATTGTGGTTGAACACGTCCGGGGCAGCATCGAACACCAGATCCGCCGCATCGCCTTTGCCCAGAAAATCAGGGGTCAAAACCTCGACCGTGGTGCCATGGTTCTGATGACGCACGGCACGGATGGTCTGGGCGATATGCTCGGCCCCGCCGTCTGCCAGATCATCGCGATCGACCGAGGTGATCACCACGTGGCGCAAGCCTAGTTTCTTAACCGCTGCAGCAACACGGCCCGGCTCGAACAGGTCCAGTGCATCGGGGCGCCCTGTTGAGACGTTGCAGAAGGAACAGCCGCGGGTGCAGACCTCGCCCATGATCATCATGGTGGCGTGGCGCTTGGACCAGCATTCGCCGATGTTGGGGCATGCAGCCTCTTCACAAACCGTCGTCAGATTGTGGTCGCGCATCAGGCGGCGGGTCTCGTAATATTCGGGCCCGTCGACCTTTTTCTTGCGAATCCACTTGGGCTTTCGCGGGATGACGCTGTCAGCCTTTTTGGCTTTTTCCGGATGGCGGGTGCGAAGCTGGATGGTCATCTGGCTGTTCCCTCTCAGGCGTGGATTGCGCGGCCCATGGCGTCCAGGCAGGCTTCTTTGACGGCCTCGCCCATTGCCGGATGCGCATGACAGGTTGAGGCGACTTCGCCGACGGTTGCGCCCTTGGTCATGGCCAGAACCAACTCGGCGATCAGGTCACCGCCATGTGCGCCGCAGATATGGGCGCCCAGGATTTTGCCTTTGGGGTCGGCCAGAACCTTGACGGCACCGTCCGTCTCGCCGGTCGAACGTGCGCGTGAGTTGGCCATGAAGGCAAACTTGCCAACCGAATATTCGGTGCCAGCCTCTTTCAGCGCTTCTTCAGTCAAACCGACCGAGGCGACCTCGGGGTCAGTATACACTACACCCGGAACGGTGTTGTAATCCACATGACCGGCTTCACCTGCCAGCATCTCGACACAGGCGACACCGTCTTCTTCGGCCTTGTGGGCAAGCATCGGGCCGGGGACACAGTCGCCGATTGCGTAGATGCCGGGAACCGAGGTGCGGAACGACGTGTCCACCTGAATAAAGCCGCGCGGGTCGAGAGCTATCCCCAGATCTTCCAACCCAAGCCCGCGCGATACGGGGCGGCGTCCGACGGCGATCAGAACCTTGTCGGCTTCGATCACCTCTTCCTTGTCTTTGCCGACCCGGTCCAGTGTCAGCGTCAATCCAACGTTGGTTCTGTCGATGGTTTTCAGTGCGCATCCCAGCTGAAACTTCAGGCCACGCTTTGACAGGGCGCGCTGAGCGAGTTTTGCTATCTCGCCGTCGATTCCGGGCAGAATGCGATCAAGATATTCAACAACTGTGACCTTCGCGCCCAACCGGGACCAGACCTGCCCAAGTTCCAGACCGATCACGCCGGCACCGACGACCACCAGATGTTCCGGAACCGTGTCCAACGCGATCGCTCCGGTCGAGCTGAGGATATCCTGCTCGTCAATCTCGATCCCGTTCAGCGGGGTGGGTTCTGAGCCGGTTGCGATCAAGATGTTCTTGGCTTCGTAGGTGTCGTCGCCGACTTTGACCTGACCGTCGGTGGGGATGCTGGCCCAGCCTTCGATCAGATCGACGCCGTTTTTCTTGAACAGAAATGCAATGCCCTTGGTCAGATCGCCGACGATCTTGTCCTTGCGACCCATCATCGAGCTCAGGTCGATGCTGGCCCCCTCGACAGCAATGCCATGGGAGGAGAGATGTGCAAGCTCGGAATATTTGGCCGAGGAGGTCAGCAACGCCTTGGAGGGTATGCACCCCACATTTAGACAAGTCCCGCCAAGCGAACCACGGCCTTCAACGCAGGCCACTTTCAGGCCCAGCTGTGCTGCGCGGATTGCTGCAACATATCCGCCGGGTCCGCCCCCGATGACGATGAGGTCGTAGATATTCATTGGGCAGTCTCTCAGTAGATCGGGTGGCTGGCGCAGAGTGCGCGGACGTTTTCGCGGGTTTCGGCTTCGATCTTCGCGTCGCCCTCGGGGGACTGAGCCAAGGCCTCGAGCACGTCGCCGATCAGGTGACCGATCTGTTTAAACTCTTCCGGTCCAAACCCGCGACTGCAGCCTGCTGCTGTGCCCAGCCGGATACCGCTGGTCACCGTGGGTTTTTGCGGATCGCCCGGCACGCTGTTCTTGTTGCAGGTGAACCCGGCACGCTCCAGCGCGGCTTCTGCGGCTTTGCCGGTCACGCCCAGCGGGCGCAGATCGACCAGCATTAGGTGGTTTTCCGTGCCGCCCGAAACGATGTCACATCCACGCGCCATCATGATGTTTGCCAGCGCCGATGCGCTGTCGACAACGCGTTGCATGTAGTCCTTGAATTCGGGCTTTAGCGCCTCGCCAAACGCGACGGCCTTACCGGCGATCACATGCATCAGGGGGCCGCCCTGAAGGCCGGGGAACACGGCCGAATTCATCTTTTTCGCCAGCGCTTCGTCATTCGTCAGAATGATCCCGCCGCGCGGACCGCGCAGGGTCTTGTGTGTGGTCGACGTGATCACATGCGCATGGCCGATGGGTGAGGGGTGCAGCCCGGTTGCGACAAGACCGGCGATATGGGCCATGTCAGCCAGTAGCCAAGCGCCGACCTCATCCGCAATGGCGCGGAAGCGGGCAAAATCGATCTTTTGCGAATAGGCGGATGCGCCAGCGATGATCAGTTGCGGCTTTTCGGCTTTCGCCAGTTCTTCGACCTGATCATAGTCTATCAGACCGGCATCGGTCAGGCCGTACTGAACCGGGCGGAACCACTTGCCGGATTGTGCTGGTTTGGCGCCGTGCGTCAGGTGGCCTCCTGCATCCAGTGACATGCCCAGGATCGTGTCGCCGGGGCTGAGCAGGGCCAGTTTGACGGCGCCGTTGGCTTGTGCGCCCGAATGCGGCTGAACGTTTGCGTATTCGCAGCCGAACAGCTGTTTCAGGCGGTCGATGGCCTCGGATTCAACTTCGTCTACAAATTCGCATCCGCCATAGTAGCGGCGGCCAGGGTATCCTTCGGCGTATTTGTTGGTCAGGACTGACCCCTGCGCGTCGATCACAGCTTGCGAGACAATATTCTCGGACGCGATCAATTCGATCTGTTCAGCCTGACGTTTGCCTTCTCGCGCAATTGACGCGGCGACAACCGGATCTGCTTCGGTAAGCGACGTTTTGAACATGGTTTCCTCCTCAGGCACCGAATCCTCAGTACGAAATTTTGTTTCCTATAGTGGAATTTGGGTAGCTAAAGCAACATTTATCTCACATTTGTGAAGTTGTGTGGTTTGAGGGAAATCTGTAACCTCTGATAAAACAGGGAGATTTTTATGGGCGACGAGACTCGCGGTGATGTTTCCACACCGGAAGATCAGGACGAAGGTGAGGTTCTGGGGCGTTCCATCCGCGACGCACGACGTGCAAAAGGCTGGACTTTGGAGGAGGCCGGACGCGCGGCGGGAATCGGTCGGTCCACCCTGTCGAAGATCGAGAACAACCAGACGCGGCCAAGTTTCGACATCGTGCGCAGGCTGACACAGGCGCTGGATATGAGCACACCGCAGCTGTTTCTGCAGTCCGGGCAATCGGGGATTTCGGGAAGGCGCGACTTTACCCCGAAAGGTGAAGGCGAGATAAAAAGCACACCGACCTATTTGCACGAATTGCTGTGTCCCGAGCTGACCAGTAAGCGGATGCTGCCCTATATCGCGACAATCAAAGCCCGCGACCTGTCAGAGTTCGAAAACTGGATCCGTCATACAGGTGAAGAGTTCATGTATGTCATCAGTGGCGAGCTGATCTTTGTATCAGAGCATTATCGCCCTCTGCCGATGAAGGCTGGTGACTCGCTTTATTATGACAGCGGAATGGGGCACGGGTGCATTTCAACCAGTGAGGAAGACGCGAAAGTGCTGTGGGTGTCACTCGAATAAGCGCGACCCACAAGGCATGAAAAAAGCAGCCCCAGCGGCCGCTTTTTGTAGGATAAGACGGTCTCTGGGTCAGGTGTGGCCCAGTACCTTGCGGGCAATGCGGAAACACTCCAGCGCTTGTGGAACGCCACAGTAGATGCCAATCACATGGATGATGGCACGGATTTCCTCAGGCGAGACCCCGTTGTTGATCGCGCCTTTGCAGTGAATTTCCCATTCATGCATCTTCCCAAGCGCGCCGATCATGGACAGGTTCATCATCGATCGCGTTTTGGCATCGATCACGTCATCGCCCCAGCCAAACCCCCAGCACCACGCCGTCATCGCTTCTTGAAACGGGCGGGTAAAGTCATCGGCCGCCGCCAGGTTCTTTTCCACATATTCCGCACCAAGCGTGTTCTTGCGCTGCTCCAGGCCTTTCAGGAACAGGTCTTCGTCAAAAATATCTGCCATGTATGGTCTCCGTTCGGTCAAGGCGTCATACCGTATCTAGATCGACTATGTCTTGGTTTCACCCGTTGCAGGAATCGCGCGCAACGTAGGCTTTGGTCAATCCCAAGGTGGCTGCCATGTCCGATCCCATCCCTGTGCGCCCGCTGGGCCGCTCCAGACTGTGCCGTCGATTATTTCACCTGCTATAAAATATTGTTCCCCAACACGAATGTTTTCATCGACGGTGCAACTATTCTTCACATGGGCAACCCGCACGCGTTGATCTGATTTTGCACTCTTTAAGGGATTGATAACTTTTACATAAACTACTTCGGCTAGGCAAAGGCGCTCTCCAGAAAAACACGAAGGCTCAGTTGTCAGCTCGGAGATCTCGACGAAAGCGACAAATTGGGAATGCTTTGCTTTTGTTGGCAAATGCTCAAGAAACGTCCGTTCGCCCGTATATACACCACATGCGGCTGAGGGGGACGTCAGACAAATTGCAATCGCCAACGCGGAAGAAAATATACTAAGCCTGCCCATCCACCGCCTCGCGCATCCATTGTTGCAACCGGGCAATTGAGTGTTCCGACATCACCCCACAACTGGGGTCCAGCACAAGCGGACCGGGGCGATACCCGCGGGATTTCAGGCCGCGATGGACACTCTCGACCAGATGGATGTCTTCCTCGACTGTGGTCTCCCGGTCTTGCACGGCCAGTTGCCGGATCACCGCACTTTCGGATCCACCCTCGGTGTACCAGCCGCGCCAGACGGTGCAGTGATCGGCATCAATGGCGCGCCAGTGATAAGTGTTCAGCACATTGCCGGGATAGCATTGGAACGAGAACATCGGCCACAAGAACCATGACTGGTAGTCGCCGGCACGCGGCACCGACAGGTCGATCGGGTAGGTCATCTTGTCGAGACTTTGGCATTCGGTCGTATGACGCAGCACGTAACCGCCGCCTGCATCGGGCTGGATGTCGTAGGTCTCAGGTTTGACCATACCCTCGGCAAAGGTCGGGTGGTTGGTCGGGCAGTGATAGCACTCCGAATAATTCTCGATACTGACTTTCCAGTTGCAGTTTTCCAGGATTTCGACCCACTCCAGCGGTTCCAGATCGTCGATATGCGGAACGAACGCGCGGATTTCCTCGCGCACGCCGGGGTACCAGTCGTCCATTGGAGCGGCATCGTCGTCGAGATTGACGAAGATGAATCCGTTGAATACCTCGGTCCGAACCGAGGTCAGGCAGATGGCGCTGCGATCAAAACCCGGAACGGACTTGATGTTGGGTCCAGCGCGTAATTGGCCTGACAGCTCATAGGTCCACGCGTGATAGGGGCAGACCACGACGCGGGTGTTGCCTGCGCCTGTTACCATCTCATGTGCGCGATGCTGGCACACGTTATAGAACGTGCGAATTTCGCCGTCTCGGCCCCGAATGCAGAACAGGTTTTGCCCGGCGATTTCAAAAGCAAAGTAATCGCCCGATTCCCGGACCTGCGCCACGTGCCCGGCAAACTGCCACGTGCGGGCCAAAAGCCCCTGCATCTCCTGCTCGAAAATGGCGGGGTCGGTATAATACCGCGCGTCGAGCGAATGCGTCAGAGGGGCGTTCATTCGGGTTCCTCCGCGTAAAGGCCAAGCTGGTGGCGGCGAAGATGAAACCGTTCTACCCGCTCGACGATCTCATCGCTGGACACGGCGATCACAAAGGACAGCAGCGTTTCCAGCACAGCGATGGTCGATACGGAGGACGGGAAGAATTGCGGCGTGTCAGCAGCCACGACAAAACCATGCTGTGCGTTCAGGATCACAGGGCTGGCCGGACTGTCCGAGATGCCGATGACCGTCAGCCCCTGTTGCCGCGCCAGCTTGATCGCGTCGATGACTTCGGTGCGGTAGGGATGGCAGGTAATCGCGATCAGTACGTCCTGCTGGTCAGCCCAAGCCAGATCATCCACCGGGGTCGAGCCGGGGCGGGGTATGGCGTGGAACTGTTTCATGCCGGTTGAGGCCAGATAGGTGAAGTTGCGCGCGTTCGAATTGTTGACGCCCACACCCAGTGTGAAAATCTGGCGACAATTCCAGATATCCTCGGCCGCGGCCTTCAGGTTTGCGGCGTCGATCCCGGCAAAGGTTTCTTCGATATTGCAGATCGCGGCGCCGATCATGTCGGCATAGAGGCCACCCAGTTCCCCCGACTTGCCGATGTCCTGCAACCAGCGGGCGCGGTCCGGAAACGACACACGGCCCTGCCGGATCGCATCCCGAAACGGGGCGCGGAAATCTTCGTAGCCTTCGAACCCCACCTGCTGGGCCATCCGCACGAAGGTGTTCGGTTTTACTCTGGCGGCCTCGGCAATCTCGCGCACAGTAGAAACCCCAACGTCCGTTGGGTTTTCCAGCACGTAGCGCGCGGCCTTCTGCGCTTCCGGCGTTAGCGCGTCCCATTCTTCGGACAAGCGATCCAGAACAGTTGATGATACATTTGTGTCATTCATGATTGACGATGGTACATCTGTGGAATTAGCCTGTCGAGCAGAAACGCGACTCGGGAAGAGGAAAAATCATGTCCGAGAAGAATCTGCCGTCCCATACACGCGTGGTGATTGTCGGTGGCGGCGTCATGGGGGTCGGTCTGGCCTATCATCTGGCGCATGAAGGTTGGGGCGGTGATACCGTCCTGCTTGAAAAAGCCGAGCTGACCAGCGGCAGCACCTGGCACGCCGCTGGGCAGATCACGCATTCGACGTCCAGTTTTGGGTTGGGCAAATGCGTCGACTACAACATCGGTTTGTATTCCGGCCTGCTGGAGGCCGAGACCGGCCAGCCGGTGACATGGCATGGCTGCGGCTCGTTTCGGTTGGCCTATACCCAGGATGAGATGGACTGGCTGCGGCATACGCTGTCGGTGGGCCGGTCGCTGGGGTTCAACATTGAACTGGTCGGACCTGAAAAAGTGGCCGAACTGCACCCGTTCTACAATCTCGAAGACGTATTGGGTGCGCTATACACGCCGGATGATGGGCATGTGGACCCGACCAACGTCACCATGGCGATGGCGACCGGCGCGCGTCAGAAGGGCGTGCGCATATTCCGCAATTGCCGTGCGACCAACATCACGCAGGCCGCGAATGGCGAATGGTTGGTTGAGACCGAGCGGGGCACCATCACCTGCGAGCATGTGGTGAACGCTGGCGGCACCTATGCACGTCAGATGGGCGAATGGTCGGGTCTGCAGCTGCCTATGACCTCGATGACGCACCATTACTTTGTGACCGAGCCGGTGCCCGAGTTTCAGAACCTGGACAAAGAATTGCCGGTGATCCGCGATGATCGCAAGGTCTCGGGCTATATCCGGATGGAGCAGCAGCGCGGCCTGATCGGGATTTACGAGAAAGAGAACCCGAACTCGGTTTGGCACGATCACTGCCCGTGGGAATACGAGAACTGGTTGTTCGACGCGGATTACGACCGGGTGATGCCGTGGCTTGAGGAAAGTCTGAACCGCATGCCGATCTTTGCCGAGTTGGGCATTCAGCGCGATGTGCATGGGGCGATTTCGCATCCGCCCGATGGCAACCCTCTGATCGGGCCGGCGCCGGGTGTGCGGAACTATTGGTGTTGTTGCGGGACGCAGATCGGCATCGGCTGGGGGCCGGGTTTGACCCGCGAGTTGGCACGCTGGATGGTGCATGGCGCGGCCGATATCTCGATGCGCGACTTCGACCCGCGCCGGTTCGGCAGCTATGCGACCAAGAATTGGCAGGTGATCAAGGCTGAGGAAGATTACTGCCTGCGCCACGAGATCCCGTTCCCGCATTTCAACCGTTTGGAAGGGCGTCCGATCAAGCCGTCGCCTCTCTATGATCTGTTGAATTCCAAGGGTGCTGTACATGAAGAGGTTTATGGCTTTGAGCGCCCCCGCTGGTTCGCGCGGGATGAGGTCGAGCAGCGTGATCACTACTCCTTCCGCCGGACCCCTGCGGATGACATGGTCGCGGCTGAGGTCAAGGCGGTGCGCGAACGCGTGGGCATCATGGACGTGACCGCCTTCACCAAGGTCGAAGTCTCGGGCCCTGATGCCTACGCGCTGGTGGACCGGCTGATCGCCAACCGGATGCCGCAAAAGGTCGGCTCAATCACGCTGACGCATATGCTGAACCGCCGTGGTCGGATCGAGTTGGAGACCACGATTGTTCGCATGGCCGAAGACCGCTTCTATCTGGTCTGCGCCGCCTTCTTTGAACAGCGTCTGCTGGATCATCTGGCACAACAGCGCGCGCACGAGGATGTTCAGATAATCGCGTTGTCCACCGATTGGTCGGCCGTGTCGCTGAACGGTCCCCGGTCGCGCGACGTTCTAGGGCAATGTGCCGATGCCGATCTGACCAACGCTGGTTTCCGCTGGTTGTCGGCACAGGAAATCACCGTCGCGGGTCACAAGGTCTGGGCCTTCCGCATGTCCTATGCCGGTGAGTTGGGGTGGGAATTGCACATGCACAATGCCGCCTGCCTCGATGTCTACAATGCGCTTTGGGCAGCGGGTGAGCCGCACGGCATCGCTGACTATGGCAGCTTTGCCATGAACGTGATGCGGATGGAGAAGGGGTTCAAAGGCGCGGGCGAGCTGACCAACGAGGTCACGCTGGCTGAGGCTGACGTGCTGCGCTTTGCGCGTACAGACAAAGATTATCTGGGCAAAGACAAAACCTTGAACGCCGATTTGCCATGGGTCTGCGCGTATCTGCAGATCGAGCCGGATGGTGAAATTGACGGCCACGGTGGAGAAGCGGTGATGCTGGATGGACGCGTTGTGGGTTCAACAGCCTCGGTCGTCTATGGGCACACGGTGGGCAAGATCCTGGCCTTTGCGTACATCAAGCCCGAGGCTTCCGACCCCGGCACCGAATTGGAGGTCGTCATCCACGGCCAACCCCGCGCGGCCCGTGTTCTGGGCGAACCTGCTTACGATCCGCAAAGCCTGCTGCCCCGCACCGACGCTATTCTGGAGACTGCATAATGAGCTTGCCTGACACAATGAAGGCCATGGTCACGATGGGCCATGGCGGCTTGGAACAAATGGTGCTGCATAAGGACTGGCCGCGCCCGGAACCCGCGGCCGGCGAGGTGTTGATCAAAGTCGCTGCCTGCGGGCTAAACAACACGGACGTCAATACGCGGTCCGGCTGGTACTCAAAAGCCGTGACCGATGCGACTACGGGCAGCGCGTTCGAGGAAGTTAGTGACGAGGATCCGACATGGGGCGGCGCGCCCATCACTTTTCCCCGAATCCAAGGGGCTGATATCTGCGGGGAAATCGTCGCCGCGGGTGGCGGTGTCGATCCCGGGCTGATCGGTCAACGCGTTATCACCGATGGCTGGCTGCGCGACCCGTCTGATCCGGGCAATAAGGACAAAACCGGCTATTTCGGCTCGGAACGGGACGGTGGATTCGCCGAATATGCCACGACCTTGGCGGTTAACGCGGTGCCGATCCGGTCCGACCTGTCGGATGCCGAACTGGCCACGTTCTCGTGTTCCTATTCGACCGCCGAAGGCATGCTGACCCGCGCAAATGTAACTGACACTGACACGGTTCTGGTGCCCGGAGCCTCGGGCGGAGTTGGCGGTGCCTTGGTGCAACTGGCCAAACGCCGGGGTGCACGGGTGATCGCGATGGCGTCGGATGCAAAACACGCAGACGTTGCCGAACTGGGTGCCGACAAAATCTTGTCTCGTGCCCCGGAAAATCTGCGCGCGGCGCTTGGCGATGAAAAGGTCACCGTTGTGGCCGATGTGGTTGGTGGCCCCTACTGGCCCAACCTGATCGACGTTCTGGAACGTGGGGGGCGCTATACCTGCTCGGGCGCGATTGCCGGGCCGATGGTCGAATTCGATCTGCGCACGTTCTACCTGCGTGACCTGACCTTCACCGGCTCTACCGTGATTGACCCGCAGGTGATGCGTAACATCGTTCAGTATATCGAGGCCGGTGAGATCAAGCCCGCCCTGGCCGCGACCTATCCCCTGGAAGAGTTGCGCGAGGCACAGGCCGCTTTCATTGCCAAGCAGCACACCGGGAACATCGTGGTGATCCCATGACGATGGACGACGTTCTCGAAGCTGCCCGACAGCTGCATCAATCACATCCTGAACTTTCAGAATTCGGCGCTTGGCCTGATGACCTTACGCCGGCCGATCTGGAGCCATACCAAATCCCAGCCGTTGAACTCGTTCAGCAAATTGACTTCGCGACCGGGCACGCAACGCGATCCCTTTCAGACGCGATCAGGGCAACCGCACATCTGGCGCGGTGGCAACACACCTATACTGAGGAGGAGGTCGGAGCCGATTTCCTCAATCGCTATGGCTATTATGAGCTGTTCGGCCCAACCGGGCATTTCCACTCGACCCAAATGCGCGGCTACGTCGCTTACTGGGGGGCGGGTCTGGATTATGATTGGCACAGCCATCAGGCCGAAGAGCTCTATCTGATCGTGGGCGGCGGGGCGATGTTCCGCGTCGAAGAAGACGAGACTTACGTCGGCCCCAATCAGACACGACATCACAGCAGCTGGCAAAGCCACGCCATGACAACAACCGAACAGTCAATCCTGACCTTTGTCCTTTGGCGAGGTGATGGATTGAACGATTTGCCCAGAATGGACGCCGCATGAAAATCTCCCGCATCCGCATTTACCAATCCAGGCTGCCATATGTAGGCGGCGCTTACGTTTGGGGTGCGGGTAATGCGATCGAAACGGCCATAGCCTCGGTTGTGGTCATCGATACGGATGCGGGTCTTCAAGGTTGTGGAGAGTTCACACCCTGTGGCAAAAACTATATGGTGGCGCATTCTGAAGGCGTGCTTGCGCTGGCCCGGCTTGTGGCCACGAAACTGCTGGGCGAAGACCCACGCCAGGTGGGACGGATCGAACAACTTTTGGATCATCTGGTGCAGGGCCACGGTTATGCAAAGGCCCCGTTCGATGCAGCATGCTGGGACATTCTGGGGCAAGCTTGCGATCAACCCGTTTGGATGTTGCTGGGCGGCAAGTTGACCGATGGCGCGCCGATGTACCGGGTAGCGCCGCAGAAAGCTGTGGATGAGACAGTCGCCGAAATGGATCGATTCCGCGCGCAGGGCTATCGCCAGTTTCAGGTCAAAGTGGGCGGAGATTGGGCGACCGACATAGACCGCATTCGGACAACTGTGCCTTTGCTGATGTCCGGTGAAGTAGCGATGGCCGATGCCAATCAGGGCTGGCGCGTGGATAACGCAATTCGGGTGGCGCGGGCAACGCGGGATCTGGACTACATCCTGGAACAACCCTGCCGTACCTATGAGGAATGCCGGCAGGTGCGCCGCGTGGCCGAGCAACCGATGAAGCTGGATGAATGTCTCACCGGTATACACATGGCGCAGCGCATCGTCGCGGATCGCGGGGCCGAGATCTGCTGTCTCAAAATTTCCAACCTCGGCGGGATCAGCAAAGCGCGGCGGGTGCGAGACTATCTGGTAGAGAACCGTATTGCTGTGGTCTGCGAGGATACATGGGGTGGTGAAATTGCGACCTCGGCAGTCGCCCATTTTGCAGCCTCGACATCGCCCGAATACCTGCAGAACACCACCGACTTGATGAACTACAACACACGATCCACCGGAATCGGCGGACCAATGTCGCGGAATGGCAAGCTCTATGCCTCGGATGCCCCAGGAATGGGCGTAGTGCCCGATTTCGAATGCCTCGGTGCGCCGATTGAGGAGTTCAGCCTATGAGACCGCAAGCCGTTGCAACCCAAATGATTGATGACGCCCGCGTGCGTGTGACGCGATTTGACTTTGCGCCGGGGGCCGAAACGGGATGGCATCGTCACGCAATGGATTACGTCATCACCGCCGTAACCGATTGCCATATGCGGCTGGAACTGCCCGATGGTTCGGTCAACGAAGTAACGGTTGCTGCAGGAGTAACTTATCGCCGCGACGAAGGTGTCGAACACAACGTGATCAATGCCGGGGATGCGCCGATGATCTTTGTTGAAGTGGAACTGAAATGAAAATCACACGTCTCTCGGTCTACCATGTCGACCTACCGCTTGAGCATCCCTACTGGTTGTCCGGTGGCCGGCTGAAGTTCGACGTGCTGGATGCAACGTTGGCCAAAATCGAAACCGATACGGGTCTGACCGGCTGGGGCGAGGGTACGCCGTGGGGGCACACATATGTCCCGGCACACGGGCCGGGTATTCGCGCCGGGATTGAGACGATGGCGCCATTCATTCTGGGCCTTGATCCGCGTCGGGTGCTGGATGTCGAACGGGCGATGGATATCGCTCTGCCCGGCCACCTCTATGCCAAAAGCCCCATAGATATGGCTTGCTGGGATATTGCGGGTCAGGCCGCCGGTCTGCCAATTGCCGATCTGATGGGCGGCGGGTCTCGCACACCGCGCCCAATTGCCTCGTCGGTCGGCGCGAAGACCGTCGAAGAAACGCGTGAAGTGATGGAACGCTATCGCAGCCGGGGCTACGTTGCGCATTCGGTCAAAATCGGCGGCGATGTAGAACGCGACATTGCCCGCGTCCGCGACGTGGAAAGCATCCGACGCCCCGGCGAGATCGTCCTTTATGACGTAAACCGCGGCTGGACCCGCCAACAAGCCTTGCGGGTGATGAGCGCCTGTGAGGACTTGAACGTGATGTTTGAACAGCCCTGCGAGTCGCTGGACGATATCGCCGCGATCTCGGGCCGCCATGCCTCACCCGTTTCGGTGGATGAAAGTCTTGTGACCCTGCAAGACGCCGCCCGCATTGCCCGCGAAGGGTTGGCTGAGGTGTTCGGAATAAAGCTGAACCGTGTCGGTGGCCTGACCAAGGCGGCACGGATGCGGGACATCGCGTTGGCGCATGGAATCGACATGTTCGTGATGGCCACCGGTGGTTCGGTTTTGGCCGATACCGAGGCCTTGCATCTGGCGGCCACCATCCCGGATGAAAATTGCCACGCCGTCTGGGCCTGTCAGGACATGATCACCGTCGATGTCGCTGGCGGGCGAGGCCCACGAAACATCGATGGCCATCTGCATTTACCAGAGGCGCCGGGACTTGGTGTGCGCCCTGACGAAGATGCATTGGGCGATCCCGTCGGGGTTTATCATTGAGGATCATCAGGATAACGCTCTGGGCCGTCAATCTGACGAGTCATGAGACCTATCACATGGCCGAGGGTAAGACCTGCGCGACCGTGACCTCTCATATCCTGTGCCTTGAGACAGATACAGGCCTAAGGGGTTGGGGTGAGGTCTGCCCGATCCCGCATTACCTGCCAGCCTTTGCAGGCGGCGTACCGGGCGCCGTAACAGAGATGGGCTCGGAGATTCTGGGCATGTCCCCCTTCGGGGTAGATGCGCCGATGCGAAAGCTGGACGGGTTCCTGCAGGGGCATCTCTATGCCAAGTCCCTCGTCGACATCGCGCTGTGGGATTTGTTCGGACAAGCGACGGGTCAACCGGTCTATGCGTTGCTGGGTGGGCGGACGCGGAAAGACATGCCGCTTTATCACTCGATCACCTGCATCGCGCCGGATGATATGGCGCGGATCGCCAAGACGGCTTACCAGACCGGCATTCGCCAGTTTCAGGTCAAGCTGGGGGTCGAGGGTGATTGGCAGGCCGACGCCGAACGCCTGACCAAAGTGCGTGAGGCTGTTGGACCGAGGCCTCTAGTTTATGGCGACTGGAACTGCGGTGCGTCACGCCTGCAAGCTACGCGAACGGGCAGGGCGGTGGCGCATCTGGATGTGATGCTGGAACAGCCCTGCAAAACACTGGAGGATTGTGCGGCGGTTCGACAGGCCACTGGCTTACCTATGAAGATCGACGAGAACGCCCATGATTTGGCGTCGCTGCAGCGGCACATGAGCTGGGCTGCATGGATGCTGTCGTGCTCAAACTTTCGAAGTTCGGCGGTTTGTCGGCCATGCGCCGGGCGCGCGATCTGACCGTGCATTTCGGGGCTGAGATTTGTGCCGAATGCACCTGGGGCTCGGATATAGTCACCGCCGCTTCGCTGCATTTTGCGGCCTCGACCCCGCACGGGTCACTGATGAACACGTGCGACCTGTCATCGTATGTGTCACCCCGCATTTGCCCCGACGCACCAAACCGTGAAAACGGCCGGATTGCCCCGCCCGACGGACCGGGGTTAGGTGTTGTGCCAGACCCAGAGGTTCTTGGTCCGCCAATTTTGGAGATCGTTTGAGATGCTGAAAATCAACACCCAATCCGAATGGATCGCCCGCGCGAATGAGGTACTGCCCGCCGGTGGGTTTGGTAATTTCGATCCCGGAATCATCATCGCGCGCGGCGAGGGCAGCCATGTCTGGGATGAAGACGGCAATGAATATGTGGACTACCTGATCGGTTCGGGCCCGATGCTGCTGGGCCATGGTCACCCCGAGGTCATAGAAGCCGTGCTGGAACAGCTGCCCAAGGGTATGACTTTCTTTGCCAACAACGCCCGGGGCATCGAACTGGCCGAGGCCATCGTTGACGCGGTGCCGTGTTGCGAGCAGGTCCGCTTTGTGGCCGCGGGGGGGGAGGCGGATATGTACGCCATCCGTCTGGCCCGTGCCTATACTGGCCGTAGCAAGATCCTGAAATTCGAAGGCGGCTATCACGGGATGAGCGCCGAGGCACAGATGAGTCTGGCCCCCAGCCGGCACGTCAACTTCCCCCAGGCGGTCCCGGACAGCGCGGGCATTCCCGACAGCGTGGCCGAGCAGATGCTGATCGCGCCTTTTAATGATCTGGAAGCCGTTGCCAACCTGCTGGCCGAGCATGATGACGTTGCCGCGATCATGATTGAGCCGTTGCAACGAATTGTCCCTCCGGCACCCGGATACCTTCAGGGATTGCGCGATCTCTGCGACAAACACAATGTCCTGTTGATTTTCGATGAAATCGTCACTGGATTCCGTTTGGCCTATGGCGGTGCGCAAGAGAAATATGGCGTAACGCCCGATATCTGCACCTTGGGCAAAATCATCGGCGGCGGCTTCCCATTAGCCGCGCTGGGCGCAAGCGCCGAGATCATGCAGCATTTCGACAAAGCGAAAGTAGGCGAGGAAGGCTGGCTGATGCAGTTGGGCACGCTGTCGGGTAACCCCGTCGCTTCGGCTGCCGGGTTGAAAACAATGGAGGTTTTGCGGCGCGACGGCATGTATGACCGTCTGCGCGCGATCGGTGCCGAGCTTCAGCAGATGCAGATGGATGCGCTGACCGGGGCCGGCATCCCGCATCAGATCTGCGGGGACGAAACGCTTTTCGACATCTATTTCACCGATACGGACTGTCGTGACTACCGACGCGCCAAACATGACGACCCCCGACTTAACGTTGTCTACAACGATTCGCTGCGCGCACATGGGATTTTCAAAGCCCCCGGCAAACTCTATCCGTCTCTGGCTGTGACCCAAGCAGATCTGGATCAGACGCGGATGGCCGTTGAGAAAGCGGTTCAGGCGATCAGCGCAGAATAGAGGTCACAAGGTCATAAAAATAAGCGGGCCGCTGTCATTTCTGACAGCGGCCCTAACTGGTTGGACTTCAGGGTCTGGTCTCGCCCCCTCGAATACCACTTAAAAGAGAACGGACTAAAAAAACTTTCGACTATTTCGAGACCGACCCGACTTCACAACCGGTATGAATACTTTATGCACCATCGACGGCGCTGTCTCAGTGAAGTAGTTCACTTTTCATAAACTTTTTTATTTTTTCCAATCAAAAAAGCCTGGGCCTGCCTGTTTCAGCAGGGATTCTGCCATGGCGCGACCTATTTCCGGGCCATCTGCGACCGACCCTGAGGTGTCCTCGGATATTGATTCGGACCCGTCGGGGCGCAAAACCTCACCACGCAGGCGTAGTTGATCACCTTTTATTTCCGCCAAACCCGCGATCGGCGTTTCGCAAGAGCCGTCCAAAGCGGCCAGTAATGCGCGTTCCGATGCCAATCGCTGCGCGGTCTCAGCATTGTGGATGGCCTCGAGCATTTCAGCCGCACGGGAATCATCGCCACGGCGTTCGATGCCGATCGTGCCTTGGGCGATGGCGGGCAGCATATCTTCGACGGCGATGGCGGTTGCGGGAACCTCCTCCATATTCAGACGCCGGATGCCGGCCATGGCCAGAAACGTGCAATCGGCCACACCATCTGCCAGCTTCTTGAGGCGCGTTTGAACATTGCCCCGGAACTCGACCACATTCAGGTCCGGGCGACGGTTCAACAATTGTGCCCGACGCCGCAGCGATGAGGTGCCCACAACTGCGCCCTGCGCGAGGTCACGGATCGAGCTCAGGCTGGGTGAGATAAAGGCGTCCCGCACATCTTCGCGCGGCAGAAACGTGTCCAGCACCAGACCCTGGGGCTGTTCGACCGGCATGTCCTTGGTGGAATGCACCGCGATGTCGATATCGCCACGCAGCATTGCCTCTTCGATTTCCTTGGTGAACAGGCCCTTGTTGCCAATCTCTTTCAGCGGGCGGTCCGCATCAATCATGGCGCGGTTGTCACCAGTGGTCTTGATTACAACAATCTCGAACGCGTCTTCGGGCAGATCAAAGGCTTTGCCCAGCCGTTGCCGGGTTTCATAGGCTTGTGCCAGCGCCAGCGGTGAGCCACGAGTGCCGATCTTGAGCGGTGATGCGGGGGTTGGCAGGGTCAGTGTCATGTGCACAGCTTTAGTCGCGTCACATTGCCCTGACAATGGGGGCAGAGCTTGACAAATTGCCACTGAGGCACGACCCGTGGCGACAAACCTGACGATTGGGGACAAAGATGGCCGAGACAAAGAAACTGCTGCGGGCGCTGGCGGGTGAAGTACAGGACGTGCCGCCGATCTGGATGATGCGGCAGGCCGGACGGTATTTGCCGGAGTACCGCGCAACCCGGGCGCAGGCCGGGGACTTTTTGTCTTTGTGTTATAACCCCGAGTTGGCGGCCGAGGTGACGTTACAGCCGATCCGCCGCTATGGCTTTGACGCGGCTATTCTGTTTGCGGATATTTTATTGGTGCCGCAAGCGCTGAGCGCGGATCTGTGGTTTGTCACCGGCGAAGGCCCGCGTCTATCCACGATCACGCAGCAATCCGAATTCGACGCGCTGAAACCGGTATCGGATATCCATGAGACGTTGTCGCCGGTGTATGAAACCGTGCGAATCCTGTCGCGTGAGTTGCCGTCCGAGACGACCCTGATCGGGTTCGCAGGCGCGCCATGGACGGTTGCGACCTACATGATCGCCGGTCGCGGCACGCCGGACCAGGGACCGGCTCATGCGCTGCGCGAGGAAAACACAGCCCTGTTCGAAGCGCTGCTGGAGCGGATCACGCTGGCCACCATCGAATATCTCTCGGCCCAAATCGAGGCCGGGGCCGAGGTAGTGAAGATTTTCGACAGCTGGGCTGGGTCGCTGAAGGGCGATGCCTTTCAGAAATATGCGGTCGAGCCTTGCCGTGTGATCACGCAGGCGATCAAAGCGCGTCATCCCGGTATACCGGTGATCGGCTTCCCGCGCGAGGCAGGTGATGGTTACATAGGTTTTGCCAAGACCACCGGCGTGGATTGCGTTGCGCTGGACAACTCTGTGTCGCCGGATTGGGCGGTCGAGCATGTGCAGGTGGATGGCTGCGTTCAGGGCAATCTGGCCTCGTCGCACATGGTGACCGGCGGACAGGCGCTGGTGGATGAGACGCGCCAGATTGTTGAGGCGTTTTCGAAAGGGCCGCACATCTTTAATCTGGGCCACGGGATCACACCTGATGCCGATCCCGACAATGTTCAGCTGATGATAGACACGGTTCGGTCCTGGCGGGACGCGTAGAGGGGCCGGCCCCTCTTGGCCTCTGGCCAATTCACCCCGGGATATTTTTAGCCAGGTGAAGGGTCGGGAGGCGCGTTGGTGGACAGTTGATCCAGAATATCCTGCTTGTGCTCGCCTCGGCGGGGGCTGGTTTTGGGCTGCCATGTCTCGGTCGAAAAGCGGGGCGCAGCCGCAGCCTGCAATGCGCCGTCATGGTCGATCCATGTTTGGCGCGCGGTGTTCATGGGATGGGCTTGCGCCTCGACCGGGTCGAGTACGGGCGCAACGCAGGCGTCGGATCCCTGGAACATATCGGCCCAGTGGGCGCGGGGTTTACTGGCGAACAAGTCGGTGAGTCGCTGTGTGAGTTTGGGCCATAGCGCCGGAACATATTGGTTTTTGAATTCGGGATCGTTGGTGAGTCCCAGTGTTTGCAGGAATTCGGCGTAGAACTTGGGCTCAAGACACTGGACGGACATGAACCCCCCGTCCAGACATGCGTACGTGCGGCTCCAATGCGGGCCGTCCAGCAGGCTGTGACCGCGCGTTTCAGACAGATTTCCGGATTGGCGCATGCTCATCAACAGGTTCATCATGTGGGCCGATCCGTCATAGATGGCGGCATCAACCACGGTGCCCTGTCCGGTCCGCTGCGCGTTGAGAAGCCCGGCTAGAATCCCGGTGACAAGATACATGGCGCCGCCGCCAATATCCCCGACTAGGGTCGCCGGGGTCTGCGGGGGTTGGCCTGCTGCTGACGCGTACCACAGTGCCCCGGACAGCGAGATGTAATTCAGATCGTGCCCTGCAGTTTCCGATAGCGGGCCGTTCTGACCCCATCCGGTCATGCGACCATAGATCAATTTTGGGTTGGTTTCCTGAAAAGCATCGGGGCCAAGCCCCAGCTTTTCCATCACGCCGGGGCGGAACCCTTCGATTAGCGCATCGGCCGAGGCGATCAGACGCCTTGCGATGTCCAGATCGGCGGCATCCTTCAGATTCAAGTCAATCGAGCGTTTGCCGCGGTCCAGGACGGATTGCTCGGGCATACCCGGTACGGCAGGCTGGCCTTTGCGGTGGATCGTGATGACGTCCGCCCCCAGATCGGCCAGCAGCATGGCGGCGAACGGACCTGGCCCCAAACCTTCAATTTCAATGATCCGTATTCCGCTGAGCATGAGCCCTCTCCTTTCTGCGCAGGTTTTCGGGGATACCCGGGGATTGCAAGCCCGGATTCTGTTGGCTTGCCAGATGGTCACGCGATCCTTAGCGTTCCAAACGGGATGGAGAGCGAGGCTCGGATGCGGTTGTGGTTCCTTTTTGGTGGCGCCGTTGCGCTGGCGGTGTTGGTAGGCGTGTTTTCGCGCCTGCATCCCCCTGGCAGTATGATGTTGGCGGCGGGTCCAGAAGGCGGCGCTTATGAAACCGTTGCGCGGGACTACGCCGCAATTCTGGCGCGCGATGATATTCAACTGGAAATACTGGATACCGCTGGTTCGGTCGAAAATGCTGAACTGCTTAGTGCGGGCGATGTCGACGCTGCATTTCTACAAGGCGGTATCCGGGTTGATCCGAAAAAGGCTGAGGCCGTCGGGGCAGCGTTTTTTGAACCCATCATCTTTTTGGTCAACGAAGGCGCAACAATCCCCAAAAACCCCGCCTTGTGGACCGGTTTGAGGATCAACAGCGGCGCACCAGGCTCAGGTACGGCTGCGGCTTTTCGGGATTTCGAAAAGGCGGTCGGCTTGAATGAGGGGGATAATACACATTTCTCAATCCCCTATGCAAAAGCCGCGGCGGCTTTGTTGGACGGAGATTTGGATATTGCCGTCTATGTTGCCCCCATCGAAGCTCCCTATCTGAAGGCCGCATATGCAGAGCCGGGGCTTCGCGTGCTGGCGCTGGACCATGTTCAGGCGATTTCGCGGCGGTTGGAATACGCGACGGTGGTGACAGTTCCGGCGGGAGGAATGTCGTTGGACCCAGTTCTTCCGCCGCGACCGGTAGAGTTGATAGCGATCGAAGCCCGTCTGGTCGTGCGACCGGATTTGCACCCCGCGCTGATCAACCGTCTGACGATGGCGGCGATTGAATTGCACAGTGCCCGCGGAATTATCGCCGATCCGGGGGCATTCCCCAACCTCGAAGGTGCAGGGATGACGATCAACAATACGGCCCGGCAGCTAATTGTTGATGGTCCTTCGACCTGGCATAATTGGCTGCCCTATTGGATCGCAGCACAGATTAACCGGGTTCTTTTGCTGTTGCTGCCGTTCTTTTTCATTGTGGTGCCTCTGATCCGGCTTGTGCCTATGGCCTATGCCTACGCGATGCGGTGGCGAGTTTGGCAGCACTACCCCGAAATCCGCGAAATTGAGGAGGAACTGGCCAACAATCCCGGTGTCAACGAGCTGCGCGAGATGCAGGCGCATCTGAACGCCTTGGACGAACGCCTCGCAACGTTGCGGCTGCCCGCGGCCTATCGGCAAGGACTGTACGACGCGCGGTTGCATGTCGAACTTGTACAAAAACGGGTGGCCGAATTGCAGCAGCATAGTCAGACCTGACCCAGCCGCGCGCCCACAAAAAAGCGCAGAGCAATGTGCGGAATTGACCTGTTCTGTGACGGGCGGTCGCGGTAGTGTCCCCGCCAGAACAGGGAATGTGTATGACAACTATTCTGTCCATCAGGGATTTG
Organism: Ruegeria sp. A3M17; assembly: GCF_003318255.1. Classification (GTDB taxonomy): domain Bacteria; phylum Pseudomonadota; class Alphaproteobacteria; order Rhodobacterales; family Rhodobacteraceae; genus Ruegeria. Next base: position 23,311 of record NZ_QOCF01000011.1, read on the forward strand.
CGTAAGTCCTATGCCGACGGATTCGAGGCGCTCAAAGGGGTGTCCTTGGATATCGAGCAGGGCGAAATTCTGGCGTTGCTGGGCCCGAATGGGGCTGGCAAGACGACCTTAATTTCCACCGTGTGCGGCATTACCACTCCGACTTCGGGCACCGTTACCGTTGGTGGGCATGACATCCAGACCGAATTTCGTGCCGCGCGCCGGATGATCGGGCTGGTGCCACAGGAAATCGCGCTTGAGCCGTTTGAGAAAGTTTGGAACACGGTTCGGTTCTCGCGGGGCCTGTTCGGATATGGCAGCGACAACGCCCGGATCGAAGAGATCCTGCGCAAGCTGTCTCTGTGGGACAAGCGTAAAAACGCGATCAAGGAACTGTCTGGTGGCATGAAGCGCCGCGTGCTGATTGCCAAGGCCCTGGCACATGAGCCGCGCGTGCTGTTCCTGGATGAGCCGACCGCCGGCGTAGATGTCGAACTGCGCAAGGACATGTGGGAGATCGTGGCCGAGCTGAAACAGGCCGGGGTCACCATCATCCTGACCACGCATTACATCGAAGAGGCCGAGGCCATTGCCGACAGGGTAGGTGTCATTGACAAGGGTGAGCTGCGGCTGGTGCAGGACAAGAACACCCTGATGGCCCAGATGGGCAAGAAACAGATCGAGGTTATGCTGGCCGATCCTATTCAGGCCATTCCCGACAGTTTGGTTGTGCATAACCTGACGTTGAACGGCAATGGCGACTCGCTTGTCTATACCTATGACACCCACGCGGACCGCACTGGGATCACCACCTTGCTGAACGATGTGGCGCAGGCGGGGCTTGTTCTGCGCGACGTTCAGACCCGGCAGTCGAGCCTGGAAGAGATTTTCGTGAACCTGGTATCCGGAGAACCCGCATGAACTGGTCTGCCATCGCTGCAATCTACCGGTTCGAAATGGCCCGGTTCTTCCGCACTCTGGCACAGAGCTTTCTGTCGCCGGTCCTGTCGACCTCATTGTATTTTGTGGTCTTCGGCACTGCGATCGGCAGCCGCATCCAAGAGGTCGAGGGTGTATCTTATGGCGCGTTCATCGTGCCGGGGCTTATCATGTTGTCCGTTGTGATGCTGGCAATCTCGAACGCGTCTTTCGGGATCTACTTCCCGAAATTCCTTGGTACGATATACGAACTGTTGTCGGCGCCAGTGAATTTCATCGAAATCGTAATAGGTTACGTCGGGGCCGCTGCCACCAAGTCGCTTTTTGTCGGGCTGGTAATTCTTGTGACAGCCACATTCTTCGTGGACATACGCATCGAACACCCCTTTGCGATGGCGGCCTTTCTGATCCTGTCCTGCCTCAGTTTTTCGCTGTTGGGCTTTATCGTCGGGATATGGGCCAGCAACTTTGAACAGATTTCTTTGGTGCCCCAACTGGTTGTCACGCCACTGATCTTTCTGGGCGGCACGTTCTATTCGATCTCGATGCTGCCGCCGGTGTGGCAGACGATCACCCTGTTCAACCCGGTTGTTTACCTGATTTCCGGGTTCCGCTGGTCGTTTTACGGGTTGGCCGATGTCCCGATCGGATTCAGCCTGCTGGCGATTCTGGTCTTCACGGGGACTTGTCTGGCTGTGATCGGCTGGATCTTCAAAACCGGTTGGCGCATTCGCAGCTAGGGCGTTGCATTTTTGCCCGCCATGTGTGTGAATTTGGTTCACGTCACGTCTAAGGCTCGAACGGTCCCTTGTTTAGGGCCCAGCCGCACTCTACATCGGCACCCATGAAGCTCAGCCTGCCATTTGTCAAAAAGCAGCCCCTCGTGGCCGTGGTTCGCCTGTCTGGCGCTATCGGAATGGCGGGGCGTGGATCGTTGAACGACACCGCGCTGGCCCCCGTTCTGGAAAAGGCGTTTCGCAAGGGTAAACCTGCGGCCGTGGCGCTTGAGATCAACTCGCCCGGTGGATCGCCGGTGCAAAGCTCTCTGATCGGGTCGCGAATCCGGCGGCTGTCGGAAGAGCTTGAGATCCCCGTTATTGCCTTTGTCGAAGACGTTGCAGCGTCTGGCGGCTACTGGCTGGCCGCTGCCGCCGACGAAATCTGGGCGGATGACAGCTCGGTCCTGGGGTCGATCGGTGTGATTTCAGCCGGGTTTGGCGCGCATGTCCTTCTGGCGCGGCAAGGCATCGAGCGGCGCGTACATACGGCAGGCAAATCAAAATCAATGCTCGACCCGTTCTCGCCGGAAAAAGAAGAAGATGTCGCGCGGCTGCAAGGCTTGCTGGGTGATATCCACGCGAACTTCATTGACCATGTCAAAGCCCGCCGCGGTGACAAGCTGGATCAAAGTGCGGATCTGTTCACGGGCGAGGTCTGGCTTGCCAGACGTGCGCAGGAACTGGGCCTGATTGACGGCGTAGCGCACCTGAGGCCGAAAATGCAGGAGCGGTTCGGCGACAAAGTGAAGTTCCGCCGCTATGGCCTCCGCAAACCGTTCTGGTCGCGGTTCGGGGCGTCACTTGCCCAGGACGCCATAACCGGAATTGAGGAGCGGGCGGCCTACGCGCGCTTTGGTTTGTGACGTGATAGTCAAGATTGTCACACTTTTCCTGATCGCCATGGGTGTCCTGGCGATGTTCGGCAAGCTGCGCTTTCCTGGGCAGAAGAAGTTGCAGTCTGCAAGATGCCCGCGCTGCGGACGGTTCAGTATCGGTAAGGGGCCTTGCTCCTGCGAAAAAGGAGGCCGTACATGACGGCATGGCTGTTATCCGGCCTCGGCTTGCTGATCTTGCTGCTGGCAGGTGATGCTTTGGTCCGCGGTGCAGTGAACCTGAGCCTGCGTTTGGGTGTGCCAGCTCTGATCGTCAGCCTGACAATCGTCGCTTTTGGCACCTCGGCCCCTGAGCTGTTGATCGCGATCAGCGCGATCAAGGAAAACGCGCCGGGGATTGCGCTGGGTAACGTGGTCGGGTCGAATACAGCAAACATCTTGCTGGTTCTGGGTCTGCCAGCCTTGCTTGCCACGCTGCACACCAGCGAATGCAACACCCGAAGAAACTATGTGTTCATGTTACTGGCCACGGTGCTGTTCATCGGCCTGGCATTTTGCGGCGTGTTCAACATGGCCAGTGGTGCGATCTTGCTGGCTGCTTTGGGATTGGTCCTGCTCAACGCGTTCCGCGATGCGCGCGCGCATCGCAAAGCCTGCGGTGAAGCCTGTGCGGAAGAGGATGAGCTGGAAGGTCTGGAAGAGGCCGATCCGGACATGCCCTATTGGAAACTATCGATCTATCTGGTCCTGGGCCTGATCGGCCTGCCGATGGGGGCGCACCTATTGGTCGACAATGCCACGATCATTGCCCGCACATATGGCGTCAGCGAAACGATTATCGGTCTGACCCTGATCGCGGTGGGGACATCCCTGCCGGAACTGGCCACGACCGTCATGGCGGCCTTGCGCAGACAGGCGGATGTCGCCTTGGGCAACGTGATCGGGTCGAACATGTTCAACCTTTTGGCCATCGTCGGGATCGCCACGTTGTTTGGACGTATCCCGGTGGACCCGGAATTCCTGCGTTTCGATCTGTGGGTCATGCTGGGCGCATCGCTTCTGTTGATCCCGTTCGTGTTCTTGAAACAAGATATCACGCGCGGCTGGGGTCTGGTGTTGACGCTGCTGTATGCGGTCTACATCGTCTCGCTGCTGGCGTGACCTGAAGATAAGGGGAAATCCATGGCCCGAGCGTTGGTGACCGGTGCAGGTATTCGTCTTGGTCGGGCAATGGCCCTGTATATGGCAAAGCGGGGATATGACGTCGCCGTGCACTATGCGACGTCTGAACAACCTGCTGCCGAAACCGTGGCCGAGGTGCAGGCGCTTGGGCGCAAGGCGGTCGCCTTGCACGCCGATCTGCTGGATGAGGCGCAGGTCCTGACCTTGCTGCCCCGCGCGGCAGAGGCGTTGGGCGGACCAATCACCTGTCTGGTGAACAACGCGTCGATCTTTGAATACGACAACCTTCAATCCGCCACGCGGCAAAGCTGGGACCGGCACCTCGACAGCAACCTGCGCGCGCCTTTCGTCCTGACGCAGGCCATGGCTGCGCAGGGGCTGAAGCCGGGCACGGACGAGGCGGGTGAGCCTGTTGCCACCGGGCTGATCGTGAACATGGTGGATATGCGGGTGCGCAAGCTCACGCCAGAGTTCATGACCTATACGATTGCCAAGATGGGTTTGTGGGCGTTGACGCGCACCTCGGCGCAGGCGCTCTCGCCAGCGATCCGAGTCAACGCGATTGGGCCTGGCCCAACGATGCAAGGTCATCGGCAAAGCCAAGAACACTTCAATGCGCAGCGCGCGAACACGGTTCTGGAGCGCGGATCGAACCCATCCGATATCACCGCGGCTTTGGGTTATTTCCTGGATGCGCATGCGGTCACAGGCCAACTATTGTGCGTCGACGGGGGTCAGCATCTGGGGTGGAAAACACCGGATGTTCTGGGCCCTGAATAGATAAAACTGCTGCAAGTTTTGCACTGCTCTCGATTCCGTTACCTTCGCGTTACAAAAATGTCTTTTTTTTCATACACTTGCCTTGTGAATGAAAATATTTACAATGAAAACAACGAGTTAAATATCTGCCTATTTTTTGTGCAAATCAAGGATTCCTTAATGAATCAAGGGAAATTAGCCAAGCTCAGAAACTTATCTTCACACTTATCCACAGAAACCGTGGATTTGTTTTCTCTTGATCTGGGGGCCACAAGATTGCAGCCATGGTCAGAGAATCATATCTCAGGCAAATGACAACAAACAGCGAACCGACCCCTGACACTCAACTGACCGGCTATGCCTGCATTCAGCGGTATGTGAAGACATTGGACAGCTCCCCCGGTGTGTATCGCATGTTGGATGCGGACAGCCGGGTGCTGTACGTGGGAAAGGCGCGCAACCTCAAAGCGCGGGTGTCGAACTATGCGCGACCGGGACATTCGGGGCGGATTGAGCGAATGATCGCGGCGACGGCTTCGATGATGTTCCTGACCACGCGGACCGAGACCGAGGCGCTGCTGCTTGAGCAGAACCTGATCAAGCAGCTCAAGCCCAAGTACAACGTGCTGCTGCGCGACGACAAAAGCTTTCCCAATATTCTGGTCGCCAAGGACCATGCCTTTCCGCAGATCAAAAAGCACCGTGGCGCGAAGAAAGAGAAGGGGACCTATTTCGGCCCCTTCGCCAGTGCAGGCGCGGTCAATCGGACGTTGAACCAGCTGCAAAAGGCGTTTCTGCTGCGCAATTGCTCGGATTCCATGTTTGACGGCCGCACGCGGCCCTGTCTGCTTTATCAGATCAAGCGGTGCTCGGGGCCATGCGTTGGTCTGATCTCGGAAGACGAATACGGCGAAAGCGTCAAAGATGCCGAGCGGTTCCTGTCAGGGCGGTCGACCAAAGTGCAAGAGGAGCTGGCCGAACAGATGATGGCCGCGTCCGAGGCGATGGAGTTCGAACGTGCCGCCGGGCTGCGAGATCGCATTCGGGCGCTGACGCAGGTGCAGACTTCGCAGGGCATCAATCCGCGTGGCGTGGCTGAGGCGGATGTGATTGGCCTCTATATGGACAGCGGGCAGGCATGTGTTCAGGTGTTCTTTATCCGCGCCAATCAGAACTGGGGGAACAAGGATTTCTATCCTCGTGTCGGTGCGGATGTTTCCGCCGCAGAGGTGATGGAGGCGTTTCTTGGCCAGTTCTACGACAACAAGGAACCGCCCCGGCAGCTGATCCTGTCGGATGCGGTTGAAAATGCCGATCTGATGCACGAGGCGCTGAGCGAGAAGGCGGGGCGTAAGGTCGAAATCCTAGTGCCTCAGCGCGGTGAGAAACAGGAACTGATTGCAGGGGCCTTGCGCAATGCACGGGAATCCCTGGCACGGCGGATGTCGGAAAGCGCCACGCAGGCCAAGCTGCTGCGTGGCGTGGCCGAAGCGTTTGATCTGGACAGCCCGCCGAACCGGATTGAGGTTTACGATAACTCTCATATCCAGGGCACCAACGCCGTTGGTGGGATGATCGTGGCAGGCCCCGAAGGGTACATGAAAAACGCCTATCGAAAGTTCAACATTCGGGGTGATGACCTGACCCCCGGTGACGACTTTGGCATGATGAAAGAGGTTCTGACCCGCCGCTTTACTCGCCTGCAAAAAGAGGATCCGGATCGTGACAAGGGGTTGTGGCCCGACCTGTTACTGATCGACGGCGGCGCGGGGCAGGTGAGTGCTGTGCGCGAAATCATGGTCGAGCATGGGGTCGAAGACATCCCTATGGTCGGTGTTGCCAAGGGCGTTGATCGCGATCACGGCAAGGAAGAGTTCCACCGTACCGGTCAGCGCCCCTTTGCCTTAAAACGCAACGACCCGGTGCTGTATTTTATTCAGCGTCTGCGGGACGAGGCGCACCGGTTTGCAATCGGCACCCACCGCGCGAAACGGGCCAAGGCCGTCGGCGCGACACCACTGGACGAAATCCCGGGTGTGGGGGCAGCACGCAAACGCGCCCTACTGGCACATTTTGGCAGTGCCAAGGCCGTGAGCCGGGCCAATCTGGCGGATTTGAAAGCGGTCGAGGGGATCTCAGCAGGGTTGGCGCAGAAAGTTTATGATTTCTTCCATGACAAGGGCTAGGCCTTGCGCCCGCGCCACAGGATGTAGAGGCCGGAGGCCACGATCAGACCACTACCAATCCACATTGTCTGGTCCAGATCCTCGCCAAAAAAGATCACGCCCAAGGCAACACCGAACAGCAGGCGGGAATAGCGGAACGGCGTGACGGCAGACACCTCTCCGGTTCGCATGGCTTTCATCAGGGATGTGTATGCGATTGCGCCAAGGCCCACCGCCCCGGCGATATGCAGGCTTGTTAGCAACGGCACAGGCGCGATGGGGGCTTGTTCCCAAAAGCTGTAGGCAAACCCAGCGACAATCACGCTGACAAAGCCGTAGAACCCTAAAACTTCGGCTCCAAGGCTGGCGGGTGCGACCCGGCTGGCCAGGTCACGGCCGGCAAATCCCAACATCCCGAGCACGGCCAACAGGGACAGGATGGTGAAACTGTCTCCGGTCGGTTGGATGATGATGACAACGCCGATCAGGCCAACGAGAATGGCGCTCCACCGCCGCCAACCAACAGTCTCTCCGAATAGAAGCGCGGCACAGGCGACGACCACAAGCGGGGTGGCCTGCAGGATAACAGTTGCTGATGACAATGGGGTCAATGTGATGGCCAGCACGTAAAACAACCGCCCAAGGATTTCGAACACCGCGCGGATCTTCATTGCAGGCGACAGCACATCCGGTTGCAGCAGCCGCGTGCCCCGTGCGATGGCGACACAGGCAAAGATGACCGCGCCACCCAATCCGAACAGGACAAGAATTTGCCAGACGGGCAAGGCAACCGCCGCCGCTTTCAGCAGCGCGTCTTCCAATGCAAAACATGCCATCGCGCCGATCATCCATGCGCTACCGATCAGGTTGGCGCGCGCGTCGGTCTCAATATTTGGGGTCATCGGGTCGTCTTTGCCATTGGGCTTGGTCGGCTGCACTCTGACGACAATCCGGCCCGGGGCCAAGGTCAATAACCGGTGCCGCGCCGGACTGCGGCGCTTTGACCAAGCCTCTGTGATCGGTACAGTTTTTTTCCGCCCCGTCTTTCCTGTCCCCGGTCGGCGATGTAGGGTCTGCTTCATGAAGTGGAACCTGCCGAATATCCTGACCGTCCTGCGCCTGGTGGCCGCGCCCGGTCTGGCCGTAATGTTTCTGTATTTTACCAGACCCTATGCGGATTGGTTTGCGCTGATCCTGTTTCTGACCGCAGCCATTACCGACTGGTTCGACGGATATCTGGCGCGAGCGTGGAAACAGGAAACCAAGATCGGCGCTATGCTGGACCCGATTGCGGACAAGGCGATGGTGGTGATCGCGCTGATGATCCTTGTGGGTTACTCCGCTGAGCACTGGACGCCCTGGTTGGTGCTGCCAGCGACAGTCATCCTGTTCCGCGAGGTGTTTGTCTCGGGCCTGCGTGAATATTTGGGCGATACGGCCGGAACGCTGAAGGTGACCAAGCTGGCGAAATGGAAAACGACTGCTCAGATGGTAGCGATCGCGGTTCTGTTTTCGCAGGGGATATTCGAGCACAATTTTGTGATGGCCACGTTCGGCATGGATGCCGAAACGATGGATCTGGTCCTAACGGGTCAGCTGGAAGACCTAAATCATATGCGCTGGCACCTTGAGGCGATGTTCTGGTCTGGCCGGGTCGGTCTGTGGTTGCTGTGGATCGCCGCGGCGCTGACATTGATCACCGGTTATGACTACCTACGTAAAGCCATGCCCCATCTGAAGGAGAGCTAAGGGATGGACGTGCTGTATTTTGCCTGGGTGCGTGAACGGATCGGCCTGCCGAAAGAACGGATTGAGACCGAGGCCGCGACCGTTTCCGATCTGGTCGCCGAGCTGAGCGCGCGCGAAGACCGCTATGCCGCCGCTTTTGCGGACCTGTCCGCATTGCGCGTGGCACTGGATCAAGAGCTGTCTGACTTTGACGCATCGCTTGTTGGTGTGCGCGAAGTGGCCTTTTTCCCGCCGATGACCGGCGGCTGAAACGATGCGCATTTCGGTTCAGCAGGAAGAGTTCGATCTGGGCGCCGAAGCCAATACTTTCGCCGCCGGGGACGATGCCAACGGCGCCATTGTGACCTTTACCGGCGTGGTGCGCGATCTGGCATCCGGCGATCTGGATGTGATGGAAATCGAACACTATCCCGGCATGACCGAACGCGCGCTAACCAAAATAGCCGAAGAGGCACAGCAGCGCTGGTCGTTGGGCGATGTGCTGGTGATCCACCGCCACGGGCGCCTTGCCCCGGGGGATCGGATCATGATGGTGGCCACTGCCGCGCGGCACCGCAAGGATGCGTTTGAGGCGGCAGAATACCTGATGGATTACCTGAAATCCCGTGCTCCCTTTTGGAAAAAGGAAATCACCACATCCGGCGCGGAATGGGTCGCAGCCAAGGATGAGGATGAAGATGCGCTGACGCGGTGGTAGGTTCTGTGCCCGGCACCGGATTATCTGGTGCCGGGTCTATCATAGCGAGTTAGGTGCTTTGTTCGGTGTTACACTGCCGTGCCGCTTCGATGGCTTTTTTAGTACCATCCAGACTAACGGTGAATGCGAACTCTTTCTTCGGAAACACGGTCATTTCGTATTTGTTCATGACGTCATCCACAAACTGGGCGTTGTTCGCAAGGATGTATCCGCCTGTATATCCGTCGGCGAGATGCTTAGTCTTCTTGTGCGCCTCAGCTTCGTAGACGTTGCCGTCGAGTGACAGGAAGATCTTTTCCTTCTTACCCTTCAGGCCAATGTCGTTCTTCGTGAACACACCAAGATAGCCCATCTCGTGGTCCTTGGTCAGACCCATCTGAACGACGTTCTGGTTTTCGTCCATGCGTTCGATCAGGCAAGACTCGCGTGTGTCATCCACAAAGATAGTCCAACCAGATTCTTCGCCCCAGTTGGTGAAGGTATCGTTCTCTGAAGGTATCACGTCACTTGAAGCCCAAGCGGCTACAGCAGAGAAGATGCTTAGAGTTGCGGCGGTTGTTAATGATGATTTGAAATTCATAGTACACTCCAATTTTCTGGATAGTGAACAGTCATGTGCATGTGTAAAAATGCACCAATTCCTAATATTGAATTTGTTGTAAAAATTGAAGGCGATTGCCTCCGATCGGCTGATTTGTGCCGAAAGTGCAGTCTGCCCCAACCCAGGTCAGCTGTTAAGTCCGGGGCTGGGATCAATCCGCGTTGTTGATACGCCCACGCAATTCTTCAGCCTCTTGCCGCGCCGCGCGCAGGCCGTCCATGGCGGCGGCCAGTTCTGCCTCGGTCTGGGTCAGCTGGTTGGTCAACTCGGCCTCGCGTTGTTGCAGATAGGTGATCGCCTGGTCACGGGTTTCCTCTGCTTCGTGAAGCTCCTGGCTCATGCGGTCCAGATCGGCGACGTCGCTTTGGCGGACGCGCGACAGGCGATGGGCCAGCCAGTTGGCGAACCATCCCATGCTAAAGGCGGCAAACAATATGACGGCGGTCGCGATAATGAATTCGATTCTGTTCAATTTACTGGTCCCCTGCGCCCGAGTCGGTTTCCGCATCCGTTTCCGCGGCTTCGGCCTCTGGCTCTGCGTCTTGTGACGTCTCTGTTTCGTCTTCCATCGCTTCCAGCGCGGTTTGAGATTCGGCGGTGGATTCGGGCCGGATCAGGCGGAATTCGATGCGTCTGTTTTCTTCCCGCCCGATTTCGGTGTCATTGTCGGCGATTGGCTGGGTTTCACCATAGCCCAAGGCGGTAAAGCTGGCTGTGGGCACGCGCCGCGCGCGCAGCTCATTGAGGATGGATTGTGCCCGTGATTGGCTGAGCTGCTGGTTCATCTCTTCGCGACCTTGGCTGTCAGTGTGGCCCTGAATCTCCAGCCGGATGGGTCCGCATTCCCGCAGGATGTCGGCGATCTGATTGACCGTATCGCGCGATTCGGCGGCGACCGTGGCAGAACCTGGTTCAAAGGCGATTTTGGAACCCGCCTGAACCTCGGCGATGCGCTCTTCGCAAACATCCGGATCGGGCAGCTTGTCTGCGGGCTCGGGTGGCTTTTGATAGGTGATCGACAGGCTGAAATCTTGTGCCTCGCCCAGTTTTTCCGACAAGAGCCCCGAAATATAGGCCCGGGTTTTGGGGTCGTGACTGATGCCGTTCAGAACCACTTCGTCCGGTGTCACGGTCAGCGCGCCATTGTGCAGTTGCGACAACGCCTCAAGCCCACTGAGGACGCGAATGGGCCAATCAGCGGGCAGGTCAGGGGCCACGCGGGTTGCGGTATGGACGTGTTCGAAACCAAAGGCTGCACGGGCATAGCTGTCGACCATGTCACGCAGGGTTTCATCCCCTAGCCGGCCGCGCATTTGCATCAGGCCCTCGGGACTTCGTGTTGCTGAGAATTCGGGCGGGCCGGATTGGTTTTCCGTTTCGGGTTCCGGCAGAACCGCGTGCAGGGCAAAGACCTCGGGCAGTGCGTTTTCCAGTTCGCCGATCACCTGGTCAAACAGCGCGGCACCAGTGCCTTCGGCCGCGACCAGAGTGATATCCGCATCTGACAAGGTCACCGTACCCTGGCCGATTTCCGACAGCGCCCGAATGCTTAACACGGCAGCGTCAGGCCAACGCGGCGAGGGTTCACCCAGGCCTATGGTGCAGGAATAAGGCCCGGTCAGACCAGCATCCTGTGCGGCTGCGACGATCCGGTCCCGCGCCTGTTCGTCCTGGGCAGAACAGGCATCGAATTGCCCGCCATTTTCGTCGATCAGGTAACGCAGGGTGAAAGGTGTAATGACCGGGCGCGGTGCGGAAATGGACAAGCCAATGCGCAGGCTGGGTGGTGCCGCGCGCGTCAGCGCTTGCTCAAGCCGTTCTTTTTCCTGCTGGCTGTCGGCAATTGCCGTCACCTTTACAAGCCCGGGGCTGGCCGAGATTTTGGCTCGCGGCAGTCGGGCCAGCGCCTCAACGGCATAGGCGATCGCATCGTCCCAGCCTTTGGGCTTTGGATAGTCGGCGGTTTCCAGCAAATCGGATATCGGCCCGTCATTCAGCGTGCGCAGTCTTTTTGTCAGAGCGTCGCGATCTTCGCTGGCCGGGATAAGGCCAATAACCGAGATACCGCTGTCATTGCGCAGAATTTCGGCAGAAAAGCGTGGGGAGGCCAGCTGCGTCGTGGGCGCGACTTCCATTTCATCAATCACGCGCGAGGTGTCGACCTCGGTCCCCGCTGCCGTCAGGGCGTTAAATCGTGTTGCCTCATCCGTGGCAGTGCCGGTCAGAACCACCCGCAGCCCGTCTGACTGGACCTCGGCCCAGTTATGGCCTTTCAGGTCCAGCGCACGCCGAACGGCAAATTCCGAGGCTTCTTCGACCTTTGTTACGGCAAAGCTTGCGGCCAGCAAGGACAGCCCAGCGGACGCAAGGAAGACAAAGGCAACGACGAAGATATAAGGCAGACGCATGTGCGAACAATCGACTCCTCGGGTGAGTGTTCAGAACTCTTACAGAGGCCTAGGCCCGGGTGCAATCAGAGCAACAAGGCGACGCAAAGGAAGATCAGCGGAATAAGGCCGGTGTCACGGTTGGCGCGGAACAATTGCAGCAGTTTGGCGTTGTCCTCGATATCAAGCCCACGCAGTTGCCATGCCATGTGCCACCCCATCGCCCAAGGCCCGCCAAGGGCCACCACCAGGGCAATAATTGATACCTGGGTCGTCGCGGCGTCAATGATTGCCAATCCCATCAGTGCCACGGTGGCCACCAGGAAATATTTCAACCATCGCGCAGTGTCGGTACCAAACAGCCGGGCCGTGGACTTGATTCCAATCAACTCGTCATCCTCGGCGTCCTGATGGGCATAGATTGTGTCGTAAAACAGCGTCCACGCGATCCCGGCCAGATATAGCGTGATTGCGGGTATGCTTACGGTTCCCGTGTGCGCAGCCCAGGCCAGCAGGATGCCCCAGTTGAAGGCAAGCCCCAGAAACACCTGCGGCCACCACGTGAAGCGCTTGGCAAATGGGTATATCGTTACTGGCAACAGCGATAGCACACCCATCGCAATTGCGGCTTGGTTGAATGTGAGCAGAATCATCAGCGCCAGCAGGCATTGCAGCCCCATCCAGATCACGGCCTGGCGCACGCTGACTTGACCGGACGGGATTGGGCGGGATCGTGTGCGTTCGACCTGACCATCGAATTCGCGGTCGGTGATGTCGTTCCATGTGCAGCCCGCACCGCGCATCAGAAAGGCTCCGAAGGCGCAGCCAATGGCGATCCAAAGATCCTCCCACCGGGGGTTGCCGTCGCTGAGCATGGCCAGCGCCAATCCCCACCAGCAGGGAATCAACAGCAACCATGTGCCGATGGGCCGGTCCGCCCGGCTTAGGCGCAGGTAGGGGCGGGTGAACGCGGGCGCATATGAATCGACCCAGTTGCCGCTGACAGCGTCGGCAACCTGACCGTCTGGTGTTGGGGCATTGCCTTGCATATGTAAGGTCTCATGAGTGCAAAGATCAGACTGTATGTAGAGCACCCTCTGGGTCAGGGGCAATCGGTTCCTTTGACGCGCGAGCAGGCCCATTACCTGTTTGGCGTCATGCGCTTGTCCGTTGGTGGACAGGTCGCGCTGTTCAACGGGCAAGACGGAGAGTGGCTGGCCGAGGTGACAGAGGCGGGCAAGCGGGGCGGCGTTTTGGCGTGCCTTGAGCAAACCAAACCGCTGCAACTGCCCCCAGATCTGTGGTTCCTGTTCGCGCCGATCAAAAAGGCGCGCACTGACTTTATCGTTGAAAAGGCAGCGGAAATGGGGGCGGCGCGGATCATGCCGGTGCAGACGGAATTCACCAATTCGGACCGCATTCGTCAGGACCGATTGCAGGCGCACGCCGTTGAGGCGACCGAGCAATGCGGTGGGACCTATGTACCCGAGGTGGCTGATCTGAAGCGATTGGATCGCGTATTGGAAAGCTGGCCGGAAGGGCGGCAACTGATGTTCTGCGATGAGGCCGAGGTAGGCTCGGCCCGGCGGTTGGCTGGCAATGAAACGGACCTGCCCTGGGCTATTCTCATCGGCCCCGAGGGTGGCTTTTCCGAGCGTGAACGCGCGCGGCTGGCCGCGTTGCCCTTTTCACATGTGGTCAGCCTTGGCCCGCGCATCCTGCGCGCGGATACGGCTGCCGTTGCGGCGCTGACCATGTGGCAGCAGGCGCTGGGAGACTGGGTGTGAGCTGGCGAGAAGCGCAAGGCGCAGACGTTCCAAAGATCGACGGGTTCCTGTTCGAACACATCCAGACGTCCATGTTCCCTCTGGCGAACCTGCGGGACTTCGGCTTGCGCGGTTCAGACCGGCGCGCCGTGAACTTGTGGACATTGGGTGATGGCCCGCGGGCTGTTTTTGGGATTACCAACGAAGGCATGGTCCTGCCGCAATGCCCCGAATGCTCGGATGACGAGCTGAGGCAGGCGATTCGCCTGATCCGAGGGCGCAAGTTGTTCGGTCTGGCGGCTGAGGCCACTCAAGCCCGTCGGATCATGCAGCTTTCGAGATGGGAAGATCGGCCTGCAACCCTAAACAGCGACGAGCCGGGATTCTCGCTGAAACTGAGTAATCTTGTCATGCCGGACGCCACCGGCGCGAAACTGGTGCCGCTGGATGAACTGGACCGATCCATAACAGTGGGATGGCGGCAAGACTATCTGATCGAAGCAATGGGCTTTGACCCCGAACGCGCGCAACCTCAGGCACAAAAAGATATCGCTGCCTATATCGACCGCGATTCCCATCGGGCCTTGTTGATTGATGGTCGGCCAGTAGGAATGACCGGGTTCAACTCGCGTTTGCCAGAGGTTGTCCAGATTGGCGGTGTTTATACGCCGCCCGATCTTCGGGGGTATGGATATGCACGACTGGCAGTGGCGCTGCATCTACGCGAGGCGCACAGCAACGGCGCAACCCGCGCTGTCTTGTTTGCCGCTAGCGATGCCGCCGCGCGTGCCTATATAGCAATTGGGTTCCGGCCAGCAGGCCACTATTCCCTGATTCTGTTCAAAAACCCCGAGGACACGGCATGAGTTTCATCCGACCCGAAGCCAAACTGGCCCTGTGGCGCTGGCGTGAAGTGCTGGTGGCAGGGGTCGTCTTGTTGGTCGGCCTCAGCTGGATCGGCGGACCCGGTGGATTGCTGGGTTGGCTGGGCTGGGTTCTGATTGCAGTCTCGGTGGCGCTGGCCGTTATTGGCATTCAACGTGCCCGGTTTCGAACCGGTGCAGGCGGCCCCGGTCTGGTGACAATCGATGAAGGTCAGATCACTTACCTTGGGCCGCTGACAGGCGGCATCGTTGCGACACGTGAAATCGAGCGCCTGGCGCTGGACCCGACATCGTCCCCGGCGCATTGGATTTTGGATCAACAGGGGCAGCCGACGCTTCACATTCCTGTGAATGCGGAAGGTGCCGAAGCGCTGTTCGATGTGTTCTCGGCCCTTCCGGGTTTGAAAACCGAACAAATGCTGTCGGAACTAAACGGTGGCGCGACGCATCCTGTGGTTATTTGGGAACGTACCCCTCTGCGTCCGGCCCATTTGAGGCTGCATTGACACTGGCGCGGTTTAAGACCACGACTGACCAAACGACAGACACATCAGGATCGGAGCACGGTTCATGTCCATTCCCCAGTCCGGCGGCGGACCGATCGAACGCCATGAGCAACTGGCCGAATATCTGGAATCGGGCTGCAAGCCCAAACAGGATTGGCGCATCGGAACCGAACATGAGAAGTTCGGCTATTGCAAAGACACGCTGAAACCGCTGCCCTTTGAGGGTGAGCGTTCCATTCTTGCAGTGCTGCAGGGGTTGCGCGATCTGCACGGCTGGGCCCCGGTGGAAGAGGCCGGCAAGCTGATCGGGCTGGAAAAAGACGGCGCCAATGTCTCGCTGGAACCCGGTGGGCAGTTGGAATTGTCAGGCGCGCCGCTTGAGACCATTCACGAAACCTGTGACGAGGTGAACGCGCATCTGCGTGACGTGAAGGATATCGCTGACAAGATTGGTGTCGGCTTCATCGGCCTTGGTGCTGCGCCAATCTGGACCCATGAGGAAATGCCGCTGATGCCCAAAGGGCGTTACCGGCTGATGAATGACTACATGGAAAAGGTCGGCACCATGGGCCGGTCGATGATGCGCCGGACGTGTACAGTTCAGGTCAATATCGACTTTGGGTCCGAGGCTGACATGGTGCAGAAACTGCGCGTCGCGCTAGCGTTGCAGCCTGTGGCAACCGCACTGTTTGCCAATTCTCCTTTTTTTGAGGGCAAGCCAAACGGTCAGAAAAGCTGGCGCAGCTATATCTGGCGTCATCTGGATGATGCGCGCACCGGTATGCTGCCCTTTGTGTTCGAAGACGGGTTCGGGTTCGAAGCCTGGGTCGAGTACGCCTTGGATGTGCCGATGTATTTCGTCTATCGCGACGGCAAGTATATCGACGCGCTGGGCCAGTCCTTCCGTGACTTTCTGGAAGGCAAACTGCCTGCATTGCCGGGCGAAACGCCGACGTTGTCTGACTGGGCGGATCACCTGACCACAGCCTTCCCCGAGGCGCGGATCAAGAAGTTCATGGAGATGCGCGGGGCCGACGGTGGCCCCTGGCGGCGCCTGTGTGCCTTGCCCGCATTCTGGGTCGGTCTGACCTATGATCAGGGTGCGTTGGATGCGGCCTGGGATCTGGTCAAAGGCTGGGATGCCGAAACGCGCGAAGAGCTGCGGGTGGCCGCGGCCCGGGACGGCCTGCAGGCGCAGGTCGGCGACATCAACATGCACGATCTGGCTGGTGAGGTGGTTTCGATCGCCCAAGCCGGCCTGAAATCCCGCGCCTTTCCCGGTGCAGGTGGGTTGGTACCGGATGAGACGCATTTCCTGAATGCGCTCAAGGACAGTATCGAAACCGGCAAGGTTCCTGCGGATGAATTGCTGGATCACTATAACGGCGACTGGAACGGCGATCTGACCCGGATTTATCCCGATTTCAGTTACTAACCGTCTTTTAGGCCTGTTGCCTTTAGGAGAATTTTTGCCAACTAATTCGATGTGACCTTGCCATGTGGCAGGGTCCTTCGAGTATGATTGGCGGGATATTCCCGAGCGTGATGGCGTCATGGCCCGTATCAGCGAACTGCATTATTCCAATGCCTACGCCGCCCAAAGCGGCGTGTCCGAGTTCCTAGAGGTTGCGCTGAGATCCGATGAGGATCCGGCCAATTTCACTGTGTCCTTCTATCAGGCGAATGGTCAGGTCGGGATCGAAATTCCGCTGGATCACCCGTCGGTTCAGGTCTCGACAGACCCTGATAACAACGAACAGGTCTTTGTGATTTCAGCGGATTTCTTTCCGATCCTGCTGACCGATCCCAATGGCGGTGGCTCTACGAACTATGAAGCCTATGCGCTGACCAATACGTCGACGGATGAGGTCATTGATTTTTACGATATCGGTGGCGGAACCACAGATATCGTCGCCCAAAACGGGTTGGCCGCCGGGGAAACTTCGGAAAATCTTCCGGTTCTTGTGGGGCCTAACCAAACGACAACGACCCTGCAATTCAATCAGCCCAACCCGGACACACTGGTGCATGCGCCGCTCTCGCCCGGCGATTCAGGCGCGCCGTGTTTCGCGGCTGGCACGTTGGTCGACACGCCAGATGGTCCGCGCAGGGTTGAAACTCTGGGGCCGGGTGATCTGGTGCTGACGCAGGA
The DNA here is from genome assembly GCF_003318255.1 of Ruegeria sp. A3M17. GTDB lineage: Bacteria > Pseudomonadota > Alphaproteobacteria > Rhodobacterales > Rhodobacteraceae > Ruegeria. Next base: position 40,689 of record NZ_QOCF01000011.1, read on the forward strand.
CGATGGTGCTTGCATCATTCGTTGGGCCGGTGGCTGCACTGTTTCAGGACGGGGTCGTTTTGCACCCGTTCGCATCCGTTCCGACGCGTTGGGGGCGGAAGGGGACATTTACGTCTCGCCGCAACACCGCCTGCTGGTCTCAGGTTGGCAGGCGCAGCTGCTGTTCGGAGAAGATGAGGTTCTTGTGGCGGCCAAATCAATGGTCAATGACACGACCATCACATCCGCGCCTTGCGACCTTGTCCACTATGTTCATCTGTTCTTTGACCGGCATCAACTGGTGTCGACCTCTGGCCTGATCTCGGAAAGCTTCTTTCCCGGCGCGCAGGGCCTGTCGAGTCTTGATCGCGAAGCCGCGGACGAGCTGTTCGCCCTGTTCCCCGAGCTTTTGGATCAACCGCAAACTTATGGCCCAACCGTTCGCCCGGTCCGGTGCGGCCCACAAGTGGCAATGCTGCGGGCGATCTGATCCGCCCCTCTTGCTTTCGCAGACTGCTGTGATAGCAGAGCTTCAACAGCATTCAGGGAACCGTCATGGACGATCTTAAGGCAAAATATCTGGGTCAGATCGCCGATGCAGGCGAAGAAAACGCGCTCGAAGCGATCCGTGTCGCGGCTGTCGGCAAAAAGGGCGAAGTCGCGCTGAAGATGCGCGAGCTGGGCAAGATGACCCCTGAGGAACGCCAGGTCGCTGGCCCTGCGTTGAATGCCCTGAAGGATGAGATCAACTCGGCCCTGTCCGCCAAGAAAGCCGCTTTGGTCGATGCTGCGCTAGACGAACGTCTGCGCAACGAATGGCTGGACGTCACCTTGCCGACCCGCGCGCGCCGTCAGGGTTCGATCCACCCGGTCAGCCAAGCGACCGAGGAGCTGACCGCGATCTTTGCCGAACTGGGTTTCTCGGTGGCTGAAGGGCCGCGGATTGAGACCGACTGGCACAATTTCGACGCGTTGAACATCCCCAGCCACCACCCCGCGCGGGCCGAGATGGACACGTTCTATATGCACCGCGCCGAGGGCGACAATCGCCCGCCGCACGTGCTGCGCACCCATACCTCGCCAGTCCAGATCCGCTCGATGGAGAAACAGGGCGCGCCGATCCGCATCATTTGTCCGGGCGGCGTGTACCGTGCCGACTATGACCAGACCCACACCCCGATGTTCCATCAGGTCGAAGGGCTGGCCATCGACAAGGACATCTCAATGGCGAACCTGAAATGGGTTCTGGAAGAGTTCGTGAAGGCGTTTTTCGAGGTCGACGATGTCGAGTTGCGCTTCCGCGCCTCGCACTTCCCCTTCACCGAACCGTCGGCCGAGGTCGATATCCGCTGTTCCTGGGATAACGGTCAGCTGAAGATCGGCGAGGGCGACGACTGGATGGAAATTCTGGGTTCGGGCATGGTCCACCCCAAGGTGATCGCTGCCGGTGGGATTGATCCGGACGTCTATCAGGGCTTTGCCTTTGGCATCGGCATCGACCGTCTGGCTATGCTGAAATACGGCATTCCCGATCTGCGGGCATTCTTTGATAGCGACCTGCGCTGGCTGCGCCACTACGGGTTCGCGGCGCTGGATATGCCGAACCTGCATGGTGGTTTGAGCCGTTAATTGTACCTGCTTGGGGTATATCTCTCCAAGTATTACGACTGGTGTTTTGCGTTTTCGGGACGCAATCGCCGGTGGGTGGGGACAGTGCTGCTATTTGGATGGTTCGTGGTCTTTTGCGGCCTCGCGAGTTTTCTTCCCGGTTGGTTGAGCATTCTGATTCTGCTTGCGGCCTCGCCGTTTCAAGGGCTTTTTTTGTTGGCGCATCATCGTGTTTGGGAAATGCGAGATCAGACATTGCGTGATCAACAGTCCCAGTTGTGGAAAACAAAAAAACTCATTGACCGGCTCAAAAAATAGGCGCGGCTTGTCACAGAATCCCACGGGGTTGTGACGTGACACTGAGAGCGGGCTCGTTAAGTTCAGTCGCATGATTTACCGACTGATTTTCCTGTTTCTGCTCATCGCCACCCAAGCCGCCGCCGTGGATACATGCCACGGCGATACCGCCTGTCAGGTCGGCGACCGTTCCTATCATGTGCTTGAACCCGACGGCTGGGACGGCGAAACGCCTCTGCCGGTGTTGCTGCATTTCCATGGCTGGGCACGGCAGGGGACGGTGGTGGTGAACCATGAGCGTATTGCCGGAGCCACAAAGCTGCGCGGCGTGCTGCTGGTGGCGCCCAACGGGTTGGGCAAAAGCTGGGATTTTTGGACTTCGGGCACGCGCGATGTCCCCTTCGCCGACCGGGTGCTTGAGGATGTGGCCAAACGCTATCCGATTGACCCGGAACGCATTTATGTCTCGGGCTATTCCTTTGGTGGTGCGATGGCGTGGCGCTATGTGTGCCAGTCGGGCAATGACACGGCTGCTTTGCTGGCGGTCGCGGGGTCGATCCGTCAAACCGAGCACTGCCCGCAAGCCCCGGCCGAGGTGCGCCATGTGCACGGGACCAGCGACACCGTGATGGATTTCCCCTTTGGGCCGGGCAGGGACACGACCTATCCGGTGGCGCTGTGGCTGCAGAAGTTCGGGTGTGAAACAGCGACGCCGCGCGGGGATTGGAGCGTGGTGCCGATCCTGACGCTCAGCCGGGTGGAATGGACCGATTGCGCACAGGGACAGGTTTCGCTGGATACGCATCCCGGCGGGCACTTCATCCCGCATGGCTGGATCGGACGACAACTGGATGAGCTTTTGGGGCGGGAACCGACCTACCCCTGAACATCTGACTAGCCCGGAATGATCCGAGAATGGAACGGTCCTATGAGAACCCTGCTTTTAAGCGCACTGATCCTTGCCACCACACCTGTTCTGGCGCGCGACACCTATCCGCCGGTTGAGGTGCTGTTGCAGACCGGTAAGTCCGTGATTGGTGAACCGCTGGAATACCCCGAAGGCAAGGCGCAGATAACCATGGCCATCGTGACCATGCAGCCCGGCCAAAAAACCGGCTGGCACCGGCACGAGGCCCCATTGGCGGCTTACATGCTAGAGGGTGAAATCACCGTGGATTACGGGGATGCCGGGACCAAAACCTACAAAACCGGTGATGCGCTGGTTGAGGCATTCCGCTCACCTCATGCAGGCGTGAATTCAGGCGAAGATATCGCGCGGATTCTGGCCGTGTTTGCCGGTGCAGAGGGCGTTTCCAACACGGTCGCGGAAGAGTAGGCGCCCAAGCCCCCCGCACCCTCTTTCCCCTGTCCGCAATATCCGTTACACGCGGTCTGACCCTAGATTTACTGGCGGAAACCGACCGATGAAATTCACTCTTTCCTGGCTGAAAGACCACCTCGACACCGATGCGTCGGTGGATGAGATTGCAGAGACGCTGACCGATCTTGGACTGGAAGTCGAAGAGATCGTGAACCCTGCGGACCGTCTGGCGGGCTTTACGCTGGGCTATGTGAAGCACGCGGAAAAACATCCTGATGCCGACAAGCTGCGTGTTTGCACGGTCGCGACCGACGAGGGCGATCTGCAGATCATCTGCGGCGCGCCCAACGCACGCGAAGGTATCACGGTCGTGGTCTGTAAGCCGGGCATGTATATCCCCGGTCTGGATCTGACGATCAGCGTGGGCAAGATCCGCGGCGTCGAAAGCTTTGGCATGATGGCCTCGGAACGTGAGCTGGAGCTGTCAGAAGAACATGACGGCATCATCGAGCTGCCCTCGGGCGAAGTCGGTGACAAATTCGTCGACTGGTTGGCCCAGAACGAGCCGGCAAAAGTCGATACGATGATCGAGATCGCGATCACGCCGAACCGCCCTGATGCGCTGGGCGTGGCCGGGATCGCTCGCGATCTGGCTGCACGTGGCGTCGGTACGCTGAAAGAACGCGGCTATACACCGGTGCCGGGTGAGTTCGAAAGCCCGATCAAGGTGACGATCGACGAGGATACGCTGGACGGTGCGCCGCATTTCACCGGTCGCCTGATCAAAGGGGTCAAAAACGGCCCCAGCCCGCAATGGCTGCAGGATCAGTTGAAGGCAATTGGCCTGCGTCCGATCTCGGCTTTGGTGGATATCACCAACTACATGACGTTCGACCAGAACCGCCCGCTGCACGTTTTCGATGCGGACAAGGTGCAGGGTAACCTGCGCGTTCACCGTGCCAAAAGCGGCGAAAAGCTGGTTGCGCTTGACGAGAAAGAATACACCCTGAAGCCCGGTATGATGGTGATTTCGGACGATAAGGGCCCGGAGTCGATTGCCGGGATTATGGGCGGTGAGGAAACCGGTTGTACCGAGGACACCGTGAATGTGTTCCTTGAAAGCGCGTTTTGGGATCATGTGCAGATCGCGTTGGCCGGTCGTGCGCTTAAAATCAACTCGGACGCGCGCTATCGGTTCGAACGTGGCGTGGACCCTGAATACACGCTGGAAGGGTTAGAACATGCAACGCAGATGATCCTGGATATCTGCGGTGGCGAAGCCTCGAAAGTGGTCGAAGCTGGCAAGGCACCGGATCACTCGCGCGCCTTCAAGCTGGACGCTGAACGCGTGCAGTCGCTGGTGGGCATGGATATTCCGGAAAGCGAGCAACGCCAGACCCTGACCCGTTTGGGCTTCCGTCTGGAAGGCGAGATGGCGCGTGTCCCCAGCTGGCGTCCTGATATCATGGGCGAAGCTGATTTGGTGGAAGAGGTCGCGCGTATCGCGTCCCTGACCAAATTGCAGGGCAAGCCACTGCCGCGTGTGACGGATGGTATCCCCAAGCCGGTAATGACCCCGACGCAGCGGCGTCAGTCGATGGCGCGTCGCACTTGTGCGGCGCTGGGGTACAATGAATGCGTCAGCTATACGTTCATTGATCAGGCTTCGGCTGCCTTGTTTGGTGGTGGGGATGAAGCGACTCAGTTGGAAAACCCGATCTCGTCCGAGATGAGCCATATGCGTCCAGATTTGCTGCCCGGTCTGCTGCAGGCCGCCGCCCGCAATCAGGCCCGCGGGTATGCTGATGTTGCACTGTTCGAAGTTGGTCCGGTGTTCCATGACGGTGAGCCCGGCGATCAGAAAACCCAGATCACCGGTCTGCTTGTCGGTCGCAACGGCCCCAAGGACGTTCACGGTGCCTCGCGCCCGATTGACGTGTTCGATGCCAAAGCGGATGCCGAGGCCGTGCTGACGGCCATTGGTGCACCCGCCAAGGTGCAGGTCCTGCGCGACGGTGACGCCTGGTGGCATCCGGGTCGTCACGGCAAAATTTGTCTGGGTCCGAAAAAGGTGCTGGGCGTGTTCGGCGAATTGCACCCGCGGGTGTTGCAGGCGATGGATATCAAAGGCCCGGCGATGGCCTTCACCATCTGGCCGGAAGAGGTGCCTCTGCCGCGTAAATCCGGCGCTACCCGTGCCGCGCTTGAACTGCGCGATTTGCAGGCGGTCGAGCGTGACTTTGCATTCGTCGTCGACGAAAGCGTCGAGGCGCTGACACTGGTGAACGCCGCAGCCGGCGCCGACAAGGCGTTGGTCGAGGACGTCCGCGTCTTTGACGAATTCATCGGCGGCAGCCTGGGTGAAGGCAAGAAATCACTGGCCATCACCGTGCGCCTGCAGCCGACGGATGCGACGCTGAAGGAAAAAGACATCGAAGCGGTGGCCGAAAAGATCATCGCCAAGGTTACCAAGGCAACTGGCGGTACTTTACGCGGTTGATTCTTGGCCGCCTCCGGCGGGAGTGTTTTTGAAAAGATGAAGGGGCGGTCGCGCCCTTTCTGTTATTGCGGAGGACGAAAGATGCTGAACGTTTACCTATCTGGCGAAATCCACACCGACTGGCGGGAACAGATCATTGAGGGTGCTCAGGGTCTGGATATCACTTTCAACAGCCCCGTCACCGATCACGCGGCCAGCGACGATTGCGGTGTGGCCATTCTGGGGGCCGAGCCGAACAAGTATTGGCATGACCACAAGGGCGCGATGGTCAACGCGATCCGCACCCGCAAGGGTATTGCGGATGCCGATGTGGTCGTGGTCCGGTTCGGCGAGAAGTACAAACAGTGGAATGCGGCCTTTGATGCGGGCTACGCTGCGGCTTTGGGCAAGTCTTTGATCGTGCTACACGGCGCTGACCACCAGCACGCGCTGAAAGAAGTGGACGCAGCGGCGCTGGCTGTGGCCGAGCACCCGGGCCAAGTGGTTGATGTGCTGCGCTATGTTCTGACGGGCGCCCTGCCAAAATAGCTCACGCTACGTTTTGCTTGCCTGATTTCAGGGCGCTTTCTACCGTCTGATAGGGCAGTAGGGGAGAGCAGCCATGGAATTCGATTATGTCATCGTAGGCGGCGGGTCCGCTGGTTGTGTGATGGCCGCGCGGCTGAGCGAACAACCAGACACAAGCGTTTGCCTGATCGAAGCGGGCGGGGCGGGTGAGGATCTGGTGATCCGGGCTCCGGCCCTGGTGGCGGCCATGGTTTCGGGGCGACCCAAGCTGAACAATTGGGCTTTTCAAACGGTGCGCCAACCCGGGTTGAATGGTCGGAAAGGGTTCCAGCCACGCGGCAAAGCGCTGGGGGGCTCATCGGCGATCAACGCGATGCTTTATGTGCGTGGTCATCCCAGCGACTATGATGAATGGGCGGATTTGGGGTGCGAAGGTTGGGACTGGAAGAGTGCCCTGCCTTACTTCCGCAAGGCCGAGGGCAATGCGCGCGGTGCGGATGATCTCCATGGCGGTGACGGTCCCTTGCGCGTGTCGGACCAGTCTGAGCCGCGTGCCATCTCTCATGCGTTTGTCGAGGCCTGCGGCCAGCAACAAATTCGCGAGACAAAGGATTTCAACGGGCCAGAGCAGGAAGGCGCAGGCCTGTATCAGGTCACGCAGTTCCACGACGGGGCGCATAAGGGTGAACGTTGCTCGGCAGCTGCGGCCTATTTGCGGGGCGTCAAGACGCGACCGAACCTGACAATCATGACAGGGGCAGAAGCCCAGAAGATCCTTTTTGACAAAAAAAGCGCGGCTGGCGTGTTGCTGCGTCAAAAAGGCAAAGAAGTCGAAATTCGCGCCCGCCGGGAAGTCATCCTTTCGGGGGGTGCTTTTGGTTCGCCACAATTGCTGATGTTGTCCGGTATCGGGCCCGAAGACGAGTTGAAACAGCACGGTATTCCTGTTTTGCACGACTTGCCCGGCGTTGGTCAGAATCTGCAGGACCATCTAGACTATGTCCTCAGCTATCATTCGAAACGTAAGGATGTCATCGGGCTGACCCCGGGCGGGTTGTGGAACCTGGCTAAGGCGGGGTTGGACTGGCGCCGCACCGGAGAGGGGCTGTTTGCGACCCCCTTTGCCGAAGGCGGCGCGTTCTTCAAATCCGATCCATCCGTTGCCAAACCGGATCTTCAACTGCACTTTGTTGTCGGAATCGTTGATGACCACATGCGCAAGATTCACTTGCCGCACGGGTATTCGTGCCATGTCTGTGTGTTGCGCCCGTTCAGCAGGGGCAGCGTTGGGATAACCTCGGACCGGGCCGGAGAGCCGCCGCGTATTGATCCGGCTTATCTCAGTGATGACCGCGATCTGGATCTGTTGAAGCGCGGGGCACGTATCATGGAATCAATTCTCGAATCCGAACCGCTGGAACCCTGGCGCAAAAAGCGGCTCTATGCCCATGACGGCAGTGATCAGGCCTTGGAGGCTGATATCCGCAGCCGTGCCGACACGATTTATCACCCGGTGGGCACCTGCAAGATGGGTGTCGACGATATGGCCGTTGTCGATACCGAAGGCCGGGTTCATGGGGTCGAGGGGCTGCGGGTGGTGGACGCATCAGTCATGCCGACTCTGGTCGGCGGAAATACCAATGCGCCCACTATCATGATTGCCGAAAAAATCGCCGAAGCAATCAGTCTCGGGGCGGCGTAATCAGGCCTTTTTGCACCGCGGGTCGTTCCAGGAACCGGTCGAGATAGGCCACCAGATTGGCGTGGTCTTCCCAGCCGACAAGATTGTGGGCATTGTAGAATTCGAGCCCGCGCAACCACGGCGCGATAGCAATATCGGCAATCGAATAGTCTCCGGCAATCCAATCCTGACCTTCAAGCTGTTGGTTCAGAACATTCAACAGTCTCTTGGCCTCGTTCACGTAGCGTTCGCGCGGGCGGGGGTCTTCGATCTCGCTGCCTGCGAATTTGTGAAAATAGCCCAGTTGCCCGAACATCGGACCGATGCCACCCATCTGGAACATCACCCATTGGATCACGCGATATTTGTCGGCTTTGGTCTGACCGAGAAACTTGCCGCTTTTCTCGGCGAGATATATCAGGATCGCTCCGCTTTCGAACAGACCAATGGGCTCTCCGTCCGGACCATTCGGGTCGATGATCGCCGGGATTTTGTTGTTGGGGTTCAACGACAGGAACTCGGGGCTTTTGACATCCGAGTCTGAAAGAGTAACCCGATGGGGTTCATAAGGCAGACCGGTTTCTTCCAGCATGATCGACGCTTTGACACCGTTCGGCGTGGGGAAAGAATAGAGCTGAATCCTGTCGGGAAACTGCGCGGGCCAGCGGGCCGTGATCGGGTGAGAGGCGGTGTCCAGCATGGGGGGCTCCTGTCATGGGTTGCCTGCAATAGGTAGGTACAATTGCCCAGTCTTGCCAGTATCCAGGTCGTGCATACAAGGTCAGGGGCTGTGTACGTGAGAACAACGGGGAAAACCTGCGTATCTCACACCTAGACCGAAGCGCCTTTATGGCCCACTATTCCGCCAACCCCGCGCTGAGAGACGCGGGTTTGCCGTGAATCGAAAGGAGATGCGCGTGGATGAGGTCGTAACACAGGTGGGTGCATTTGCCCCGCTGATCATAAGCGCGGTCAAAGCGCTGGTCGTACTGATCCTTGGATGGATCATAGCTGGTGCCATTGCCGGTGTAGTCCGGCGTCGGATCAATGCGACGCCGAATATTGATCAGACACTTGGGAATTTCGTCGCCAGTCTGGTGAAGTGGGTCATATTGGCCATGGTACTGGTTGCTGTGTTGGGCATCTTTGGCATTCAGGCGACAAGCATCGTCGCCATTCTGGGTGCTGCCTCTCTGGCCATCGGTTTGGCCCTTCAGGGAACGCTGAGCGATCTTGCGGCAGGCGTTATGCTGGTCGTCTTCCGCCCCTACAAGCTGGGTCAGTATGTCGATATCGGTGGCACCGCAGGCACAGTTAAGGATCTGAACCTGTTCACGACCGAACTGGTGACGCCGGATAACGTTCAGATCATCGTTCCGAACGGGCAATCCTGGGGATCGATCATCACGAACTACTCGGCGCATGACACGCGGCGTGTCGATCTGGTGTTTGGCATTGATTACGGTGACAGCGCTGATGAGGCGATGAAGATCATTCTGGATGTGGCAAAGGCCGATGACCGTATCCACAGTGATCCGGAACCTTGGGTGCGTGTGACAAATCTGGGTGACAGCTCGGTCGATTTGACGGCGCGCCTGTGGTGCGCGGCCGTGGACTATTGGGATGTGAAGTTCGACCTGACCAAATCCGTTAAGGAAGCGTTTGACGCCAAAGGTGTTTCGATTCCCTACCCGCATTCGGTGGAAATTCACAAAGAAGGGTAAAACTCCCGCCCGTCGCGCGGGCATTGGAAATGGCCTCCTCCGGTTGGGCCCGGCGCCGCGCTTTTAGCGCGGCGTTTTTTTTGTTGGTGCAAAAGTCGTTCGATCAAAAGAAAAGCGGCGCGCCAAAGGCGCGCCGCCATGCCCAACGCTGCAAAGCAGCCGCTTCAGCGGCTACTTTCAGGGGCGGGAGTGCTTCAGGCGTTGACGATTGCCTCGGGCGAGACAACGTCCAGACCCAGCGCCGTACCAACAGCTTCGTAAGTCAGCTGACCGGCATGGACGTTCAGACCTGCCAGCAAATGCGGATCGTCCTGACATGCTTTCTTCCAGCCTTTACCTGCCAGCGCCAGCAGGAACGGCATGGTCGCATTACCCAATGCGATGGTCGAGGTCCGCGCAACCGCGCCCGGCATGTTGGCGACGCAGTAGTGCATGACGCCGTCCACTTCATAGATCGGGTCAGCATGGGTGGTGGCTTTGGAGGTTTCAAAGCAGCCGCCCTGGTCGATCGCAACGTCAACCAGAACCGCACCGGGTTTCATGGTGGACAGCTGCGCGCGCGAGATCAGCTTGGGTGCCGCAGCGCCGGGGATCAAAACCGCACCAATGACCATGTCGGCTTCCTGGATCAGCTCGGCCGTGGCACCAGCGGTCGAGTACTGGCTTTTGAATGTGCCGCCAAAGACGTCGTCGAGGTAACGCAGGCGTGGCAGAGACCGGTCCAGAACGGTGACATCAGCGCCCATGCCGGCCGCGATCTTGGCTGCGTGCGTGCCAACAACGCCGCCGCCGATCACGATGACTTTGGCCGGGCCAACGCCGGGAACGCCACCCATCAGAACACCGCGGCCGCCATTGGCCTTTTGCAGGGTCCACGAACCAACCTGAGGTGCCAGACGACCGGCAACTTCGGACATCGGCGCCAGCAGCGGCAGGCCGCCTTTGGAATCGGTTACGGTCTCATAGGCAATCGCGGTGCAGCCCGACGCCAGCAGGTCGTGGGTCTGGTCCGGATCGGGTGCCAGGTGCAGGTAGGTGAACAGCAGCTGGCCTTCACGCAGCATCTTGCGCTCAACCGCCTGAGGCTCTTTGACCTTTACGATCATGTCCGCGGTCGCAAAAACTTCTTCTGCGGTGTCGACGATGCGCGCACCTGCGGCGACGTACGAGTCGTTGTCAAAGCCGGAACCCATGCCGGCATTGGTTTCAATGATGACCTCGTGGCCGCGCGCAACAGCTTCTTGCGCAGCGTTGGGGGTCATGCCAACACGGAATTCCTGGGGTTTGATTTCCTTGGGGCAACCGATTTTCATTTCTCGCTCCTCCATTCATAAACTGCCCAAATTATGTGCAATTCGGGATGCAATTTCTGTGAAACTCTGCCTGTCATTTGGGTTTTCTTTGCGAGAATCTTCGGTATTATTGGAATTTATTGCAAAGGACTTGCGCGTATGAGCCTCGATACGACTGATAGAAAGATTCTGGCCGCCCTGCAGCGAAACGGCAGGATGTCGAATGCCGAGCTGTCAGATCAGGTGAATCTGTCGCCGTCGGCGTGTCATCGGCGTGTCCAACGGCTTGAGGCCGAAGGGTACATTCGAAACTATGTGGCGTTGCTGGATGCACGCAAGATGAACGTCCCGACCACCGTGTTTGTCGAGATCACGTTGCAGGGCCAGGCCGAAGAGCTTTTGGACGCGTTCGAAAAAGCGGTGGCGCGCATTCCGGATGTGCTGGAGTGTCATCTTATGGCGGGGACGGCGGACTATATTCTGAAGGTTGTCGCCGAGAACACCGAGGATTTTGCCCGAATTCACCGTCAGTACCTGTCGCGTTTGCCCGGCGTGGCGCAAATGCAAAGCTCATTTGCGTTGCGCACTGTGTTCAAGACGACGGCCTTGCCGGTGTGACTGTCAGGCTGGGGTCGGGTAGGTGAACAGGATCAGATGCACGGCATTGAAGCCGAAATGCATCATAACGGGCACCCACAACCGACCGGTCGCATAAAATCCCAAGCCACAGGCCGCACCAAGAATCGCGGCATAAGCGACCAGGGCCGGACCCCCGGCAAAATGTGCCAGACCAAAGAGAAGGCTGGCCAGAGATACGCCAAGCGCTGCACCAAGTTTGGAAGCAATAAGCGACTGCAGGTACCCGCGGAAAAAAGCCTCTTCCGTCAGGCAGGTCAGAAACAGATTCGACAATGCAAAAATCAGCCACCAGGGCGGCAGGCCGAGCTCTGGCCGGATGGCCTGCACGGCCAGCCCAACGGCGAAGAGGGCGGGCAAGGTCGCAAGGCCCACCAGAAGCAGAGTTCTCCGGACAGGTCTCGCTGATTTGGTCATTCCCGGCCAGGCCAGCAGAACCGCGAACAGCACCATTGGCTTGTCCAGGTTCAAGTACATGGAAAACGCCGAACTGTCCGGCCCGGCGTAGACCCGGTCCAGCACCAGCAGGTTTTGAAATCCGGGCACCAGATGCGCGCCCAATGCAAGACACCAGCCGATCAACATGACGTGGCCAACCGCCGCGCCGGTACCCGTGAGATGGTTCAGGGTCGAAGCACCCAGCAATCCGGCTGCAACAATTCCAATAGCCAAAGGCGTGACCAGCCCCAGGACGAGGGCGGCAAGACCAAACACCAACAGCAGCGTCAGGCCAAGTTGCCGCCGGCCCGAGGCCGCACTGACCATGCCGGCGGTTAGTATGAACCAGGGCCATATCAATGGCAGAAGGGATACAAAATGCGCCACGGCTCTCTCATGTATTCAGGTGCGTATTGATGCCGTCGGACAACCCCAAATGGCAAGGCCGTGCAAGGGTCAGCCTGTGCTTAACGGCTGGCGTTGCGTCAAATCAGACGCTTGTATCTAGGCGCAGGTCGGTTCAATTATAGGAATGACCGAACGTCTGCCTGTTTTACGGCCCCGCACCAACTTGAAATTGAACCGGCGCGGAGCGTTCATCAATTATTTCTGATGACATCAGGCGGTCACACTCTCTGGGTATGGTCGGAACCCGTTGACTGATAAGGAGCAGATCTTGGCTTACCAAAACAATGATGCCCCAAAAGACTGGCTGGAAGCCGAGCTCGAAGACACGCTGGATGAAGATCTCGAAATCGAATTCAGCGAGCCGATGCTGTCGATGGAAGTTCGTAAGATCTATAAGGAACAGCATCCTGACATGCTGGACCGCAAGGTCTATTTCCAGAACCTGCTGCGATTGCAGGCCGAACTGATCAGGGTTCAGGATTGGGTTCAACACACGGGCGCCAAAGTGTGCATCCTGTTCGAAGGTCGCGACAGTGCCGGTAAAGGGGGGGTAATCAAGCGGATTACCCAGCGCCTGAACCCGCGCGTTGCGCGTGTGGTCGCGTTGCCCGCGCCTAGTCGCAGGGAACAAAGCCAATGGTATTTCCAACGCTACGTGCCGCATCTGCCCGCGGCTGGCGAAATCGTTTTGTTCGATCGGTCCTGGTACAACCGTGCGGGCGTCGAACGGGTCATGGGTTTTGCCAGTGAAGATCAGGTCAAACAGTTCTTTCAAGACGTTCCCGAATTCGAACGGATGCTGGTCCGGTCGGGGATCATCCTGCTGAAATACTGGTTCTCGATCACCGACGAAGAACAGCAGTTGCGATTCCTGATGCGCATTCACGATCCGATGAAGCAGTGGAAGCTGTCGCCGATGGATCTGGAATCGCGCATTCGGTGGGAATCCTACACCAAGGCCAAAGAGGACATGTTGTTCCGCACGAACATTCCCGAAGCGCCCTGGTACATCGTCGAAGGCAACGACAAAAAGCGCGAACGCCTGAATTGTATCGAACACCTGCTGACCAAGATCCCGTATTCGGATGTGCCGCAGGAAAAGGTCGATCTGCCGGATCGAAAGTATAACCCGGAATATGAACGCCGGATTTTGCCAGACGATCTGTATGTTCCAAAGGTCTATTGAACTATTGAAGTAGAAATTAGTGCGAGGCAGGTTCGCCCCCGCCTCGCACCGTGGTATCCGTTAAGCGGCGTCCATCATGCAGTCGAAATCATAATAGTTGAACACAAAGACATCACCTGAATTGTCGCCGGCCATGTCAGAGCAAGTCTCAACATCGTCGACAGGATTGTCACCGCCGGTCATCACCATATCGAAATCGTCGGTTTCGGGTTCCGCATCGGCATAGTCCGTTTCGTTCCAATCAAACTGGTCGAACTGCGCCTGAATCGATTGGACGAATGCCCGGATCTCGGCAAGAAACTCCTGAACGTCAAAACAGGCGACTTCTTCCGGTTCTTCGGTTCCGGGTGTCGGTTCCTCGGGTTCGGTA
>NZ_QOCF01000007.1 GCF_003318255.1 Ruegeria sp. A3M17
GATCGAAGCCTTCGTCGACCACTACAACCACCAGCGCTACCACGAGAGCCTGAACAACGTCACACCTGCCGACGTCTACTTCGGACGGGACAAAGCCATTCTACAACAACGAGAAAAGATCAAACGAAAGACGCTCGAAGCGCGCCGCTTGCATCACAGCCAACGCGCCGCATAATCAACCCAACCAGATGAGCCAGACACTCTCTTAGTTCAGGCGACCTTTGGACCCAAAAACTCTGCCGACGGACAGACATGGGCCAAAATTGCCATTCCTATCGCGCTGTCGGTTCTGCTGATCGCAAGTCGATTTGACACCGGAAACTTCACCCAACCGGATGGTTTTGCGCCGTACGGCTTGCAGGGCATTATGGCGGCCGTTTCAACCGGAGGCGTCATCTTTTCCTTCATCGGCTTCCGCCATGTGGTCGATATGGCCGGTGAGGTTCGAAACCCCAAAGTGGCCATTCCTGCGGCGCTGGTACTGTCCATTATTCTGTGTGCGGCCATCTATGTCGGATTGCAGATCGCATTTATCGGCGCGCTTGACCCGGAGATGCTGAAGAACGGCTGGGCAAACCTGAATTTTAGCGGTCAGGGGCCATTGGACGGGGTCATCCTATCGGTTGGGATCGTTTGGTTCCTGAGCGTTTTGAACATAGGCTCGGTCATTGGCCCCTTCGGCAACGGTTTGGTGTCCACCGGCTCGAACGCGCGTATCGCGCTGGCCTTGTCACAGAACGGGTTCCTGCCAAAGCGTTTGCAAATATTGTCTTCATTTGGGGTACCCTTGTGGGCCTTGGCTCTGAACTTTCTGATCGGAATCCTGTTCCTTCTTACAGTCCCGTTCACCACCGTTATTGCCCTAAATGGCGCCGCCATAGTCGTATCTTTTGCCGTTGGGCCAATCGCCGTTGTGTGCTTGCGCCGCCTGATGCCGGACCACCCGCGGTCCATTCGCATCCCCTTTGTCAAAGTGGTGGCAATCACGGCCTTCGCTGTCGCCACGCTCATCGTTTATTGGAGCGGATGGGACACCGTTTGGCGGCTTGGCATCGCGTTAATCGTCGGATTCGTTCTTCTACTGGCACGGTTCCACAATCGGCTGGACGAAATGGACGTGACCGAGGCCCTGTGGCTGGTTCCCTATTTCGGAGGGATCGGCCTGATCTCGCTTCTGGGACAGTTCGGGGAAGGTGCGCTCAAACAAATCCCCTTTGGCTGGGATATTTTGCTGTGCGTCCTGTTTTCAGTCGTCATTTTCGGTCTAGCGGTCCGATCCTCCCTGTCCATCAAAAAGTTTCAGACTTACATCGCCGAGGAAGAGGTTCTGGACCCGAAGAAACCCGTTATCGGCTTCTGAAAAGGAAAAAGGCGGGGAAGACCCCGCCTTTTCTTTGTCTATTGCCTATCGCTTAGTGCGTCGTAGCTGACGGGCTTGCGCTTTCAGTGGCCTTCGCGGCGGCTGCGGCAGCCTCTTCAGCGGCCTCATCCCACTCAATCGCTTCCGGCTCACGCACCAACGCCTGTTTGAGGACCTCGGACACGTGCTCGACCGGAATGATCTTCAGGCCTTCTTTCACGTTGTCCGGGATCTCGGCCAGGTCCTTTTCGTTCTCTTCCGGGATCAACACCGTCTTGATGCCACCGCGCAGAGCCGCCAGCAGTTTCTCTTTCAAACCACCAATCGGCATCGCATTTCCGCGCAACGAAACCTCACCCGTCATCGCGATGTCCTTGCGAACCGGGATACCGGTCAGCACGGATACGATCGAGGTCACCATGGCCAGACCGGCCGAGGGCCCGTCTTTCGGAGTTGCACCATCCGGCACGTGCACGTGGATGTCTATCTTGTCGAACTTGGGCGGTTTCACCCCGATCTGCGGCGAAATCGACCGCACATAAGACGACGCCGCATCGATGGATTCCTTCATCACGTCGCCCAGCTTGCCGGTGGTCTTCATCCGACCCTTGCCCGGCAGTTTCAGCGCCTCGATATGCAACAGATCACCGCCGACCGATGTCCACGCCAGACCGGTGACAACACCAACCTGATCGTCCTGCTCAGCCAGACCATAGCGGAACTTGGGAACACCCAGGAACTCATCCAGATTGTCAGGCGTCACGGTGACCGAGTCCGCCTCTTTCTTGATGATCTTGGTCAGCGACTTCCGCGCCACCTTGGCGATTTCACGTTCTAGGTTCCGGACGCCAGCTTCCCGCGTGTAAGTGCGGATGATCGAATGCAGCGCGTCATCGGTCAGTTCGAACTCTTTCGCCTTCAGGCCGTGGTTCTTCACCTGCTTGCTGATCAGATGCTGCTTGGCGATTTCGCTTTTTTCGTCCTCGGTGTAGCCAGCCAACGGAATGATCTCCATCCGGTCCAGCAAAGGCCCTGGCATGTTGTAGCTGTTGGACGTGGTCAGGAACATCACGTTCGACAGGTCGTATTCGACCTCAAGGTAGTGGTCCATGAACGTACTGTTCTGTTCCGGGTCCAACACCTCGAGCATCGCCGAAGCCGGGTCTCCACGGAAGTCCTGTCCCATCTTGTCGATCTCGTCGAGCAGGATGAGCGGGTTTGTGGTCTTCGCCTTTTTCAGCGCCTGGATGATCTTGCCGGGCATCGACCCAATGTAAGTCCGACGGTGGCCACGGATCTCGGACTCGTCACGCACACCGCCCAGCGAGATGCGAATGAACTCGCGTCCCGTGGCCCGTGCAACCGACTTACCAAGCGAGGTTTTGCCCACACCCGGAGGGCCGACAAGGCACATGATCGGGCCCTTCAGCTTTTTCGAACGCTGCTGAACAGCCAGATATTCGACGATCCGTTCCTTGACCTTCTCAAGCCCATAGTGATCGGCATCCAGAATGTCCTGCGCGCGGCCCAGATCCTTTTTCACGCGGGATTTCGTGCCCCACGGCAAGGCCAGAATCCAGTCCAGATAGTTGCGTACGACGGTGGCCTCAGCCGACATTGGGCTCATGTTACGCAGTTTTTTCAGCTCGCCTTCGGCCTTTTCGCGCGCCTCTTTCGACAGCTTGGTCTCTTCGATCTTGGCTTCCAGCTCGGCAACTTCGTTGCTGCCATCCTCGCCATCGCCAAGTTCCTTCTGAATGGCTTTCATCTGCTCATTCAGATAGTACTCGCGCTGCGTCTTCTCCATCTGGGTTTTGACGCGGGTCTTGATCTTTTTCTCGACCTGCAGAACCGACATCTCGCCCTGCATCAGGCCATAGACCTTCTCAAGCCGCTCGCTGACGCTGAGGGTTTCCAGCAGGTCTTGCTTTTGCTCAACTTCGATACCCAAGTGACCCGACACCAGGTCAGCCAGCTTTGCCGGCTCGGTGGATTCCCCAACTGCGGTCAACGCTTCTTCGGGGATGTTCTTGCGCACTTTCGCGTAACGCTCGAATTCATCCGTAACCGTGCGCAGCAACGCTTCGGTCGTGGTTACGTCCCCCGGAATCTCGGTCAGATACTCGGCGCGGGCCTCAAAGAACTCTTCGTTTTCCAGGAATTCCGTGATCATCACGCGGGCTTGGCCCTCGACCAACACCTTCACTGTGCCGTCCGGCAATTTCAGCAATTGCAGAACATTGGCCAGCACACCAGACCGGTAGATGCCGTCCTCGGTTGGGTCATCGTCGCTCGGGTCGATCTGGCTGGACAACAGAATCTGCTTGTCGTCCTGCATCACTTCTTCCAGCGCCCGGACGGATTTTTCCCGACCGACGAACAGCGGCACGATCATATGCGGGAAAACCACGATATCGCGCAGCGGCAGCACTGGGTATGAGGAGTTCAGGGGCTCTTGCATGCTCTATCCTTATCATTGGCAAGACGGCTCTGGTCCCTCATCGAGGCAACGCCCGGCCGTCTCCTGTCTTGGACGTTAAAGGTGGGGCAGTTACCGCCCTATTTCAACCTTACCGCCATCTCTCAAGGTGAGAATGACCTGAGGTGTTCGGGACTGCAAGGCACCTGATGGACTATTCGGCGATTTTGATCGCCAAAACGCCAAGCGCCTATCAAACAGGCTCAATATCGCCTTGCGCACGCTGTGCGTGGAACTCGACCTGCCACGCATCGAATGTTCCGGCAGCGATGGCGTCGCGCATGCCCTGCATGATCTCTTGGAAATAGTGCAGATTATGCCAGGTCAGCAGCATACCCGAAATCATTTCATTCGAACGGAACACGTGGTGCAGATAAGCGCGGGAGTAGTTTGAACAGGCGGGACACGTGCAGTGTTCATCCAACGGGCGCGGATCGTCTGAATGGCGGGCATTCTTGATGTTCACCACGCCGTAGCGCGTGAATACCTGGCCCGTGCGCCCCGAACGGGACGGCAACACACAATCCATCATGTCAATGCCGCGCGCAACGGCGCCGACGATATCATCCGGTTTTCCCACGCCCATCAAATAACGAGGTTTGTCGACCGGCAGCATATCCGGCGCAAAGTCCAGCACGTCGAACATCGCTTCCTGGCCTTCACCCACGGCAAGACCACCAACGGCGTAACCTTCGAAGCCGATCTCCTTCAGCGCCTCGGCCGATTCCTCGCGGAAATCCTGCTCAAGCCCGCCCTGCTGAATGCCGAACAAGGCATGACCGGGACGATCCCCGAAAGCGTCACGTGACCGCTCGGCCCACCGCATCGACAGGCGCATCGACTCGGCAATGCGATCCCGGTCAGCGGGCAGCGCCGGGCACTCGTCGAAACACATAACAATGTCTGACCCCAACAGGCGCTGAATCTCCATCGACCGTTCAGGCGTCAATTCGTGGCGTGAGCCGTCGATATGAGATTTGAAGGTCACACCCTTTTCGGTAAGCTTCCGCAACCCGGCCAGCGACATAACCTGGAACCCACCGGAATCCGTCAGGATCGGCCGTTCCCAATTCATGAACTTGTGCAATCCGCCCAAACGGTCGATCCGCTCGGCTGTCGGACGCAGCATCAAGTGATAGGTGTTACCCAGCAGGATGTCTGCCCCCGTGGCGCGTACGCTTTCCGGCATCATCGCTTTGACCGTTGCCGCAGTGCCAACTGGCATGAAAGCCGGCGTGCGCACCTCACCGCGCGGAGTGTTGATTACTCCGGTACGGGCCTTGCCGTCCGTGGCCTTCAGGTCAAAAGAGAAACGGTCTGTCATGTAGATGCCTCAGGGTCGCTGAACCGGGCAGCAATTGCCCGATCTTCGCTGGTATTGCAAGCCGTCAGGGCAATGACGCGACGCGGTCAGTGAACAGGCTGACAACCCCTGCCCCATCCACATCCCGGCATACGCGCACCATTGGTCTGTTGGCATCCGGTCGGGTTGCCCCGATTTGCGGACCATCTACCTCAACCTGAAGCCCGGTTTCGACTATCTCGAACATGGGTTCGTGGGTACAGGCAATCACAGCCGTCGAGTCGTGCAGGCCACACCCCTCCAAACCGCCAATATCCTTGTAGAACTTCAGGTAGAATTTCGAGATGTCGCGCAGGAAACCGCCCATGTCAGCGGAACGCGCCGCCAAAGCATCAAAATCCGCAGTCTCGTACAGAGTTTTCAGCGTGACATCCAAGCCGACCAGAACGGTATCTGGCGGAGACGCGAACACTGCATCCGCGGCCTGCGCATCGTGATAGATGTTGGCTTCAGCATGCTCCGTGATGTTTCCAGGGCAAAACACGGCACCGCCCATGATCACCAGTCGCTTGATGTTACTTGCAAACTCGGGATCCAACCGCATGGCATCAGCGATATTGGTCAGCGGACCAATGGCGCAGACGACCAGCTCACCCTTGTGTTTCCGCGCCTGTTCGACAAGGAATTCGGCCGCTGTCAGGGGGTGATTTTCCCCAATCTGCGGGATGTCAGTCACATCACCGAATCCCTCGGGGCCGTGCACATGTTCCGAAGGATCGTAGGTGGTGGCACCCACTGGAAGCGGAGCACCCTCGGCCACTGGCGCGTCCAATCCCAGTTTATGCAGCAAGAACCGCGCGTTGCGGCTGGATTGGTGAACATGCGTGTTGCCGAAAACCGTGGTCAGGCCGATCAGGTCTATTTCTGGTGCAGCGGCGGCATAGGCAATGGCCATCGCATCGTCGATGCCTGGATCTGTATCAATTATCAGTTTCATCCCCGCCCGATAGCGCAATCACAACCGGATGCAAAGCAGCCACATTCAAAAATTCCATGCCACAACTTCGTTTTCAGAGATTTGCATCTATCCCCATTCCCGCCATACCAGAGTTGAAAATGGGCGAGTCAATCCCCAAGTGTATACCATAGTACACAATAATACAGAGGACAGATATGACCGAAGAACAGATCATTGGGTTGCTAACATCGAACATCATTTACTTGCTCGCGGCAGTTCTGATTGTCGTCGTTATTTTCAAAGGCATCAAAATTGTGCCTCAGTCCGAAAAGTACGTGGTTGAACGCTTTGGCCGCCTGCACTCTGTGCTTGGCCCCGGAATCAACTTTATCGTTCCTTTTCTGGATGTTGCGCGTCACAAGATATCCATTCTTGAACGCCAGCTGCCGAATGCGACGCAGGACGCGATCACCAAGGACAACGTTCTGGTTCAGATCGATACTTCGGTGTTTTACCGTATTCTTGAACCGGAAAAGACCGTGTACCGTATCCGTGACGTCGACGGTGCGATTGCAACAACCGTGGCCGGGATCGTGCGGGCGGAAATCGGTAAAATGGACCTGGATGAGGTTCAGTCCAACAGGTCTCAACTGATTGATCGTATTCAGGAAAGCGTCGAAACTGCCGTTGACGACTGGGGCATCGAAGTCACCCGCGCCGAGATTCTGGACGTAAATCTGGATCAGGCCACACGCGATGCCATGTTGCAGCAGTTGAACGCGGAACGTGCCCGCCGCGCGCAGGTGACCGAGGCTGAAGGTCAGAAACGTTCGGTCGAATTGAATGCCGACGCGGAACTCTACGCGGCCGAGCAGACCGCAAAAGCCCGCCGCATCCAGGCCGAAGCTGAAGCTTATGCAACCGGCGTGGTCGCCAAGGCCATTCAGGACAATGGTATCGAGGCCGCCCAATATCAGGTCGCATTGAAGCAAGTCGAAGCTCTGAACGCGCTGGGTAACGGCACTGGTTCGCAGACCATCGTGGTTCCCGCCAATGCGCTTGAGGCCTTTGGCGATGCTTTCAAGATGTTGAAAGGAGGAAAGTAATGGCCGACCCCATCTGGCTGACATGGTGGCTCTGGCTAGCCGGAGCGCTGGCTCTGGGCATACTTGAGATCGTCTTGCCGGGGTTCATCTTTCTTGGCTTTGCGATTGGCGCGGCGGTCACAGGGCTTTTGCTTGTGATCCCCAGTTTCGCCCCAAGCCTGGCAGTTCTGTTGTTGATCTTTGCGGCCCTTTCGCTGGTGGCTTGGCTGATCCTGCGGCGCATGTTCGCCCTGCCCCACGGCCAGGTGAAAACCTTCCGCCACGATATCAACGATTGATCCAAATCGACGCAGCGTCCGGCGGGCCACACGGCACCACTGGACGCTGCCCCAGCCTTTCCCTATATAATTTCTCAGGTAACAGCCCCGAGGCACGAATGACCCATCCAAGTGAACAGTTCGAAGGTACGCCGCTGATCTCGCCTTCGACCATCGATCATCCACTCTACGATTCCGTGGTCGAGGCTTGCAGATCCGTCTTCGATCCCGAGATTCCGGTGAATATCTACGATTTGGGTCTGATCTACACGATCGACATCACCAAGGAAAACGCGGTGAAGGTCATCATGACACTGACCGCACCCGGATGCCCGGTCGCCGGTGAAATGCCGGGCTGGATTGTCGAAGCCATCGAACCGGTCGCTGGCGTCAAAGAGGTTGACGTCGAGCTGACATGGGAGCCCCCCTGGGGCATGGAGATGATGTCAGACGAAGCACGTCTTGAACTGGGCTTCATGTAGAATTTTGCTCAGCTTCCCTGAGTAAGGCATTGAAGGATAACAAAAAGGGCTGTCTATGAACCAGGGCAGCCCTTTTTACGTCATAGGACCCGAGCGGCCTATTCCACGCCGCAGGTCGATTTTATCTCGGCCGCGCGTTGATCCAGCTCTTTGACGTAATCGCCATTCAACATGCTGAGCCTTTTTTGCTCGGTTCCCGTGGCCAGTCCCAGCAATGCACCTGCTGGGGTAATCGCAATGATACTTTCTGCCTGCTGGTCTTCTGCGTGCTTCTTTTCTGCGGCGATGGCCCGAAGATCCCCCTCGGCGGTTGCGCAATTCACCGGATGCCGTGCGCCATCAGTTGTTGCATGTGCCAGACCTGCGGTCAGAAAGACTGCAGCTGCAACTTGCATCGCGATGATTTTTTTGTGAAAATTCCTGTCCTTCATCATCTTCTTTCGCCCTTCGCTCAAATATCTTGTTTCAATCGTCAGGCTAAGGCGAAGACCGTGAGGGACGCAAGTTCGCTGTGGCAATTGGTCGTCTGGCAACGTCACCGCTGGTAAAACTTAGGTCAGCAGGTCTGCTATGTCTTGAGCCTGACGCCTCTCGGCCCTAGATTGGGGATAACGTAGCACAACGGAGACCATCATGTTTGGCATTCCCGGCAAACAGGCCGTTACAATGACGACCAAAGCGGCCGAGCAGATCGCGCGCCTGATGGCGACCGGCGGTCATGCCGGTTTGCGCATTGGCGTCAAAAAAGGCGGCTGCGCCGGCATGGAATACACCATGGACTACGTGGATGAAGCCGATACCAACGACGAAGTGGTCGAACAGGACGGTGCCCGCATCATGATCGCGCCAATGGCGCAGATGTTCTTGTTCGGAACTGAAATCGACTATGAGGTCTCGCTTCTGGAAGCCGGATTCAAGTTCCGCAACCCGAATGTTGTGGACGCTTGCGGTTGCGGCGAATCCATCAAATTTGACGAGACGCTTTCCACACAAAACTAAGTCGCCTGCAGGTGCAGATAGGTTTCGTTGTAGCGCCGGGTAAGATGGTCACCTGCGCTGATCGTTTTGCCTGAGCTTGGCGGAGCAACGTTGGTGTCGTAGGACGGGTTAAAGAACAGCGGGACCGAAATGCGTTCCTGCGTCCCGCCTATGACGCGGTGCTCGGTGGCTTTGACTTTTCCGGCGGTCCAGAATTCCAGCATCTCTCCAAAGTTGATGATGAAGGTACCAGGCGCGGCAGAGACAGGTTGCCAGCGATCATCCGGCATGCGGACCTCAAGGCCTGAGACCCCGTCCGTGGCCAGCAATGTCAGGCACCCGTAGTCTGTATGCGCCCCGATGCCAAAATCCCGATCACCCGCCCATGTCGGGCGTTCTGGGTAGTAGTTCCCGCGCAACAGGGCCATTGGCGTGTCAAAGGCACGATCAAAGCTGAGTTCATCCAGGCCCAAAGCGACCGCAACGGCCCGAAGAACGCGCATCGCCACATTGCAAGCGTCGCTATAATAAGTTCTGATAATATCCTGAAAATCCAAGGGACTATTCGGCCACAGGTTCGGTGCATACACACTAAGCCCTTTTCCGGCATAAGAATTTCCCGCAGGCAATTCGTAACCACAGTCGAACACTTCCTTGAAATCCGGATTGGCCTTGGGGTCGACCTGTTCTGATCGCGGTGCTCCCCACCCTCGGTTTGAACCCGTCATCGCCATATCAACGGTTTTTTTCTGGGCGTCCGGCAAATGGAAGAAGTCGCGATACACCTCGATCACGTTTCGGACTTGGTCCGCGCTCAACCCGGTGTTCGACACCGTTAGAAACCCAACTTCACCAATGGCATGTAGCAGCTTTGCCATCTCTGAAGCCTCGCGTTCATCCAGTTTTCCCAGATCCAGATCGTCGATCATGCCGCCCTCCACAATGACGCGAAACCTGCCGTTGTGGCCCGACCTTTGCAACCGGAATTGTCAGGCTCGGCTGGTGGTGCTATCCGATGAGCAAACAACGACTTATTTGGGGGTACGCGTTATGCGGCGCAAGCTGGCAGCTGGAAACTGGAAAATGAACGGAACCGCGGCTGCATTGCCCGAGCTTCAGTCGCTGGCTACATCGTTTCCTGATGCATCGGTGGACGTCCTGATTTGCCCGCCAGCGACCCTGCTGCATCGCGCGGCAGAGGCGGTGAACGACACCGGAATTACCGTCGGCGGTCAAGACTGCCACGCAGCGGAATCCGGCGCACATACTGGCGATGTCAGTGCCCAGATGCTGGTTGATGCCGGGGCAAGCACCGTCATTCTTGGGCATTCAGAACGGCGCGAAGATCACGGCGAGCAAAATGAAGATGTCCGCGCCAAAGCTCGTTCCGCGATGGACGCAGGCCTGAAGGCCATCATTTGCGTCGGCGAAAGCCTGGAACAACGCGAGGCCGCGAACACGTTGGACATCATCGGCGGTCAGATGTCTGGTTCGATCCCAGATCAGTCGACCGGTGAAAACCTGGTTGTCGCCTATGAACCGATCTGGGCCATTGGCACTGGCAAAGTCCCCACACTGGACGAGATCGGAGAAGTGCACGACTTCATCCGAAACCGCTTGGAACGTCGATTTGGCGAAGGCGTCGGCCGCTCGGTCCGGTTGCTTTATGGCGGTTCGGTCAAACCGGGCAACGCAGCCGAAATCTTTGCCGTCTCCAACGTGGACGGGGCACTGGTGGGCGGCGCAAGCCTGAAGGCCGAGGACTTTTCCGGCATTATCGACGCCCTGCAAAAGTCCTGAGTTCAGGCCAATTTCATCGTCACCAACCCGGCCACAATCAGGGCCGCCGCGATCAGGCGGGGCGCGGTCAGCGCCTCACCCAAAAACATCACGCCGACCATGAAGGCACCGACTGCGCCAATACCGGTCCAGATCGTATAAGCCGTTCCCAGGGGCAGATCCCGCATCGCAAGGGCCAGCAAACCAAACGATGCGATCATCGACACACCCATTACCGCCGTTGGCAATAGGCGCGTGAAGCCCGCAGATTGCTTCATCGCCACGGCCCAAACAATTTCAAGCAGACCGGCGAATAACAAGAATATCCAGGGCATTTGGACACCTCATATCTCTTCGGGTCGTCCCGAATGATCAGCCAACAAGGCGAGGTCGTCCTCTTTCCCGTACATAAATTCTCTTGCCCAGTATTCAAGAGGGCGCGGCGTGCAGATCATAATCTCCACAGGGGTGCGAAACAAAAAACCTAGCTAGTGTCGCGCCCTTCGGTGATCCATGCCCCAGATGGCAGCATCCGTTAATGGAGGTCACGCCGTCGCCGCACCTATCGCGGGTTCGCGTGGGGCGCGGAATACTTTAAGAATGGCGGCACAAAAAAAGGCCGGGTCTGGCATAGACCCGGCCTTGTCTTGTAGCGGTCAGGCCCGCTAGTTCGTCACGATTTCCGGCCCCATAAAGGTGTTGGGCAGGTAAGTCGAAATCCACGGTATGTACGTCACCATGATCAGGAAGACGAACAATACGGCCAGGAACGGCAGCGCCGCCTTCACAACGCTCATCATCGGCATTCCGGCAACGCCCGAGGTGACGAAGAGGTTCAGACCGACCGGCGGGGTGATCATCCCAATTTCCATGTTGACCACCATGATGATGCCCAGATGGATAGGGTCGATGCCCAACTCGATGGCGATCGGGAACACTAAAGGCGCCACGATGACCAACAAGCCCGAAGGTTCCATGAACTGACCACCGATCAGCAGGATCACGTTGACCACGATCAGGAAAGTAACCGGTCCCAGACCTGCAGACAGCATCGCATTGGCAATATGCTGTGGTACCTGCTCATCGGTCAGAACGTGTTTGAGGATCAGCGCGTTGGCGATGACAAACAGCAATGTCACAGTCAGCTTGCCGGCCTCGAACAAGGTGTGCTTGGTATCGGGGTGGAAGAACGCGGTGACCAGAGCATAGGGCTTTTTCAACAGTGGGATTTTCTGCGTATTCCCATCGGTGCTTAGCGGCCCCATGTCCTTGTAGACAAAACTGGCGATGAAGAAGGCATAAACGGCAGCAACCGCAGCGGCCTCGGTCGGGGTAAAGATACCGCCATAGATACCACCCAGAATAATCACGATCAGGAACAGACCCCAACCAGCTTCGCGCGCCGAGGTAAAGACTTCGCCCCACCCCTTCCAGTCACCTTTCGGCAGGTTCTTGACCTTGGCCATGACGTAGATCGTGACCATCAGCATCAGCCCCGCCAACAGGCCGGGAATCACGCCCGCAAGGAACATCCGACCGACCGAGACTTCGACCGCAGCAGCATAGACCACCATCACAATGGATGGCGGAATCAGAATGCCCAGCGTGCCCGCGTTGCAGATCACCCCGGCGGCGAACTCTTTCGAGTATCCAACCTGCCGCATTCCGGCGATTACAATGGAACCGATGGCGACCACAGTGGCCGGAGAAGACCCTGAAAGCGCCGCGAACATCATACAGGCAAATACGCCCGCGATAGCCAGACCGCCCGGCAGGTGTCCGACGCAGGCAATCGAGAATCGGATGATCCGTCGTGCCACGCCGCCCGTTGTCATGAAGGACGAGGCCAGAATGAAGAACGGGATCGCCAGCAGCGTAAAGTGCCCTTCGAATGCCTCAAACAGCGTACCTGCGACCGACGCCAGCGAACTGTCGGAATAGATCAACAGGAACATGGTCGAACTGAGGCCAAGTGCGACCGCAATCGGCACACCGATCAGCAGCAGGCCAATGACCATCGAGAAAAGAAGAATAACGTCCATCAGTCATGCTCTCCTTGTTGAGCCCGGACTTCTTCGATCTCGTCCTCGACTTCGTGGCTGGCGACAAGACGGTCGGTCTCACCACGCCAAACTTGTACTGCGACCTGCGAAAAACGGATCACCAGCAGCAACATCGACACCGGCAGCACCAGATAGGGCACCACCTTGGGCAGCTTCTCATAGCCCTCGCCGTAGTTGATCAGATCCTCGAGGAAGCGCAGTGGCGCGACCATGGGAATATCGTCAACTTCATAGAAACTCTGGCTGCGTGCATCGAAATTGAACCCAGTCGGGAACCAGCGACCGGATGTGGGCGGCAGGTCCGCAAACACGGCCCAGTAGTCATACGACCCTTTCAGCAGCAAAAGTGAGAACACCAGACAACACGCCACCGAGATCAGCGCCAGAATACGGCGCGGCGCCGGGGCCAACATGTTCAGGATCGCATCCACCCCCAGATGTGCGTGCTTTTTGACCGCATAAGACGCACCCAGCAACACCAGCCAGCCAAAGGTGAACACCGTCAGCTCCAGTGCCCATAAGATGTTGGAATTGAAGACAAACCGCGCGATCACATTGGCGAAGGTCACGACCGTCATCAGGCCTAACAGCGCCGCAATCAGGGTCTCTTCGATATGGTCGATCAGCCCGCCTTGGCCGAGTTTCGAACCAGACATTTTTCTGTCCCCACATTATTGGTGATGAGAGTTGGGTGTGGCGGGCCAAATTTCGGCCCGCCCGGCCTGCGTGTCCGCCACTCCCCAGTCTTAAGACACGCGGCCTCAACCGGGATCAGAACCCGGCGTTGATGGCCTGAGCGGCGTCGATCTTATCCTGACCTACGTCGTCGGAAAACTGGTCCCAAACGGGCTTCATCGTATCGACCCAGGCCTGACGCTGTTCGGGGTTCAGTTCGCGGATGATGCCGCCGGCATCAGTGATTGAAGCCTTGGCTGCTTCGTTCACCGAGAAGGCTTCCTTGTTCCTTGTCTCAGTCACTTCGCCCAGAATGGTCAGGAACTGATCGCGCACCTCGGGATCAAGGCTGTCCAGCCAATCAACCGATGTCACAACCAGATAGTCGATGATGCCGTGGTTGGTCTCGGTGATACCGTCCTGCACTTCGAAGAACTTTTTGCCATAGATGTTCGACCAGGTGTTTTCTTGGCCATCCACAACGCCCTGTTGCAGCGCGCCGTAAACTTCCGAGAACGCCATTTTCTGCGGGCTGCCACCAATGGCTTCCATTTGGGCAACCAGAACGTCCGAGGATTGAACGCGGAATTTTAGGCCTTCGGCATCCGACGGAGCCTCAAGCGGTTTATTGGCCGACATCTGCTTCATACCATTGTGCCAGAACGCCAACCCTTGCAGGCCGCGGCGCTGCATGCTGTCTTTCATCGCCTGACCGTCAGCCGAAGCTTGGAATGCATCAACTGCGTCGATGTTCTTGAACATGAACGGCAGGTCGAACAGACGGAACTGTTTGGTAAACTTCTCGAATTTCGACAACGACGGCGCGGCCAGCTGGACGTCGCCTTGAAGCATCGCTTCAAGCACCTTGTCATCATTATAGAGCGTCGAGTTCGGATAGACCTCAATGCACATCACGCCATTCATCTCGTCATTGACGCGCTGCTCCAGCAGCGATGCCGCGATGCCCTTGGGGTGTTTGTCACTGTTCGTGACATGCGCGAACTTGACGACAATCTCGCCGTCATCACACGCGGCCATACCGGCGGTTGCTGTAACACTCAACGCCAGCGCGGTAGCGGCAGTTGTCAGGAATTTCATTTGTCTTTTCCTCCCAGACTTCCATGAAACCTTCAGTCAACGCCGGATCGGCGTCTCATATGGCGCAGTGAAGCGAATCAAGGGGCACCGCTCAACTTTTTGTTCGAAAATCGAAATTTTCAATTATTTTTGTTTTATTTCCTACTGTTAGAAGGCACTTCTCCGCCATCAAAAGGCAGTGGCGCTGCTTGCTGTGCGAAATTCCGCACATCTATTTCCCCGGATGTGCGGATTTCCGCACGCACTTCGAATCAGATCGAACGACCACCCGCAGCCTGCGGAAGCAGGCTGCCCGGCCCAACGCCTTTAAATGCATGATAATGCAGCCAAAGGCGGCGGGAGCTCCCGTTAGCGCCGATAGTCTTCTGGGCGAATCTGATAGCGCGCAAGTTTGTCGTAAAAAGTCTTGCGCGGCAGTTTCAACGCTTTTGCCGCATCCGAGGCTTTGCCATTGTGCCGACCCAGCGCCGCAATCAGCAACGACCGCTCCACTCGCGCCATTTGCTCGCTTAGTCCCAGATCAGCGGCACGTGCCACCTCTTCCGGCATACCCAATACGAACCGCATCGCCGCCGACATCAGGGACCTAGCATTGCCCGGCCAATCGCTGGCCATCAATGACGCAAGTTGCTCCGAGGTAATCTCGGGCTCGGCAATGCCCGCCTGTTCTGCCGCTTGCGCGACATAATGGCGAAAGATCACTGGAATATCTTCCGGTCGTTCCGCCAGTGACGGGATGCGCACGCGCATGACGTCCATACGATAGAACAGGTCGGCATTGAATTTGCCCTGCTCTGACAGCGCGGCCAGATCAGCGGTTGTTCCCGCGACGATCCTTGAACCAGTGCCCTGTTCTACCATTTCAAGCGCGGCGTACTGCGTGGCGTCTGGCATGGCCGAAACCTCATCCAAGAACAATGATCCACCGGCTGCATCTTCGTACACGCGCGTCAATCCTTCGGGCGTCAGCCCTGAGGCCGGGAGTTTGACGAACGGCCCCTGCCCGACCGGCGACATCAGATGCACGACTTCGGCCACTTTCGATATCCCGCTGCCCGGTGGCCCGGTTACCAGAACCTCAGCCCCGGTGGGGGCGACGGATCGGACCCGTTCACGCAGGGCCTCGGCCTGTGCGGACAGACCGAACAAAAGCCGCGCTGCAGGGTCGCCGCGCTCAAGCTCTGATTTGAGGGCACGCTGTTCGATCACCTGCGCGCGCGCGTCAAAGGCACGTTCCAACACGGACAGTAGGTCCGCCGCCGCACATGGCTTTTCCAGAAAATCAAAAGCCCCCTGTCCCATGGCCTGCACCGCCATCGGGATATCGCCCTCACCGGTCAACAGGACAACGGGCAAGTCTGGATCAACCTCACGCGCGTAGTTCAGCAGATGAAACCCGTCCCGGCCCGGCATACGGATATCCGACACGATCACGCCGGGAAAATCCGCGCGAATATGGTCTTTTGCTGCTACAAAGGACCCCGCTGTGACCGGATCATAGTCAGCCAGCTCAAGCGTTTGCGCCAAAGCTTCGCGGACGGCAGCGTCATCATCAACCAGTAGGATTTTCCGCGTCATGCGACCTCGTGCTCCGTGAAAGGCTCAAGCTCGACCGTGAATAGCGCCCCGGTGTCCAGATTTGTACCCCGGATATTACCCCCAAAGCTTTGCACCAAACCATACGAGATCGAAAGCCCAAGCCCCATCCCCTCAGAGGATCCGACAGCCTTGGTCGTATAGAACGGTTCGAACAGTTTTTCCGAGTTTTCGATGCCCGGGCCCATATCGCGGACAGTCACGGCCAACTTGTCGCCGCGGTCGATCGCAATGCGAATGAGGCGGTCATCTTGCCCACTCATCGCGTCGGCGGCATTGTTAATCAGGTTGACGAACACCTGAACCAACCGCACTTCGCCGCCCCATGCGTAAACAGGGTTATTGGGCGGGGCCCAATCCATACGGACATCCTCAGTTCGCAATCGCGCCTCGGTCAACTCGACCGCCGTATCGATCACCTGAACCAGGTTAACCTTACCCATCGGTTCACTTTCGTTGCGCGAAAAGGCGCGCAGGTTCTTGATGATACGCGCCATGCGCGCCGCCATAGCAGAGATACGCGTCAGGTTCTCCGACGCTTTCTCATCCCGGCCGCGGGATAGAAAAGCCGCGCCATTGTCGGCGAATTGCTGGATCGCCATCAGCGGTTGGTTCAATTCGTGACTAATACCGGCCGACATCTGACCCAACGCGCTGAGTTTACCGGCCTGGATCAGCTCTTCCTGAGCGTGTTTCAGAGCCGCTTCTGCGTCTTCACGTTCACGCACTTCATGGCGCAGTGCGGTGTTTGCAGCTGTCAACGCATGCGTCCGTTGCGCGACCCGGATTTCCAGAATCGTGTTGGCCTCGGCCAATGTGCGCCTGCGTTCGGTCGCCAGATACAGCAGCGCGCCGAAGGCCAGACAGATTGCAGCAACGGTTGCCGCCTGCAACCCCGCTAAACGCTGCGCCGGGGCCACATCCACCAGAACCTCAGCCGTCATGTCGATCACCGGCAAATCCAGCATCAGGTGCAATGCTCGGCTAGGTAGATACCGCCCCCAGTTCAGCTGCCACACCTCGTGCGGGCCAACCAGAACCGAGGCGAAATCAACGGCCCCGCCGTCCGGGGGTGTCAGGCCCAACTGCCCCTCATCCCGGTGCCAAAACAGCAGGTCCGACCGGTTCGAGATAAAGACGACACCGTCCCCGTCAATGAAGAACACCGCCTCGGTACTGCCGCGCCAGGTCTGTTCCACGTCCTGCACATCGGCCACTACAATCAGTACACCATGGACCTGACCAGCAGGACCAAAGGCCGGGGCGGCGTAAGAATAAGTGCGATCTCCGCTGCTTTCCACAACCCCATGCGCACTGCCCATTGCGCCCTGCAATGCGCGCCGAAACGCGGGGTGGTCCGCCATGTTTGGCCACACAACCGGCTGCGCCGAGGCCAGCACCTGCCCGCTTCGGTCAAGATACAACATGTTGACGGCCGAGGTTTTGTCGGCGACATCCAGCAATGTCGCGCGCGCTGCCTCTTGTTGCCCCGGGGTCTCAAGGGTGCGCAGAACCGGATGCGTGGCCATCAGTACGGCCAGTTCCTGGTAAACTTGCATCTGAGTGCTAAGACGGTCGGCAGCCAGTTCAAGATCCGCTTCAGCCTTTTCACTGAGCTGCGACAGCGCTTGGCGGTAGCCATAGGACCAAACCCCGACGGTCAACAGACCGACAGCAAACAAAAATCCCAGAATGACCCAAACGCGCTGCATGACATAGGGTCTTGCATTCGGCGCGCCGCATGGCAAGTCTGCGCCGCATGAAGACGGTATCTCAATCTCCGGTCGATCCGGAATTCGTGCAAAACCCCTACCCGTTCTATGATCAGGCCCGCGCGTGCGGTGATCTGGTCTATTGGGACGATTATGGGAAAGTCACCGCTATATCACAGCGGGCGGTCTCGGCGCTTTTGAAAGACCGCCGCTTTGGCCGGGAAGTACCCGAAGAAATGCAAACCCCAGGTCCGGCGCATCTTGCCCCTTGGCTGGCCGTCGAGGCGCATTCGTTGCTGGAAGCCGAACCGCCAAGACACACACGCTTGCGTGCATTGGTGATGCGGGCATTCACGTCGCGTGCTATTGCGGCGCTGGAACCTTCGATCCACGACCTAACCCATTCTTTGATAGACGCATTTCCCGACCAGCCGTTCGATTTGCTTTCTACCTTTTGCACCCAAGTTCCGGTCATCACGATCTGTCGCCTCTTGGGCGTGCCCGAGGATATGTCACCCAGCCTGCTACGCTGGTCACATGATATGGTGGCAATGTACCAAGCCAGCCGTACGCCCGAGACAGAGACCGCTGCCGCAGCCTCTTCCCAAGCATTCACCGACTTTCTGACCGGCTACATCGAGCAACGCCGCAGCGATCCGCAGGACGATCTGATCACACGGTTGATCGTGGCCGAAGAGGATGGCGAAAAGCTTTCACGCGAAGAGCTGGTCGCCACCTGCATTCTGCTTTTGAATGCCGGGCACGAAGCGACCGTGCATTCACTTGGAAACGGCGTGAAGACCGTTTTGCAAAATGGCATCGGACCGCAGTACTTTGCGCCGGACAGCATCGACCGCACGGTAGAAGAGATTTTGCGCTTTGACCCGCCGCTACACATGTTCACCCGCTATGCCTATGAAGACATCGACGCATTTGGGCACAGTTTCAGGCGTGGCGACGAGGTCGCATTGCTGCTGGGCGCGGTGAACCGGGATCCAGCAGTCTGGAGCGACCCGGACAGGTTTGATCCCACCCGCGCCATCGTCACGAACACCAGTTTCGGTGGCGGACTACATTTCTGTGTTGGTGCCCCCCTGGCACGGATGGAAATGCGAATCGCACTATCCACGCTATTCGACAGATACCCGAACCTGCGATTGAGCACCGAGCCCGAGTATTCGAACACTTACCATTTCCACGGGCTGACCAAATTGATGGTGCAGATCTAGCTTTCGATCAGCGCTTTCAGAGGCAACATGGTGGTGGACTTGATCTCTTCCATCGACAGCAAGGCGGTCACGTTGTGAACGCGCACTTCTGAAATCAGCGCCTGATAGAATTCGTCATAGGCACGCGCGTTCTTGACCCGCACCTTCAGGATATAGTCGATGTCCCCTGCCAGCCGATGCGCCTCTTGCACTTCGGGCCTGTCCCGCAGAGCTTTCAGGAACTTGTGCTGCCAGTCAGCCTCATGTTCCGACGTTCGGATCAGAACAAAAAATGTGGCTTCAAATCCCAGCGCTTCGGCGTCCAGTAAAACGGTCTGCTGGCCGATCACTCCGGCCCCTTTCAGTTTGCGTATCCGATTCCAGACCGGGGTCTTGGAACTGCCGACACGAGCGGCTATTTCGTCCAGCGATTGACTGGCGTCCCGCTGCAGCTCGACCAAAATTTTCCGATCCGTATCGTCAATCCGCACCGACATTCCAAAATTCCCTTCGTTTCGAAACCAATGTCCCGTTTTGCCGTTGGCGTGGAACATTTGTCCTTATTTGCTCGCCTATATGGCGTATTGGCGGGAATATTTCCTATATTGCAACACAAGTCAAACCACACTCGGGACACGAAATG
Source organism: Ruegeria sp. A3M17 (assembly GCF_003318255.1). GTDB lineage: Bacteria > Pseudomonadota > Alphaproteobacteria > Rhodobacterales > Rhodobacteraceae > Ruegeria. Next base: position 19,698 of record NZ_QOCF01000007.1, read on the forward strand.
CAGCTTACGCAATCATATGATGGCACAGGACATGTCGACTTTGTCGGCGCGGGTCCGGGCGATCCGGAATTGCTGACGCTCAAGGCGCTGAAAGCCTTCGAGCGCGCGGATGTTGTTCTGCATGACCGCTTGATCAGTGATGAGGTCCTGGCATTGGCCGGAAAGACCGGTGTTCTGGTCGATGTTGGTAAGGCCGGTTTCGGCCCATCTTGGAAACAGGAAGACATTGACGCCCTGCTGGTTGAGCACGCACTGAAAGGTCAGCGCGTCGTGCGCCTGAAGTCCGGCGATCCGACCGTGTTTGGACGTCTGGACGAAGAGATCGAGGCGGTTGAGGCTGCTGGTATCTCGTGGCGGATCGTACCGGGCATCACAGCTGCATCGGCAGCGGTTGCCGGAATTGGTCAAAGCCTGACACGGCGTGGGCGCAATTCTTCGGTCCGTTTTCTGACCGGCCACGACATGAAGGGTTTTGCGGATCACGACTGGTCCGCGTTGGCGCGCACCGGTTCGGTGGCTGCGATTTACATGGGCAAAAAGTCCGCTCGTTTCATTCAGGGCCGCCTGATCATGCACGGTGCTGATCGCCAAACACCGGTGACGCTGATCGAAAACGCCACGCGCCCCGATCAGCGCATTCTGGAAACAACGCTGGACCAGTTGCCCACCGATTTGAACGCCGCCGATATGGATGGCCCCACCCTGACCTTTTTTGGCCTCGCCCCGCGCCAAGCGAACGCGGCCCTGACCGAATTTAAGAAGGAGCACGCCTGATGGCCCGCGCTTTTACCCCCAAAGTGGTGACCGCCAACGACCTGTTGGACGGCGACGTCATCTATTTGACCGAAGACGATCAGTGGTCACGCGAACTGACCGAGGCCGAGTTGATCACCGACGAAGCCCACGCGCAGGTCCGTCTTCTGGATGCCTCGCGCCAGGCCAACAAGATCGTTGGGGCATATCTGGCCGACGCCATTGCCGGCGAAGATGGCCCCGAGCCCACCCATTTCCGGGAAGACTTCCGCCGCACTGGTCCGTCCAACTATGCCCACGGCAAACAGGAAACTTCCCCGCAGCCCCGAGCCTGACCTCTGGCCCGTCTCTCTCCCCTTCTCAAGGCCCCAAGGTTCGGGGCTGCAACTAAGGACAGCTAATCATGTATCGCTACTCCGAGTTCGACACAGCATTTTTGGCAGAACGTAACGCGCAGTTTCGCGCGCAGGTCGAGCGCCGCATTGACGGCTCGCTGACCGAGGATGAATTCAAGCCCCTGCGCCTGATGAACGGCCTGTACCTGCAGCTGCACGCCTACATGCTGCGGGTCGCCATCCCCTATGGCACGCTGTCCAGCGGGCAGATGCGTCAACTGGCCCTGCTGGCTGAAAAGTGGGACAAAGGCTACGGGCATTTCACCACCCGCCAGAATATCCAGTACAACTGGCCGAAACTGAACGATGTGCCGGATATGTTGGACGCGCTGGCCGAGGTTGGCATGCACGCCATTCAGACATCGGGCAATACCATCCGCAACGTGACCGCCGACCATTTCGCCGGTGCCGCCGCGGATGAGGTCGCTGATCCGCGCCCCTACGCCGAGCTGCTGCGCCAGTGGTCCACCGACCACCCGGAATTCCAGTTCATGCCGCGTAAGTTCAAGATCGCCATCACCGGTTCGGAAAACGACCGCGCCGTGATCAAGGCGCATGACATCGGACTGCAACTGGTCGAGCGTGACGGCGTTCTGGGTGCCCGCGTTATCGTGGGTGGTGGCCTGGGCCGTACACCGATGATCGGCAAGGAACTGTCCGAGTTCGTCGCCTTTGACGACCTGCTGGCGTATCTCGAAGCCACCGTTTCGGTCTGGAACCAGATCGGCCGCCGCGACAACAAGTACAAGGCGCGCATCAAGATCACCGTGCATGAGCATGGCATCGACGCTATCCGCGCCAAGGTCAACGAGCGTTTCCTGAAGGTTCGCCCGCAGTTCAAAGGCGCGGATATGAACTTGTTGGAAGAGATCAAGGGCCACTTTGCGCCGCCAACCTTCCGTGAAGCATCGGTTGCGTCGTTTGAAAGCGCCTACACCAACGATCCGGTCTTCCGGTCGTGGGTCGACACCAACATCGCGCCGCACAAGAACGCGGACCACGCGATTGTCACGATCTCGATCAAGAAACACGGTCATACTCCGGGCGACGCGACGGCTGAGCAGATGCGTGTGATGGCCGATCTGGCCGAAGAGTTCGCCTATGACGAGCTGCGCATCAGCCATGAGCAGAACGTGATCCTGCCGCATGTCCACAAATCGGACCTGCCCGCGATCCATGCTCGCCTGAAAGAGCATGAGTTGGCCACCGCCAATATCGGCCTGATCAGCGACATCATCGCCTGCCCCGGCATGGATTACTGCGCGCTGGCAACGGCGCGTTCGATCCCGGTTGCACAGGAAATCGCGACCCGTTTCGATGATCTGAAGCTTGAGCATGATATCGGTCACCTGAAGATCAAGATCTCGGGCTGCATCAACGCATGTGGTCACCACCACGTCGGTCACATCGGCATCCTGGGTCTGGATCGCGCAGGCGTCGAGAACTACCAGATCACTCTGGGTGGTGACGCGACTGAAACTGCGGCCGTTGGTGACCGCACCGGTCCGGGCTTTGCCTATGATGAGATCGTTCCGGCGGTTGAACGTATCGTCGAAACCTATCTGGAACAGCGTGACAGCGCCGAAGAGACATTCCTTGAAACCTATCGCCGCGTAGGCATGGCACCGTTCAAGACAGCCCTCTACCCCGAGGCGCGAGCGAATGCCGCTTGACCTGATCCAGACGGAACTGGGGGCCGACCGCGCAGAGCTGACCGAAAAGGTCGAAGCGCTGAACACCCAGTTCTGCCACCACAGTGCCCATGACGCCATGCATGGCGCGTTGGAGGCAATCGAAGAGCTTGCTTTGGTCTCCAGCTTCGGGGCGGAATCGGTGGTATTGCTGCACATGGCAGCCGTGGTCGACAAAGCCACGCCGGTCCTGTTCGTCGACACGCAGATGCTGTTCACCGAAACGCTGGAATACCAGCAGGACGTTTCTGATCGGCTTGGCCTGAAGAACGTTCACATCATCCGCGCAAATGATGAGGATGTTCAGCGCGAAGACCCATACGGCGCTTTGCGCCTTAGCGACACGGATGCCTGCTGCAACTTGCGCAAAACCTTCCCGCTGCAGCGTGCTTTGGCGGGCTATGACGGCTGGATCTCGGGTCGGAAGCGGTTCCAGTCTGGCACACGCGCCGCGCTTAACTTCTTTGAGGTCGAAGACGGCACTGGCCGGATCAAGGTGAACCCACTGGCCCATTGGGCGCCCGAAGACGTGCGCGCTTATATGGATGAAAACAACCTGCCCCGGCATCCGCTGGTGGCCAAAGGTTACCCCTCGATCGGTTGTGCGCCCTGCACCTCGCCGATCAAAGAAGGCGAAGACCCCCGCGCCGGACGCTGGCGCGATCAGAACAAAGAAGAATGCGGCATCCATTTTGTCGACGGCAAGATGGTGCGCGCTGGAGAGAAAACATGAACGTAATCGTAACGGATGAGGGGTTCGCCCCTGACGACTGGACAGACGGCTTTGTTACGCTTGAGGACGCTGCCAATGATGTGGTTGCGCTGGACGTGGCCTCGGACACTGATCCTGATGAACTGGTTGACCGCCTGGGCAGCGCCCGCATGGTCCGCGTGGACTTCCCGTCTTCGGCGGATGGCCGCGGCTTTACCATCGCGCGCGTGCTGCGCCTGAAAGGTTTCACAGGCCGCCTGCGGGCCAGAGGCCACGTTCTGGCCGACCAATATGCCATGGCACGCCGCAGTGGGTTCGATGAGGTCGAAATCGATGACGCACTGGCCAATCGCCAGCCCGAAGATCAGTGGTTGGCCCGCGCCAACTGGAAAGATCATAGCTATCAAGCCCGCCTGCGCGGCTGACCCCGCCAATCGCCAGCTTGTGACTGAAAAGGGGCATTTAGCCCCTTTTCCTGACTTGGATCAAAGATTAAACGGAGATGTCGGTTTACCTAGCCGACAGTGAAACGATGACAGAGATGAAACCCGTGACCGAAGCAACCGCCGTCAAGGCACCCGTCCTTCCGGACGCCCAGACCGTAACAGACGTCAAACATTGGACCGACAGCCTGTTTTCCTTCAAGGTCTCGCGTCCCGCCTCACTGCGCTTCCGCTCGGGCGAGTTCGTGATGATCGGCCTGCTGGGCGACAACGGCAAACCGCTGTTGCGCGCCTATTCCATCGCGTCGCCATCCTGGGACGAAGAGCTGGAGTTCTATTCAATCAAGGTGCAGGACGGCCCACTGACATCGAAACTGCAGCACATCAAACCGGGTGATCAGATCATCCTGCGGCCCAAGCCTGTTGGCACGCTGGTGCATGACGCCCTGCTGCCCGGCAAACGCCTGTGGTTCTTTGCCACCGGCACCGGTTTTGCGCCCTTCGCCTCGTTGCTGCGCGAACCGCAGACCTATGAGGATTACGACGAGGTCATCATCACCCACACCTGCCGCGAAGTGGGTGAATTGGAATATGGCCGTCAGCTGATCGAAAGCATCCGTCAGGACGAGATGCTGGCCGAACTGATGGGCGAAGGCTTTGCCGACAAGATCCGCTATTATCCAACCACCACACGGGAAGAGAGCCCCAAGATGGGCCGCATCACCGAATTGCTGAAAGACGGCACGGTTTTTGCTGATCTGGGCATCGAAGGCGGCATCAAACCGGAAACCGACCGCGCGATGGTCTGCGGGTCTTTGGCCTTCAACCTGGACATCAAAAAGATTCTGGAAGAGTTCGACCTGCGCGAAGGTGCTAATTCCGAACCCAAGGAATTTGTCATCGAAAAAGCCTTTGTTGGTTAACCCGATGCACCGGATCCGGGGCATTTGGCCCCGGACTGGCGAAAAACCTCTGACAAACCCCGACTTTTCGGACTGGCCTGCACTTATGCCGCTTGAATCGGCGTGCAGGCCAGTCTAAATTCCGGCCTTGAATTTCTGCAATCATCAAAGGAATGAACCCATAGCCCGCAGACCTCACAACGCGCCGCCGCAAAGAGACACCGGCCCCCGCGTCAATGATAAGATCCGTGCCCCCGAAATCCGTCTGATCGGCGCTGAAGGTGAAAATGTCGGGGTGGTTCATCCCGCCAAAGCCATGCAGATGGCAGTTGATGCCGGTCTTGATCTGGTCGAAATTTCGCCCAACGCAAACCCGCCGGTCTGCAAAATCATGGACTTCGGTAAGTTCAAATACGAGACGCAGAAACGCGAAGCCGAAGCCCGCAAAAAACAGAAGATCATTGAGATCAAAGAGGTCAAATTCCGACCCAACACTGACACTCATGATTACGACGTGAAAATGCGGAACGTGTTCAAATTTCTTGAAAACGGGGACAAGGTCAAAGTGACCCTGCGTTTCCGCGGCCGTGAAATGGCGCACCAAAATTTGGGTCGTGAGCTTTTGGAACGTGTTGCAGCCGACACCAAAGAGATCGGCAAGGTTGAAAACATGCCGAAGATGGAAGGCCGTCAGATGATCATGCTGATCGGCCCGCTGCCACAGAAATAAACCCCTGTGCATATCGCATTCGAAACCCTGTCAGATCAGCTCTGACAGGGTTTTTTTGTTGGTTCTATGGTACAGGCCAAGCGGAGCTTCAGCCGGGGATCGAGGTCGAGATCGCCCGACTAAGTTTGCCTACAAGCTCGTCTATCTGCGCGTCTTCAATGATGAACGGCGGGGCCAGCAGGACATGATCCCCAACCCGACCATCCCGCGTACCGGCCATGGGGTAGCAGATCAGCCCCTCGGCCAAAGCGGTTTTCTTGATTTTGCCCGCAACGCCGTGAGCCGGATCAAACGGCGTTTTTGTTTCGCGGTCAGCCACCAACTCCAGCCCGCGGAAAAGGCCCCTGCCGCGGATATCGCCGACATTCGGATGCTGTCCGAATTCGGCCTGCAACGCCTCTTGCAGCTTGTCGCCCATGACGCCGGCGCGCGCGGGCAACGCGCGCGTGGTCAGCTCGGTGACAACGGCTAGAGCCGCGGCCGTCGCAACCGGGTGACCGATATAGGTGTGACCATGCTGAAAGAACCCGGACCCGTCGCGGATTGCATCATAGATTTTCCCGGTGCACATCATCGCACCAATCGGTTGGTAACCAGCGCCCAACCCTTTGGCAATACACAGAATGTCCGGCGAAATTCCATCATGATCGCAGGCAAACAAATGCCCGGTCCGCCCCATACCACACATGACTTCATCAAGAATCAACAGAACGCCATATTGGTCACATATCTGGCGAATACGCTGGAAATACCCCTCTACTGCGGGAACCGCACCCAGCGTTGCCCCCACGACGGGTTCTGCCATGAACGCCATAACCGATTCAGGACCCAAGCGCAGGATCTCGGCCTCCAACTCATTCGCGACGCGCTGGCCGTAGTCAAAGCTGCTCTCGGCATCCGGCTTTTCAGCGTATTCGAAGCAGGGCGCGATATGTGTCATCTCGATCAACATCGGTGCAAATTGCGCGCGTCGCCATTCGTTACCTCCAGCCGACAACGCGCCCAAAGTGTTCCCGTGATAGCTCTGCCGCCGCGCGATCACCCGGCGACGCTCGGGCTGGCCAATTTCAAGAAAGTACTGCCGCGCGAGTTTCATCGCCGCCTCGGTCGCCTCGGATCCGCCTGAGACGAAATACACACGCTCCAGATCACCAGGCGCGTGTTCCACCAACAGATCAGCCAGCGCCTCGGCAGGTTCGGATGTCATGAATCCGGTATGTGCAAAAGCGATCTGTTCGACCTGCCGCTGCACGGCCTCGATAACCGCCGGGTTCGAATGCCCGAGGCACGACACCGCAGCGTCACCACAATCCAGATAGCGTTGCCCCTGATCGTCGATCAGGTAACACCCGTCGCCCCCAACGGCGACCGGCAGGTTCGATTTGGTATGACGAGGAAAAACATGGCTCATTGCTGAGGTCCTTTCAAAACCGCGACCAGCGCCGAAACCGACGCTGCGTTGTTCGCCCAGGCACTTCCGTCCTGGTCGGTCAAACTGTTTTCAAAACCAACCCGCACATCCCCGCCATGGTCCGCAGCCTTTTTTAGGCAAGCATGTTCCTGCTTTCCGAATGCACAGACCATCCAACTGGAGTGGGTTTGCGGAAAGTGATCAAGGTCTTCTGGTGCGGATTCCTGCCCCGAGGAGTATCGCCCCAGAACCAACAGTCGATCAGTTTGCCCGTCGCGGACGATCCCGCGGGCTTGCCAGTCTGCCAGAAGCGCAGCATCTGCATCGTCATAAAGAATATGCTGAACACGCGTTCCCTGCTCGGCACACAGACCGTAAACACTATCCGCGAGGTCCGGCGCGCGCGCGATTTCCCGGATTGAGATCGAAGCCCATTTTGGCTTTACGTGCTGCAAACAGTGCAATTGGGCCGGGACATCAAAGATACCCGCCGCCTCGGTCGTGATCTGAACATCCATCTCTGGCACGGCACGACGCAACTCGGACATCGTCTCAAGATAACGCCCGGCATCCAGAGAATGCTGCCCCTGATCATCGCGCACATGCAGGTGGATTCCATCTGCACCGGCTCGAAAAGAGCTTTGTGCAGTCGATACGATCTCCTGCACCGACACCGGAAGCTGAATGTGATCCGCATGCCCCCTCCGGGCACCGTTCGGCGCCACCAGAACATAGGGCGTATGCGATTGCGGCAGTGATTTGGACATAAGAGCAACCTTTTCAACTTTTAACCCAGTTAAAGATCTTACGCGCGTTTTCAATTTACATTTTTCATAACATTTGTTTTCTTTCGCGGATGACCAGAACTTTGAACCAACTCACCGACGCCCTGCGGCAGCAGATCGACCAGTTGCCTCCCGGATTGCAGATGGCGGCAAAATACATCCTCGACCACCCCGGAGATTTCGGGCTGGACTCAATTCGAGAAACCGCAGCAAAGATCGGGGTCAGCTCGAACGTTCTGGTCCGGCTGGCGGATCGGATGGGTTATGACCGCTTCGACAGCCTTCGCGCTCCGTTCCGCGATGCGTTGGTCACGGATGGCGAGGATCATCTGAGCCAAAGCTGGCTTGCCGACATGCAAGACGGTGACGCATTCAGTGCCGCTCAGGCAAAACTTGCCCAGAATGCACAGAACGTCGTCATGCGATCCCTGCGGTTAATGAACCCTGAACGCGTCAGGCAGGCGGTTGAAATTATGACGTCTGCTGACAGGTGCTTTGTCACCGCCACCCGCGCCAGCTATGCCTTGTCTTACTATTTTTCCTATACCGGACGCATGGCGCACCCCGGTCTCCAGCTTATTCCGCGCCACATGGGGTCCGCCGCAGATGATCTGTTGGACGCAAGCCCAAACGATTGCCTGATCGCCATCACCGTCCACCCCTATTCCGCTGACACCATCCAATCCATGCGATTGGCGCGACGCATGAACATGCCGCTCATCCTGATTGCCGACAGCGAAGTGATCGCACCCGGGATCGAGCCGGACGTGGTTTTCCCGGTCAGCACGCGATCTCTGCACCACTTCTCAAATTATGCCGGCGCCATGGTGGTTCTGGAATGCCTTCTGGGTCACCTGTTTCAAGCCGGCGGCGACGCCGCGCGCGATCGCGTGAACAATTACCAAAAGTCCCGAGAAGACACAGGCGCATACTGGCAACCATCCCAGCCGCCCAGAATAAGACGGGCATAAAAAAAGCCCCGGCACAAGGACCGGGACTTTTTTGACTGTTTACAGCTTACATGCAGGCTTCAATGGCCCGCTTGGTCATTACACTGACCAGATGCGCGCGGTACGCCTTGCTGCCGTGCAAGTCGGCAATCATATTCGCGGGATTGATGCTCAGCCCGGTCAAGGCATCCGGCCGAAACTCCTTGTTCAGGGCTTCCTCAGCCTCGGACCAGCGGAACACACCATCCTCACTGGCCCCTGTCACGGCAACGCGAACACCATCGGCGAAACGTGCCAGATACACTCCGACCAGCGCAAAGCGCGATGCGGGTTGCAGAAACTTCTGGTAGCTGGCCGCTTGTGGCACCGGGAAATTGACCGTGGTGATGATCTCACCTTCCTCCAGGGCTGTACTGAACAAACCCTCGAAGAAATCATCTGCTGCGATTTGGCGCGTATTGGTGATAATCGTCGCACCTGATCCCAAAGCGCCCGCCGGATAGCAAGCGGCCGGGTCATTGTTGGCCAGTGAACCACCGACTGTTCCCCGATTGCGCACCGCAGGATCGCCGATCTGCCCGGCCAGCGCGGCCAACGCCGGATAGCTGCCGGCGGCCTCCGACGCCACCGTCGCGTGGGTTGTCGCGCCACCAATGGCCACCGACCCGTCATCCTCAATACAAACGCCCTGCATGTCGGGAATCCCACCCAACGACACCAACGTAGACGGCGACGCCAATCGCTGTTTCAGCGTTGGGATCAGCGTCTGGCCGCCCCCCAACGCCTGTGCATCCTCGCCTCCCAACGCCGAAACGGCATCAGCAACGGTCGAGGGTTTTTCAAACTCGAAATTGTACATTTCGCTTTCCTTTCCGAAAGGCGCAGATCCGCCCTTCATCTGGCTGTAAATATCCCGGGGGTCTGGGGGCAGAGCCCCCAGCCTACCCGACCAATCAGCTGTTCATCGCCGCCCAGACGCGAGACGGGCTCACCGGCATATCGATGTGATCGACCGCCTTGCCGCCCGAGTTCAGCGCATCCAGCACCGCGTTGACCACCGCCGGCGGCGAGCCAATTGCACCGGCTTCACCGCAGCCCTTCACACCCAATGGGTTATGCGTACAGGGCGTCTGGCTGGAATGGTCGACACCATAGAACGGCACGTCGTCCGCGCGCGGCATCGCGTAGTCCATGAAGGACGCGCTCAGCAGCTGACCGTTCTCGTCATAGGCACAATTCTCAAGCAAAGCCTGACCTATTCCCTGACCAATGCCACCATGCACCTGACCGTCGACAATCATCGGATTGACGATGTTGCCAAAGTCATCTGCGGCATTGAAAGCCTCGATGGTGACCTGACCAGTCTCGGGGTCAACCTCGACCTCGCACGCATATGCACCGGCCGGGTAAGTGAAGTTGGCCGGGTCGTAAAACGCGGTCTCCTCCAACCCGGGTTCGACTTCCAACGGGTAGTTGTGTGGTACATAAGCCGTCAGGGTTACATCACCCCAGGCCACCGACTTGTCGGTACCCGCGACGCTAAACTCACCGTCTTTCAGTTCAATATCCGCCTCGGACGCTTCCAGCAGGTGGGCGGCGATCTTCTTGGCCTTCTCGATCACCTTCTCGGTCGCTTTGACCATGGCCGAACCACAAACGGCCAGCGAGCGCGAGCCATAGGTACCCATGCCAAACGGGATCTTTGAGGTATCGCCATGCACAATCTCGACCATTGACTCATCAATGCCGATCATGTCGGCCACAACCTGCGGGAAGGCGGTTTCGTGCCCCTGCCCGTGGCTGTGTGCGCCAACCATGACGCTGATCGAGCCGGTGGCGTTCACCCGAACAGTTGCGGCATCATAAAGACCCGCGCGGGCCCCTAGCATGCCGACGATGTTCGAAGGCGCGATACCGCAGGCCTCGATATAGCAGTTGATGCCCAGACCGCGCAGCTTGCCGTTGGCTTCGCTTTTCGCACGACGCGCGGCAAATCCCGCCAGATCGGCAGCGACCTCAAGCTTGTCCATCGTCCCGTTGTAATCCCCGGTGTCATAGGTCAGTGCGACCGGAGTGTCATAGGGGAACTGAGTGATAAAGTTCTGACGGCGCAGGGCAATCGGATCAACGCCCAACTCGCGTGCGGCTTTGTCCACCACGCGCTCCAGTTGATAGGTCGCCTCAGGGCGGCCCGCGCCGCGATAGGCGTCCACCGGCACCGTGTTGGTGAACATCGCCTTCACGTTCACCTGAATGACCGGCGTCTTGTAGTTGCCTGCCATCAAGGTGCCGTGCAGCCAGGTCGGAACCGAGCTGGAGAAGGTCGACAGATAGGCACCCAGATTGGCATAGGTGTTGGTGCGCAGGCCGATGAAGTTGTTGTCTGCGTCCAGTGCCAATTCGATCTTGCTGACATGGTCGCGACCATGGGCATCCGACATGAACGCCTCGGACCGGCTGGATGTCCACTTGACCGGACGGTTGCAGGCCTTGGCGGCAAAGGTGCAGAACGCTTCTTCCGCATAGTGAAAGATCTTGGTGCCAAAGCCGCCGCCCACATCCGGGGCCACGACGCGCACTTTATGCTCGGGCAGACCCAAAACAAAGGCGCACATCAGCAGACGGATCACATGCGGGTTCTGCGAGGTGGTAAAGAGCGTGTAATCACCCGTACCCGGCTTGTACTCACCCACTGCCACACGCGGTTCCATCGGGTTGGCCACGAGCCGGTTGTTGACCAGATCCAGCGTCGTGACATGCGCGGCATTGGCAAAGACCTCGTCGACCTTGGCGTCGTCAGTCTCACCCAACTGCCAGTCATAGCAGATGTTGTTCTTCAGATCATCGTGGATCAGCGTTGCCCCATCCAGTGCGGCGGCCTTCATGTTCATGACGGCTGGCAGTACTTCGATATCCAGATCGATAGCTTCGGCCGCATCACGGGCCTGTTCCAGACTGTCAGCCACAATGGCCGCAATCGGGTCGCCCACATGGCGAACTTTACCCTGCGCCAGAATCGGGTGCGGCGGCTCTTGCATCGGCGCGCCGTGCTTGTCGGTCACTTCCCAGCCGCAGGGCATCCCGCCCACGCCTTCGAAGTCTTTACCGGTGAAAACCTTGACCACGCCCGGCATAGCTTCGGCGGCTGAGGTGTCGATACTCTTGATGCGGCCATGCGCAATGTCGGACCGCAGGAAATGTACATAAGCCTGGCCATGTACGTTGATGTCGTCGGTATAATTTCCCGCTCCGGTCAGAAAGCGTACGTCTTCGCGTCGCTTGGAACTGGCTCCGATGCCACTGTCTTTGGGCATTGCTTGTTCTCCTCCCATAAACGGATGCGTGTGCACCCTATGTCATCCCACGGGCGTTTATTTGGACGCCCGCAGCGGCATCATTCGGCAGCGATGCTGCTGACGTCCTGACCCGATGCGGCCATGATCGCCTTGACGATGTTGTGGTATCCGGTGCAACGGCACAGGTTGCCTTCCAGATATTTGCGCACTTCGGCCTCAGTCGGGCGCGGGTTCTCTTTCAACAGCGCGGCCGCGCTCATCACCATGCCTGGCGTGCAGAAACCGCATTGCAGGCCATGGTGGTCCTGAAATGCTTGCTGGATCACATTCAGCGAACCATCCGCGTTGGCCTGGCCTTCGATGGTGCCGACATCGGCCCCGTCCGCCTCAAGCGCCAGCATGTTACAGGATTTCACCGCCTCGCCGTTCACATGCACCACGCATGCGCCGCACTGCGCGGTATCGCATCCGACATGAGTGCCAGTCAGCGACAGGTGTTCACGCAGAAAACCGGACAACAACGTCCGGCCCTCGACGTCACCGCTCACGGACTTTCCGTTCACAGTCATTGAGACCTGTGTCATAGATTCCTCCCATTTCGTATTATTCTTCGTCCCGAGTTAAACACGGGAAAATTTGTTTGAGAACAAAAATATTTAGCACCAATATCCGACGTTCGTCGGGGTCGTCTTTTCTTTCATAGCCACCTAATAAGAAAAACTATATTGCGCCTCATCACCGTTTGCGCGCAGATCTCGGTTGCGGTCTTGTTGGGATTTCTTTCAGCAGCCCGCCAACGCCCATCGCCGCAATATCTGCGCCGGTTGTCTCGATCCCGCATGCAACGCGCGACAAGACCCAGTCCGCTCCGTTCAACGCAGGCGAACGGGCACATCCGGGAAGTCCAATCACCGGCTTGGAGCCTAGTGTTCCAAGAAACAGCAGATTACCAGGATCGACAGGCATGCCGAACCTGTCCACCTGACCACCCGCAGCGCGCACAGCCTGGGGAGCAACATCAAATGCATCAGAGGTGGCAGAGCCGGTCAGGATCATCACGATGTCGCCCACCGCCGCTGAAATGGCCTGCGACAGCGGTTCGGCCTTGTGTGGCACGATCCGCACGTCGCTGAGGTCCATGCCAAGGGCCTCAACCCGGCCCCGAATGGCGGCGATACCTTTTTCGTTTGGCGGACCGCCCGGAATATCCGTAACGATCAATCCTGCCGATTTGTGTACAGGGGCCGTCAGACGAATCGAAGCTTTGGCCAGACCGGCGGCTTGCACGACGTCCTCTTTTGAGACCGCATAGGAAATCACCTTGATCGTGGCGACCATCCCGCCCGCGCCCATCTGTTGATATTGCGGCACGGTCGCGACCGTTATCATCGGATTGACGCAGTTGAACGCCTGCAATGCCCCGACATCTAATTCCACGACCCCCGGACCGTCGGCCAACAAGTTAACGCGCCCGGTAAACGGCTGCGTCACCCGCAAACCTGCGGCTTGCGGATCAGGTGCAAGCGCCGCGGCCAGCACTTCAGCGGCCTCGTCTTCGTGGCAATCTCCGGGCTCGAGCTGTGCAACCGTGACGTCGCCAAACCCTGCAGCAGTTAGCTGAGCGCAATGTTCGGCCGTCAACAGCAGTCCCTTGCGCAGTTTGGTGTCCTGAACCTGAACGGAATGCGCAAGGATCGCACCAGTGGCCTCAGCGACAGGAACCGGGCCGAACTTCACGCTTTGCCCCGCAACACGGCTGTCATTTGCGCAAGGATTGCCACCGCAATCTCGGACGGATCCGCAGCGCCGATGTCCAATCCAATTGGTCCGTGGATCTGGGCAATCTGCTGGTCCTCAAACCCCGCTTCTTTCATACGCGCAACCCGCTTGGCGTGCGTTCGCGTCGAGCCCAACGCTCCGATGTAAAACACGCCAGCCTTCAATGCGATTGCCAAAGCCGGATCGTCCAGTTTTGGGTCATGGGTCAGCAGGACAACAGCCGTCCGCGAATCTACACCCAGCTTGGCAATGGCCTCGTCCGGCCAATCGGTCAGGATGGTTTCCCCCGGGAAACGGGCGCTGGAGGCAAAGGCGTCGCGCGGGTCGATGATGGCCGGATCATATCCGGCGATCCGGGCCATCGGAACCAACGCCTGTGCAATGTGCACCGCCCCCACAATTATCAAACGTAGTGGTGGGTTATGAACCGCAACGAACGTTTGTCCGTCCTCTTCGAACCCGGATCGGTCCATACGCATTCGGATCGGATAGGCGTTGCGACGCAATGCCCGGTGCCCGGATTCGATGCTTACTTCATATGCAATGGGTTCACGCCGCGCGCGGGCATCGATCAGATCGCGCAGCATCCGTTCAGGCATCACCGAACCAATCGGCTCCACCAACACACGGATCGTACCGCCACAGGCCAGACCCACGGCAAAAGCATCCTCGTCGCTGACGCCAAATTCCAGCAGACGCGCCTCACCCTCGTCCATCGCCTCAAGCGCTTCGACGATGACCGCGCCTTCGACACAGCCGCCAGACACCGAGCCTTCAATCCGACCGTCTGCGGCGATCACCAACTGTGCGCCGACGCGACGCGGCGCGCTGCCCCAGGTCTCAACTACAGTTGCCAGCGCGGTTGGATGACCCTCAGCATGCCACTTCAGGGCCGTCTCTGGGCTGTTGTCGAATCTGTCCATTGCACCCTCCCGGCGTGTTCTGAACCAACATAGGCAGGTTTGGCGCAATGAAAAGTAAGCCTTAAGGCGAATACCGGATGTTCAGCCTGTCTGTTAAACTCAGAATTGCATCGGCGTATACAAGCCCAGATTACCAAGCAGCCCACAAATCATTGATTGCACCCGGTCCAGATTCTAGCCTACATGCGTAGCTGCTGCATTCCAGTATGCGCATATTAATTTTTGACAATGGAGACAGAGAGTTGAAACGCATTTTTACACTCGGAATGGCACTTGGCCTGTTCACCGCAAGCGTTGCATCCGCAGACACGTTCCTGCGTTATGGCGAGGTCGAAGGTTGGAAAGTATTTATTGACGAGGACAAGAAGTCTTGCCTGATCGAAGCTGTTGATGACGCTGAAAACGTCGTTCAGATGGGCCTGACCGAAGATCGTGGTGTTGGCTATGTTGGCGTGTTCACCAAAGCCAAGACCGATATCAAGCGTGGCGAGAAGGAAGCCGTGGCGGTCCTGTTGGGCGACAATATCTATGTCGGCGAAGCGACCGGAATGAAGGGTAACATCACCAAAGGTTATTCGGGTGGGTACGTCTTGTCCGATGACCCTCAGTTCGCGGACGACCTGGCCAAGCAGAAAGTCATGGTTGTGTTCCCGGAAAAGGAATTCGCCTTTACCGTTGACCTGACCGGCACTTACAAGGCCATGGAAATGGCGCGCAAGTGTAACGAAGAACAGCTGAGCTGATACTCAGTCGGAAAGCGCGGTCATCAACCGCGCTTTCTCACCCACGTCATCGGGTTTTGAGATGACGGCAGCCAGATCTTCCAGCGACGCAAACGAATGGCCTGCACGGAAACTGTCCACATGCGGCAGCATGGCCGCGACACCCTGCGCCTTGGGCGCGAATCCATCCCACCGCAGCAATGGATTCAACCAGATCAGACGGCGCGCGGACAGGTGCAGACGCTCCATCTCTTTACCAAGCGCCCCGGGGTCTCCCCGATCCAGCCCGTCCGAGATCAATAGGACCACAGCACCCTGCCCCATGACCCGCCGCGACCAATCGCGGTTGAACGCGTGCAGACATTCGCCAATCCGCGTTCCCCCTTCCCAATCCTGAGCCTCAGCCCCTGCGGAGGCCAGCGCGGCATCGACATCGCGCTGCTGAAGATGACGGGTGATATTCGTCAGACGCGTCCCAAAGGTGAATGCGTGAACCTTGGCCCATCCTGCCCCTTTGGCGTTCGACACCGCATGCAGGAAATGCAAAACGATCCGGCTGTACTGACTCATCGAACCCGAGATATCGCAGAGCACCACAAGATTGGGCCACCGAGGTTTGGGCTTTAGCTTGGCTATATCCCGCAATTCCCCCCCCTGACGCATCGCGGCGCGCAATGTCCGTGCCCGGTCGATGCGATGCCCCAGATGGCTGGCCTGACCGCGCCTGGATTCTATGGGCTTCACCGGGAGAGCAAGCCGCGACAGCATGCGCTTAGCTTGCGCGATCTCGGTGGTGCTCATCTGCTCAAAGTCCAGACTGCGCAGACGTTCCTCGGAGGATGCCGTTTGCGAGGCGTCGATCTCTAACTCGGTTTCTTCTTCCTGCTCAGCCACCTCGGGCAAATCACGTTCAACCCCGTCCAACAGCGCCTCGGCCGCGCGCTTTTCGGCCGCGTCAGCCTCGCGTTCTTCCTGTACGCCGCGAATGGCCGGTAGCATCATGGACATCATGTGCTCAAGATATCGGGGGTCACGCCAATAGAGGCGAAAGACCTGCGCAAATAAAGTGCGGTGTTCCGGGCGGTTCACGAAACAGGCGTGCAATGTCCAATAGAAATCCTGTTTTTCCGTGAACCCCGCCGCCTGTACCGCACGAATAGCGTCAACAACGCGCCCGGTTCCGATCGGCAACCCGGCCTTACGCAGCGCCCGTGCAAAATGAGTGATGTTTTGCGCCAGCTTGGGGTTGTCCGGAATGTCGATCGGAAGCTGTTCAGCCATCAGGCTGGTTCCAGCGACGCTTTGGCTTGATCCAGTATTCGTTTCGCCTCGGACCCCTGCAATTTCTGGATGTCGTCCTGGTATTTCAAGATCGCACCCAGAGTGTCTCCGATCACTTCCGGGCTAAGGTTGATGACGTCCAGCGCAAGCAGGCATTTGGCCCAATCTATCGTCTCAGCCACACCCGGTTTCTTGAACAGGTCTTCGGTGCGTAGATGCTGAACAAAGGCCACGACCTCACGACTAAGCGCTTCGGCAGCTTCCGGAGCGCGCGCGTGCAGGATTTCGATCTCTCGGTCGAAATTGGGGTAGTCGACCCAATGATAGAGGCAGCGTCGTTTTAATGCATCATGCACCTCACGTGTGCGGTTCGAGGTGACGATAACGATGGGCGGCTCCGGTGCTTTGATCGTGCCCAGTTCAGGAATTGTGACCTGAAAATCGCTGAGCGCTTCAAGCAGGAACGCCTCGAACGGTTCGTCTGTGCGATCAAGCTCGTCGATCAACAGGACCGGCGCACCATGCTCATCCGGGCGCATTGCCTGCAGCAGCGGGCGTTCAATCAGGTACTCGTCCGAGAATAGCTCGGTCTGCAATGTGCCCCGATCCGCCCCGCCCGAGGCTTCGGCCGTGCGGATCGCCACCATCTGCGCCGGAAAGTTCCATTCATAAACAGCGGAAGAGGCATCCAGTCCTTCGTAGCATTGCAACCTGATCAAGCGCCGGTTCAGAGCGGCGGCAAGGGCCTTGGCAATCTCGGTCTTGCCCACCCCGGCCTCACCTTCCAGAAACAGTGGTCGGCCCAGTTTCAGGGACAGGAACACCACCGTCGCCAGCGCACGCCCGCAGACATAGCCCTGTGAACCCAACATGGATTGAACGGCGTCGATGGAATCTGGCTGTGTCATGTTTCGATCTCTCCCTTGGCACAACAGGTCATGACCACCCGCGCGCGTCAAGGCCGTGTTCTTTCCGGGACTTACGACGATCGGACTGATTGACAAGGTCTGGAACCGAATTGAAGGTCTTTCACCGCCGGGTCCGCTGTGCTAGCGGAAGGCCATGACCGATACCCTCACGATCCGCCGCCCCGACGACTGGCATCTGCACTTGCGCGATGGCGCGATGTTGCAGGCCGTCCTGCCCGAAACCGCGCGTCATTTTGCCCGCGCGATCATCATGCCGAACCTTGTACCGCCCGTCGTACGCGGCGATCAGGCAGCTGCATACCGCAACCGCATATTGGCCGCGCTGCCCGAAGGCATGACGTTCGACCCGTTGATGACCCTGTACCTGACCGAGGATACGGACCCCGATGATATGGCAGCAGCCCATGCCAGCGGTTTGGTCAAAGCGGTCAAACTGTACCCGGCCGGCGCGACGACCAACTCTGCCTCGGGCGTGCAGGACTTCGACAAAGTGCGTCCGGTGCTGGAAAAGATGGCCGAGATCGGATTGCCCATGTGTGTGCATGGTGAGGTGACCGACGCCGAAATCGACATCTTTGACCGTGAGGCCGTGTTCATCGACCGAGTTCTTGATCCGATCCGCAAGGCCACACCCGGCCTGCGCGTGGTGATGGAGCACATCACGACCGCGAACGGCGTTGACTACGTCAAATCCAATGACAAGGATCTGGGTGCAACGATCACGGCGCACCACCTGATTATCAACCGCAACCATATCCTCGTTGGTGGAATCAAGCCGCATTACTATTGCCTGCCTGTCGCCAAGCGCGAAGAACATCGACTGGCTCTGCTGGCGGCTGCGACTTCGGGCGATGCGCGGTATTTCCTGGGTACTGACAGCGCACCCCACACCGACGCCAACAAGGAAATGGCCTGCGGGTGTGCGGGATGCTTCACGGCGACCAACACAATGTCACTTGTAGCCGAGATGTTTGACCGCGAGGGCGCTTTGGACAAGCTGGAAGGCTTTGTGTCTCTGAACGGCCCGGCCTTCTATCGCCTTCCGGTGAATGAGTTGACGATCACCCTGACCAAAGGCGAACCGGTAGAATACCCGGACAAGATCGACTGCGACGAAGGTCCGGTCACAGTGTTTGAACCGGGTTTCCCGCTACACTGGCGCGTGACTTAACCCGCCAGCATAGCAGACAAATCGCGGGCGCGGCCTCCGGTACGCAGCATCGACCAGATCGCGTCCGCGTCATCTGCTCCAATCAGCTTGTTGGCCTTGCCTCGCACGCGGTCCTCACGATCTGACAAGGTCATGGGGACTAAAAGGTCATGCGTGGCCTCGCGCGTTGCTCCATCCCGGCGCAACAAAGTCAGCTGCGCCTGTGTTTCCGCCAAACTGTCATCCGCTTCGACAGAGACTCGGTCCCGCAAGGACGTCAGGCGCGAGTCGGTGCAAATTTTGTCGGAATAGCTGCCGGGCAAGGCCGTATCATACCCAAGCGCTAGCATCGCAACCACCGTCCGATATGAGAACTTGGCCCCAAGACCAGTTGTCGGGGATGTCTGATTGCAGACGCTCATCCACCTTGGATGCGTCTTGATCTTGATCTCGGCGACTTCTGGTTCGGCGATATCCAGGTCGCGTGCTGCCTCAAGAGCGGCGTGCAATCCGTGGCAACAAGCATGAAACTTGTGACTGACGCCTTCAAAAAGCCATTCCGCGCCCAGCCCATCCAATGAGGCTGCAATGTCAGACTGTCCTTTATGTGTCGCGCCAAATCCATAGGACCCTTCCATCGCGTCTGAATTGGGATCGAATCCCGATGCCACCAACAAAGCAGCCTCAACCCCGGCAGAGGCCGCAAGACCCGCGTTATAAGGTTTCCCCATCGTTCCGAATTGCGCCTTTAGACCGGCGGCCCGAGTCGCTGTCAGGCCCAGAACTTTTCGCATCTGTTCGACGTCGAACCCCAGTATGCGCCCTGCAGCGACAGCCGCACCAAACGCACCGGACGTTGCCGTTTGGTGAAAGCCCGCCTGATAGTGATCCCGCCCCAGCCAGAGACCGATCCGAATGGATGTCTCCATCCCAACCAGCGCGGCCTCAAGGAAATCTACCAGAATGCGGTCGTCCCATTCGCTTAGGGCCAGCGCCGCCGGAAGGACGGCAACCGATGGGTGGCCGATATGGGCGAAATGTGTGTCGTCATAATCCAGGGCATGCGAAACGGTTCCGTTTACCAATGCAGCACCGCGCAAAGGTGCCCCACCTCCGCCAAAAAGGCGCGCTTGTTCCGCACCCTCTTCGCCGAGCACAATGTCGCGCACCGTCCGGGAAACAGGCTCATCAACTCCGGCACGCCCGACAGCGATCCAGTCCAAAACAGAAAGAGACGTAACGACCCGCGTCTGCAAAGTCGTCGTGATGGGCCCCGCCGCGAAGGCTGCCAGTGAAGTGGTAAAATCGGTCATGGACGCAGTCTAGCGACCGTCAACCCGGGGTAAAGACCTAGCTGTACAAGTCCTTCGCACGGGTCTCAAAGGCCTGAACGATCCGATGCATGGCCTCGTTGAAGACCACACCGATGATCCCTTGCAGAATGGCGTTCTTGAATTCGAAATCCACGTGGAAAGTGATGTTGCATCCGCCATCATCGGCGTCGGCAAACTGCCAGTCGGATTTCATGTATTTGAATGGCCCGTCCAGATATTCGGTGTCGATTCTCTTCTGATCGGCAAACAAAGTCACTCGGCTGCCGAACCGTTCGCGGAACACTTTGAACGAAATTACCAGGTCCGCTTCCATGACCTGCGCCTCACCCGCCGCATAGGTCCGACGAATGCGGGCGGCAGCGCACCAGGGCAGAAACTCAGGGTACTTGGCCACATCGGCGACCAGCTCGTACATCTGCTGCGCAGTGTAAGGAAGGTGGCGTGTTTCCGAATGAGTAGGCATGGCGTCCGGTTTTTCAGGTGACAATGGCGCGTCATGTCGTATGTTGCGCGCCAAAGATCAAGGGGGCACCGATGAGCGACCGCGCATATGTGATAGATACGATGATCTCGGCCAAGGCGATTGCAGCCCGAATCGAGGAATTATGCCGCGAAATCACGGCGGAATTCGGAGATACCGACAAGCTGATCGTGGTCGGCCTGCTGCGCGGCAGCTTCGTCTTCATCGCGGATCTGGTACGCGAACTGGACCTGCCGATCGAGGTCGATTTCCTCGAAGTTTCCTCGTATGGAGACGCGATGGAAAGCAGCCGGGAAGTACGCATTCTCAAGGACTTGCGCGGCGCAATTGAAGGGCGCGATGTTTTGGCCGTCGAAGATATCGTCGACACCGGCCACACGCTGAACCACGTTACAAAACTGTTGCGCAGCCGGAAGCCAAGCCGACTTAAGTCCATTGCCTTGCTGGACAAACCCAGCCGGCGCGAGGTCGATTTCCGATCCGATTGGATCGGCTTTGAAATTCCGGACGAATTTGTTGTGGGTTACGGGATCGACTACGCGCAGCGCAATCGCAACTTGCCATTTATCGGCAAAGTTCGATTTGTCGAAGACTGAACCGGGCTACCTCTGATCAAGCTTGGAAATCACCTAAAACCTGCCGGATAGCCGACAGGAAAACCACGGTTCCAACAGGTATCAACGCGTCTGGGAAATCATAATCGGGGTTATGCAATTGCGGGTGACCCTGCCCCGCGCCCAGCCAGAACATCGCCGTCTTTGCGCCTTTGCCGAATTGCCCGAAATCTTCTGAGAATTTTTGCGGCGTCTCCGTTGAATGGCATGGCACTCCACGCTCAGTGCAGGCCGTTGCGATGATGCTCACCGCGTCGCTGTGATTGACGCAGGCCTCGAAGACATCGTCATAGGTGATCTCAACCCCCAGACTGTCGGCGGATGCGGCGCGGCGCGCCAGCGCTTCGGCCTCGGTCATCAGCGTTTGCATCCGGGCGTCTGAAACGGTGCGCAAGGTCACCCAGATCTCGGCCTGTCCCGGAGCGACGCCGAAAGTCGGCTCTCCCAAACGGGCATGCGTCACAGTTGTCAGCGCAAAATCTGCATCCAACGCGCCGCCCGCGCCCAAACCTGCCAGTTGCAACATCAATTCAGACATTGCCCGGGCCGGGGAAACCCCATCCTGAGGCGCAGCCGCATGGGATGTCTTGCCGGTCAGGATGATCTTCATCCCGCGCGAGGCGCAATTGGCCGAACCCTGACACAACTCAACTGCACCAAGTTCCAACCCCGGCAGGTTGTGCAGAGAGAACACATAGTCCGGCGCGATTTGCCCGAATTGGGGGTCCGCGCGAAAGGCGATGGCGCCCTGCCCGGTTTCCTCAGCCGGTTGAAAGATCAAAACCACCCGACCCTTTATAGGTCGCTGGCGCGCCAGGTCTTCGGCAACGCCAAGCACCATAGTCATGTGGCCATCGTGGCCACACAGATGTCCTTTGCCCGGAACCTTCGACACGTAGGGGTGCGTGCCAAGTTCTTGAATCGGCAGCCCGTCCAACTCGCACCGGATACCTACGGTCGGCCCAGCCTGCCCACTGTCAAAAACCGCGGCAACGCCATGCCCCCCCAATCCGGTAAGCACATGGTCTGCACCGAATCCCTGCAAAAGCTCTGTCATGCGGGCAGCGGTCTCACGCTCGTGCCCGGATAGTTCGGGATATTGATGCAGGTCGTGGCGCAGGCGTGTCAGCCGCGCGTGCGCTTCGGGTGTCACCCCTGTTCCAGCTTTTTCTGGCGTGCTTCACGCAACCGGGCAAAGTCATCGCCCGCGTGATAGGACGACCGGGTCAGAGGTGTCGCGGACACCATCAGGAAACCTTTGCCATAAGCTGCCTTTTCATAGGATGCGAATTCTTCCGGCGTCACGAACCGATCCACACCATGGTGTTTGGGCGTGGGCTGCAGATACTGGCCGATGGTCAGAAAGTCGATATCGGCGGCGCGCATGTCATCCATGACCTGCCGAACTTCTTGCTCATTCTCACCCAAGCCGACCATGATTCCCGATTTGGTGAAAATAGACGGGTCCAGCTCTTTGACGCGCTGCAACAGCCGCAACGAGTGGAAATAGCGCGCACCTGGACGCACTTCGAGGTACAGGCCGGGTACGGTTTCCAGATTGTGGTTGAACACGTCCGGCTTGGCCTCGACCACAGCCTCAAGAACAGATGGGGCGCATTTCAGGAAATCGGGTGTCAGGATTTCAATCGTCGTCTTCGGCGACCGATGCCGCACCGCGCGTATCGTCTGCGCGAAATGATCGGCACCGCCGTCCTTCAGATCATCGCGGTCAACGGATGTGATCACGACGTGGTTCAAACCCAGCTTTTCAACCGCATGCGCCACGCGTCCTGGTTCAAACGCATCCAACGAGTCGGGACGTCCCGTTGCAATGTTACAGAAGGTACAGCCGCGCGTGCAGATCTCGCCCATGATCATCATGGTGGCGTGGCCCTGGCTCCAGCATTCGCCTACATTTGGGCATCCGGCCTCTTCACACACTGTGACCAGATTATTCTCGCGCATGATCTTGTGCGTCTCGGCATAACCCTTACCGCCGGGTGCCTTGACGCGTATCCACTTGGGCTTTTTAGGCTGCGCATTATCTGGACGATGCGCTTTTTCGGGATGACGTTGTTCTGGGATCTTCAGATCACGCACGGCTGACTTTCCTGACTTTGGGTCAATTTGCTTTGCCTTAACATAATACGCCCGCGCAGACTATGCCACCCGGGTATACCCGCCATGCATAGTGGGTTTGCACTCGCAGAATACGGCCCTGTACTTCAAACATCCAAGGCAGATTAATTTTCATTTACCGCTACTTAAAGATATATCGCAATTGCAGCATTTCTGGCGTTGAAGGCGGTTTAGAACTGTTTTAAGTCACCACTAATTCTAATGTGAATCACAGGAGCCCGTAGATGAAAACCGGCGCAAAACTGCCTTCCGTTACCTTCCACACCCGCGTCCGCGACGAAGCAATCGAAGGATCCAACCCGTTCCGTTGGGAAGACAAGACAACCGCGGATTACTTCGCAGGCAAGCGCGTCATCCTGTTTTCCCTACCCGGTGCGTTCACACCCACATGCTCGACCTACCAACTGCCTGGTTTCGAAAACGGCTATGCCGATTTCACTGCCAAGGGCATCGATGAAATTTACTGCATGTCCGTGAATGACAGCTTTGTCATGAACAAATGGGCACAGGATCAGGGCCTGAAAAACGTCAAAGTCATCCCTGACGGTTCGGGCGAGTTTACCCGCAAAATGGGCATGCTGGTCGACAAGGAAAACCTGGGCTTTGGCATGCGTTCGTGGCGCTACGCTGCCATCGTAACCGATGGTGTAGTCGAAGCTTGGTTCGAAGAGCCCGGCCTGATGGACAACTGCCCCGAAGACCCCTATGGTGTTTCGTCCCCGGAAACCCTGATGAACCACCTAGAAGTAGCCAAAGAACCGGCACTGGCATAAGAATTGTCATGCTGACGTATCAAAGGCTCGCCTCTGGCGGGCCTTTTTTAATGGCGGGTCGCGGTTACGATATCTTCGCCAACACGCCGGATGACATCCGCTAGGCTGTCGAACCAGTCTTCATGTCCCGTCGAAAGACGCCGGACCAACCCCACCTTCCGCGCAGGCTGCGGTGCCCCGAACCGCATGAGCTTGAGCCCTGGAACTGCTTCGGTTTCCGAGCGCGCCGCGAGTTCAGGCATGAGTGTCAGACCAAACCCTTCGGCAACCAGTCGCGACAGAGTCGCCAGAGAGGACGCCCCCATATTGATCAAACCGCTGCTTCTGTCCTGACCACAGACCTCAAGCGCTTGATCCGTCAGGCAATGCCCGTCATCCAGCAACATCAGCTGCGCGGTCTGTAAATCCACTGGGCGCAAAGCATCCGGGTCCGAGTGTACTGTCCCAAGCCGCCCTGCGCTTCCGGCAAGCAGAAAGCGATCCTCGAAAAGCGGCAATTCGAACAATTCGCTGCCACCGGCCGGCAAGGCCATCACACCGGCATCGATTTCCCCGGCCCGCAGCATGGCCAGCAAGCGCTCGGTCCGTGCCTCGCGGATCTGCACCCGCAAGGAGACGTCGGCTGTGCGCAGCCCGGCAAGCACACCAGGCAAAAGATAAGGCGCAATCGTTGGGATGATTCCAATCGCCAAAGACCGATGCCCAACGGAATGATCCTTTGCGAACTGGTCCAGCCTGTCTGCCGCGCCAAGCACCTGACGGGCGTAGTCCAGCACGTCGCGACCCAACGGCGTCAGCAGTATGTCGCGGGCCTGACGTTCGAACAGCGGCCCGCCCAAGGTCTCTTCTAACGCTTTGATTTGAACCGACAGCGCGGGTTGTGAGACATGGCAGACCTGCGCCGCACGACCAAAATTGCGCTGATCTGCCACCGCATTGAAATACTGAAGCTGTCTGAGGGTAAAATTCATAGGCAATTCCTATCACTACCCCCTGAAACCTCAACTGTGAATTATGGAACTTCTACCCAATCAGGCGAGTTTTCTCTGCCTGATCTTCGTAATGGCGCTTTAGACGCTGCAGGGCGATACGCAACACGATCTTCCCGGAACGCGCCGACCAGCCCATACGTTTTTCGGCCAATTCCAGCCCCTCAAGATAACAGCAGCACCGCAGTGCCACGTCGCTTAGCCCGGGTCCCAGATCCGACAGGGCACGTTCAACCCGAGCGCGCGCGTCTGAAGACCCCTGCCCTGCATACGTTCCATTGGCGAAACTTCCCCGCCCCCCGGCAGTTAGAAAGTGATCCCAGTTTTGGGCAACCTGCGGACCGATCTGCGACAGTTCAAAGTCTTCGCGCAGCCGTTCGCCAGCGCCGACCAGAGTTTCGTCGAGAAAGGGCTTTCCGTCCTTGTCCCGCCTGCGCGCCAACGCGATCAGCGGACTTTCGGCGGCGCTGTACCGAATACGTCTGGCACCGTGCGGCGACCTGTCTTGTCTTTTTTCGCCATGCGGTTGAAACGGCGATTGCGCCTCGGCCATGCCGAACTCGTTTCTGGCGCGCGCTTTGTTCTCGGCCTCGGCGATCAGTTGGCTTAAGGCCGACCGCCCGGAAGAAGAGATACGATACCGAGAAATACGTCCGGGATTATCGCAGGATATCCAATCATTCAGAGCCAGCGCTTGGGCAATCGTGCAATCGACGACTGCGGTTCTTGCGGTCCCGCTGTCACCGGTATCACGGACGACCACAGCCTTGTCCATCTCTTCCGCCACGGCCAGAACCGCGCCGGTTTCGCAAAGGCGGCGCAGTATTCGAAGAGCTTCGCGGTTGAACTCATCATCCTTGGTCGCCGCATCGTTGGCTTGCCCCCCCAAAGGCTCGTTCAGGGACCCTGCACGCCCCTGTTGATCCGTGAAATGGACCTCTGCCAGCGCTTGCAGCGCAGCATCCACTAATGGATCGTCGCGGCGCATTTCAATACGTCGGATCTGTCTGAGTATGGTTGACGCATGGCACCCCACGGATCGCGCGATGTCGCGGATCGATTGACCGGTTTCGGTATGCGCCAGGTATCTCTGCGCCCCTTCAGGCACCCACGCCGGAATGGTGAAAGCCATGTTTTCTTGCATAGTTACGTGCCCTCGTCGACAAAACAATCGGTTCTCAATCGCCCCCGGTGAATGTGTTAACCAATCCTAACTAGAGCCGCTTTCGTTACTCGTTCGTTAACCAGGAGAGACAACAACCAGATTTGATTCAAAATCATAAACACTCATGAAGTCAGAGTTCGGAGGGAACCCACACAAGGCAACACTCGCTAAGGTTGTGTGAAAAATGGCTATCTTCTGTTCAACCAAGGGATCACCGAAATGCAGGACCTGATGACCATGATTACAACGCTCCGCCGCCCACGCCTGTTGGCTCGGGCCGCAAAAATTGGGGCGCAGGAGTATGATCGGGACCGGCATCTTCAGCGTGTTCTGGGATACGGATCACTGCCCGGCACAGGGTCTGCGCTGGTTCGTCTGTTGGAACTGGAACGAGAGGTTAACGCCCAAAGGCTGGCCGAAGACGCCGCCTATTCGCTGGTCCGCCATCTGGACCTTCTGATCGCGCTTTTGGGCGAGGCGCAACTGTTCAAAGCCAGTCGCGCCGCGCAATATCAATGATCAGGTGAAGGCATCCGGCATGGATGCTTTCTTTTCCGCCACGTATGCGTTCAATGCTTCGTTGACGGCGGGATCGAGTTGCGGTTGTTGGTAGTTGGCCAGCAGATGCTCGACCCGCGACGTGGCCAATTGGCGGGTGTCGCGCCCGCCTTCGTCTTCCCAGGTTTCGAAGGGTTTGTAATCCAGAACATCGGACTTCCAGAACGCTTCCTTGAAATTCTCCTGCGTATGGGCGCAGCCCAGGTAGTGGCCGCCGGGGCCAACCTCGCGGATCGCATCCATCGCCTGCGCATTCTCATCATAGGCCACGCCTTTGGCCAGGCCGTGTAGAACACCCAATTGGTCGGCATCCATGACAAACTTTTCGAAATCGGCCACCAGACCGCCTTCAAGCCAGCCACAGGAATGCAGCATGAAGTTCACGCCTGCCATCAGCCCCATGTTCAGCGAGTTTGCGGTTTCGTAGGCCGCCTGTGCATCAGGCAGTTTCGAGCCGCAGAACGACCCGGCCGAGCGGAACGGCAGGTTCAAACGTCGCGCCAACTGGCCCGCACCGTAGGTAACCATCGATGCCTCGGGCGTACCAAATGTCGGCGCGCCAGAGTTCATATCGATCGATGATACAAAGGCACCAAAGATTGCAGGTGCTCCAGGGCGGATGATCTGACTATACGCCACGCCAGCCAGAACTTCGGCCAGAACCTGCGTCAGCGTCCCTGCAATCGAAACCGGCGCCATCGCGCCACCCACGATAAAGGGCGAGATGATACAGGCCTGATTGTTCTTCGCATAAACTTCCAGCGCGCCCATCATCACGTCGTCGAAGGTCATCGGCGAGTTGATGTTGGTCAGCGAGGTCATCACTGTGTTTTCCTGAACGAATTCTTTGCCGAACAGAATCTCGCACATTTCAACCGAATCCTGCGCGCGGCTTGGATCGGTGACCGAGCCCATGAACGGCTTGTCCGACAAGGTCATGTGCGCCATCAGCATGTCCAGGTGACGCTTGTTCACCGGAATATCTGTCGGCTCGCACACGGTCCCGCCCGAATGGTGCAACCACTTGGACATATAGGCCAGTTTCACGAACTTGTTGAAATCTTCCATGCTCGCATAGCGACGGCCACCTTGCGCGTCCCGCACAAAGGGCGGGCCGTACACCGGGGCCAAAACCAGGTTGCGGCCACCGATGACAACCGATTTCTCGGGATTGCGGGCATGCTGCGTGAATTCGCTGGGCGCGGTTTTGATCAGCTGACGTGCCAGACCACGCGGAATGCGGACGCGTTCACCATCGACATCGGCGCCAACATCCTTCCAGCGCTGCAACGCCGCTGGGTTGTCGACAAAGTTCACGCCGACTTCGGCCAGAATGGTTTCCGCATTGGTTTCGATGATTTCCAACGCTTCTTCGTTGAGAACCTCGAAGTTCGGAATATTCCGTTCGATGTATTTCGCCGTTTCGATGCGAACCGCGGTACGTTCGGCCCGGCGGGCGGCGCCACCGCCACCTCTTGCCCGACGCCGGGTGTTTGCCTCTGCCATGAGAAGATCCCGTCTATTGATTGATTTGATCAGTTTGTTACAGCAAGCATTTGGGGCAAAGCATCTAATTTACGGCGCTATAGGGGGAAAAGCGACATCCGCAGGAACCAAAACCGTCAGGCACTTGCTATGGTCACTCAAGTTCCTTCTCCATTAGGATGGTCTTTCCGCTCACCTCTTTCTCGTACCACCCCAAGTAGAGGTACATGGAGACTGTCGCTTGCATTAATTTATGCGTTCGCAACCTGAGCTTAGTGATGCCCGTTCCCTTTGCTTCTTGTTCAGCTATTTCGATCAACCGCCTCGCCAACCCTGCCCCTTGTGCCTTTGGCGATACGGCGAGGTTAGAGATCATCATCGCAAATTCGACCCGGTCAAAAACAATAAACCCGACGATGTCTTCATCCTTCGTGGCAACCCAGGCCTGATGCGCGGCGATGTCGTCGCCAACACCGTCCGTGACATCGGGCAGATCAGGAATATCGCGCAATGCCTCCGCATAGGCCGCCGCAATGCAGGTTGTGACGGCTTCGGTATCAGCAGCACTTGCGCGGCGTAGTTTGATCTCGGGCATCTCGCGCTCTTTCTGTATTATCCTGAGGCACAATTGCACAAATGACGTCATAGCGCTTGCACATGCAAGGCTTGCGACCTAATAGCCAACCATGACCCAAGACACCCATGACCGCCTTCTGATCATCGACTTCGGCAGCCAGGTTACGCAGCTTATTGCGCGCCGCCTGCGCGAGCTGAATGTCTATTGCGAAATCCACCCCTATCAAAAAGTCACGATGGACTTCGTGCGGGAAATGGCCCCCAAGGCCGTGATTTTCTCGGGCGGTCCTGACAGTGTGACGCGTGAGGGTTCGCCCCGTGTCCCGCAAGAGATCTTTGATTACGGCGTTCCAATCCTTGGTATCTGCTACGGCCAGCAGGTGATGATGCACCAGTTGGGCGGCAAGGTCGAAAGCGGCCATGGCACGGCCGAGTTTGGGCGTGCTTTTGTTACCCCGCAGGCAAAGCTGGACATTTTGGAAGGCTGGTTTACGGACGGTGACGAACAGGTTTGGATGAGCCACGGCGACCATGTCAGCGAAATCGCGCCCGGCTTCACCGTTTACGGCACCTCACCCAACGCGCCTTATGCGATCACTGCGGACAGCAACCGTCACTTCTATGCGGTTCAGTTCCACCCCGAGGTGCACCACACCCCCAAGGGTGCAAAGCTGTATGAGAATTTCGTCAAACTTGCAGGGTTCAAGGGCGATTGGACCATGGGTGCCTATCGCGAACAGATGATCGAAAAGATCCGCGAGCAGGTCGGCGACAAACAAGTCATCTGCGGTCTGTCCGGTGGTGTCGACAGCTCAGTCGCGGCGATCCTGATCCACGAGGCAATCGGCGATCAGCTGACCTGTGTATTCGTGGACCATGGCTTGCTGCGCAAGAACGAAGCCGAAGAAGTCGTCGGCATGTTCCGCGACAATTACAACATCCAGC
Source organism: Ruegeria sp. A3M17 (assembly GCF_003318255.1). GTDB lineage: Bacteria > Pseudomonadota > Alphaproteobacteria > Rhodobacterales > Rhodobacteraceae > Ruegeria. Next base: position 49,609 of record NZ_QOCF01000007.1, read on the forward strand.
TGATCCACGCGAACGAAAGCGATCTGTTCCTTGGTGAACTCGAAGGTCAAAGCGACCCCGAAACCAAACGCAAGATCATTGGCAAGCTGTTCATCGACGTGTTCCAGAAACACGCTGACACCATCGATGGTGCAGAGTTTCTGGCGCAAGGCACGCTGTATCCGGACGTGATTGAATCGGTGTCCTTCTCGGGCGGCCCCTCGGTCACGATCAAGTCGCACCACAATGTTGGCGGCCTGCCCGAAAAGATGGGCCTGAAACTGGTCGAGCCGCTGCGCGAGCTGTTCAAGGACGAAGTCCGCGCGCTGGGTCGTGAGTTGGGCCTGCCCCAGAGCTTTATTGGCCGCCACCCCTTCCCCGGTCCCGGTCTGGCGATTCGCTGCCCCGGTGAGATCACCCGTGAAAAGCTGGATATCCTGCGCGAAGCGGATGCGGTCTATATCGACCAGATTCGCAAGCACGGTTTGTACGATGACATTTGGCAAGCCTTTGTGGCCATCCTGCCCGTGCGTACTGTTGGCGTCATGGGCGACGGTCGCACCTACGACTACGCTTGTGCCCTGCGCGCGGTGACATCCGTGGATGGCATGACCGCAGACTATTACCCTTTCAGCCATGAGTTTTTGGGCGAAACGGCCACACGGATCATCAACGAGGTCAAAGGCATCAACAGATGCACCTATGACATCACATCAAAACCACCCGGAACCATCGAGTGGGAATAATGCGAAAGCCGGGCTCTGTCCCGGCTTTTTTGTTTTTCACGCCGTGAAAAAATCGATAGCAATCAAATTGGTACAACCAAAATCTACAGGCGCCCGGATGGAAACCGCCAGACCACAGATCGGCAAGGCAGCGCTCTGGATGACCGGGGCGATTGCCTCTTTCTCATCCATGGCAATCGCGGGCCGCGAACTGAGCGTGACCCACGACACGTTCGAGATCATGTTCTACCGCAGCCTCGTCGGCATCTGCGTGGTCGCCCTGATCTTTACCCTGACGCGAAAGTGGCACCAGGTTTCGACTGAACGGATCGGCTTGCACGGCATCCGGAACGTATTGCATTTCACCGGGCAAAACCTTTGGTTTTATGCGGTCAGCGTCATTCCGTTGGCGCAGGTTTTTGCGCTGGAGTTTACGCAGCCCATATGGGTCATCCTGCTGTCTCCGCTTTTGTTGAAAGAGCGCCTGACGACCGTGCGCATGATGTCGGCGCTGATCGGCTTTGCTGGAATTCTACTGGTCGCCCGGCCGGGCACCGTGCCTCTCAGTGCAGGTGTGATGACCGCTGCTATGTCCGCTGTTTTCTTCGCCTTAACAACGATATCGACAAAGTCGCTCACTCGTTTTGCCAGCATCGGATGCATCATGTTCTGGCTGACAGTAATGCAAGCCGTACTGGGGCTGATCGCATCGGGTATCGACGGACAAATCACCCTGCCCTCGGCAAGCACAGCTCCGTTTTTGTTGCTGGTGGGACTGGCCGGGCTGCTGGCGCATTACTGCATCACAAATGCGCTGGCGATTGCCCCGGCAACCGTTGTGGTGCCGTTTGACTTTGCACGCCTGCCCACAATCGCGGTCATAGGTATGGTTCTGTATCACGAACCGCTGGATCACTGGACCCTATTAGGCGCTGCGGTAATTTTCGTAGGTATTTTCCTGAACGTTCACGCAGAGAATCGTAACAGTTTGGCAACACCTCTACGCGACACTCAACACAAGTAACGCACGGTCACCAGTTGACGATAAGGTAAAGCTCAAGAAAATATCGAGCACCACAATGCAGGTCAGTCCGCACCACATATCAACAGGCGCTGACCTTCAGGAGACCTAGAGGGAGGAACTAATGAAAAAAGCGCTTCTACAGGCGTGCGCGGTGTGCATTGGCGCGACCGGGGCTTACGCCGGCGGACTTGATCGCAGCGGCCAGGGCGTCAACATTCTGTTTGAGGAAGGTTCTGTCGTTCAGTTCCGTTTGGGTTATGCAAACCCCGACGTGAGCGGCGAACAGAACGGTGTTGATTCCGGAAACATCGCCAAAAGCTTCTGGACACCACACCTGGCGTACAAGCATTCGTTTACCGATCGGTTGGACTTTGCGCTCATCTACGACGAGCCGTACGGTGCCGATGTTGAGTATCCGTCGAACTATCCGCTCTCGCAAAACCCCACAGCCGCAGCGGGCGGTCGCACCGACGTTCTGCGCGCAAAGGCAGATGTTGACGCGATCACTGCCCTGGTGCGTTACAAATTTGACGGCGGCTTCAGCGCTATCGGCGGCATTCGCGCCCAGCGGGCCAAGGCAACCGTCGCTGTTCCGGCTGTTGCCGGATATGAGTTTGAGTCCGGGTCCGAGATCGACTTCGGCTACGTCGTCGGTGTTGCTTGGGAACGTCCTGACATCGCCGCTCGCGTTGCTTTGACCTACAACTCGAAAATCACGCACGATTTCGACTCGACGGAATCCATCAATCGCGTCCCCCCCATCCCCGCGGCGCTTGTGACCGCACAGACCGAAACCGAGGTTGTGACGCCTCAATCGGTGAATCTGGACTTCCAGACCGGTGTGGCACCAAAAACGCTGCTGTTCGGCTCGATCCGCTGGGTTGACTGGCCGCAGACAGTTCTGGCACCGCCGGTTTATACTGCCGCTGCACAACAGAACCTGGTTGACTACGCGGACGACACCTTCACCTACACACTGGGTCTTGGCTACAAGTTCACCGAAGAGTTTTCTGGCGCGATCTCTGCGGGCTATGAAACGTCCTCAGGTTCTGCTGTTTCGAACCTCGGCCCCACCGACGGTTTCTGGAGCCTTGGCGTAGGTGGTACATACTCCTTCGAGCAGGCTCAGATTTCTGGCGGCATCCGCTATACCGACATCGGCGATGCGACCACCACCACAGGTGGCGAATTCTCGGGCAATTCAGCATGGAGCGTTGGTCTGCAGCTCACTTACACGCTGAACTGATCCCGCCTAGCAAACCAACTACAAAAACTCCGCCACTTTTGGCGGGGTTTTTCTTTGCGCAAGTTTCGGGTCGAACATCGCCTTGGGGAATGCGAGAACGGGCTATGGAACCTCAAAAACACCTGTCTCCGAGAGCTTGGGCCGAACTTTTACTTCTGGGCGTGATCTGGGGCGCATCCTTTATCTCGATCCGCGTCGCATTGGACACGATCCCCGTCATGACCTCGGTTCTGCACCGCGTTTTCTGGGCGATGCTGGCGTTGTGGATCGTTGTCTGGGTCAAAAAGCTGAGCGTTCCGACCAGCCCGCGTATCTGGGGCGCATTCCTGATGATGGGGTTGTTGAACAATGCCATCCCCTTCTCGCTTATGGCTTGGGGGCAGCTTTACATCGAAACTGGCCTGACCTCGATCCTGAATGCCGCAACCGCCGTCTTCGGCGTCCTGATCGCCGCTATGTTTTTCAAGGACGAGAGGTTGACCCTTGCTCGCGGCGTGGGCGTCGGTCTGGGATTTCTGGGTGTAGCAATTGCAATTGGCCTTAAGAATTTCGCAACTTTCAACCTTCAAAGCGTTGCCCAACTGGCAATTGTCGCCGGAACAGTTTCTTACGCGTTGGCCGGCGCGTGGGCCAGAATCAAGTTGTCAGGCTTGTCTCCGATAGTTGCCGCTGCCGGCATGCTGACCGGCTCAACCATTCTGATTTTGCCAGTTTCCCTCGTGGCCGACGGGCTTCCCACGCTGAACCTGCCGGCGATCACGTGGGCGGCCATTGCCTATTACGCTCTGATTGCAACAGCCGGAGCGTACTTGCTGTATTACCGCGTTCTGGCCATGGCCGGTGCCGGAAACCTGATGTTGGTAACGCTTGTCATACCGCCTGTCGCCATCGTTTTGGGCACTCTGGTTCGCGACGAAACCTTGCCGCCGCAGGCCTTTTTGGGCTTTGCCGTGCTGGCGATCGGGTTATTGATTCTGAACTGGTCCCGCTCACGTGATTGACGCCGCCCCCTGCCCGTTTTAGCTAGGTCAGAAAAAGGGACAGCGGATAATGATCTACAGCTCGGCAAAGGACTGGCGCGAAGCGGCCCGGAAAAAAGTGCTGTTCTTCGGCATGTCTGGGCTGGGCAAGACCTATGTGTCGAACGTGCTGCGCGATTCCGGGGACTGGTTCCACTACTCGATCGATTACCGCATCGGCACCCGGTACATGGGCGAATACATCATCGACAACGCCAAAGCCGAGGCGATGAAGGTGCCCTTCCTGCGCGACCTGCTTTTGTCGGATTCGATCTATATCGGCTCGAATATCTCGTTCGAAAACCTGACACCGGTTGCGACCTATCTGGGCAAGCCGGGTAACCCGGCACATGGCGGGCTTGAGCTAACGGAATATCGTCGTCGGCAAGAACAATTCCGCTTGGCTGAGATCCACGCCTTGCTGGACACCGAGTATTTCATCGACCGCGCCAAGCGTTTGTATCAATACCCGAACTTCATCTGCGATACTGGCGGGTCAATCTCCGAATGGGTCGATCCCGAAGACCCGGCAGATCACGTCCTGTCCGAGCTGTCCCGCCGAACCCTGATGATCTGGATCAAGGGCGATGAGGATCACACTGCAGAACTGATCCGCCGTTTCGATAAGGCCCCCAAGCCGATGTCCTATCAGGCAGAATTTCTGACCCGGGTCTGGGACGAATACCTCACCGAACATGGTTACGCACCCGAGAACGTCGACCCGGACGCCTTTATCCGCTGGACCTATGCCCGCGCACTGGCGCACCGCCAACCGCGCTATCAGGCCATGGCGGACAATTGGGGTGTCACAATCACCGCTGATGACATGCACAAGGTCCGCGATGCGGGTGATTTCGATGAGTTGATCGAACGCACCCTTGAGACCCGGACAAACCGGGCTTAACTACCGCCTCTACACAGTAACTCCAAAGGCTTGCACCTGATGCCGATCAAGATCCCTTCCGACCTGCCCGCTTACGACGTTCTCACCAAAGAGGGCGTCATGGTCATGGCCACGGATCAGGCGATGCGTCAGGACATCCGCCCCTTGCGGATCGGGTTGCTGAATCTGATGCCCAAAAAGATTCAGACCGAAAACCAGTTCGCGCGCCTGATCGGAGCGACTCCGCTACAGATCGACCTGTCGCTGATCCGCATGACCGAACATCGCACCAGGAACACCGCCGCCGATCATATGGCCGAGTTCTATCAACCGTTCCAAGAGGTAAAGGATCAGAAATTCGACGGCCTGATCATCACGGGCGCGCCGATCGAACATCTGGAGTTCGATGACGTCACCTATTGGGACGAGATGACCGAAGTATTCGAATGGACGCAGACGAACGTCCATTCCACCTTTGGCGTCTGCTGGGGTGGGATGGCGATGATCAACCACTTCCACGGCATCGACAAACAAGCGCTCGATGCCAAGGCGTTTGGATGCTATCGGCACCAAAATCTGGCTCCTTCTTCCCCGTTTTTACGCGGTTTTTCCGATGATTGCGTGATCCCTGTCAGCCGCTGGACCACAATGAACCAATCTGAGATTAACAGCGCGCCCGGCCTGACGACATTGTTGGGCAGCGATGAGGTCGGCCCCTGTCTGGTCGAGGACCCCTCGCATCGTGCGATCTATATCTTCAATCATTTCGAATATGACAGCGATACGTTGAAGCAGGAATATGATCGCGATGTCTCGAACGGGACACCGATCAATGTGCCGATGAACTACTATCCAGACGACGATCCATCACAACCGCCGCAAAACAGATGGCGCAGCCATGCGCATCTTCTGTACGGCAATTGGATCAACCAGATTTACCAGTCCACACCGTTCAACATGAAAGACGTTGGTCATTAAAGTTCTGATATTCCTTGGCCTCGCCCTATCGGGTCTGATCCTGCTGACCGTCTGGCGCGCAGCACAGAACGAAGCTGCGGCTGAGGCTCGGTTCCCCCCTGAGGGTGAAATAGTCATGGTCGACGGAATCGCCGTTCATGCGGTTGTCATGGGCGAAGGCCCCGATGTGGTTCTGATCCACGGGTCCAGTGGTAACACCCGTGACATGACCTTTGCCCTTGCACCGATCTTGGCCAAGAACTTCCGTGTGATAGTGTTCGACCGACCTGGTCTGGGCTATAGCGACAGCTTCAACCCGAACGGTGAAACCATTGAGGAACAAGCGTTAATCCTGCAAAAAGCCGCTGCCCAATTGGGGGCGGAAAAACCTATTGTTGCAGGTCAAAGCTATGGCGGGTCCGTATCGCTGGCTTGGGCGGTCACCCGGCCCGACAACATTTCCGCCCTTGTTTTGATCGCACCGGCTGCGATCCCGTGGGAGACGCCGCTGGACGGTTTCAACAAACTGGCGTCGACAGAAGCGGGCAATACGCTGGCCCTGCCCCTGATCACCGCATTCGTTCCCGAATGGTATGTGGAACAGGCGTTGGACAAGGTCTTTGCCCCGCAGACAGCACCCGAAGGATATTCACAGCATTTCGGCCCCGGCCTGACAATGCGGCGCGCCTCGATGCATGCCAATGCCAAGCAGCGGGCCAATCTGTTGGAAGAAGTCCGCGCCCTGCAACCCCGCTATGGCGAAATTTCCGTACCGACAGAGGTCGTTCACGGAACGGCTGACACCACTGTCAAATTTGCATGGCATGCAGAACAACTGGTCGACCAAATCCCTGACGCGGAACTGATCGAGCTTCCGGGTATCGGTCACATGCCGCAGGTTGTGGCTGCCCCCGAGGTTGCCTCAGCGATCGACCGCGCCGCCGAACGAGCGGGTTTGCGTTAAACTGCCAGCTAATCCATAGTAGGATATGGATTTTATGGCGAGGTAGCTAATGGCCCGTTCGGACAAAGGTTCCATTGAAAAGTATTTCCGCAAGGACGCCCCAAAAGAGGTGCGATCAGCCATTGAAAACGCCAAGAAAGACGACATCCTGAACACGACCTACCCTTACGAAGAAAGAATGAAGCGTAAGGATTACGAGAAAGAAATGGATCTGCTGCAGATCGAGCTGGTCAAAATGCAATCCTGGGTCAGGGAAACGGACAATCGCGTTGCGATTATTTTCGAAGGTCGCGATGCCGCCGGAAAAGGCGGTACAATCAAGCGCTTTCGCGAGAACCTAAATCCGCGCGGTGCCCGCAACGTGGCGCTCAGCAAACCCTCTGATACCGAACGCAGCCAATGGTATTTCCAGCGCTACGTTCAGCACCTGCCTGCGGCAGGCGAAATCGTGTTCTTTGACCGCAGCTGGTACAATCGCGGCGTCGTCGAAAACGTATTTGGCTTTTGCGAAACCGAAGAACGCGAACGTTTTTTCAGGCAAGTTCTGCCGCTTGAATCCGGACTGGTGAATGACGGGATCAAACTGTTCAAATTCTGGCTTAACGTCGGGCGCGCGGAACAACTGAACCGCTTTCTGGCACGTGAGACAGATCCGCTAAAGCAATGGAAACTCAGCCCAATCGACATTGCGGGTCTTAGCAAGTGGGACGAGTACACGCAATCGATCTCGGAAACTCTGACCCGCAGTCACTCAGACCTTTGTCCATGGACCATCATTCGCTCGGACGACAAAAAACGCGCTCGAATTGCAGCCATCCGAACTGTATTGCACGCGCTGGACTATGATGAAAAAGACAAGAAGGCTATTGGCAAGATTGATCCACTGATTTGCGGCGGACCCGAGGTGTTGGACGCGTGATGACATTTTCGCGCTCTATTGCTGGCAAGGGTTGGACGAACCAGCAGGGGTGGATTATGTCTTGGTTCCGCAGAATTTAAACAAAAAGGCTCGTGACAGAGGCATGGCGAAACGCGGGTATCACCACGGAAATCTCAAGCAAGCCTTGATCGAGGCCGCCCTGTCGCTGATCGAAGAAAAGGGACCGACCGGCTTTACCCTGTCCGAGGCCGCAAAGACCGCCGGGGTGACGCCAGCAGCCGTGTATCGGCACTTTCAGGGGCGCGAGGATCTTATCGCCGAGGCCGCCCGTCAGGGCTTCGAAATGTTTGCCGACCTGATGCAATACGCCTATGACACGGGCCAACCCTCTGCCTTGGCAGCGTTTGAGGCAACCGGTCGGGCCTATCTGGCTTTTGCCCGCAAACACCCCGGCCATTACATCGCCATGTTCGAAAGCGGGATATCCGTAAACCGAACGCCTGAATTGGCGCTGGCCGCGAACCGGGCCAAGAGCGTGTTGGAAAAAGCAGCCGCAGATCTTTCGCAACACATTCCGCCAGAAAAACGCCCACCCGCTTCGATGTTCAGTGCCCATATCTGGGCGATGAGCCATGGGGTCGTGGAACTTTATGCGCGCAACACGGGCGCAAGCTCTCCCTTTCCACCAGAGGACCTGCTGGAAAGCGGTATCGGTATCTATTTGCGGGGTTTAGGCCTGGTGCCGCAGGACGACTGAGATCCGCGCTAGAACCTGGACCTTGGCGCCGGAACACTAAGGCCCGAGGTGACGTTAATCAGATCCATCCGACCCATGCCCTTGATATCCACCGGCCCAATATCCGAGACCTGAAATTCGTCAATCAGCGCGTACTTCATCTCTTCTGGGGCAACAATATTCATTGGGTTTGCAAAGACTTGCAGGCGTGAAGCAATGTTCACAGCAGGACCAAACACGTCGTAGACGTATTTCTGAATACCCACGACCGAGCCTACTGCCGGCCCCATTCCCAGACCGATCCGGGCCTGCCATTTATGCGGATGGCTTTCGTTGCGCCGTTCGAGGTAACGCAGGAACCGGACCGCGCAATGGGCCACGGCCGTCGCATGATCCGGTGTTGCGTCCGGCATTCCCGAGACCGCCAGATAAGCGTCCCCGATCGTTTTGATCCGTTCGCAGCCATATTGTTCGACGATCCTGTCGAAGGCCGTGAAAACGTCATTCAACTCGCTGAGCGTCACAGTCGGGTCGGTCTTTGCCGCAAAATCCGTAAAGCCCACAAAATCCAGCATCACGACCGAGACCTGATCGTAGAGCTGCGGGGTAACGACACCAAAGGTCTTGAACTCTTCATACACAGCGCGGGGCATAACGTTCAAAAGCAACCGTTCGACCCGCTCTTTCTCGCGTTCCAATTCTCGCGTATTGCGTTCGACCATGGTCGAATAACTGTCGATCATGCTCTCAAGCTCGCGAATGCGGGTGATGTTCTGAAATTCGACCACCAGCACCTGTTCGGACAGGCCATTGGCCAAGGACACCGCGACTGCGAATATCAGCGTCCGGCGCTTGGGTTTGACCTGCAGCTCGGCCGAATAGCGCAGGCCGGATTGTTTAACGTCTTCAAGCTCTTTTGGATCAAGGTCGGGGAAGTAATCCAACAGGGTCTGACCTTCGGCCGGTGCCCCAAACCATTCGGTAAATGGACCGTTGTGAAACACGAAACCCAAATCCGAAGCCCGTACTACAGCGACGCCAACACCGATCGCGCGCAGCAGCTGTTCATTTATGGCCAGAATACTCATGCGGCGTCGCGTGCCACGATGATGGCCCGTTTTGACTCGATGGCATCAAGGGCAATTTTTATATGCGCGTCTTCCATTCCATGCATCGACAGGGCCTCTCTGAAAAGCGCAGCCATCTCGTCAAAATCGGCGTGAGAGATGTTCAGGTGACGATGAACCGCCTCGATCCTGTCATCGCTAAAGGATGCAGGTCCACCAACCAGGGACGAAACGAACTTGGTCTGATGATCAATCAAACGGGGCATATCAATGTCTTCGAAGTGGCCGCCGATCTGATCGGACTCTAAGGCCATTTCGTAAAACGTCATCACGATCCGCGAGATCGTTTTGAAGCCACCGTATCTCTCGTAAATTGTCTGCCCCACGACACATAACCCAAACGTTATTCACCACTAACGTCACGAGGTTATATCATATTGACAGTGTTGTTAACGCTTATGACGCGGATGCACTGCGGGACAACCATTTAGGTGGCGTTGGTGAGACTTGAATTCACACGCTCAGATCGTCGGAGCAGGGTATGAACCCGACGTATCCCCCCTGTTCCAGCAATCGCGTCTGGCCTCCCATGCGCCAATACAGCTTGCGCCGCGCCGCGATCAATTCTCGCCGAAGGCGGACCCAAAGCGGCCCCTTATCCAGCCCGCTGTTGGTTTTCTGGTCTTGGGATCGTTCGCTGACCTTCACCTCTTCGACCGTGTGATCTTGCTGTTTCGACCAGATCATCTGCACCCCAACAGCCGGAAAACACTGATACATCCGCCAATCCGGCCGTGGGATCGAAACGAAATCGTCCAGGTGATCCGAATACTTCTCGGACCAATTCAGCAGTTTCTGGCAGGCCCGCTGAGAAAGCACATAGGCGGCCGCACTCGGGGCCATTTCCAGCATGGGCCGGACCCTGACGCCTGCGATATGCGTCTCTGGCCCAAAACGAAGGGATTTGGGGGAATAGTCCAGCTTGACCATGTCAAAGGCATCCGGGACCTCCAGAAAGGCCGCGATTATCGATCCTGCCTGAACAGACATTTCGACGTCATCTTCGAAGACGGCCACCGCATTCAGGTTTTGATCCACCGCAGTCTGCCAAACCGCGCGATGGCTTTCAAAACAGGCGATTTCGCTTTGCGTCAAACCCCAGCGACTGCCCGATCCGGGAACGTAGCCGTTGACATCCAGCACACCGGGTACCTGTGCATCTGTCGCACTAAAGCACGTGGCACCAACCAAACCTGCATGATCGAACTGCGTTTCCATGAAAGCGCGACGCCCTGGAACGCGATCCAGATTGATAAAAAAGGCACCCGTCTCTGGCGGCAGTTCGTGACGTCCCACGGTGTTTCCTTTCAAGCGGTTACGCCAGATACACACCGGTGAGGCGGACAATCAAGTCTGCGCTTGAGCAATATGTATCCGGTTTCGCCTATCCTGATTTAGAAGTCCCGATTAAGCTGCGCTGGGAAAACAATAAACAGGATTCTTGCAATGACGTCTCATGGATATTCCGGCGGTCGCCTGAACCTGCCGTTTGTGGGCATATCGACCTTTGGCAAAGCTCCGTACGTCGAGGATTGGGATCAAATCGATGCTGACGTCGCCGTCATGGGTGCGCCTTTTGATTTCGGAACTCAGTGGCGATCCGGCGCTCGGTTTGGACCGCGTGCGGTGCGCGACGCGTCAACGCTGTTCAGCTTCGGCCATGCCGGCGCATATGACCACGAGGATGACGCCACCTATCTGGATGGCTCGGTCCGGATGGTCGATATCGGCGACGCGGATATCATCCACACCAAGACCGACGAAAGCCACGCCAACATCCAGTTCGGTGTGGAAAAGATGCTGAACGCAGGCGCCCTGCCCGTCACCATCGGCGGCGATCACTCGGTCAATATTCCCTGCATCAACGCTTTCGAAAACTATTGCGAGAAAAACGGGCCTATCCACGTCGTGCAGATTGATGCGCATCTGGATTTCGTTGACGAACGGCATGGCGTGACCGCCGGGCACGGCAACCCCATGCGGCGCGCAATTGAAAAGCCATACGTTTCGGGCATGACGCAACTGGGCATCCGGAACGTGTCTTCAACCGCCAAAGAAGGATACGAGGACGCCCGCGCCCGTGGGTCGGACATTTTGTCCGTTCGGCAGGTGCGCAAGCTCGGTACAGACGGCGTGTTGGCGCGCATCCCGGAAGGCGCCCGGTATTATGTCACGATTGATATCGACGCATTCTGCCCGTCCATCGCCTCTGGCACTGGAACGCCCAGCCACGGCGGGTTCCTGTACTATGATGTCCTGGAGATAATTCAGGGGCTTGCGAAACGCGGAGACGTAGTCGGAATTGACCTTGTCGAAGTGGCTCCGAATTACGACCCGACCGAAAGCACACAGATTTTGGCGGCGCAGGTTCTGCTGAACTTCATCGGGTTCATTTTTCACGAGCGGGGCAAGAAGGGCTGACTGCCCTTCCTGCCGGATCAATTATGCGCTGATCGTGTTGTGTTCGGGTCCATAGGGGAAACCGGTAATGTTTTCAGCACCGGTTTCCTCAACCACCAGAATGTCATGCTCACGGTATCCGCCAGCGCCTTTTTGACCTTCGGGAATCCACAGCATCGGTTCGATCGAGACAACCATGCCGGGTTCCAGAACCGTGTCGATATCCTCGCGCAGTTCCAGACCTGCCTCGCGCCCATAGTAATGGCTGAGGATACCGAAGGAGTGGCCGTACCCGAAGGACCGGTACTGCAGCAGACCCTCGTCGGCAAAGAAACGGTTGATCTCTTCGCAGATCCCCGAGCAGGTCGCGCCGGGTTTGATCAGGCTCAGACCCAGCTCATGGGCGGCAACATTGGCTTTCCAGACCCGCAGACTTTCGGCATCAGGTTCGCCCAGGAACAGAGTGCGCTCCAGCGCTGTGTAATAACCTGAAATCATCGGGAAAGTGTTCAGCGACAGGATATCGCCCTTTTCCAACGCGCGCTTGGTGACCGGGTTATGTGCGCCATCTGTGTTCAGGCCTGACTGGAACCAAACCCATGTATCGCGGTATTCGGCATCCGGATAGGCGCGGGCAATCTCGGCCTCCATCGCGTCACGTCCGGCCATGGCGATCTCAATCTCGGTCGCGCCTTCACGGATCGCGGCGTGGATAGCCGCGCCACCAACATCCGCAGTACGCGCGCCGCCTTTGATCAATTCGATCTCTTCGGCTGATTTCACCATCCGTGCAGCCATCGTATCAGACGCGATATCGATCAGTTCCGGTGCCCCTAGCATATCCTGCGCAGTGTCGCGCATTGCCAGCGTTATGTGGTCCCCCTCGATACCGATCCGGCGCGCGGAGCCGATCAGGCTGGCCACGGCACGCCAGTAATTGTTCCGCTTCCAATCGGTGTAGATCACGTTGTCGTCCACAGATCGCCGCCAGGGTTGCCCTGCGTCGATATTGGCCGAAACCGTCGTGCAGGCATCCTGCGTCACGACACAGCCGTAAGGGCGGCCAAACGAGCAGTACAAAAAGCCCGAGTAATAGGCGATGTTCTGCATCGACGTCAGCAGAACTGCCGTAATGTCCCGTGCCGCCATGGTCGCACGCAGGCTGGCAAGGCGACGGTCGTATTCCGCCCGACTAAATGCCAACGGCGCTTTGTCACCGTTATGGCATGTGAAAAACTCGGGGCGATTGTTCAGATCATTCATCTTTGACTCTCCTCAACGCCGGACTGGCATCGCCCGGCCACTAATCCCGGCGTTCAGGACGAGCGGCCTCGGGATCCGAGAGCCATGCACCCCGCGTTGCGTCACGACGCCATCGTGACCGGGGTACATGGTGAAATCGCTAAATCAGCTTTTGAGTCGCGTCAAGCCGGGGTGAGACCCCGCAGGCGTTCAGACCGCCGCCGCAGCAGTTCGACCGTGGTAAGCAGCGCGATCGAGATCACGACAAGGATGGTCGCTACGGCCAGAATGGTCGGGCTGATCTGTTCGCGCAGGCCGGTGAACATCTGCCATGGCAGTGTTTTCTGGCTGGCTGATCCGACAAAGAGAACCACCACAACTTCGTCAAACGAAGTGATGAAGGCAAACAATCCGCCCGAAATCACACCCGGCAGGATCAGCGGCATCTGGATTTTGAAGAACGTCCGCACCGGACCCGCACCCATATTCGCAGCGGCCCGCGTCAGTGACTGGTCAAACCCGACCAGCGTGGCGGTCACCGTGATGATGACGAAGGGAATCCCCAGAACCGCATGCGCCAGCACGACTTTGACATAGCCGACGAAGTTCTTGTTCATGCCCAGCGTGCCTTCCATAAAGCGGCCGATGTCGCTGTAGAAAAAGAACATACCCGTGGCCGAGATGATCAGCGGAACGATCATTGGCGAAATCAGAATGCCCATGATGGCCCGACGCCCCGGAACATGCGACTGGCTAAGACCTATCGCCGCCAGAGTGCCAAGCGATACCGAAATGACGGTCGCAATTGGTGCGATGATCAGCGAGTTCTTGAAGCTGCGCTGCCATTCATTGTTGGTGAAAAAATCGCGGTAATGCTTCAGCGAATACCCTTCAGGGTCCAGACGCAGCATTTCGGGCGTAAAGGTGAAAAAGTCCTGCGCATTGAAAGACAGCGGCAGAACCACAAGGATCGGCGTGATTAGGAACACGAAGATTGCCCCGCAGATCACCCGGAAAGTAAAATGCCACAACACCTGACCAGCCGTCATGTAAGGCAGCAATTTTTGCCGATAGCGCCCCTCGTAGAGCCAGAAGATAAAGAAGGCAAAGAACCATCCCGCCAGCAGCCCGACGATCAAGCCTGTAATGCCTGCAAAGAAAAATCCGATTGCAGCAAGACCCAGTATCGTAATCCAGCGAGCAACGCGTTCGTTGTCCAGCACGTTGACATACAGCCATGCCAGCCCTGCCATCAAAACAGCGCCGACCAGGATGCCCAGCAGGACGTTGCCCTGCCCGGCTCCGACGAACATGCCCAAAAATCCTCCGGCGATTGCGACAGCCGGCAGAACCACTGACAACGGTTTGCGGGATATTGGTGTAAGTGCAGCCATATTCTTTATCCCAGCTTGACGTTATCAATGCCCACGATCTTGTCGTAGCACCAGTAGAGTAAAAGAACGACCGCCAGCAGGATCGTTCCCAGCGCCGCAGCCAGTCCCCAGTTGAGAGAGGACGAGATGTGGTACGCAATCCGGTTCGAGATGAAGACACCTTTGGTGCCGCCCACGATCTCGGGCGTGATGTAGTAGCCGATGGACAGAATGAACACGAGGATCGAGCCCGCGCCGATACCTGGAATGGATTGCGGGAAGTAAATCCTCCAGAAGGTGGTCCAGTTCGTTGCCCCCATCGATTTGGCCGCGCGTGTATAGGTTATCGGGATCGTCTGCATGACCGAATACATCGGCAGGATCATGAACGGCAGCAGGATATGCGTCATCGCGATAATCGTGCCGAACTGGTTGTTGATGATCACCAACCTGGCATCATCCGCAACAAGCCCCAGCCAGACCAGCGTTTCGTTGATCACCCCTTGTTGTTGCAACATCACTTTCCATGCTGACGTGCGCACCAGCAGCGATGTCCAGAACGGAAGCAGTACCAAAATCATCAGCATGTTCGAAACGCGCATCGGCAGATTGGCCAAGAGGTATGAGACCGGATAGGCCAGCAGAATACAGGACCCGGTGATGATCAGCGACATGAACAATGTCCGGCCGAACAGCTTGATCAGGATACGTTTGTCCTCAGGCTGGGCCTGCGCACCTTCTGGCGTGCGTTGCATATCAACGGCGTTCAAGAAGTATCCATTGGTGATCGGCACCGCATGCGTTTTGATCACACGCCATGTGTCAACGTCACCCCAGCCTTCGTGAATTTCGATTAGTTTGTCCTTGAAAGGGCCATCAGCCTCCGGATCTATCCGTTTGATCTGGCGACCGGACTTTCGGAACATCGACGACATGCCCGTCTGCTCATAGTTCAGGCGGGTACCCAGTCTTGTGTGTTGCTTGGCGTCAACGGCAACAACCATGTCGCGAATAAATGCTTCATACAAAGCTTCTTCCGGCAATTCCCCGCTCTCGGCGTCCCAATGCTGTAACTCAACGACTGTCATAGGAAGCGTCTCTGAGACGATCCCGTTTTCGACCGATCGGAATAGCATGGAAATGATCGGGATGACGAAGGAAAGCAGTACAAATAGCAAAAGTGGCGCAACCAGAGCCAACGCCCGCAATTTACGCCGACGCAATGAACGCGCCAGTGATTTCTTCAGCGGCGTACCATCTGCCGCCAACATCGGACCTGATTGAGTTGCGTCGCTCATCTGCGTTCCCTGATTTATTGACGCCGGGGCCTAACTTGGCCCCGGCTGGATTTTTTGGTTCATTCAGCGATTACTTCGCCAGCCAAGCCTGGAACTTTGCTTCGATGTCATCACGATAGTCAGCCCAGAACTCGTAGTTGTACAGGAACGTGTTCTTGGCGTTCTCGGGATCGGTCGGCATATGAGGTGCCATGTCGATGCCCAGGTCCGCGTGCTGACCCACCAGCGGCGCCGAAGATGCGCGGGCTGGACCGTACGAGATGTACTTGGCCTGATCCGCCAGGCGCTGCGTATCGGTTGCGAACATGATGTAGTCCAGCGCGCGCTTCTGACGCTCTTCGCTCAGACCAGCAGGAATAATCCAGCCGTCCAGATCAAAGATCTGAGCATCCCACAGCATTGCAACGGGTTGCTTCTGCTCTTCGATCACGCTGAACAGGCGACCGTTATAAGTCGAACCCATGATGATCTCGCCATCCGCCAGCAACTGCGGCGTGTCCGCTCCCGCGGACCACCAGACAACGTTGTCCTTGATGGTGCCTAGCTTGGCCAGGGCCTGATCCTGCCCTTCAGGAGTCGCCAGCACGTCATAGACGTCGTCTTTGGCCACGCCATCACAAATCAGAGCCCATTCCATGTTGTTGATGGCACGCTTTTCAAGCGAACGCTTGCCAGGATAGGCTTCCAGATCGAAGACCGCGCAAACATCCGATGGTGGGGTGTCACCCACCAGATCCGTACGATACCCGAATGTAGTCGAATAAACGATTTGCGGAATGAAACACTCACTGACAAGCAAGTCACCGAAATCATCGGCAGCCGAGGTTCCGTCAGGTGCCGGTGCCAACATGGTGTCCGGATCGATTTCCAGCGCCAAACCTTCGTCACACAGACGAATTGCGTCTGCCGCCACAACGTCGACCACGTCCCAGGTAACGTTACCCGCTTCGTTCATCGCACGCAGTTTCGCAACCGCCTCGGCCGAGCTGTCGTCGTTCAGAATCGTGACGCCGGACTTCTCGGAATAGGGCTCGTGATATGCTTTCAGCTGCGATTTGGAGTATGCGCCGCCCCAAGAGACAATTGTCATTTCTTCGGCTGATGCAGCGCCGGCAACTGCCACGATAGCACCTGCCATAAGAGTGGTTTTTGTTACTTTCATCGTTAACTCCCTGTTATTCCCGTTAATTTTGATCTTTTTGGCTGGGCCACGGGGTAACCCACCCATGCCTTTCCCCGCGCACTTTGGAGTCGTGAACGGGTTGTTCCCTGATCAGGCGTCCAACGCCCGACAGTCACGCGCAAGCCAGCCGATCTCGACTTCTTGGCCCGGTGACAGTTTGATAGCGTCCGGGGCGTTTCGCGTTTTGATGATGAAGTCGTCGTTCCCGGCAACTGACAGCCGGAACCGGAATACATCACCCATGTAGATGAACTCTTTCACCGTTGCTTTCAGGGTATGCGCATCGGCGTGCAGGCGATCCTTGTTGAATTCCACACGCTCAGGCCGGATCGACACTTTCGTTCGATCACCTGCCGCATGGACATTGACCGGCTTGGCGTCAATTTCAGATCCGTCATCCAGCGCTACAACACATTCGTCGCCGTTAATTGACTTAATAACGCCTTCCAACGTGTTGTTTTCACCAATGAACTGGGCAACAAAACTGTTCTCTGGCTCTTCATACAGAAGATCCGGCGGCGCAAGCTGTTGAATGCGCCCATCGTCAAATACGGCAACGCGATCTGACATTGTCAGCGCTTCGGTTTGGTCGTGGGTCACGTAGACGGTCGTAATCCCAAGTTCATGGGCCAGACGCGTGATTTCAAACTGCATATGCTCGCGCAGCTGTTTGTCGAGCGCGCCCAGTGGTTCATCCATCAGAACCAGCTCGGGTTCGAACACCAACGCGCGCGCGAGGGCGATCCGCTGTTGCTGACCACCAGACAATTGCGCCGGTCGACGGCTGCCAAAGGCCCCCATCTGCACCATATCAAGCGCCCGACGGACTTTCTCTTCTCTTGCGTCCTTGCCGATATTCCGCACTTCCAGAGGGAAAGCCAGATTTTCTGCCACCGTCATGTGCGGAAAAAGAGCGTAATTCTGGAAAACCATGCCGATACCGCGCTTGTGCGGTGGGATGTTGTTGATCGGCCGTCCGTCCAACATAATCTCGCCATGTGTGGCTGTTTCAAACCCTGCAAGCATCATCAGGCAAGTTGTCTTGCCGGATCCCGAGGGCCCAAGCATTGTAAGAAACTCACCCTTCGGCATCGAAAGGTTAAGGTCTTTTACAACAAGGATCTCGCCATCATAAGATTTTTGGACATGCTGAAACTCGACGAACGCTGCGTCATTTGACATTTACCGATTAGTCTCCCCTGTGCAGTCCCTGCCTGCCCGGTTCATCCGGATCTCAAAGACCTGTCGCGGCCATTTAAGGACATGCAGGGTGCGGCACGCAACCAAAATATGACACGTGGGTAACTATTGGAAAGGAAGCAGCAGAGTTTTTAGCCAGAATTCAACTTACGCATGTGCCATGCGAGGCTTTGATTGCTAGACAGTACTGGTTTTTTAAGGCGTTCCTGCACAATCGGGATAACGTCAAAAGTTCTTAAATTCGTGCAGCTTAGAAAAACAGCTTCAACCGAATCGTCCCGCCCGAGATTCACCGCGGCGTCGATCAGAGATTCTTGGGAAATCCGGGCAACCTTGGCTTCCTCGGATTCCCCGAAGGTGCCAAAAACATCCATCGAGATACCATTTTTCGCAAAAGCACTGCGTAAGGGATCGTTCACTTCTTCGATATATGGCGACAAAAGTGCAAACTTTGCTACGCCAAGTTCGTGGGCGCAGGCCGAGGCCGCGCGCAATGGGTTTGTAACAATCTCCGCCTCGCAAGTTTTTTGAACCATTTGTTCGACCTGTTCCGAGCCGATCACCGAGCTGGCAGAGGTGCACCCGTATCCGACCACTCGATATGGTCGCGTCTTGGGCAACAAATCAGCAGCGGCAGGCAGTGCCGTTTTCATTTCCGCCAGAGTATCAGTCGTCACCTCTTTGCCGCTGGGAATTCTAGAGACGTAAATGGGACAGCTGCGATCAGAAAAATAGGCGTTGAATTCCGGCTCAAGGGTCTCGTCTGTCTGCAAGACGATCAGGCCTATTGGGGACGTGGCGGGATCATCTGCATCAACTGTATAAGGTAAACGCGTCATATCTCGGGCAACTCCATACCTGCGCGCGGGCTAAGAAAGCGGGGCTCTTCTTCGGTTATGACGACGTTTTCTTCGTGAACAAGGATCTTTCCGCCCACGGCGATGCCGGGCTCAAGCGTCAGGACCATGCCGGCTTCCAACACAGTGTGGTCAGTCGGAATGAGCGACGGCCATTCTGTCAAAGACATCCCCAATCCATGCCCCAAACGCCCTGCCCCCGTATCGGCATCGTGGCGCGACAATACGGAATTCATCGCCTGAAATAAGTCAGCCGCCGTGGCGCCCGGGCGCGCAATCTCGAACGCCGCATCCGATGCTTCAATCAATGCACTATAGGCTGACTTAACCTGCGTGTTCGCGGACCCTATCGACCAGTTGCGGTCGTAATCACTGAAATACCCATCCCAAACCAGGCCGGTGTCCAGCATCAAGACATCACCATGCTGCAGCAGCGTATCGGATGCCGGGGAAATCACGTCAGAGTAACCGCCCTGTTCCGCACCGCCGGCAAGGTAAGGAACCCAATCGGCCCCCTCGTCCAGACACAGCATTTGAAACCCGCGGAAAACAGCATCCAGCGCCACGCCTTCTTTGGCGATTTCGGGCACCCGCTGAAAGGCGCGCCCGGCGATGGCGCATACCATTTCGATCTTTGCAATCTCCGCTGATGATTTCACCATTCGAAGCGCGCGTACGATCCCTTCATCGCCGCAAAGGTCTCGCTGACCGACTGTCTGTTGCAGACGTCGAAGGTCTGCCAACGGCATCCTGACATGCGTTTCATGCCCATCTGGTAGTCCGATCTTTGCGTCGTCGGGCGTCACCTCGCGAAATGTATCAGCCAAAAGACTGATACCATCGTCCGCCAAATCCGGCGCAGCCCAGGTTCGGATATCGTCGAGCCATGTCTCGGCCATTAGCGCGGCCCCGATCGAAGGGATCACCGCTACAGGCTTGCCGCTGGCAGGTACAATCAGAAACCAGGGCCGTGTCGGGCTTTCCCAAAACCGCGTCAGGTAGCCGGTAAAATATCGGACCTCAGGTTCCGTCGTCAGCAACAGCGCCGACAGACCAGAGGCTCGCATCTTGTTTTGAGCGCGTTCCGTTCGGGCTGCGAACTCAGATGTGTCAAACCCCCTCATTCCGTGACCTCAGAGAAAAAGCGGATAACCTGCGCGTCCGCGTCAATTCTCAAGCAAGCGCCATTGATCAGCTTTTGGCCGCCGCGATCGGGGGTAGGTGAGATTCTCAATTTGGTGTCTTTCTCGTGATGCCCATTGACGTGATCGCATTCGTCAAGTTCTGTCAACAAAACTCGCCCAAGGCAGGAGCCTAAAATGCCCCATTCAGATCCGGCCTTCAGCCGCGCCGAGTACGACCGCAGATTGGCAAAGACCCGCGCCGCCATGGCAGCCGCCGGGTTGGATGCTTTGTTTGTCGAAGATCCTTCAAACATGGCATGGCTGACGGGCTATGAGGGCTGGTCGTTCTATGTGCATCAAGGGGTACTAGTGCTTCAGGATGCCGATCCGATCTGGTGGGGCCGAAATCAGGATGCCAACGGCGCGCGTAAAACTGTTTGGATGTCCAATGACCGGATCCACGGCTATGCGGACGAATACGTACAATCCACCGTGCGTCACCCCATGCAGGATCTGGCAGCGCTGATTGCGTATACTGGTATCGCGAAAGGGCGGATCGGTGTCGAGTTGGACAATTATTATTATTCAGCCAAAGCGCACCTGACTTTGCTGGCAGAGTTGCCCGACGCAGAGCTAGTCGACGCAAACACATTGGTGAACTGGCAGCGTGCCGTGAAATCCGATGAGGAAATTGCGCTAATGCGAAAAGCTGCCCGGATATCCGAGCATGTGACCGACGGCGTATTGGAGCGCATCGAACCGGGTATGCGCAAGAACGACCTCGTCGCGCAAATCTACCATGACGCAGTCACCGGAGTTGGCGAGGATTGGGGCGATTACGCGGCCATTGTGCCCCTGCTCCCGTCCGGCCCGGATGCCGCCGCTCCTCATCTGACATGGGACGGTGAACCATTCAAATCCGGCGAGTGCACATTTTTCGAACTGTCAGGTTGCTATCGCCGTTACCACGCGCCCTTCTGCCGCTCGGTCTTTTTGGGTAAGCCACCCGACTATTTGCTTCGTGCTGAAGCCGCGCTGGTAGAAGGGCTTGAAGCGGGACTAGAGGCCGCGCGGGCCGGCAACCAGGCGCGTGATATCGCGTTGGCTCTGGCTGCCCCGCTGGAACGGGCGGGTATTGAGCGCGGCGCGCGATGCGGGTATCCGATTGGCCTCAGCTACCCACCCGATTGGGGTGAACGCACGATTTCTCTGCGGCCCGAGGATGAGACCGTCCTGGAACCCGGCATGACCTTTCACTTCATGCCCGGCCTCTGGATGGATGATTGGGGGTTGGAGATCACTGAGCCGATCCTCATCTCGGACTCCGGACCTGCCGAGTGTTTCTGCAACCGCCCCAGAAAGCTTTTTGTGAAGCCATGACCTTACCCAGAACCATGGAAATTTTGGCCGACCTGATTGCTTTTGAGACGGTGTCTGCGGACTCGAATCTGGAAGTGATCAGCTACCTGACCGAACGGCTCGAGGCATTGGGCGCACGGTGTATCGTTACGCGGGACAAGACCGGGGCAAAGGCCAATGTGTTTGCCACTATGGGGCCTGATCAACCCGGCGGCATCCTTTTGTCCGGCCATACGGATGTTGTGCCAGTGGCAGATCAGGACTGGACAACTGATCCGTTTCAGATGGCCGAGACCGACGGCAAACTCTACGGTCGTGGCACATGCGACATGAAGGGCTTCATCGCTGCGGCGGTAGCTTTCGGTGAGACGCTGGATGCGGGCAAGCTGAGCCAACCGCTGCACTTTGCGTTTACCTACGACGAGGAAGTCGGCTGCCTTGGTGCGCAAACTCTGGTCGACGACCTGTCTGAACGCGGCATCGTTCCGGACATCGCGATTATCGGCGAACCGACCGAGATGCGCGTGATTGAGGGGCACAAGGGCTGCTTTGAATATACGACCCGTTTTACCGGGTTAGAGGGACACAGCTCTGCCCCCGATGACGGGGTGAACGCTGCGGAATATGCCGCGCGATATATCGGCAAACTGCTGGAGTTGCGCCATATCCTCAAGTCCCGCGCGCCCGCCGACAGCCGGTTTGAGCCGCCCTGGACCACCGTCAATATCGGCCAAATCTCTGGGGGCGTTGCCCATAACGTCATAGCCAGCAAGGCTGAGGTTTTGTGGGAGATGCGACCCGTGCAGGCAAGTGACGCCGACCTCGTCAAAAAGACCCTTGCGGACTACGTGGAGCATTCCTTGTTACCGGAGATGCAAGCAGTCCACAGCGACCCGAGCATCACGCAAGAGGCCATCGCCGAGGTCGAAGGCCTTGAACCGATGGAAGAAAACGCGGCCCGTGATCTGGTGGCCGAACTGACCGGCGCGAATGGCACTGGCGTTGTCGCCTTTGCGACCGAAGCGGGCTTGTTCCAGAAACTGGGCGTTCACGCAATTGTCTGCGGGCCGGGTTCAATCGCACAGGCCCACAAGGCAAACGAGTTCCTTGAAATCGAACAGCTGGACCTGTGCTGCAGAATGCTGACCCGATTGGGTCAGCGCCTGACCCGTTAACCGGTTCCGTGCGTCCGGTCGTATTTTGATCGACCCGGTTGGACATGCGCCGCGCGTGCTTCCTCGCCGGGATCGTAGACTTCCATCAACAGCGGATGGCAGGCAGCGGCATCCGAAGAATGTTCCGACGAACAATCCCCGCCGGGGCAAGCAGACAGGCCGACGATCAGGTCAATCTCGGCATAGAACTCGAGATAATCGCCGGGTCGCACCGGGCTGGCCTTCATGAAGTACTGGCCGGTATCGCGGGTAAATCCGGTGCACATGAACACGTTCAGCACGTCATGCACCAGCATCTCGGCCTCGTGCAGTGGCAGGTCGCAATGGTTGGCCAGCGCGCGGGTCAGGTTCGAATGACAGCAATAGTGATAGTCATCCCCCGAAAGCAAGCGCCCGGTATACGGATCACACCGCGTGCCGATCACATCGTGGACCGAGCCGCCAAAGGCATCGAACCCGTACCAATCCAGCGTATCGGCAACGATGGTTGCCATCGGACGCATATTAGGAAAGCTCGACCACATCCGGTCGCCGGTCGACAAATGCGTGCCATGAAGCGCTCGGGTTTTGCCGGAATAGAACCGCTCGGTCAGGTCATGCTTATTCCACATGTTCAGGTCGCCAACCTGAGGACCGTCGACCGAAACCACCCTGACAAAAGCGCCAGCCGGAACATCAATGCATGCCGCATCGCGTGGCGCCGCAGTGGCCTCGGCCACCTTTACCGCACCCTCGCGCAGTTTGCCCAAACCAATCATATCAGGCTGCTGCAACGCGTCTGGCGGATAGCAAATTACTGGGGCAATGGCCTTGCGGTCGGCGGCATCGGCCGGTGATGGGAAGTTTGGTTTCGTCAGTTTCATGCGCTCCTCACTTCCCTGCGGAAATCCCTGCCTTTCCGAATCCTTAGCGCATTATGAAAGGGTTCGCCATCGGCTCTTGCGCGGTGCTGATCCAGGTTGTCTTGGTTCTGGTGTAATCCAGTATCGCCTCAACCCCGGCCTCGCGACCATAGCCCGACTGGTTGAACCCGCCGAACGGCGCAATGGGTGAGATCGCGCGATAGGTGTTCACCCAGCAGATACCGGCCCTGATCCGCTTCGACACACGGTGTGCGCGCGCAAGGTTCTGCGTGAACACGCCCGACCCCAACCCGTAAGGGGTGCTGTTTGCCAGCGCGATAGCCTCTTCTTCGGTATCGAACGGCAGCAAGGACATCACCGGCCCGAACATTTCGATTTTCAACGTTTCGGTTTCGGGGGACGCGCATTCGACCAAAGTGGGGTTCATATAGTTTCCGGGACGGTCGGCAGCTTTTCCCCCGAAGTGGATCGTCGCACCCTGCCCTCGAGCCTTGCCCAGTGTGTCTTCAATTTTGTGCACTTGCGCCGCGGTACACAGCGGACCGACATGCGTTTCCGGCTGCAAAGGATCACCCAAACGGATGGCGCTGGCTTTTTCGGCGATCCGCTCGACCAGAGGCCCAAGGATTGACCGATGCACCAGTCCGCGCGTACCCGCCACACAACTTTGGCCGGATGCTCCGAAATTACCCGCGATCAGGCCGTTTGCGGCACCGTCCAAATCGGCGTCGTCAAACACGAGGATCGGGGATTTCCCACCCAGCTCCAATGACGTGACCGCAAAGTTCTCAGCCGAGTTTCGCACCACATGACGGGCGGTCTCAGGCCCGCCGGTAAAGGCAATTCGGTCGACATCCGGGTGGCGGGTCAGTGGGATCGCGCAGTTTTCGGCGTCACCGGTGATGACCGACACAACACCGGGCGGGAACCCGGCCTGTTCGATCAGCTTGGCGAACTCCAGCATCGGCGCTGGTGCGATTTCTGATGCCTTCAGCACGACGGAACACCCTGCAGCCAACGCCGGCCCCAGCTTGGTCGCAGTCAGGAACATCTGCGCATTCCACGGCACGATCGCGGCCACGACGCCAATCGGTTCTCGTGAGGTAAAGACATGCATGTCCGGCTTGTCGATAGGCAGGACCGTGCCTTCGACCTTGTCTGCCAGACCCGCGTAGTAGCGGTAGTAATCGGCAACATATCCGGTTTGTGCCGAGGTTTCCGCCAACAGCTTTCCGCTGTCGGTTGTCTCCAGCTCACCCAGACGCGCGGCGTTTTCTGCCACCAGATCAGCAAGGCGGTACAGCAGCTTACCCCGCTGGGTCTGTGTCATATCCCGCCATTCCGGGTCATCCAGACCCCGTTTGGCAGCGGCGATGGCGCGCTCAACATCTACGGGCGAGGCGCACGCGAATGTGGCCCACCCCTGACCTGTCGCCGGGTTTTCCGAGGTCATCACCTGCGAGGCTGATCCTTCGGTCCAGGCGCCGTCAATGAACAGCTGAAAATGCGGTAGGTTTCCCATGGTGGTCCTCACTGAAATGCCGGCATCACGTCGTTGATGAATCGCGCCAAAGAGGCGCGCTTGCGTTCGTTGGTCATGCCGCTGTCGACCCAGAACGAAAACTCGTCATAGCCCAGATCTTCATAGCGCTTAATCCGGTCGATTACCTGTTGCGCGGTCCCAACTGTCAGATCACGGCCCAGTTTCTCGCTGGTATACATCGGGTTTGCGTCCATCTCGGATTCGGTAATCGGCTTGATCAAGCCCTGTTCAACTGGCCGTTTGTTCATGAACCATGCACCAAAGTAATTGTAGTAACGGCGCAGATTTTGCACGCCCTGCGCAACATCCTCGTCATCTTTGCCGACATAGGTGTGGTGCAACAGCATGATCTTGGGGCGCGGCCCCGCGTAGCTGTCACAGGCATCGTTGAACCGCCCCATCAGGGTCTCGATCTCTTCCATGCCCTGCCACAGCGGGGTGACCTGAATGTTGAATCCGTTGTGAACGCCGAATTCGTGGCTGTTTGGATCCCGCGCGGCGATCCAGATTGGAGGCCCGCCATCCTGATAAGGTTTCGGCGCCGAAGTTGCCGCCGGAAACGCATAGAACTCGCCTTCATGGGCGCAGTCACCTTGCCAGATCTGCGGCAACAGCGGTGTGGATTCGCGCATGCGCTGCCCCGCTTCCCAAGCGTCCATTCCCGGCATCAGGCGTTCATATTCATAGGAATACGCACCGCGCGCGATTCCTAACTCGATACGCCCTTTTGTCATCTGATCCGCTGCGGCGGCCTCACCGGCCAGTTTGATGGGATGCCAAAACGGCGCAATTACCGTTCCGGTCCCCAACCGCACATTGCGCGTGTGATGTGCCAGATCGACAAGCGACAGAAACGGGTTGGGGGCAATGGTGAATTCCATCCCGTGATGTTCACCTGTCCAAACCGCCCGCATGCCCCCGTCATCGGCCATCTTCACCAGGCTCACAAATTCATCATACAGTACATCGTGAGGCTGATCTGGGGTCAGACGTTCCACGTGAGCAAACAGTGAAAACTCCATCAAATGGCTCCTTTACCGAAACTGTGAATTTCGCCGCGCTCGGCATCACCGAGATACAGCCCGAAAACGCCTTCGCGGGCTTCAAGGGCGTAGCGGGTCATCATGTGGTGCAAACTTTTGCTGGCATAGGTCAGATCGGCCAGATCCCCGATATCTACCCATTCAGCATTGTCCGTCTGGGCGGTCTGACGGCAGGACGCCAGAAAGAACGTATAGTGCAGGTTCGTTTCGGCATCGTTGAACGAAGAATAGACCTGTTCGATCTGCGCCTGAATGCCCCGATCAGAAAGACCCTGTGCCAACCTGTTACGTTGCCCCCCGGGTTCTGCACCGGCGATTTGAACCGGGCGAAATGCGCCGTCGTGCCGCTCCAGAAGAACTTTTCCATTCGCCGCGACAATCGCGCCGCAGATTGTTGGAACCTGCGCGTCCATCTCACGCTCAAGTCCAAGACTGAAGTACGACCCGTTCACGTAACCCAAACCGTTTCCGCCGATATGGGTGAACTCTGTGACACGGCCAATCAAAACCGTGTGGTCGCCTGCGGGCAGCGCCTGATGCGTTTCACAACTGAACTGCGCCAGCGCTCCGTCGATCAGTGGCAAGCCATTGGCTCCGTCGCGATGCGCCACCCGACCAAATCGGTCGCCCTTGAAACTTGCAAAAGTGTTGGAGACGCCCTGCTGCCCATCTGCCAGAACATTCACCGCAAAATGTGTGCATCCGGCAAAGGTATCGTGGCTGGATAGAAACTTGCCGGGACACACCAACAACAAAGGCGGATCAAGCGACACGGACGTGAAGGAATTTGCCGTGAACCCGACCGGGTTTCCGGAGGCGTCGCGGGTCGTCACAACCGTTACACCGGTCATGAAGTTGCCGAATGCATCACGCAGGGCGCGGGTGTCAATCTCGGTCATGGCAGGCACCTCCGAACGAACTCAAGCAATTTGGCGTTTACGTCAGCCGGGTGCATCATGGGCATCATGTGGGCGGCATTTGGGATTATCTCTACCCGCCCATTTGTCACCTGCTGCGCCATGCCCTGCGACATGCCCGGTGTGGAATTCGGCTCGTCCGCGCCCGTCATAAACAGCGCCGGGCATTTGATTTGCCTCAGTTGTGCGTCAGTCGGCCCATCGCTTTCGGCAAAGACGGTATAGGCCGCTTTGTATGCGCCCGGGTCGACATCTTTCAGCCAACGCGAACAGGCTTCGCCTTCTTTTGAAACCTGATCGCCGAACCAACGCTGCAAGGTCACGGTGGGATCGTTCATGGCCGCAGCATCCAGTGCCGCCGCGCGGGTCGTGACAGCCGCACGCGCTTCGGGGGTCCGGCGGTAAATTGCGTTCAACGCGGCAACGCCTCTCACTTGATCATGACCCGATGCCGCAATGTTCAAAGCGATCAAAGCTCCCATGGAATGCCCAATCAGGCAGGCAGGCTCGGTCAATCGGGCCGCGATCGGGTTGGCGTATCCATCCAGCCCGATAGCACCTTGGAACGGGGTTTCTCCGTGCCCGGGCATATCCGGACACAGAACACGATGCCCGGCGGCAGACAGCGCATCGATCTGCGCGCCCCAGGCTTCGGCCCGCAAGCCAACGCCATGGAGCAGAACCACAAGCGGGCCTTCGCCTTCGTCTATCGCGGCGAGCCCGCCGATGTCAGACCGAGGCCGGGTTGTCCACGTCATGGCCCAGATCCTTCAA
Organism: Ruegeria sp. A3M17; assembly: GCF_003318255.1. Classification (GTDB taxonomy): domain Bacteria; phylum Pseudomonadota; class Alphaproteobacteria; order Rhodobacterales; family Rhodobacteraceae; genus Ruegeria. The sequence goes on from NZ_QOCF01000007.1 coordinate 77,500, forward strand.
GTCCTGATAACGGTCGCCGATACGATGATGCGGACGGCCCGAGGTTGCTCCACCCAAAACCACGACGATCTCATCCGCGCGCGGCGCGTCGGGGATGGCGAATTGCAGCGTCAGATAGTGTGACCGACGGCCCGCATCATTCTTGTCCATCAGTGGCACCATGATCGGTGTGTTCGCCGGGCCCCGGGTGTTGGTGAATGAAAGATAGGATTTGGCGTCAACCGCCTGCCGGAAGATGTTCCCGAAATGCAGCGTGTGGATCAGGCCCGAGGCATGCTCAACCTCTCCGTCCAGCCCTACAACCGCAGCCTTGCCATAAGCCTCAATCGCATCGCCGCTTCCGGCCAGCGCGATCATCCTGTCGGTCAGTTCTTGTCCCAAGATTGGACCATAGGCCAATATTTCGGGCCGCAGATCTTCGACGAAACGCCCGGTCCAAGGGTTCGTGACAACCGCTGCCACGGCGAACATGCGCCACGGCCGTTCGGCCTTGCGATATCCTTCGATCAGAACTTCTTCGTCGAAGGTCACTATTTTACGAATTTCCGGCTGCACGATATCCCCCAATCTTGAGTACGAGAAATATCTTTGATTGGCTGGCACTTTGACAAACGAAAGAAGTTGGGTCTTAGGTATTAACAAAGCTACTAGGTCGGTTGCACATGCCTAAAACACTACCACCCCTTACATGGTTCAGGTCGTTCGAGGCTGCGGCCCGAAGGCTGAGTTCAACCGCCGCGGCGGATGAAATCGGATTGACCCAATCCGCCGTGAGCCAGCAAATCAGGTCGCTGGAATCACGTCTTGGCGTCGTCCTGTTTCATCGGCACCCCCGTGGTCTTTCCTTGACGGATGAAGGGCGAAAGCTGCTTCCGCAAGTCGAAGCAGCACTGCAATTGCTGCAATCCGCTGCCTCTCCGTATTTGGCAGAGGAACGGGCCAGACACGTCACTGTTGCGGCGTCGATCAGTATCATCGAATGGTTAATCTCTCCGGCTCTACCGCGGTTCCGTGAGCAAAACCGAGATACGTCCATCCGCTTTGTCAGCACGATCTGGCCCGATGAATACTCGGCCCTGCGCGCCGAAGTCGAAATCCGGTTCGGGTCGGAAAAACAGGTTGGACGGGATGCAAAACCGTTACGACCAAATGACCTGATCGCGGTAAAAGCACCCGGCTTGGTTGGCGCTTTTCAGGACTTGCCGTTGATCGAGGCGGTGGGAACGTCGGACAACTGGTCCACCTGGGCGGAAGTCACCGGTCATAAAATCCATACCCCGGCCTATTATGTCGATTCATACGGGCTCGCCTTGCAATTGGCGGCTTCCGGTAACGGCGTGGCCTTGGTGAATGCACTTATCGCCGATCACGCTCTGCAAACCGGACAGGTTGAGCGTGCTTTCGATGAGACAGCCCCGGCGGCCGAAGGGTACTTTCTGGCTGTGCAGCGCGCATCACCCGAGGTTGACGCCTTTGTATCATGGTTTTCACAATTGGTTCCCGGCTCGGCACACCAAAGGGTCTGATTCAGACACACCAATGTCGCATCTGAGGATATCACTGAACAGGAAAATAGTGAATTCTGGCAAAAAAGGTCCGATTCATGCGATATTCAGGCTTTCGAGTCATCAAAGAGGCGCTTACCGGCCACAAAGGGTGGAAACCGGTCTGGCGTGACCCTGAACCCAAAGCTCATTACGACATTATCGTCATAGGCGGTGGTGGTCATGGGCTGGCGACGGCCCATTATCTGTCCAAGGTCTATGGTCATCGCAATGTCGCGGTTGTCGAAAAGGGCTGGATCGGCGGAGGCAATGTCGGGCGGAACACGACGATCGTTCGATCGAACTACATGCTGGACGGGAATGAGCCGTTCTATGAATTCTCGATGAAACTGTGGGAAGGGCTTGAACAAGACCTGAACTACAACGCCATGATGAGCCAGCGCGGAATACTCAACCTGTTCCACACGGATGGACAGCGCGACGCTTATACGCGGCGCGGCAATGCGATGATCCTGCACGGTGCAGATGCCGAATTGCTGGATGCCGATCAGGTACGCAAAGAACACCCCTATCTGAATTTCGACGACGCGCGTTTCCCGATCAAAGGCGGTCTGGCCCAGCGGCGGGGCGGCACCGCGCGCCATGATGCGGTGGCCTGGGGCTTTGCCCGGTCTGCGGACAGCCACGGTGTGGACATCATCCAGAATTGCGAAGTCACCGGACTGCGTATCGAGAACGGAAAATGCCTCGGTGTTGAGACCTCAAAGGGCTTTATCGGGGCCAACAAGGTCGGCTGCGCCGTTGCCGGAAACTCGGGCCGGGTGATGGATATGGCCGGCATGCGCCTGCCGATCGAAAGCCACGTGTTGCAGGCCTTTGTGTCCGAAGGTCTAAAGCCGGTTCTGCCCAGCGTCATCACCTATGGGGCCGGACATTTCTATGTCAGCCAATCCGACAAAGGCGGGCTGGTCTTTGGCGGCGATCTCGACGGCTATAACACCTACGCCCAACGTGGAAACCTACCCGTGGTCGAGGATGTCTGCGAGGGCGGCGTCTCGTTGATGCCGATGATCGGCCGCGCCCGTCTGCTGCGTATGTGGGGCGGTGTTATGGACATGTCGATGGATGGCTCACCCATCATCGACCGCACCCCCGTCAAGGGGCTCTACTTCAATGGTGGCTGGTGCTATGGCGGGTTCAAGGCGACCCCGGCGTCCGGTTACTGTTTTGCGCATCTGTTGGCGAAGGACGAACCGCACTCTACCGCCACGGCCTATCGCTTCGACCGGTTCCGCAGGGGCCGGATGATCGACGAAAAAGGCGTGGGCAACCAGCCTAACCTGCACTGAGGGGAGCACGAGAATGATTATCAACCATCCCCTTCTGGGCCCGCGAGACTCATCCGAATTCACCTATCTGGGCGATGCGACTCTGATCAACCGCCCGGACTGGCAGGCCGAAGACGCGGCGGAAGCGTTCTATGAGTACGGCTATGTGCGCGACAACCCCGCAGGCAAGCATCAGGAGTTGTGGTTTCACGAGGCTGGCGACCGATCCTGGCTGGTCGTGACCCGTGACACCACCACGCATGAGATTTCCAAGGTAGAACTGGCCCGCGACGTGGCCCGCGCGCGGGGAAGATCCAAATGACCCAGAACAACAGGCTGAGCGGTGGCCAGATCGACCGCAACACCACTGTTAACTTTCGGTTCGACAACCGCAACTATACCGCCCATCCCGGCGATACACTGGCTTCGGCTTTGCTGGCCAATGACGTGCGATTGATCGGACGCTCGTTCAAGTATCATCGCCCGCGCGGTCTGCTGACTGCCGGATCCGAGGAACCCAATGGCATTGTCGAGCTGCGCTCCGGCAACCGGCAGGAACCCAACACACGGGCCACAACGACCGAGATGTTTGACGGGCTTGAGGCGCAATCGCAGAACCGTTGGCCCAGCCTGAAATTCGATGCGCTGGGCGTTAACGATCTGTTCTCCAATTTCCTGTCTGCCGGGTTCTACTACAAGACCTTCATGTGGCCGACCGCTTTTTGGGAAAAAGTCTATGAGCCGATCATCCGTCGCGCTGCCGGCCTTGGCTCTTTGTCGATGGAGGCTGATCCCGACGAATATGACAAAGGGTTCCGCCACTGTGATCTACTGATCATCGGCGCGGGTCCATCGGGTTTGATGGCAGCCCTGACCGCAGGACGCGCGGGTGCGGACGTTATTCTGGCTGATGAGGATTTTCGTTTCGGCGGGCGTCTGAACAGCGAGACATTCTCGGTAGGCGATCAAAGCGCCAACGATTGGGCCGCGCAGGCCGTCGCAGAACTGTCATCCATGCCCAACGTCCGGCTGATGGCCAGAACCACTGTCATCGGTGCCTTCGACCACGGCATCTACGGCGCTGTTGAACGCACCGGAGATCACGTGGCAACCCTGCCCGCCGGTAAGCCGCGCCAAATCCTCTGGCGCATCTACACCAAGAAGGCATTGCTGTGTGCGGGGTCGACTGAACGGCCCATCGCGTTCGAAAACAACGACCGCCCCGGCATCATGATGGCCAGCGCGTTGCGAACCTATGCCAATAGGTTCGCGGCCACGGCCTCTCAGCGCGTGGCGATCTTTACCAACAATGACGACGGTCACCGCACGGCCGCCGACCTGCATGCCAAGGGCGTTCACATTTGCGCCGTTATTGATGTGCGCAAGGATGCTCCGGTTAACTATGACTACGAAGTCCTGAGCGGCGCGCAGGTTGTGAATACCAAGGGGCGTCTTGGTCTGACCTTTGTTGAAGTTGCTTTGCCCGACGGTTCGACCCGAACGCTGGAATGTGGCGCGCTGGGTGTTTCGGGGGGGTGGAACCCGAATGTGCACCTGACCTGCCATCAACGCGGGCGTCCGGTCTGGAACGACGATCTGGCCGCCTTTGTGCCCGGTTCAAACCTGCCTGTCGGGCTATCGGTGGCGGGTGCGGCAAACGGGTTAATGTCCACCTATGGCGCATTGCAATCCGGTGCCGAAGGTGCTGCAGCAGCGCTGGAATTGAAGGATGTCCGGCCCGACCTGCCCGAGGCCGAGGATACCCCGATCGCGCAGAAACCGTTCTGGTATGTCGAAGGCTGCAAACGCGCATGGCTGGACCAGCAGAACGACGTGACCGTCAAGGACGTCAAACTCAGCTATCAGGAAGGGTTCCGGTCAGTTGAACACCTGAAACGCTATACCACGCTTGGCATGGCGACTGATCAGGGCAAGACCTCGAACATCAGCGCATTGGCTATCATGGCCGAGGTGGCCGGAAAGACGATCCCCGAAACAGGGACAACCATTTTCCGCCCGCCTTACACACCTGTTCCGATCAGCACCTTCGCCGGTCGGATGAAGGGACAAGAGTTCCACCCCACCCGCCTGACACCCTCGCATTACTGGGCTAAGGAACGGGGCGCTGTGTTTGTCGAGGTCGGCAACTGGCTGCGCGCGCAGTGGTTCCCCCTACCGGGCGAAACACATTGGCGCGAGTCTGTAGACCGTGAAGTGCGTCAGACCCGCGCCTCCGTCGGGGTGTGCGACTGTACGACACTGGGAAAAATCGACGTTCAGGGGGCCGACGCAGCCGACTTCCTGAATCGCGTCTACGCCAACGGATTTGCCAAATTGGCGGTCCGGAAAACCCGCTACGGCCTGATGTTGCGCGAAGACGGCATGGTGATGGATGATGGCACAGCCGCGCGTCTGGCCGAGGATCATTTTGTCGTCACAACGACCACGGCCAACGCGGTAAATGTCTATCGTCACATGGAATTTGTGCGCCAATGCCTGTTCCCGGATATGGATGTGCAGCTGATCTCGACCACGGAATCCTGGGCGCAATATGCGGTGGCTGGTCCCAATTCGCGCAAGCTGCTGCAAAAGATCGTCGACCCTGAATTCGACATTTCAAACGACGCGTTCCCGTTCATGGGCTGTGGCAACATTACCGTGTGCGGCGGGTTGCGCGCGCGGCTGTTCCGGATCTCATTCTCGGGAGAGTTGGCGTTCGAAATCGCGGTGCCCTCACGCTATGGCGACGCGCTGATGCGGCGCTTGATGGCCGACGGCGAAGACTTTGACGTTGTCCCCTACGGCACCGAAGCATTGGGCGTCATGCGGATCGAAAAGGGCCACGCGGCAGGAAACGAGCTGAACGGCACCACAACGGCATTGAACCTTGGATTGGGTAAGATGGTGTCGAAAAAGAAAGACAGCATCGGTTCGACCCTGTCTGAACGAGAGGCCTTGGTAGAACCGGACGTTCTACGACTGGTCGGGATCAAACCAGTATCACCCGAAGAAAAAGTCACCGCGGGCGGCCATCTGATGAACACGGCTGGCCCGGTGGATGCCGCGCACGATCAGGGTTATGTCACTTCGGCTGCGTATTCGCCCATTCTGAACAGCAATATCGGGCTGGGTCTTTTGAAGGACGGCGCAAACCGGATGGGCGAGAAAATGCGCCTTGTGTCCCCATTGACCGACCTGACCGTCGAGGTCGAAATCGTATCGGCCCATTTCGTTGACCCCGAAGGAGAGCGTCTGCGTGCTTGATCTAGTTGCAATAACCGCATTGGGCGGGTCCGAGCCGCAGGTCGACACTGTTGGCGGGATTACGTGTTCGGAAGTTCCGGGCGTCGCGCTGGCATCCGTCGCCGCGCGGATGGGACAGGAAACCAAAGCCAGCAAAGCCCTGGCGAAACTGATCAGTGCCCCTGCACCTGGTATCGGCCAACATGCCGGTGACACTGTCACTGCCTTTTGGGCCGGTCCGGATCAGTGGATGATCGAGGCGCCTTTTGACACGCACGAAGAGCTCGCGGATCAGGTGAAGTCCGCTTTGGGCGATACCGCGTCGGTGACTGAGCAGACCGACGGTTGGACACGGTTCGACCTGAACGGTGATCAGATTCCGGCTGTGTTGGAACTGTTATCTATGCTGGACCTGCGCAATATCGATGCGGGCAGCGTCGCCCGTTGCTCAATTCACCACGTTGGCTGCTTTGTTCTCTGTCGGTCAGACGAGGCGTTCAGCATTTATGGCCCCCGTTCATCCGCCGGGTCGTTGCATCATGCCATCGTCACTGCAATGCGGTCGGCGCTGTAAAGCAATGTCAGACTGACGGCAGCGGCGCGTTACCTTCGACACGGAAGCGGTTGATTCTGCGACGGTCTTCGCTGGGGCTTAGCCCAAAGGCCGATCGGTAATGCGTCACAAGCGGCGCCACTGATCCATAGCCGATTGCAGCGGCGATATCTGCAATCGGGTCCTTGGTATAGACCACCATCTGGCGCGCTGCATTCATGCGCATGGCGCGGTAATAGTGGCTGGGGCTTTGGCCTGTCGCCTGCTTAAATGCGCGTTCCACCTGGCGCGGCGTGACCCCGATTTTCTGTGCGGCCTCTGCAATGGAAATCGGTTCGCTCAGATGACCGGCGAATAAGTCGACACAGCGCGAAACCAGAGGCGGAAGGCTGTCGCCAGTTTCCGGCGCAGTCGTGGTGGGAACCTGTTGCCGCACCCCTGCCCCGCGCATCATCGGATGTTGGAACCAGCAGGCGACCTCATGCGCGACATCGCCACCCAGCCGATCCTCGATCAGATGCAGGGCCAGATCGAACCCGGCTGCGGCACCGGCTGCGGTGTAGCGTGTGGCCGTTTTCACGATCACCTCGCTACGCGAGTCGACTTCGGGAAACTCAGCCAGAAATGCGGCCTCATAGCACCAATGGACGGAAACAGGTTGCCCCCCCATCACCCCGGACCGGACCAATGGGAAAACCCCACCGCTGATCCCGCCCAAAACGGTTCCATGCCGTCCGAGACTGCGCAGAGCACCATTGCCAACGGTTGTATTGTCAAAGCCGGACGTTGGGCTACTGAGAAGGAACAGAATGTCGATATCCTTGCAGTCGGCCAAAGACTTCTCGGCCTCGAACCGGACACCTGCGCTGGATTGTACTTTTTGTTGACGCTCGGACAGCAGCGACCAGCAAAACGCCTCCTGCCCGGCGATTTCATTGGCCGCCCGCAACGGCTCGATCACCGAGGTCAGGCAGGCCATGGGAAAGCCGTCAAACAGCAAAAAGCCGATTTTGATTCTGTCTTCATTTCGCATAAGGCTGTTCTAACAAGATTTCCGCAGCTGCCCTATGCGAAGTTCATGCCCACCGGATCAAGCCGATGATCGCCGAGGCCGCATAGAACCCCTGCAACAACAGGAACGTCCAGCGGCGGTCTATTACGGCCCAGGCCGCAAACAGGCCCGAGGACAGTAACAACAGGGCGAAGCCGACCAACTCGGCCCCTGTATTTGAAGCGATCAACAAGGCATAGGCCATGGCCAGAACCGATCCGGTAATTTCGAATACCGTCGTCAGACCGTGCCGGTCACGGGTTTTGGTTTGATCTGTCATGGCTCAGCCCTTTCGCTTCAGGAGATTGATCAGCGGCGCGGGTGTCTGTTTGGGCTGATCTTTTATCGGGAATTGACCGCAGTTTTTTGGCAGCTTGTGAACGACGGGAACCTGAGCGGTGACCGACCTGTCATGCACCAGATTCCAAGGTCGTTCAGACTGACCAAGACCCGCCAGATCGAACAAGTGTACCCTGTTGCCCGCCGCTGCCCGTACAGGCGGCACGTCGCGCTGGATGTAAGATATTGGGCTGTAAATCAAAGCCACCGGATCGCCTTCCCCATGGGTTCCGGAGACCATCCGCAGGGTCTTGATCACCGTGTGGTCCGGGACGAGATGCGGCATGCGAATGCTCCTGAGCTTTGAATTTCCTTACCAGTAGTTCAATACTGGTGCGTGACACAAATGAATGATATTCATGGCTCAATTAAAAACTGTCATGGTTTCACAAATGACCGACCGATTGGAAATTGACGCCCTGCGTGCCCTTCTGGCCATCGCATCCCACGGCGGTGTGACACGCGCGGCCGAGCATCTGGCGCTGTCGCAATCTGCAGTCAGCCACAAAATCAGACGGTTAGAGCAAGCCCTGGACTGCGATCTGCTGGCGCGCCGACCAGGTGGGCCTCTGTTCACAGATACCGGTCTGCGCCTGTGCGACTATGCTCGTCGAATATGTGCCCTGCACGATGAGGCGCTGGCCGGTTTGGGCAAGAAACCCTTGGCCGGCGCACTCCGGCTGGGCATGACCGAAGACACGGCAACCAGCGACATCGCCCGCATATTGGGTCGTTTCACACGGCTTTATCCAGACGTACAGGTCCGAACACGCACCAGTCAAAGTCTGAACGTGCAAAAGTGGTTGAAGGCCGGAGAGTTGGATGTCGCCGTCATGCAAATCCTTCGGCACGATGCGCGGCCAGATGACCTGATCCTGTTCGAGGACACTTTGCACTGGGTAAAATCACCGGATTTCCAACTGGATACGACAGCACCTGTTCCCTTTTTATCCTTCGACAGCCAATGTTTCTATCGCAAATGGGGCTTCGGAGATGGGCAGTTGCAAGGGCACCGCTTCGACAACGTATTAGAATGCCCAAGCGCCACAGGCATTCAGTCCGCCGTGCGGTCCGGTTTGGGCGTCGCCCTGTTGAATGGAATGCATGTCACATCGGACATAGAGGTGATCAACGGCGTGTTCCCCGATCCCCCTACCATCGTTTTTGTCGCGCGTATGCATGTTAAGCGCCGAAACCCTGCCGCGATGGCGCTGGTACAAGAGATCAGCCGCGAGGTTGAAAGCGCCAACCCTTTGAAAGTGGTCAGCTGAGTGTTTGTACCGGAAGAACCTAAACAACGACCTCCACCATGGCCTGGTTTTCCGTCGACTTCTGCGGATGGGAGGAGTGGTTTGGCGAAAGAACCTTAGACCCAGAGGTAGGACGATCAGCTCCTCAGATCAGGTCTGATCAATTGCGCGATCCCGTTTCTGCAACGCGCGGATGCGCATCCGCTGGGCCGCATGAACATGGGCGCGCATCGCCAGCTCGGCTGCGTCGCCGTCGCGGGCCTGCAAGGCTTCCATCACACGGCGATGCTCACCAGCGGCATCGTCTGCGCGCTGACCATCCAGCATTTGGGACGGGCCCAAAATCAACAACGCCTTTTGCAGCGATAGCATCGACTTTGTGAGAAAGCGGTTTTTGGCGGCATCCAATAGCGTGGCGTGGAAAATACGGTTCAACTGGGCGGCCACCGGACCGGTGCCAGCCTCGGCAAGGCGATCGTTCAGGACTTTCAATTCGTCCAGTTCCACATCCGAAGCCGCGCGTGCCGCCAACCGTGCCGCCGTGCCTTCAAGTACGGCGCGCATTTCGTATAGTTCCATGACTTCCGAATAACTCAGGCTGCGAACCGTTGCGCCCAGCCTGGGGACATGAGTCACCAACCCATCCGCTTCGAGTTGCCGTATCGCTTCGCGCACAGGTGTTCGGCTGACACCCAACCTTTCGGACAGCTCGATCTCTCTCAGCCGGTCACCGGGCAACAATACGCCCTCGCGAATTTCATCCAGCAAGCGCTGATAAGCGGAATTCCCCTGCGGGCCGGGCTGATTAGGATCTTCTTGAGTTTTCATCAATCTCAATCTTGCATATTGGGTCTCTTTGTATACACTTGGATACATGTCTTAATCAACGAAATCGGACACTATCCTTGACCGCCTCAAGCCTTAATTTGTCTCCGCTGATGCAACGGTCAGTCACGCTGATATTGGCTATGTTGGGAACTGCAGTTTTTTGGGCGCTGAACCTGCCGCTGCCCTTTCTGTTCGGGCCGATGTCTGCGTGTTTGATTGCAGCTTTGGCGCACGTACCCATGCGGGATTTCGGGCAAATCTCGGTCGCGTCCAGAACCATTCTTGGCGTCGCGGTCGGGGCGTCGATCACACCCAGCCTGTTCGCCGAGCTTCCAAAGATGGCGGCGTCCCTTTTGCTCATACCAGTATTTATCCTGCTGATTGCAATGGTTGGCGTGCCGTTCTTTCGCAAATTCTGGGGCTTTGACGACAAAACTGCGTTTTTTGCGGCCATGCCGGGCGGGTTTCAAGACATGGTTATCTTTGGGGCCGAGGCCGGTGCCAATCCGCGAACCCTGTCACTGATCCACGGGACGCGCGTTCTGATTATCGTCACCCTTGCCCCTTTATTTCTGACCTTGTTTTACGATGCCGAACTCACCAACCCACTCGGCGAACCTGCCTCGACTCTGCCCCTGTATGAACTGATACTCATGGCGGTCGCAGCTTTTGTTGGCTGGAAAGGCGGAGAGAAGATCGGGCTTTTCGGTGCCTCGATTCTTGGGCCATTGATACTGACGGCGGCCTTATCGCTTGGGGATTTTATCCATACCCGCCCTCCGCGCGAAGCGATTCTGTTCGCCCAGTTCTTCATCGGTTGCGGGATTGGCGTCAAATTCGTCGGTGTCACTTGGTCGGAACTTAGACGCGTCGTGGCGGCTGGCTTCACCTATGTTATCTTGCTGGCCGTTCTGGCCGCAGGTTTCACGGCAGTGGTCACCACGCTGGGGCTTGGCCAGCCGGTCGAAGCCTTTTTAGCTTTTGCACCCGGCGGTCAGGCAGAGATGACGGTGCTGGCCATCGTTTCGGGGGCGGATCTTGGATATGTTGTCACGCACCATCTGGCGCGCATTGTCGTCGTGATCATTGGCGCGCCAATCGCTGCCAATCTACTTCTGCGCTGGTCGAAATCCAGGAACTGAAGGATTCACGTGCAGGCGTGGGTGGATGAATGTCGATAGGGGGTTGTGGCGGAGAGACAGGGATTCGAACCCTGGAGACGGTCTCCCGCCTACACACTTTCCAGGCGTGCGCCTTCGACCACTCGGCCACCTCTCCGTGCCGGCGTTATTTGAACTATCGCCGGGGGATTCGCAAGGCCCCATTGAGGTGAAATTTCACCTGAAATCGGAAGCCTTGCAAAGGCGATTACATCTCGTCCCCGTCACCATCAGCCAAATCTGCCTCGGTCATCTCGACAGGTTCTGTGGCTGGCTTTGCGGACCGTGTTTCGTCGGTGTGCTTGCTGGGTTGGGCTTCGCTGCCCTGCAACGCCTCGGGATTACGCAACCAGAGATCGCGCTGTGCAAACGGGATTTCGATCCCCTCGTCGACAAAGCGTCGGTTGATCTCGTGGTTCATATCGGATTTGACTGACAGCACCCAGTTCACATCGCGCAGGATGGCCCGGATTTCAAAGTCCAGCGAATCTGCGCCAAACCCTTGGAACACCACACTGGGGGCTGGATTCGCCAAAACCATCGGGTGTGAATTCGCGATTTCGCCCAGGATCTTTTCCACCATCCGGGTATCAGTACCATAGGCGACGCCGACCGGAACAATCACCCGCCCGATCGTATTGCCGCGTGTATAGTTCGTGACAACGCCGCTGATCAGATCCGAGTTCGGAACGATCACATCCGTGCGGTCAAACGTCTCGATCCGCGTGGATCGGACCGAAATATCACGGACGTACCCCATCATCCCATTCACGTCGATCCAATCCCCTTTCGAGATTGGGCGTTCGACCAACAGGATAATGCCCGACACAAAATTAGACACGATGGTTTGCAGACCAAAGCCGATCCCGACTGACAACGCACCGGCAACAATAGCCAACGATGACAGGTTGAACCCGGCAATCGTAATCGCAACCAGCGCGGCCAGGAAAATACCGACATATCCGGTGCCCGACACAATCGCGTTTTGCCCGCCTGGATCAATACTGGTCTTTGGCAGCAGCGAATTGCGCAGCCCGCTTTGCAGCATCCGGGTAAGGCCATAGCCGACCGCAAAAATGACAAGGAAGGTAAAGAAGTTGCTGGGCGCGATCGTTACGCCACCGATATCGAACCCCTGCAGCAGACGCGACCAGACCTCTAGCAGGTCGGTTTTACGCGCGCCCCAATAAAGTGCGAGGACTGGCATGGCCAGAATGGCCATTGCAAAGCCGATGAGAACCGAAAACAGCGAGTCCTTGGCCTTATCGCCCTGCCCGCCGAGCCATCCGTAAACAGACGTCAGGAACCGTTGGACGATGACCAGCGCGGCAATAAGAACCAACGACCGCACGGCCGGGAAAACGATGGCCTCAGCCGCATTCGTATACCCCAGCATCGCCAATATCGGGCTGGCGATCCCCAGGAAGAACAATGCGCGTCGAATGAACTCGACCAGTTGGCTGAACCCAGCAGCGCGGGCCGTTGCAGACGGCTCATCTGCATCGACCGGGACATCAACACTGCGGACGCGACGGACGCGCAGAAGAATCAAAGCTGTTGCGACGATGACCGGAAAGACGACGACAGCGCGCGTCGCATCCGAGATATTTTCGATCTGATCGAACAGGTTCACCAGTTCATGCAGGATCAGGAGCCCGGCAAGAAAATCGAGGTAGACGCGTAACTCGGTGACTTTCTGGCGGGACAGTTTTTTGAAACCTTGCGCCGCTTGCAGCACATAAACCTGTCGGCCAATCCAGTCATAATACAGGATGATCGCGGCCCAATAGGGCACGTTCTGCATCAACAGCGTGCCGCGCAGCCCCAGAACGCCTGTCATCACAACCGCCTGAACCAGAAGCCAGACGCCGAACCAAGGGAGGACGATGCGCAGCAACGAGGTCAGGAACGTCCATACGCCACTTCCCTGCCCTCCCAAAGCTCGCATACGTTCACCGGCGGCTTCGGACCAGCGCTTGCCGTAAAGAAGCAGTACACCTGCGACGAACACCAAGGCCAGAATACCCAGCCCACGGGACCGCAAACGTTCATGCACCACGTCAGTTTTCAGGTTCCGCCGCGCTTCGTTGAACAACGCTTGCGCAGCTTCGTTCACATCAACCCAGGCCGGCCGCCAGTGGGTGGGGTTCATTGGCGACGGGCCACGCTCCAAAAGCTCTTTCTTCTGACGGTCCCGCAATAGCTTGTCTATCTCGGATATCAGACCATTTGATCGGCTGAATGCCTCTTCTGAGATGATCTGTGGTACGCGCAAACTGTTCAGCTGCTCGTTTAGATGCGTTCGTAGGGTCGCAATATCTTCTGGTTCGGTCGCATCGCCTTCGGGCGCGGCGCCAAGTGCCTTAATCTGATTTTCAAGTGTCTGGATACGTTCGGTGTTTGCACCGCGTGCCCGATTGAAATCGTCCCGGTATTCGTTGATCTCGGCGCGCAGGTTTTCGAGCGAAGCGTTCGACGCGCGATCAGCCTCGATCACCGTCTCGGCGCGGTCCGCCGTTTTGACCCAGCCCTGATAATATTCGCTTTGGCGATCTGTAAGCTGTGCGGCAACGGGACCGCAAAGTATCGCAAAACATACCGCAACAAGGGTCAGGAACAGGCGAACACGCCGCAGCATCACACGTCCTCGAAAACGCCGGGGATACTGCGCGGAGCTTCGGTCATCCAGTCCGGGACAGGCAATTCCTTTTCACGCAGGAAGTCCGGGTTGAACAGCTTGGACTGATAGCGAGTTCCATAGTCACACAGGATGGTCACGATGGTGTGGCCCGGTCCAAGATCTTTGGCCAGACGTACCGCACCAGCCATGTTAATGGCGGTTGAACCGCCCATGACCAGGCCTTCATCGCGCAGCAGATCAAAGATGTAAGGCAGCGCCTCGTTATCCGACATCTGATAAGCAAAGTCAGGTTTGAACCCCTCAAGGTTTTTGGTGATGCGAACCTGACCGATGCCTTCGGCGATCGAGCCGCCCTCCATCGCGATTTCACCGGTGGTGTAATACGAATACAGCCCCGCCCCCATCGGATCGACCAGACCGATCTTGACGCCTTTGGGCTGAAGCGCGTCCGCGACGCCCGCCAATGTACCGCCCGAGCCCACGGCACAAACGAAACCGTCAACTTTGCCGTCGGTCTGTTCCCAGATTTCGGGACCGGTCGTTTCCACATGCGCCTGACGGTTCGCCACATTGTCGAATTGGTTGGCCCAAATCGCCCCGTTCGGCTCGGTCTGCGCCAGTTCTTCGGCCAGACGACGGGAATAGTGCACGAAATTGTTGGGATTGCGATATGGCGCAGCCGGAACCTGAACCAGCTGAGCCCCTGCCAGCCGCAGCATGTCCTTTTTCTCTTCGGACTGCGTTTCGGGGATAACAATGACAGTCTTGAACCCCATCGACGCACCAACAAGCGCCAGACCGATCCCGGTGTTACCCGCCGTACCTTCGACAATGGTGCCGCCCGGTTTCAGGTCGCCACGCGCAATGGCATCGCGGATAATGTAGAGCGCCGCACGATCCTTGACCGACTGGCCGGGGTTCATGAACTCGGCCTTGCCGAGAATCTCGCACCCGGTCTCTTCGCTGATGCGACGCAGGCGGATCAGCGGGGTTTTTCCGACTGCGTCGGCAAGGTCTCGTGCAATGCGCATGGCGCCCTCATTTCATTTCGGATCAACGCAGATTTACCTGTGGTGCGCGACGACCACAAGCGGCGAAAATCATCCGCGCAGGCGCTCACGGTGACGTGCAAGCCAATAGGCCACCGCCAAAAGCGGCAAATCCTTGAACCCATGACTGTCGACCCTGTCCATGAAATCACTGAAAGGCAGAATCCGGGTTCGGATATCCTCACCCTCCGTTGCCAACCCACCATCTTCGATGGTCTTGGTCAGATCAGCCAGCCCGACATAAAGGTATAGATATTCAGTCGATGACCCGCTGGAGGAATATGCGCCGCCTGCATATTCCAGCCGGTTCAGCGCAATCTGGGCTTCTTCTTCGGCCTCGCGCAGGGCCGCCTGTTCCGGCGTTTCGCCTGGGTCGATCATCCCGGCGACCGGCTCCCACATCCAGGGTTCAGGATCTTCAGCCAGAAAGATCGGTGCCCTGAATTGTTCGACTAGCAAAACCGTGTCGCGCACGGGATCATATGGCAGGACGATCACGGCGCTGCCCTGCATCAGGCTGCTGCGGTTCAGCACTTTGCCCATCGAGCCATCGTATTGGCGATGCTGCAACGCGACTTCTTCCATCCCGAAATAGTTGACATAGGCCGGTTTACGATCGTGCACGATGACGTCTTTGGCAGTGTCTCGTGCATCACCTGTCGCACGTTGACGGGCAGCCAGCTTTGCCCATGCTCGCGTCCGGATCGACGGAAAGCTTCGCGCAATTTGTTCCGCATCAACCTTGCCGTAAAAACCCATAACCTCTTGCGCGGCGAGCATCGTCATCGCGCCCCACTCATCCAACCAGCCCTGCAGCGACCAGAGACCGCCGCGGTTCCAAAGCCCCGGCTCGGGGTAGAACACAAGGGCTTGCGATTTCGACCCGTCGGCCAGATCAACTGTCTGCTCTCGCAGGTCGTAATCAAAGCCACCCTCGTAGAAGACCAAACGGTTCTGATCTTCCTCACTCAATCCCCGGAGCAATAACCCTTTGGCCAGACTGCCTTCCTCATGAACAATCATGGGAAAGGCCTGATCCTGCACGCTATAGACTGCATGATCTTTCAGAGTGGCATGGGCAAATTCAAGTTTGGACGCTGGACGTCCCAAGACAAACTCCAGCAATGGCAAGTGCCGCAGCGTGCCATAAAAGAACAGATCTGACACTGTTGGGTTCTTTCGTACTTTAAGTTGTTAGCTCACCGCCACCGGCGGGCTGCTTCCTCGGTGACCAGCCCAGTGACCAGAGCCCCAATGACCAAAGTCCACAAGATTTCGGGCACCACAAGTTGCTGCCCATATTCAACGCAGATTTTAAAGATAGAGATCAGCGCCTCGAACGGGCCGTCATACCGATGGCGCATTGCCAGGCGGAGCATTTCGTTTACACCCTGAACAAACAGGCCCCAGAACACCAGCGCCGCCATTCCGGTCAAGCCGTTGTTGATTGCGGCCGTCCAGCCTCGGCCGGCACGCTTGCCCATGATCCACCAACCGCAAATCACGCCCAAAGCCATGTTTACGTAGGTAAACATACCGTAGTTCTTACCTTCATCACCGTTTTCGATGACCATACTCGAAACTAAGAACGCCACAATCAAAAGGCATAAGCCAGAAACAAGCTTGGGGGCAGTGGGCATTTCTGAAGTCCGTTCCTTAACTCGGTTTCGCTATAGTGATCTGTGTCACATCGCAATTACCGGTGTCAAAGGCTGCTCCGCAGGCGGTCAAATAATAATTCCACATGCGGCGAAAACGCTCATCAAAGCCCATTTCCGAGATTTCGTCCCACTTGCCGTTGAACGTGTCATACCAACGGCGCAGGGTCAGGTCATAGCTTTTACCGAATTCTTTCGAATTGACGACTTTCAAACCCGCCTGAGCAACTTGTTCCTTCAAAATGGAAGGCGCCGGAAGCATGCCGCCCGGGAAAATATATTTCTGAATGAAATCAATACCGTTACGATATACATCCCATCTATGATCCGCGACGGTGATAATTTGCAACGTCGCTTGCGCCCCGGGTTTTAATCGCTCACGCACAGTGTCGAAATACACAGGCCAGTACTTTTGACCTACCGCTTCGAACATCTCGATCGACGCGATTCCGTCATACTGGCCACGCTCATCCCGGTAATCCTGCAATTTGAATTCAACCAAATCTGAAAGACCAGCATTTTCAATACGCTGCCTCGCAAACTTCAACTGCTCTTGACTGATCGTCAGACCTGTGACCCGCAGGCCACGCTCTTTCGCAGCGTATTCAGCAAAGCCGCCCCAGCCACAGCCAATCTCAAGAATATGATCACCGGGTTTTGCGCCCATTTCATCGACCATGCTGGCATATTTTGCAGTTTGCGCCTTTTCCAGACTTTCCTGCCCTGTTTCGAACAGTGCGCTGGAATAGGTCATCGTGTCATCAAGCCACAAACGATAGAAATCATTGCCAAGATCATAATGGTACGAGATGTTCTTTTTGGCCTGTGTCCGGTTATTGCGGTGCAACCAGAACCGTAACCGTTCATACATCTGCACAAGGACTTTGCCGGTGAAATCGTCGTAGACCGTTTCATTACCCATATGCACCAGGTCCATAAAGGATCGCAGGTCCGGGGTGCTCCAGTCACCTTCCAGATATGCGTCAGAAAAACCAAGTTCACCTTCGCGGACCAGGCGGGCAAAAACGTCTGGATTGTGGATATCCACACGCGCAACCGGCCCTGGTTTGGTGCCCTCGGTTCGGAAGACACGACCATCGGGCAGTCCGATGTCCAATCGGCCAGACTGCATCCGGCTAACCATTTTGAATACTTGCGCAAAGTATCTGGGCAGGTCTTTCTGCCCCTCGGTGGTCATCAAAGTCATCCGCTCTCCTCTGTGCGGCCGCGCAAACAGGCTAGGCCGAGTTTGTGTTTGTGGCAAGTTTTCAATTTGTTACTGGTTTTTTCGGCCCTCATAGGCCGCCAATGCACGCGCCCGACCGGCTGCCAAAGTGACAACGGGTTGCGGGTATGGGCCCTCTGGGCTGAGGTTCCATGACTTCGGAACCGCATCAAAATACGCCAGTGCTGTAGCTGGTGGATTGGTCTGCCCCTCGGCAATCCATTGCCGCACGAAGTCCGATTGCGGATCGAACTTTTCCTGCTGTGTTTGCGGATTGAAGATGCGAAAAAATGGCGAGGCATCCGGCCCCGACCCCGCAACCCATTGCCAGCCCATCGCGTTTGCCGCCGGATCCCAGTCGACCAGACAATCCGCGAACCAATCCATGCCAATTTTCCAATGGGTCATCAGATGCTTGGTCAGGTAACTCGCCACGATCATCCGGGCCCGATTGTGCATTCGCCCGGTCACATACATCTGCCGCAGCCCCGCATCGACGCCCGGAACGCCGGTTTTCGCCTGCTTCCAGGCGAAAACTTCGGGCTGGTCCGCATCAGTATTCCAGGGAAATCTATCCCACTCCGGCTTCCAGTTACCGCTGAGCAAGGATGGAGTGTGATACATCAGGTGATAAGCAAACTCGCGCCAGACCAATTGGCGCAAATAGGGTTCGGCCCCCTGAACGCCCGTCATCCCGGCCCGCTGAACTGCGTGCCAGACACTGCGCGGGCCTATTTCACCTAAAGACAGATACTCGGACAGGTTAGATGTTCCGTCCAAGTCCATACGATCCCGGTGATCTAAATAGTCGGCAATGCGGTCCAGGAATTGATACAACGCCTCAAAAGCTGCGGTTTCGCCCGGTCGGACATGGGGTGTGACCACGGATGCTCCCCGGCGCATCTGCGCGCCCAGATGCCAATCCTCAAGATTTTCAGAAACGGGCCACATCGCGGGCGGTTTCAGATGAGACACAGCGTTGTTTGGGGCCGGAACATCCCGGCTGCGCACTGAACGCCACATCGGCGTGAACACACGGAACGGCTGCCCTGTTTTCGTCGCCACGGTCCAAGGTTCGAACAAAAGATGGCCGGCGAAGGATTTAACCGTGACACTCTGGTCGGTCAGAGCCGCCTTGATTTTCGTATCTCTGGCAATGGCGTCCGGGTCATATGCGCGGGTCCAAAACACACCGCTTGCGCCGGTTTCGACGACCAGCTGCTCCAAAACAGTCAGCGCATCCCCATGCCGCAGGATCAGGCGGCTGCCAGCCTGTTCTAGCCCCTGGGCAAAAGCCTTTAGGCCCAATCCAAGACGCCATTTCGGTGCTGCGCCCAAAGCTTGGACTGTGTGGTCCAGAACAAAAACTGGTATGATCGGTCGCCCGCTCTCAACCGCGGCGCTCAGTGCGGGATGGTCCGACAGGCGCAAATCCCGTCGGAACCACATGATGATCGGTGACCGCTGCTGTTCCATGTCCGCCCTGCTCTATTCTTCTTTCTTCGGTTACGAAGCAGAGCGGAAATTGGATCACAAAACGTCGTCTAGTGCATTCAAAACGTCGTCTAGTGCATTCAAAAGGTGATCAATTTCCTGTTGAGATGTATAATGCGTGAAACTGACCCGCAGCACACCCTGATCCGGATCGACCCCCATCGCGGTCAATGGACGCACGGCATAGAAATCACCCCCGCCAGCCATGATGCCGTACCCGGCCAAATCGGCGGCAACAGCTTCGGCATTGCGGTTCAGCGCCAGGGCCACGGTCGGCGCGCGGCGGTTGGCATCGGATGTTCCGATCAGGCGAACGGCGTTGCGGTCTCTGACCGCGTCCAAAACCGGTTGCAACAACGCGACCTCATGCGAGCGCATCAGATCATGGGCGAATGAACCACGCTCGGCCGCTTCGCCGGTTGGCCCGCTATGATGGTCGCAAAGAAGATCAACATAATCCGCCATGCCTGCGCTGGCAGCGATCTGAGCATGGTCCGGCCCTGCCGGGGTAAACCGTTGGTACAAAACGTCGCCGTTGAAGTAGTGTCCCTGGTTCGGCAGCATTTCCCCCAGCGTACGCCGTATGACCATACACCCCTGATGCGGTCCATATGTTTTATAGGCGGAAAACAGATAGATATCCGGCCCCAGATCACCCACATTTGGAAACCCGTGCGGTGCGTAGGACACCCCGTCCACGCATACAAATGCCCCAGCCGCATGGGCAATCGCGGTGATCTCGGTGACTGGGTTGATCTCTCCGATCACGTTCGAGCAATGGGGAAAGCAAACAAGACGCACGTTTTCGTCCAGCAGGTTTTCCAGATCCATCGGATTCAACGAACCTGTTTCTGGATCAATCTGCCATTCACGGACTTTGATCCCCTCGTCCGCTAGCCGTCGCCACGGACCCGAATTTGCTTCGTGATCCTGATTGGTGACAATGATGGCCTCGCCCGGTTGCATCCATTGGCGAAAAGCTTGGGCCAGTACATAGGTGTTCTGTGTGGTCGAAGGGCCAAAGCTCAGCTCATCCGTCTCGACCCCCAGAATGGCCGCCATGCGTGCGCGGGCCTCGTCCATTTCCTCGCCGGCCAGACGGCTGGCGTCATAGGGCGCATAGGGCTGAACTTTACGCTGGGTGTAAAACCGCGTCAGGCGATCGAGAACCGGTTTGCAAGTGTATGACCCGCCAGCGTTTTCGAAGAATGCTTGCCCTTGCAGGCTGGGCTCGGAAAAGGCCGGAAACTGTGACCGGACAAAATTGATATCCAGAGTGCTCATGGCACGTCTCTCCTTGATCATGCGCGTTCATTCAAGAGGTGTCCGAGCATGATTTCGAAACCCTCAGAAATCATGGCAGGTCTTCCAGCCCAGTCCCCGCGATAGGCGCAGACAGCCCCCGCTACCGGTCCGGCGCGGGAACGCGGTCAAATTGCAAGGACTGCGATGGTTCGTCAAGCATGCAGCTTTTCAAACACGCAAAAAAAAGCCGGGCATCCAAACCCGGCTTTTAAGTAAACTGTAAAGCGGTTTAACCCTGAACTTTGGTGTAAGTCCCCTCGCCCGCCAGAATGCCCCGGAACCCGCCCGGTTCGTCCAGCCCGAAGACGATCAGCGGCAGATTGTTGTCGCGCGCCAGTGCAATGGCCGACGCATCCATAACGCGCAGGCGTTTGGCCAGAACATCATCATAGCTGACGGTGTCATACCGCACGGCATCCGCGTGTTCCTTGGGGTCCTTATCATAAACACCATCGACGCCGTTCTTACCCATGAAGATCGCCTGACATGCCATTTCGTTGGCCCGAAGGGTCGCGGCGGTGTCGGTGGTGAAATACGGGTTGCCGGTTCCGGCGGCAAAGATACAGACCCGTTTTTTCTCAAGGTGACGCACGGCACGGCGGCGAATGTAAGGCTCGCAAACCTCATCCATGCGGATGGCCGAGATAACCCGTGTGAAAACGCCGATCTCTTCCAGCGCGGACTGCATTCCCAGCGCGTTCATGACCGTTGCCAGCATGCCCATGTAATCAGCCGTGGTCCGTTCCATCCCCTGTGCCGATCCGCTGAGACCGCGGAAGATATTGCCGCCGCCAATCACCATGCAGATCTCGACGCCCAGATCGTGCACCGATTTGATCTCTTGCGCGATGCGCTGAACTGTGGGCGGATGCAGGCCGAACCCCTGATCGCCCATAAGCGCCTCGCCCGAGATTTTCAGCATTACGCGATCATACCTTGCCTTTGTGGTTTCGGCGGTGTCGATGGTCGGGGAAATGGTCATGTTGCGCTCCGGGCTGGCACGGGTTTATTTTCAAGCGCAAAATGAAGCAAAATCGCCGCAGGTTCAATGCGATTGGTAAGGAATGAGGCAGTCCGAGATGACCGAACCCGCTAGATCACAGATATTGGACCGCCTGCCCCCAATTCCTGATGGGGAACCTGTGTTGATTGCGGGCCCCACCGCGTCAGGCAAGTCCGCCCTTGCCCTGTTGATCGCTGAGCAGTTCGGCGGCGTCATCGTGAACGCCGATGCCAGCCAGGTATACGATTGCTGGCGCGTGATTTCCGCCCGCCCGTCGGCTGAGGAAGAAGCCCGCGCGCCGCATCTTCTGTATGGCCATATCTCATATGATCAGGACTACTCCACCGGCCATTGGTTGCGCGAAGTGAAACCGCTGCTGACCGGCGGCGCGCGCCCCATCATTGTCGGGGGCACCGGCCTGTATTTTTCTGCGCTGACCGAAGGTATGGCCGATATTCCACCCACACCGTCCGAAATCCGGGCCGAGGCGGACAGCCTGACCTTGCAGACTCTGATCTCGGGTGTGGATGCGCAGACATTGGCCCGGATCGACACACAAAACCGCGCCCGTGTTCAGCGGGCATGGGAAGTGTACAACGCCACCGGTCGAAACCTCAGTGACTGGCAAGACGCAACACCGCCCCCAGTTTTGGACGTGAAGAACACAGTGCCCATCGTTTTTGAAGTAGACAAACAATGGCTTTTGGATCGCATCACGCGTCGCTTTGACCTGATGTTGGACACTGGTGCATTGACCGAGGTTGAAAGGATGCGGGACCGCTATGATCCGTCGCTTTCGGCATTCAAAGCAATCGGAGTACCCGAATTGATGGCCTATTTCGACGGCACCATGACGTTGGATGAAGCCCGCGAACGGGCCACGATTTCGACCCGCCAATTCGCCAAACGACAGCGCACCTGGTTTCGCGCCCGCATGAAAAGCTGGAATCGGGTCGACTTATCAAAGTGATACCTGATGCGATTGAAGTTTCACTGATCGCGAACACACATGCAGGGAATTCGCGGCGAATCCTCTGCCGCGAAACTGAACCTGCCAAGGGATTCCCTTAGAGCTGAAAAAGCTGATAGCGGTAAACTCTGCCCGTCAATGTCGTTTTTGTACCTCGAATGACGATTTCGAACATTGACCTCACCCAAATTCTGGTGCCGAATGTCGACCATGGGGATATCCGAAATCCGAGATCAGAAGATCATTGAACCAGCCGGCCGGAGCATTCCGGCCTGAGCGGTTCGACACTTCATCCAAAAAAATACTGGCTCACAGGGAGTAACGTTAATGAATAATCAGACAATGACCGGAGCACCGACGCACTGGGCGGCAGAAATGCACGCACAGGAATATCGGGACGGCAAACTGAACCGGCGCGAGTTTTTGACCCGCACCACAGGTCTTGGGGTCACCGCTGCCGCAGCCTATGGCATGATCGGACTGGCCGCCCCGGCGCGTGCGGCCGGTGAAGACGCCAAGAAAGAAGGCGGCACCCTGCGCGTTCAGCAGGAAGTGCGCGCCCTGAAGGACCCTCGCACCTATGACTGGTCGCAGATCGCGAATGTCACCCGCGGCACGCTCGAGTATCTGGTCGAGTACAACTCGGACGGTACGTTCCGCGGCATGTTGCTGGAGGGCTGGGAAGTCAACGACGACGCAACCGTTTACACTCTGAAAGTCCGCCCGGGCGTCAAATGGAACAACGGTGACGACTTCACTGCAGAAGACGTGGCCCGCAACATCGGGCGCTGGTGTGACAAGAGCTCGGAAACCAACTCGATGGCAGGTCGCTTTGCGACACTGATCGATCCGGAATCTGGTCAGGCCATTGACGGCGCAATCGAAGTTGTCGATGCCAACACCGTCAAACTGAACCTGCCCGCGTCTGATATCTCTCTGATTGCGGGCATGGCGGATTACCCGGCAGCTGTCGTCCACAGCTCGTTCAGCGAAACTGACTTGCTCAACAATGTTGGCACCGGCGCGTATCTGATTCAGGAGCTGGAAGTCGGCGTGAAAGCGACCCTCGTTCGCAATGAAAACCACGCCTGGTGGGGCGAAGATGTATTTGGTCGCCCGGCGCTGGATAGCATCGTCTACATTGACTACGGCACCGACCCCTCGGCATGGCTGGCCGCGCTGGAATCCGATGAAGTCGACATGCTGTATGAATCGGTTGGTGAATTCATCGACGTGATGGACAGCCTCGGCTATGTGAAGTCCGAAGTTGTGACCATGAATACCATCGTCATCCGTCCGAACCAGCTGGCCGAGATTGATGGCAAGAAGCCTTATGCGGACAAACGTGTTCGTCAGGCTCTGCAGATGGCCGTCGACAACTCGATCTGCCTTGAACTGGGCTATGGCGGTCGTGGTTCACCTGCGGAAAACCATCACGTTGGTCCGATCCACCCGGATTATTTCGAACTGCCCAAGCAGAAGGTTGATCCGGAAGGCGCGCGCGCGCTGATGGAAGAGGCCGGTATGATCGATTTCGAGCACGAACTGCTTTCGATCGACGATGACTGGCGCCGGAATACCACCGACGCCGTCGCGGCGCAGCTTCGTGACGCGGGCATCAAGGTCAAACGGACCGTTCTGCCGGGTAACACCTTCTGGAACGACTGGGCAAAATACCCCTACAGCTCAACCAACTGGAACCACCGTCCGCTCGGCGTGCAAATCTGGGCGCTGGCGTATCGCACCGGTGAAGCCTGGAACGAGTTCGGCTGGTCCAATGCTGAATTTGACGCGCTTCTGACCGAAGCTCTGGCTATTGCCGATGCCGACAAACGGCGCGAAGTGGTGGCCAAGGGCGAGGCGATGATCCAGGAAGAAGGCGTGACCGTTCAGCCATACTGGCGTTCGCTGTATCGCCACATGAAAGACGGTCTTGTCGGTACCGACATGCACGTGTCCTTCGAGCATCACCACTATAAGTGGGGCTGGGCGGCCTAAAACCTGCCAGACGTTAATGGGGGCGCCTGAACAGGGCGCCCCTTTCCAGCCGCAGACAGGCCGACACGGGGTCGGATGTCCGAGGCCAGACAATGGTCCAATGATCTGCGGAACACCCGAACAACAGGGGCCATCATGGGACTATTCATCCTCCGACGGTTCGGCGTCATGCTTCTTACTGCATTGTGCCTGACTTTCGTGGTCTTCTTTCTGACCAACCTCTACCCGAACCTGGAAAAGCTTGCGAAAACGCAGGGCAACCAGCGGATGTCCGACGAACAGGTTGAGACCTGGCTGGACAATCGCGGCTATCTGCAACCGACGCTGGTCAAATACGGTCAATGGCTGGGGGTTCTGCCCGGCTATACCAAGACACTTGATGACGGCACATTCCTTGGAACGTGTACCCGACCGGGGTCGACCGAGGAAACGACTTCCAGATATTGCGGTGTTTTGCAGGGCGACTGGGGCTATTCCAGCGTGTTCAAAGATGAGGTCGGCACCATTGTTGGCAAACGCCTGGGCAACACCGGCTATCTGATGTTTTGGGTTTTGGTCCTGATGGTGCCATCCGCGCTACTGGTCGGAGTATTGGCCGGAATGCGCGAAGGATCAGCGCTTGACCGGTCCCTCTCTACCTTCTCAATCATTACGACGGCGACGCCAGAATACGTTTCGGGCGTGATCTTCATCGCTATCTTCACGTCGTCCACCGTGGGCCTGAAATGGTTCAAGGGCACTGCGACGCAGGCGATGGACAATCCGACCTTTGAGAACTTCTTTCTGCCGGTTCTGACCATTGCGCTTTACGGGATGGGTTATATCGCCCGGATGACCCGCGCCTCGATGACCGAGGTGATGACCGCGCAATTTATCCGTACCGCGCGTCTCAAGGGTGTTTCCTTTGGCAACATCGTTATGAAGCACGCTTTGCGCAATGCGCTGATCGCGCCCTTTACCGTCATCATGCTGCAGTTCCCATGGCTGCTGAATGGCGTGGTGATTGTTGAGACCCTGTTTAACTACAAGGGTTTTGGCTGGGCACTGGTACAGGCGGCGGGCAACAACGACATTCAGCTCTTGCTGGCGATTTCGGTCGTGTCGGTCTTTGTGGTGCTGGTGACGCAGCTGATATCCGATATCGGCTATGTCTACCTGAACCCGCGCATCCGTATTTCGTAAGGGAGATAGATCATGGAACCTCTTAGCTGGACCGGCTCTATCGCCATTCTAAACCCTATCCTGATGATCGCGCTGGTTGCGTTGGTCGTATCAATCGTCGTCTGGATCATCGGCAGCATCGTTCTACCCGAAGCCCCGTTGAGCTTGAATGCGGACGGCACGCTCAGCTCAGGCACAGGACTGCGGGGATTGACCCAATCAGCCTTGAGATACAGCTTTTTCGCCTGTGTCGTCCTTGCGCTCGCGTATATCGTGCTTGGCATCCTCATGGGTACCAGTGCCGGGATCGTCGGCGCGATCTCACAGCAGTTTCTGCCTGTTTGGTTGTCGCTGATCATCCTGTTTGCAATGTCGATCGCCTTCAAACGCCGCCTCGGGCTGTACGGCAAACTGTTCGACAGCCCCATCGGCATGATCGGCTTCGGTCTTGTGATGTTCTGGGTCTTTACCGGGATCTTCGGTGCGCTGGATCTGATCATCACACATGACCCGCTGAGTCAGGTCTCTGGCATGAAGAACAAGGTGCCCGGAACGCCCCTGCAAAATCCTGAAGACGGCGAGTATGCCTGGTACCTTCTGGGAGGCGACAACCTCGCCCGGGACGTCTTTAGTCGCATGGTCAAAGGCGCATGGATCGTGGTGCAGATCGCCCCGCTGGCCACCATGTTCGCGTTTATGGTCGGGATCACTCTGGGTCTGCCGGCAGGGTATTACGGCGGACGTCTGGACACGTTCCTGTCCTTCCTTGCCAACCTGATCCTGGCTTTTCCGGTCATCCTGTTGTTCTACCTGCTGGTCACGCCGGAAATTGTGGCGACAGGCGTGCCAAACTATATGGCGGCCGTTTTGTTCGTGTTCCCGATCCTGTTCATCGGCGTTCTGCTGAACTCGCGGTATTACACCCGCCCGAATTTCCGCACTCCGCTGTTGATCGGGGTCCTGGGTATCGCGCTGTGGCTGTATCTGTCGCTGATTTCCACCGATGGCTATATCATCAACACCGATGATTACAGCATTTGGGGCTTGCCGACCTATCTGGACCTGTTCGATATCCCCGGCGGTATCCTCGTGGTGTTTGTTTCGGTGGTCTTCGTGAACTCACCCACCGTGTTCCGCATCGTGCGCGGTCTCGCGCTGGACATCAAAACGCGGGACTACGTGGCGGCGGCGCAAACACGTGGAGAAGGTCCGTGGTACATCATGCTGTGGGAGATCCTGCCCAATGCACGTGGCCCGCTGATCGTCGATTTCTGTCTGCGCATCGGCTATACCACAATTCTGTTGGGAACCTTGGGTTTCTTCGGATTGGGGCTGCCGCCGGAAAGCCCGGATTGGGGGTCTACGATCAACGAAGGGCGCAAGCTACTTTCGATCTATCTGCACCCTGCCCTTCCGCCTGCCTTTGCCTTGCTGTCGCTGGTTCTTGGTCTGAACCTGCTGGCGGATGGTCTGCGTGAAGAAAGCCTGAAGGACTGATGTGAGAGCGACCGGGGGCTTTGCCCCCGGACCCCCAGGATATTTTTAGCCAGATGAAGGGGATCCCCGGACTCTCGCGAGGAGATACAAGATGAACAAATTGGCGGAATATGACGGCCCAATTCTTGAGATCGACAAACTTTCGATTTCTTTCTTCACCCGCCTTCGGGAAATTCCCGCCGTGATGGATTTTTCGGTCAGCGTACAGCCCGGCGAGGCTGTTGGACTGGTAGGGGAATCCGGTTGCGGCAAATCCACTGTTGCGCTTGGGGTCATGCAGGACCTCGGCAAGAACGGACGGGTTGTCGGCGGTTCGATCAAGTTCAAAGGGCGCGATTTGGCCGAAATAAGCGCGGACGAGCTGCGGGATATCCGCGGCAATGAGATCGCGATGATCTATCAGGAGCCGATGGCCAGCCTGAACCCGGCGATGAAGATCGGCAAGCAATTGATGGAAGTGCCGATGATCCACGAGGGAGTCGGCAAGGAAGAGGCCTATGCCCGCGCATTGGAAGTGGTGACAGACGTACGCCTGCCCGACCCCGAGCGAATGCTGAATTCGTTCCCCCACCAGCTTTCAGGGGGGCAGCAGCAGCGTATCGTGATCGCGATGGCGCTGATGTCGAAACCAGCGCTGTTGATTCTGGATGAACCGACCACCGCACTGGATGTGACGGTTGAGGCCGCCGTAGTCGAGTTGGTCAGGGATTTGGGTAAGAAATACGGCACCTCGATGCTGTTCATCTCGCACAACCTTGGTCTGGTTCTGGAAACCTGTGACCGGCTTTGCGTGATGTATTCGGGTGAGGCAGTCGAGCGCGGTTCGATCCACGATGTGTTCGACGAGATGCAGCACCCCTATACGCAGGCGCTGTTCCGCTCGATCCCGTTGCCGGGGGCAGACAAGAACGCCCGCCCACTGGTGGCCATTCCCGGGAACTTTCCCCTGCCCCACGAACGCCCGTCGGGCTGTAACTTTGGCCCGCGCTGCGACTATTTCGAGGAAGGTCGCTGCGACGCGCAAAGCATTCTGATGGATCCGGTGCCCGGCAATGACCGCCACCACACACGCTGTTTGAAGTTCAAGGAGATTGACTGGAACGCCCCGATCACTTTGGCCGACAAGAAGGAAAAAGGCGAAATCGGCCGCGTTGTCCTGAAAATGGACAACCTCAAAAAGTACTATGAGGTAGCCGCCAATGCGTTGTTCGGGGGCGGTGAGAAGAAGGTAGTCAAAGCCAACGAAACGCTGAGCTTTGAGGCGCATGAATCTGAGACGCTGGCAATTGTGGGCGAATCCGGGTGCGGTAAATCCACCTTTGCCAAGGTTTTAATGGGGCTTGAAACGGCCACAGATGGACAAATCCTGCTGGACAACCGCAACATCGAAGATGTGCCCATCGAAGAACGTGACGCCAAAACCGTGGGCGAAGTTCAAATGGTGTTCCAGAACCCATTTGACACTCTGAACCCCTCGATGACCGTTGGGCGGCAGATCATCCGCGCGCTGGAAATCTTTGGCGTCGGCAATTCCGAGGCTGAGCGAAAACAGCGCATGCTGGAATTGTTGGACTTGGTGAAGCTACCACGCGCCTTTGCTGAGCGGATGCCGCGCCAGTTGTCCGGTGGACAGAAACAGCGCGTCGGTATCGCGCGCGCCTTTGCCGGCGATGCGAGGATCGTTGTTGCGGACGAGCCTGTGTCAGCTTTGGATGTGTCCGTTCAGGCGGCGGTGACCGACCTGCTCATGGAGATTCAACGCGAACACAAGACCACCTTGCTGTTCATCAGCCATGATCTGTCGATTGTGCGCTATCTCAGCGACCGGGTGATGGTGATGTATCTGGGCCATGTGGTCGAACTGGGAACCACCGATCAAGTGTTCTCGCCGCCATATCACCCCTATACCGAGGCTCTGCTGAGTGCTGTTCCCATTGCGGATACGTCAGTTGAAAAAGCGCATATCGTTCTGGACGGTGATATCCCCTCGGCCATGAACCCGCCCCCGGGGTGCCCTTTCCAGACGCGCTGTCGCTGGAAATCCGAAGTGCCGGGTGGGCTGTGCGAGAAAGATGTGCCGCCGGTGAAAACCCTGGCGGACGGACATCAGGTCAAATGCCATCTGTCCGAAGAAGTTCTGGCCCGCATGGAGCCGGTCATCAAAATCGCGGCCGAGTAGCAGCCCAAACGCAAAGAACCGGCCACAGCGCCGGTTCTTTTCTGACTTGGGTGGGCTGGTGATCAGCCGCCCCAGATCACTTTCACATAGTTCTGGGTTTCTTTGTAAGGCGGCACGCCACCGTGTTTTTCCACGGCTTTCGGACCAGCATTATAAGCCGCC
Source organism: Ruegeria sp. A3M17 (assembly GCF_003318255.1). Taxonomy (GTDB): domain Bacteria; phylum Pseudomonadota; class Alphaproteobacteria; order Rhodobacterales; family Rhodobacteraceae; genus Ruegeria. Next base: position 107,099 of record NZ_QOCF01000007.1, read on the forward strand.
AGCGCCAGACGCCAGGATTTGAACTTGCGGTACTGCCACGACAAATAACGGGCCCCGCCTTCCAGATTCTGTTTGGGATCATGCGGATTCACACCCAAAAGACGCGCGGTGCCGGGCATCAGCTGTGCCAGACCCAGTGCCCCTTTGTGGGACACCGCGTGCGGGTTCCATCCGCTTTCCTGTTGCACCAGCCGCAAGAACAACTCTTCCGGGACACTGTGTTTCCGGGCTGCTTGCCGCGCCAGCGCCAGGTATTGGCCGCGATATTTTCCATTATATCGCTTGATGACTTGAGTTGGCTGTGCTGTCTTTGGCTTCAGCCGTTCAGAACCGCGGTATTGGGTGGCAGCGCGCGAGTCTAAAATCTTGGATTGTTTGAGGAAAATATCCTTACGGTTTTTGGTGGACAGGGTTTCTGCCGCGGCCGGAACCGAAACCAGCGCGAGGCACAGAACAGAAAAACAACCAACTAGAAAACGCATTTATGCCAATCCCGCTCGCTCTCGAACCCTAACGAGTATAGGTATTTCAGGCAAAAATGAAAGCATGGTAAATAGAACCTTCGGGATTTCTTGCCGACCGTTGCACAGATCAACTGTGTTTTAACCACGACGTAGGCCGTATAGGGTCGCGTAGAAACTTTGCGCCAGATTCGGGCGCGCTCGACACAGACAAGAACGGGGAAATATATGGCAGGTTCAGTCAACAAGGTCATTCTGGTCGGAAATCTTGGCCGCGATCCTGAAGTTAGGAATTTCCAAAACGGGGGCAAAGTATGCAACCTGCGCATTGCCACATCCGAAAACTGGAAAGACCGCAATACTGGCGAGCGTCGTGAGCGCACCGAGTGGCACTCGGTCGCGATATTCAACGAAGGGCTTGTCCGCGTAGCGGAGCAATATCTGCGCAAAGGCTCGAAGGTCTATCTCGAAGGGCAATTGCAGACCCGCAAATGGCAGGACCAATCTGGGCAGGATCGTTATTCGACTGAGGTTGTTCTTCAGGGGTTCGGCTCGACCCTTGTGATGCTGGATGCACGCGGCGAAGGCGGCGGCGGACAATCAGGCAGCTATGGCGGCGGTCAAGCCGGCGGCGGCTATGGCGACCCCTATGGCGGGCAGTCCAGCGCCCCTGCCCCGGCCCCTGCATCCGGCGGAATCGACGACGACGAGATTCCGTTCTAAGGCAAACGGAGACGAAACATGGCATGGTCCTTCTCACTCGGCCGGGTACTGGGGTCGGAACTGAGGGTCCATGTCACCTTTTTTCTGCTACTGGGCTGGGTCGCCTTTGCGGCCTATTCCAAAGGCGGGATGCCCGCCGCCATCGACAACCTGATCTTTGTTCTGGCCCTGTTTGCTTGCGTTGTCGCGCATGAGTTCGGCCACGCGCTGATGGCGCGGCGCTATGGCATCAAAACCCCTGACATCACCTTGCTGCCCATCGGAGGGCTCGCCCGGCTCGAACGGATGCCCGAGAAGCCCATGGAAGAAGTCTGGGTCGCTCTGGCCGGGCCGGCGGTAAATATTGTGATCTGGATCGTTTTGATGGCCATGGGGGCCGGAATGACGCTGGACTCCTTGGCCCGGATCGATTCGACCAGTGCCGGACTGTTGAACCGGCTGGCTTATGTGAACTTGCTGCTGGCCGTATTTAACATGATCCCGGCCTTCCCCATGGATGGCGGCCGGGTTTTCCGTGCGCTTTTGTGTCTGAAGATGGACCGGGTAAAAGCCACACGTATCGCCGCCCTTGCGGGTCAGGTCGTGGCGGTGGCGTTTGGTTTTCTCGGTCTGAGCACCGGTAACCCCCTGCTGGTTTTGATCGCCGTCTTCGTGTTCGTCGCGGCCAATGCGGAAAGCCACGATGTGGCCATGCGCTCGGTCGCGCGGCGGGTGCTGGCCCGCGACGCGATGATTACCGAGTTTCACGCCCTATCGCCGAATGACACGCTTGCAACCGCCGCACAGGCCGTCATTCACACCACGCAACACGAATTCCCCGTGCTGGGTCCGAATGGAGAGCTTTTGGGCTTTATAGCACGCGGCACGCTATTCACTGCCATGGCGCAAGAGGCACCTCGGTCAGATCTAGCAACTTCGATCATGGAAACCGAGATCCCGCGCGTTGAATTGACCACTGGCCTGGAAACCGTGCTGGAGAAGCTACACAAGGGTGCTCCCGCCGTCGCAGTTTGCACGCAGGCCGGGACAATGGTCGGCTACATCACCCGCGAAAACATCGGTGAACTGATGGTGATCCGCGGACGGTGATCAGATCGTCGCCAATGCGTCTTCCAGCACGGACAACACAGCGTCCCTTGGGACGTCCGAAGTAACGAACGCTTGCCCGATCCCGCGCGCCAGAATAAAACGCAGCTGGCCGTCGATGACCTTTTTATCCTGCGCCATCAGGTCAACCAGTGCCTCGGCATCCGGCAGGTCTCCGGGAATGTCGGCCAGATCGGTTTTCATTCCCATCGCGCGCAAATGTGCTCGCACTCGGCTCGGATCTTCCTGTGAGCACAGCCCAAGACGAGAGGATAGCTCAAACGCCAATGCACAGCCGATGGCAACGCCTTCACCGTGCAGCAGACGATCCGAATAGCCAGTGGCCGCTTCAAGCGCGTGACAGAAAGTGTGCCCAAGGTTCAGCAGTGCTCGGTCGCCCTGCTCAGTCTCATCGCGGGCTACGATGTCGGCTTTCATCTGAACCGAGCGTGTCACCGCCCGCACGCGCGCAGCCATGTCCCCGTCCGAGACGTTGGGGCCGTTGACCTCAAGCCATTCAAAGAATTCGGCGTCACCCAGCAGGCCGTATTTGACCACTTCACCATAGCCCGACAGGAAATCCCGCTGGGTCATCGTGCCAAGAACGGAAGTGTCCGCCAGAACCAGTGACGGCTGATGGAATGCCCCAATCAGGTTCTTACCCTGTGGTGCGTTTATTCCGGTTTTTCCACCAACAGAACTGTCCACCTGCGCCAGCAACGAGGTCGGTATCTGGACAAAACGGACGCCGCGCCGCAAAACGGCCGCAGCAAATCCCGCAAGATCACCAATGACCCCGCCACCCAAGGCGATAACCACATCGCGGCGTTCGACTTTTTCCGACAACAGCCACTCAACCGCGCGTTCGAAATGCGGCCAACTTTTGGTGGCCTCACCCGCAGGCAAGGCTAAGGAGGTCATCTCGATCTCGGCCTTGGCCAGACCATCCCGCAACGCATTCAGATGCAACCCAGCCACGTTCTCATCCGTCAGAACAGCGACCTTGGGCCGGTGCAGCAAGGGCGCAATCATCGTGCCGGATTGTGCCAGCAGGTCGGGCCCGATTTCCACGTCATACGAGCGTTCGCCCAGCTCTACATGTACGGTTTGGTGCATTTAACTCCGTTCCAATACGTCGGGGCGTGTCAACATCGACTCCACCACCCGGTCCACCATATTTTCAATCGAGGTTTCGCCATCAGACTCAACCGTCAGACCTGCCTGCGCATAAACCGGGACGCGGGCCTCATACAAGGCGCGCAAGGTCGCATAAGGGTCCGCCGTGCGTAGCAAAGGCCGCGTGTCCTTGTGTTTGACCCTGTTCCACAAAACCTTCAAATCAGCCCGCAGCCAGACCGAGACCCCGCGTTCGGTGATCATCTGGCGATTCAGCTCAGACAGAAACGCCCCGCCGCCAGTGGACAGGATGCCTTTTTCCTCGTCCAAAAGACGCCCGATGACCTGACTTTCCTTGGCACGAAAGAACGGCTCACCGTCACGCTCGAAAATCTCGGGGATGGTCATATTGGCGGCCGATTCGATCTCGGCGTCGCTGTCGAGGAAGGGAACACCCAACCTTGCGGCCAATGCACGGCCCACAGCCGTCTTTCCGGCCCCCATCATGCCAACAAGAACGACGGTTTTGTGCAGTTCAAAGACCGCATCAGTACCTTCTGTGTGAGTGTTATGCTTAATTTCGCTCATTTCAACGTGAATGACGTGATCTTACGAAAAATGCCAGCTATAACTATGGCAAAAGACAAAATTGGGGCAGCGTTGAGCAATGGGCCGTCTGATCAAGTTCTTGATATATATTGTTTGCCTGTGTTTTGTCGGGCTGGTGGGATATGCCTATCTGGGTCCGATATTCGGGGTGGATTTCTCGGCCCCGCAAGACGAGATCCGAGAGCCGGTTATCCTGAATGTTGAATAAAGCCGCACTGGCTGCATTATTGCTGGCTGGTTCAGCGCAGGCGCAACAGGCTCCTCTTTCCGTCATCGATTGGCTGACGGACCCTCCGGAAAACCTGCCGGGGACAGTCCTCTTGGAACCTCCGGTCACGGAGACGGGCATTCAGCCGGATATCCAAGTCTCTCCGCTTGAGGCTCTGTCACAGCCGTTGGGGCTTGTGTCGTCGTCTGTGACTGGCCTGCCGGTGCACCTTTGGCAGAATAGTGATGCTGACCGGCTGGCCGAGCTGATCACCGATGTGCCGGTTCGCTATAATCCCACGATGCAGCGTTTGCTGTTTACGCTGATCCTGTCCGAGGCCCGTGCGCCTGCCGGTTCCGGTGCCGAGGAAACGCTACTATTGGCCCGCATCGACCGATTGATGCAACTTGGCGCAGCCGACCCGGCGCAATCACTGGTCCAACTGGCCGGTCCGACCGACACACGCGACAGGTTCCAGCGCTGGTTTGACGCCACCTTGCTGACCGGAGATGAGGATCGCAGCTGTACGTCGCTGATCGCGAAGCCACACCTGTCGCAGGACTACGCCGCGCAAATATTCTGCAAGGCGCGGCGCGGAGACTGGCCATCAGCCGCCCTCACGCTGGAAGCTGCACATGCATTGCAAATACTGCCACCAGAAGAACTGGATGTACTGGATCGCTTTCTCAGCCCCGAGTTGTTTGAAGACGCCGAATACCTGCCACAGCCTGACGATCCCAGCCCGCTGACCTTTCGCCTGTTTGAGGCCATCGGAGAACGCCTGCCATCGACCCCTCTGCCCCGTGCCTTTGCGAATGCCGACCTGCGGGACGTGGCCGGGTGGAAAGCGCAGATCGAAGCGGCCGAGCGGCTGACCCGTATCGGCGCGCTTACCCCCAACCAGTTGCTGGGCCTGTATACCGAGCGCACTCCGGCCGCGTCCGGCGCAGTTTGGGACAGGGTCTCGGCCGTGCAACGGTTCGAGGCCGCGCTGGATTCGCGCGATCCTGAAAAGATCGCCCGGGCTTTGAAGACCGTGTGGACGCAAATGCGCCTGATCGGATTAGAGGTGCCCTTTGCAGAATTGTTCGCAGAACGACTGTCGCAGATCGAATTGACGGACCCGCAAGCGGAACAGTTGCGCTGGCGTATCCTACTGTTGTCCGAACTGTATGAAACCGCCGCCCTTTCTGTGCCCGGTCAAACCGACGAAAATCACTTTCTGGCGGCGTTAGCGCAAGGCGATCCGGGGCGCGCGCGCTCTCCTTCGCCTTTGGCGGATGCGGTTGCGCAGGGGTTTGCATGGGCCGCCCCTGTCCCGTCGAATATCGAAACGATGCTAAACAACGATCAGCTAGGTGAAGCGATCTTAGAGACCATGCAGCAGTTCGCGCACGGGTCACGCGGCAACCTTGTCGATCTGACAGCAGCCATTGCGACGCTGCGCCGTGTGGGTCTTGAGGACACCGCCCGTCGCGCCGCGCTGAACTTGCTGATCCTGCAGGACAGTTGATCGTGGCCGCCCCAGCGACGCAGGACTTGTGGATTTCCACCTTTTTGCAAGCTCAGGCCGCCGAATTGGGGGCCGCGACCAATACGCTGCTGGCCTATGGCCGCGATCTGAAAGAATTCTCAGCCTGGCTGGAACGTCGAAAGACGGGTTTTCCCGACACACAAAGGGAACAGATCGAGCAATACCTGATAGACTGCGACGCACAGGGCCTGTCCCGTTCCACGCGCGCACGTCGGTTGTCCGCGATCAAGCAACTGTTCCGGTTCGCCTTCGAAGAAGGCTGGCTTGAAGCTAACCCCGCTATTCAGATCAAAGGCCCCGGTCGAAAAAAACGCCTGCCCAAAACGCTGGATGTCGCCGAAGTCGATCGTTTGCTTGAGGCCGCGCGCCGCACTGGTCGAAAAGAAGCAGACCGGGTGCGCAACACCTGCCTGATGGAGGTTCTCTACGCCACGGGAATGCGAGTGACCGAATTGGTCTCGCTGCCGGTTTCCTCGGCCAGAGGTGACCCCCGGATGTTGCTTGTGTTGGGCAAAGGCGGCAAGGAACGGATGGTGCCACTGTCGCCTCCGGCGCGCGATGCGTTGGCGGCGTGGTTGCATATCAGGGACGAGACCGAGGACAAGCAGGTTGCAGATGGCGCTCGGCGTTCCAAGTTCCTGTTTCCGTCTCGCGGTAAATCCGGCTATCTGACCCGGCACAGGTTTTTTCTGCTGGTCAAGGAACTGGCAGTAGAAGGTGGCGTTTTCCCGGAAAAAGTGACACCGCACACCCTGCGCCATGCCTTTGCCACGCATCTTCTGGCCAATGGCGCTGATCTGAGGTCGATCCAGACCCTGCTGGGCCATGCCGATGTGGCGACCACGGAAATCTACACCCATGTCCTGGACGAACGCCTGTCAGAGCTTGTGTTGCAGCATCACCCGCTGGCGAAAGACGGCGATGACGACGGCTAACCCCTTGATCCACAGCATGCGCACCCCCATAACGGATGCAGTATCACGAACAACCAAGGACCGATGGAACCCTCTTCTGCTTCTCTGATCGACGGCGCATTCTGGTTTACCACAGGCGCCATCCTGCTTTTGCTTGTCCTGTCGGGCTTTTTCTCGGGTTCTGAAACGGCATTGACCGCGTCATCGCGCGGAAAACTGCGAGTACAGGCCGACAAGGGTTCACGCGGCGCGCAAAAGGCGCTGGAAATCACGGACGACAACGAACGGCTGATCGGTTCGGTCCTGTTGGGCAATAACCTTGTGAACATCCTTGCTGCGTCGCTGGCGACCGCGCTGTTCACTCGGCTTTTCGGTGAAAGTGGCGTTGCGTTGGCAACGCTGGTGATGACTCTTCTGGTCCTGATCTTTGCCGAGGTTCTTCCCAAGACCTACGCGATCACCAATTCGGAAAAAGCCGCCGCAGCCGTGGCACCGATCATCGGCGTCGTCGTGACGGTGTTTTCGCCCATCGTTGCAGCCGTGCGCCTGCTGGTACGCGGAGTTCTGCGCCTGTTCGGCGTCCAGATCGACCCGGACAGCAACATTCTGGCCGTGCGCGAGGAAATCGCCGGTGCGTTGCAGCTTGGTCATTCCGAAGGCGTGGTCGAAAAGGAAGACCGCGACCGTATCCTGGGCGCGCTGGATTTGGGCGATCGTACGGTTGAAGAGATCATGCTGCACCGTTCGAATATTGAGATGATCGATGCAGACGCCTCGCCCGAGGCCATCCTTCAGCAATGTCTGAAAAGCAGTCACACCCGCCTGCCCGTGTTTCGGGATGAGCAAGAAAACATCGTGGGTGTCGTGCATGCCAAGGACCTGTTCCGCGCGATGTACGCCCATGCCGGAGGCAGTGAGAACGCCGATAACCGCCTGAAAGAGTTCGACATCCTCAAGGTCGCAAACGACCCCTATTTTGTTCCGGAAACCACCACTCTGGACGATCAGATGCGCGAATTCCTGCGGATGCACAGCCACTTTGCGCTGGTGGTGGATGAATACGGTTCGCTGCGCGGGCTGATCACGCTTGAGGATATCCTCGAGGAAATCGTGGGCGAGATCGCGGATGAGTTCGACATCGACGAAGACGTTTCTGTAACCCGTACCGAAGATGGGCAGTTTCTGGTCGAAGGGGCCACCACAATCCGCGACGCCAACCGCGCGATGGATTGGTCCCTACCCGACGTTGAGGCAAACACCATCGCCGGTCTGGTCATCCACGAGGCGCAGATGATCCCAACCGTCGGTCAGGTCTTTTCCTTTCACGGCTTCCGCTTTGAGGTGACAAAACGTCAAGGCAACCGGATCACCGAACTGAAAGTTCGCCCTCTCTGAGGGCAACCAAAAAACTGCAAGAATACACCGGCGTCCTGATCCGAGCGCCGGTTTTCTTTTGGAGAACCACCCTATCCTTCCTGTTTGGGTTCGCCAGCAGGCGCTGAACCCGGATCGCCTTCCGCGACACTTTCTGTCGCTGAAGCTATTGCAAAGGCAGCTTTCCTATTGAGACTGACGGCATAGGCATCAGGAGACGTGCATGAAACTCACAACCCAAGTTGCAGTCATCGGCGGCGGAGTCGTTGGATGTTCCGTTCTCTATCACCTGACCAAGCTGGGGTGGACGGACGTGATGCTGTTGGAACGCTCCGAACTGACCAGCGGATCGACCTGGCATGCGGCGGGTGGGTTTCACACCCTGAATGGCGACACCAACATGGCGGCGCTACAAGGATATACGATCCGGCTTTATAAGGAGTTGGAAGAGATCACCGGCATGTCCTGCGGCCTGCATCATGTGGGCGGAGTGACGCTGGCAGATAATCAGGATCGGTTCGATATGCTGCTGGCCGAGCGCGCCAAGCATCGATTCATGGGGTTGGAAACCGAAATCGTTGGCCCGGATGAGATCAAAAAGATCGCTCCGATCACCAACACCGACGGGATCATCGGCGCGCTTTATGATCCGCTGGACGGTCATCTGGACCCGTCAGGGACCACCCATGCCTATGCCAAAGCGGCCCGGATGGGCGGTGCAACCATCGAAACGCACTGCATGGTACGCGAAACCATCCAGCGCCCCGACGGGACATGGGATGTCGTCACCGACAAGGGTACGATCCATGCCGAACACATCGTCAATGCCGGTGGCCTTTGGGCGCGCGAGGTTGGCGCGATGGCGGGCGTCTATTTCCCGCTGCACCCAATGGAGCACCAGTATCTGGTGACGGACTCGATCCCTCAAATCGAGGCGATCATCGACGCTGGCGGCGAGCATCCGCATGTGATGGACCCCGCCGGAGAAAGCTATTTGCGGCAGGAAGGGCGCGGGTTGTGTATTGGGTTCTATGAACAGCCCTGCAAACCCTGGGCTGTCGATGGCACACCGTGGGAGTTCGGCCACGAACTGCTGCCCGACGATTATGACAAGATCACCGACAGTATCGAATTCGCCTACAAACGCTTCCCCGTTCTGGCCGAGGCTGGCGTCAAATCGGTGATCCATGGACCGTTTACCTTTGCGCCCGATGGCAACCCGCTCGTCGGGCCGGTGCCGGGCATGCGCAACTATTGGTCCGCCTGTGGCGTGATGGCCGGGTTCAGTCAGGGCGGCGGCGTTGGACTGACGTTGGCGCAATGGATGATCGAAGGAGAGCCTGAGCGCGATGTGTTCGCCATGGATGTCGCCCGCTTCGGCGACTGGATCGGGCCTGGCTATACGCGCCCGAAGGTGATTGAGAACTATCAGAAACGCTTTAGTGTCGCCTACCCCAACGAAGAACTGCCTGCCGCGCGTCCGAACCGGACCACCCCGATGTACGATATCTTCAGCGACCTGGGCGCGGTTTGGGGTCAGCAATACGGGCTGGAGGTTGCGAACTATTTTACGCAGGGCGATGAGCCGGGCTATGAAACGCCTTCATTCCGCCGCTCGGATGCGTTCGAGGCGACGGGGCGCGAGGTGCGCGCTGTGCGCAATGGTGTAGGCATCAACGAGGTCCACAATTTCGGCAAATATCGCATCACCGGCCCGGGTGCGCGAGACTGGCTGGACAGGGTCATGGCCGGGCGCATCCCAAAGCCGGGGCGACTTTCGCTGACACCGATGCTGTCGCACAAGGGCAAGCTGATCGGGGATTTCACCGTTTCCTGTCTGGCCGAGACCGAATTCCAACTAACCGCCTCATACGGCAGTCAGGCATTCCATATGCGGTGGTTCCTGCAGCATCAGGACGATGGCGTTACAATTGAAAATATCAGCGATCGTATGAACGGCTTTCAGATCGCCGGACCAAAGGCGGCCACGGTTTTGGCGGCCTGTACCCGTACGGACATCTCGGACCTCAGGTTCCTTGATGTTCGCCGCATGACCATCGGTATGACCGACTGCACTGTTCAAAGGGTCAGCTACACAGGCGATCTGGGGTACGAAATCTACTGTGATCCGATCGCCCAACGGCAATTGTGTTGGACCCTTTGGCAGGCCGGTCAGCCCTACGGCATGGTGCCCTTTGGCATGCGCGCGATGATGAGCCTGCGGCTGGACAAGTTCTTTGGCTCGTGGATGCGCGAGTTCTCCCCCGATTACACCGCAGCTGAAACTGGGCTGGATCGCTTTATCGCCTTCACGAAGAACACCGACTTTATCGGTCGCGCCACGGCCGAGTTGGAACAGTCCGAGGGGACCGCGCGCAAGCTGGTCTCATTCGAAGTGGATGCTGACGACGCTGACGTGAATGCCTATGAGCCGATCTGGCTGGATGGTGCGGTCGTCGGGTTCTGCACCTCGGGCGGGTATTCCCATTATGCCGACAAATCCATCGCCATGGGCTTCCTGCCCTCGGATCGCGTCCGTGACGGTTTGGAGGTCGAGATTGAGATACTGGGCCAGATGCGCAAGGCGCGCGTGATCTCAACACCACTGTTCGACGCGGACAGTGCACGTATGCGGGGATGACAAAAGACGGCTATGACGGCTATGTGATGGTATGAAAGACATTCCCATCATCCTTTTGGCAGCCGGACAATCCCGCCGCATGGCTGGCACGGACAAGCTGATGCAAATCGTCGATGGCATGCCCTTGCTACGGCGATCTGCACAAACAGCGCTACAAGTTGGCCCCGTGATCGTTGCGTTACCGCCTGCCCCGCATCCTCGCCAGGACGCCTTGAAAGGTATGGATGTTGTTGCAGTTGAAATACCCGACGCTGATGAGGGCATGAACGCCAGTTTGCGCGGTGCTCTTGCGCCTGTGCCCGCCGATGCGGAGGCTGTCATGGTTTTACTGGCAGATTTGCCGGACATCACAGTAGGTGACCTGAAGCAGGTCGCAGAGTCTATCCAAGAATATCCAAATTGCTTGATCTGGCGTGGGGCGACAGCCACAGGAAAGCCCGGCCATCCGGTTGTGTTTGCCCGTCCGCTGTTCAGAGAGCTCAATCAACTTACCGGCGATGAAGGCGCGCAGTCCGTTGTGCAGGCGCATAAGAATGCAGTGCATCTTCAACCATTGCCCGGTCAAAACGCCCTGTTGGATCTGGACACACCCGAAGATTGGGCGCGCTGGCGGGCCGGGAAGTCCATATAACCTGTCTGCAAAATTAGAAGCGGCCCGGTCGATACCGACCAGGCCGCTTGCCCAAAACAGGACTACCACTTTTCACCAATCCTGAAAACGCTGCCAAAAATGCCTATGGCACCCTGGCTATTCCGCCGCTGAACCTAAACAAGACCCCCTCGTTAACATGCCGCTCAGCGTTTCCAGTGACTGTGACAAGCCGTTGGCACCCCCTAGTGCCTTCGGCTCCCCCTTCGCTTGGGCAAGTTCATCGTCACCCAAACGGTGCGTCCAAACAATGTAAAATTGGAAAGAACGGTTAATTTTTGGCGTCTCGGAATGGTTTTTGCGCAACATCCCGCCGAGGCGAAATCTACCTATAGGTGATCAATCCACTGGCCGCTTTAGGCCAAATCAGGCGTTATGTATATTCTTTATTGAGCATATATAAACCTTATCGGGAGCATATACATTTGAATTGTTCAGGTTACAGAAACACATCACAACCAAGAGATGAGCGGATTTCCGCCACAGCCTTTCAGTGGTCCTTTGTTACCAAAACTGAATCAATTCAGGTTAAATCGGGATTTGACTTTCGAATTGGCAACAATCGCCGATTCGCAGCAAGCGATTCGCCACGTATCCCTACGGACCGCCGACATACGACGACCTGTTTGTGGCTAAATTAAGATATCTTAATCCTCAGCACAGGAAACTCACAGACTGATGCCTCATCTCCTCGGTTAACGCGCGCCTGCAATCGCGCGATATAAACAGGAGACAAAAATGAGCATCCGTAAATCCTCACTGCTTTTGCCACGAGCAACTGGCTTGGCTGGCGCATCCGCCCTTGGTGCCGCGCTGCTGGCCACGACCGCCCTGCCCTCGCTGGCCGACGAAGCTCTGGCCGATCTGGTCGAAGGCGTGTCGCCCTCGGTGGTGACCATCATCGCCGAACAGGACATCGTTCCCGTACAAGCCCTGGGACAAGGACAGAATTCTGATTTAGAAGACCCCCCCTTCGGTGAGTTCTTCAAACGCTTCGGCGCGCCTGAGGGCTTTCAGGCACCGCAGCGCGGACCATCGCAAGGTCTAGGATCGGGGTTTGTACTGGACGAAGCCGGGTACATCATCACCAACCACCATGTTGTCGACAATGCCTCGACCGTGACCGTCCGTCTGAGCGACGACCGTAGTTTCGAGGCCGAGATCGTGGGCACCGACCCGCTGACAGATATCGCCGTTCTGAAGATCGACGCTGGCGAAGCGTTGCAGGCCGTCGAAATCGGGGACAGCGACGTTATCCGCGTGGGTGAAGATGTCGTGGCCATCGGCAACCCATTTGGCCTGCACTCTACCGTGACCACCGGTATCGTTTCGGCCAAGGGCCGCAACATCTCGGCCGGACCTTACGCTGAATTCATTCAGACCGATGCTGCCATCAACAAGGGCAACTCGGGCGGTCCGCTGTTCAACATGGAGGGCGAAGTGATTGGCGTGAACTCGGCGATTTACTCTCCTACCGGCGGTTCGGTTGGTCTGGGCTTTGCCGTGACCTCGAACATCGTTGAGCATATCGCCGCAGATCTGCGCGATGATGGTCAGGTCAGCCGCGGCTGGCTGGGTGTTTCGATCCAGAATGTCAGCCCCGAGATCGCGGCAGCGATGGGTATCGACGCCTCAACCGGTGCGCTGGTGTCGGATGTCGTCGCAGGCAGCCCGGCCGAAGGCGTGTTGGAACAGGGCGACGTTATCCTGACCTTCAACGACGAAGCCGTCGATTCCAGCAGCGACCTGCCGATCCTTGTCGGCACGACCAAAGTCGGTACCGACAGTGTCATGACCGTTCTGCGTGACGGCAAAGAGCAGCAGATCGAGTTGACAATCGGCCAGCATCAAAGCGCCTCGGCTGAAATCGACAAATCGGTGGACGAAGGAATCTCGGGCACCGCATTGGGCGTGACCGTCGCACCGCTGACCGACAGCAACCGCGCGCAGATGGGCGTTGCTGAGAATATCGACGGTGTGGTCGTCACTGATCTGAAGCCAGACAGCCCCGCTGCCAAGGCCGGTCTGCAACGCGGCGACGTGATCGTGAAACTGGGCAGCCAGGAAACCGCCTCACCTGACGCGCTGAAGGCCGCGCTGGACAGCGAAAAGACTGACCCTGCGCTGGTGCTGATCAACCGGGGCGGAAACCAGATCTTCGTAGCGGTGGAAATCGCCTGACCCGAAGTCCGCGTGCGCCATTTGATGGGGATTTCTGGCGTGCGCCTCCTCGGCGGATTGAATTGTCCGCACTCCGCCGGGACTGCCGGGTGCGCTGCAACGCACCCGGCACGTAATTTAAGCAAATCATGTGCTTTGCCGGATTTTTGTGTTTAAATCCCGCTAGAAAGGAACGCAAAATATGAGCCGTCGCCTGCTGATCGTCGAAGATGACGAGGACACTCGTGAGTTCATCGCCAAGGGCTTTGGCGAGGAAGGTTATGTGGTCGAGCAGGCCGCAGACGGGCGCGAGGGTCTGTACCACGCCACCGATGGCGGGTTTGACGCCATTGTGCTGGACCGGATGCTTCCCGGTCTTGATGGCCTTTCGCTGATCCGTTCTTTGCGGGCGGCCGGGGTTAAGACCCCTACCCTGATGCTGACCGCAATGAGCGCAGTTGACGAGCGGGTAAAGGGCCTGCGCTCGGGTGCGGACGATTATCTGGTCAAACCGTTTTCGTTCCAGGAACTGCATGCCCGGATCGAAGCCCTGTTGCGACGCCCTCAGGAATCCGAGGAAACCGCGACGCTGACCTGCCGTGATCTTGAGATGGATCTGCTGACCCGCAAGGTCATTCGCGACGGGCAAGAGATTTCCCTGACCCCGCGTGAATTCCAGATCCTCGAGTTCTTTCTGCGCCGCAAGAACCGTGTCGTGTCGCGCACCATGTTGCTGGAAGGTGTCTGGGATTACCATTTCGACCCGAATACCAATGTGGTCGATGTCCATATCTCCAAACTGCGTCGCCAGTTGGACGAAGGCGACAGGCCGTCATTGATTGAAACGGTTCGGGGTGCGGGTTACATGATATCCGATGGATAACCTGCGACTTTCGTTCAACAATTCCCGTACCCGCCTCGTCCTTGCCAGCATGATTCTCAGCACATTGCTGACGGCAATTGTGCTGGGGCTTGTGTACTTTACCGCCAATCGCAGTATCGAGGGCGAGACCCGCTCGGTGGTGTCCGCTGAATTAACCGGCTTGGCCGATGAATATGAACGGCGCGGCCTGTTCGGGCTATTGCAGGCCATTGAGCGGAGAATTCCAACCGCATCCGAGCGGGACGCTCTGTATCTTTTGACTGACCGGTTCGGTGTAAAGCTGGCTGGCAACCTCAAGCACTGGCCTGCGGACGTCACAGCAGGCAGTGGCTGGGTTGATTTGGAACTTCGCCGGGCCGATAACGACCAATTGGTACCGATCTCGGCCGCCTCGGTACGCTTGCCCGGTGGCGAACGCCTGCTGGTCGGTCGTGATGCCCTTGCACGGCAGCAATTCGATAGGGCACTGTTGCGAGCGGTTGGCTTGGCACTTGCGATTGCACTAGCGCTAAGCCTGCTGACAGGCTGGCTTTTCACGCGGCTGGTCTTCACTCGCCTGTCTGAATTTGCGGGCACGGCAGAAAACATCGTGTCGGGCGACCTGTCCCGCCGCATGCCCTTGCGCGGAACCGGGGATGAGCTGGATCAAGTGGCCGGAACCCTGAACAGCATGTTGGACCGGATTGAGGAACTGATCAGCAATCTGCGCACAACCTCAAATTCAATCGCGCATGACCTGCGATCCCCCCTGTCCCGTCTGCGTCAAAGGGTCGAATCGCTGTCTGACCCGTCCAAAAGTGATCTGGACCGCGAGGTCGACGTGGCCCGCGCCACGGCCGAGATCGACCACGTGCTGCGCGTTCTGGGACAGCTGACTGAAATCTCACGCGCCGAGGCAGGTGTTGGGCGGGAACAGTTCGAACCAGTAGGTCTTCAACAACTGATCGGTGACGTCGTTGAGCTGTACGAACCAGTTGCCGCCGATCAGGGCATCTCGCTGGAAGTCGTCGGCACCGCCCACACTGTTCAGGGGCACCGCCCGCTTCTATCCCAAGCGCTGTCGAATCTTCTGGAAAACGCCATGCGTTATGCCCCAGAAAAGACGGCGATCACGATCACCCTGACAGAAAACGGTCCTTACACATGCCTGAGCGTGCGTGACCGGGGCCCGGGTGTCCCTGAAGAGGATTTGCCACGCCTGCAGGTGCCGTTTGTGACGCTCGATCCCGCTAGAACCGAGCGCAACTCAGGGCTGGGTCTGGCGCTGGTCGCGGCGATTTCACACATGCATCAGGGCGCATTCGAGGCGCGCAATTGCGAACCTGGCCTTGAGGCAACAATCAAACTTGCGCGTAAGCCCTAGATTGGCACACCTTTGATCGCCATCATCTTGTTTTTATAACGTTTATCCGCCGTCACATCTGTTCCGAACCAGTCGGGCGGCGTGTATGCCCGCGCCTCGGCCTCTGTGTCGAACTCCACCTCGACCAGCCGCAGCGGCGCGAGGTTTCCCAGAAAGATGTCCAGCTCAAACACCCGACCGTCTGGCAATTTTCCGGTATGGCGTTCCTTCTCCACCCGACGTCCTTCTGTTTCCGGCCAGAAGGTTTCGAATTGCTCGGCCGTGATCTCGGCCTCGCGTTCCACCCGAACCAGCGAACCCACTCCTTTCAGTGTCAGAAAGTACCGGTCATTCTTTTGCCGCAGACGCAGTTCGGTGGAATCGTCCGGCGCGGTCAGATAGCCTTGACGTACGGTGGCCTTATCCGCGCCGCTCAGGTCGGGCAGTTCCGCCACCAGAAACTTGCGTTCAATTTCGGTGCTCATCGCTTTGAAACCACTCCGTTTTCCATCTCATCGTACAGCACTTGGTATGCCAAGCCGGCGGCGCTGCGCGGGGCGAATTCACTGACCGGCGCACGGTTCTGCCCCATCCGTTCGATATCCGCCGCAAACGGGATTGAGCTGTGCAGGAACCGCTTGCGATAATGCTTTCGCATCGTATCCATCGTCTCAAGGTGCAGAGTCTTACGCTGCTGCACCATGGAGAAGAATGCCGTCAGCTTTTTCTTCGACAACTTGTTGGCATCGAAAAACCCGACCAACTGATCGAAAGACCGTTCAGACAGGGTCGTCGGGATGACCGGAACTACGATCCTATCGGCCGCTTTGAAGATGTTTTCCGACAGGGTCGAAAAGTTGGGCGGGCAATCCAGAATGATCACCTCATAATCGCTGCCCGCCGAGATCAGCGCTTTTTTTAGCCGCGACCGCGTGTTCCGCATCCGTGACAGGAAGACGTCAAAATCCCGAAAGGTCATGTTTGCTGGCAGCACGTCCAGCCCCTCGAAGTCACTGGCGCGAATGGACTTGGTAAACCGCGCGACATCCTCAAAGAACCTTGCATCTGTCAGCTTTTTGGATGGTTTGACGCGCAGATAAAACCCGGATGCCCCTTGCGGGTCCAGATCGCACAGCAGAACTTTGTGCCCCGCTGCTGCGTAGGCACGGGCCAGATTGACCGAGGTCGCGGTTTTACCCACACCGCCCTTGTTACTGTAACAGGCAATGATCTTCACTCCTCAGCCCTCCTTTTGATGAAACAAACTGCGGAACAGGTGCCGGATGTCTGGGCTGTCGAAATGCTTGAAACTTGTGATGACACGGTCACGTTCGGCCATTTGGCGCTGATCCAGAACAGAAATCAGCCCGCCCACGGACAAGGCCAACTGCGCATCAGCGCGGCCTTGCTTATTGGTGTGCTGTTTCACAAAATTCAGAAGCGCCTCTTGTTGGACTGAGAAATCATTGAACAGGCCCAGATTATCCTGCAGCTTTTTCAATGGCTTGATGATTGTTTTAAACGCCTCTGCGTCGAACAAAGGCGCAAAGAACTCCATAAGATAACGCAGTTTTTTGCAGTCGATCCGCAGATTATGCACAGCTTCGTCAGGCGTGTTTGGCGTGATGCCGCGCGCCAGTTTGCAGGTTTTGCGGTATCGCTTCCAAATCAGGGCGCGCGCGTTTTCATAGGCAGGTCGATCTGCATTTGGGCCGGGCTGCAGATTGGTCGGATCAGCGAAAAGCTCGGTCAACTTTTTCATCTGATTGTCATAGCCTTGCGTTCGAAAGCGCCGAGACAGACGGCCAAGTGCCTGGCTGCGCTCCTTTTCGAATTCCGCAAACATGGCCACGGCACCTTCATGAAGGTTCGGCGGTATCAGATTGAAGTAACTATCTTTTTCCAACAGATAGACGTCCAAATCCCGCACTCGACCAGTGGGTTCCATCAAACCGGAAAACTCGCGCCTTAATGCAACGGATTGTTCGGGCGAGAACACATCCTTGAACAGGCTGATCACAGATCGCACGCGGCGCAGAGAAACGCGGTAGTCATGCAGAAATTCAGTATCGATATCATCGATCACGCCCGCCTCATTCTGGCGCGCAACCGCCAGATAGGTGCGAATGATGTCGGTGGCGACTTCGATTGATGGCTCTTGTTTACTGACGCGGATTTCGGGTTTGGCCTTGTATATGGTCGCGTCGGGAAACAACCAGTCGAACAATGGCCTCGCCTTGCTTTTACCACCCTCCAATTTCGTCAGCTTTTCACAAACAGTCTTATACGCCCGGTCATATCCGCGCATGTGTTGAACAGTAACAACAGTTACCTGCCCCTGACCCGAGGACAATAACATCATCGTGCCGCGCACTTGTGTCTTTTGCAGGTCACCCAGAATGGCAATCGATCGGTGCTTGGCCCTGCCTGCCCCGACGTTCATCAACGCGCGCAACTTGGGAAAGCCCGCTAGACGCGCCTTGACGGGTCCGTCAGGCAAATCCTGCACGAGCTTCCCCTTTCCCTTGCATCGCTGGGATTTGGCTCCACCGCCGCGCAACAAAAACAATGACCCATCGGTTTGGATCAAAACCTTGCCAGATGCCCTGAGGGATTGGTCATGACAATCCAGAATATCAAAATTTCCTGCAGGTTCAGTGGCCTCGAACCGCAAAGTCAATTCTTTCAGAGATTTTGCAAAACCCGCCTCATCGAATGTGCCCGGGATAACAAAACAGTTTTTGACCCGAGCCATTAAGAGCGTCCCTTTCACCGAGGATCCAGTACGTGATCATGAATTCATATTCCTCCGATCCGATCAACGACTAACTCTGTTGATCAAGAGCAATGAGCGGAACATCTGATTTTGCTCGAACAACCGAATGACTCTGTCCGGGCATTTGGCTAAGACGGGGGTATGTCTGATCCTGTTTCATCGATCCGCAATCTCGGCCCAGCTTTCCAGCAATCCTGCGCACGCGCAGGCATTCATTCTGCGCAGGAATTGCGCGATTTGGGGCCGGACGAAGCCTATGCACGGCTATTACAGGCGGGCACCCGGCCGCATTTCATCGGATACTACGTGCTGGTGATGGGATTGCAGGGGCGCCCCTGGAACGACTGCAAGGGCGCGGAAAAGAAGGCGCTGCGCGTAAAGTTCGACGCAATAAAAGCCAGCGTTAGCACTGCCCCGGAAACCCAGATGATTTCTGACCTGGATGCGATTGGCATACGGGTTGCGCCGAAAGATCTTAAACAGGTCTGAAACGAAAAAGGCCGCACCCGGATGGGATGCGGCCCAAAACTTCGTCTGACGGCGGATTAGCCGACCAGTTCGATGCCCGAGAAGAAGTATGCGATTTCAACCGCAGCAGTTTCAGGCGCGTCCGAACCGTGGACCGAGTTTTCGCCAACCGATTCAGCGAACTCAGCGCGGATGGTGCCGGCGGCCGCGTCTGCGGGGTTGGTTGCGCCCATGACCTCACGGTTCTTTGCAATGGCGCCTTCGCCTTCCAGAACCTGAACGATAACCGGCTCGGAGGACATGAATTCGCACAGTTCGTCGTAGAACGGACGCTCGGCGTGCACGTCGTAGAACTTGCCAGCCTGAGCTTTGGTCATGTGGATGCGCTTTTGAGCAACGATGCGCAGGCCAGCGTCTTCGAACTTGGCGTTGATCTTGCCAGTCAGGTTGCGACGGGTTGCATCAGGTTTGATGATCGAGAATGTGCGTTCCAGTGCCATATCGGCCTCTCCTTACTATATGGCGCGAGGTGCGCGCCGAAATCCATCGCGCGCCGCCTAACACGGTATGTGCCTCATGAAAAGTGGAATGATTGCGCCAGTAGGTCTTGGCGATCAGATTGTGTCCGGCAAGGGCTCTGACGCGTCGATCCGGCGAACGTAAAGCACCGCAAGCAATCCGACAAAGCTGCTGGCGAACATCATGCCCAACACCAAATAGGGCCCATTTTCGGGGCTAACAAACGCGCCGGTCATCAAGGTCAGAACTGCGCCCAACGCCACGATCAACGCACCAGATAGCCCCGCGGCGCTGCCCGCCAGATTGGGTCGCACGGACATTACACCGGCCGAGGCGTTGGCATTCGTCAGCCCGTTACCGAAGCCCACGCAAATGGCCGAGCCGAAGAACACCCAGACCGAACCCAGACCTGCTGTGAACAGCAGCAACCCACAGAAAGGGCCAATAGAGGCAACGACCCGACCGATCAGGATCATCGTCGTCAGCTTCGTGTGTGCTGCGATACGCCCGGTGATGAAATTTCCCACCATGAAGCCGCCGGTAATAATTCCTATCCCCAGCCCCAGCATGGCAGGGCTCAGGTCGAACCAGACCGCGGCGACCAGTGGCGCACCGGTGATAAAGCTGAAGAACCCGCCGATCGAGAATGCCGCACACAGCGCGTAACCCCAGAACCGACGCGCGCGGAACAGGTGCGGATACTCTTTCAACTGGGCTGAAAACGTTGCGGAACGGTTCGTATTTGTCTCACCCATATCCGCCCACAACAGCACCAGCATCCCTGCCCCGAGGACCGAGTACAATATGAATCCAGCTCGCCAACCGAACAACATATCCAATGCTCCGCCCAGCATCGGGCCAAGCATAGGTGCCAACGCCATTGCCATCGCAACATAGCCCAGTTTGCTGGCGGCTTCGTTCGGGGCATAGAGATCCCGGATTGAGGCGCTGGACAGCACGGGCCCAGCCACCACCGCTGCTTGAAGCAGACGGAAGCCGAGGAATATCCAGATCGACTCGGCCAATACGCAGCCAACCGATGCCACTGTAAAAACTGCCATACAAATCAACAGGATCGGTCTGCGACCATATCGGTCGGACAATGGCCCCATGATCAATTGCAACACGGCGGACACCGCCAGATACCCGGCGACTGACAGGTTGATGAGACCGTAGTCGACCTGAAATCCCTCGGCCATCCGCGCAAGCGACGGCAGGAACATGTTCAACGACAGCACCGACAACGCCGTAGCGAAGATCAAAGTGACCAAGGAAGGAGGCGTCTGAGCCGCGCGCATGATGAAAACCGTCGAGTAATGCCAACCGGATCAGCGCTAACACATTGCCCCGATATTGAACATATCAAGCTGCTGGCGGCGGCAACAAGGCTCTGCTAAGAGCGCGTCATGCTACGGATTCAAGACATAACCTACGCGGTTGAAGGCCGCCCCCTATTCGATGGGGCAAGTGCAACCATTCCCGACGGCCACAAGGTTGGTCTTGTGGGACGGAACGGTACGGGGAAAACCACCCTATTCCGGCTGATCCGGGGCGAACTGGCGCTGGAATCAGGCAATATCAATGTCCCGAAGCGGGCCCGAATTGGCGGAGTGGCGCAAGAGGTGCCCTCCTCGGATGTGTCGCTGATCAACACGGTTCTGGCCGCCGATACCGAGCGCAGCGCGCTGATGGCCGAGGCCGACACCGCGACCGATCCCACGCGTATCGCCGAAATCCAGACCCGCCTGGTAGATATCGACGCCTGGTCCGCCGAGGCGCGCGCCGCCTCGATCCTCAAAGGTCTTGGGTTTGATGATGACGACCAGTTGCGCCCCTGCTCCGATTTCTCGGGTGGTTGGCGGATGCGCGTGGCGTTGGCGGCGGTTCTGTTTTCACAGCCCGATCTGCTGCTGCTGGACGAACCGACAAACTATCTGGACCTCGAAGGAGCGCTGTGGCTGGAAAGCTATTTGGCCAAATATCCGCACACCGTCATCATCATCAGTCACGACCGCGGGCTGCTGAACCGCGCGGTGGGGTCGATCCTGCATTTGGAAGGCCGCAAGCTGACCTATTACGCGGTTCCTTATGACAAATTCGCCGAACGCCGCGCTGAAAGACTGGCTCAGGCGGAATCCGAGAACGTGAAAGCCAAGGCCCGGATCGCCCATCTGCAGAGTTTCGTGGATCGCTTCCGCTACAAGGCATCCAAGGCGGTTCAGGCCCAGTCGCGCTTGAAAATGATCGAGCGCATTCAGCTGGTTTCAACCCCTCAAGAGGCCGCCCTGCGCGCGTTCTCGTTCCCCGAGCCAGAAGAGCTGTCCCCGCCGATCATTCAGCTTGAAGGCGGCGTCACGGGCTATGGTGAAACCGAGGTGCTGCGCCGCTTGAACCTGCGTATTGATCAGGATGACCGGATCGCGCTGCTGGGCAAGAACGGTCAGGGCAAGTCGACCCTGTCCAAGCTGCTGTCCGACCGCCTGCCCTTGATGGCGGGCAAGATGGCCCGCAGCAACAAGCTGCGGATTGGTTATTTTGCCCAGCATCAGGTGGATGAGCTTTATGTGGACGAAACGCCACTGGACCATCTGCGCCGCCTGCGCCCGAACGAGGCGCCGGGCAAGTGGCGGTCGCGTCTGGCGGGGTTCGGGCTGAACGCGGATCAGGCTGAAACCAAGGTTGGTCGTCTATCGGGTGGTCAGAAGGCGCGCCTGTCGCTGCTGATCGCCACCATCGACGCGCCGCATATGTTGATCCTGGACGAGCCGACCAACCACCTGGATATCGAAAGCCGTGAGGCATTGGTCGAGGCGTTGACCGCCTATTCCGGTGCGGTGGTTCTGGTCAGCCACGATATGCACCTATTGTCGCTGGTCGCGGACCATCTGTGGCTGGTCTCGGACGGAACGGTCAAACCCTTCGAGGGTGACCTCGAGACCTATCGCACCATGCTGCTGGGACGCGACAAACCGGCCAAAGAAAAACAGCAAGTGATCAAGCCCAAGCGCCCCTCGCGCGAGGCAGTGCTGAACCTGCGGGCGGACCTCCGCAAATGCGAGGACCGGATCGAGAAGCTGACGGATATGCATGATAAACTGTCGGCCAAACTGGCAGATCCTGCGCTTTATGAGGACAACAGGAAAAACGATCTTGCAACGTGGAACCGGAAATTTGCCGAAGTGGTCGATGCCATGCAAAAAGCCGAGACTCTTTGGGTCGTCGCAGCCGAACGCCTGGAAAAGGCCGAAGCGACATGACGAAACCCGTAATCGAAACGACTGCCATGATCGCAGGCATGCTCCCTGAACTTCAGGACACAGAATTTGCCTTTGTCGTTTGGCCGCATGACAAAGCTTGGCCCGAAGGAACGCGGGCCAGTTGCATGGAGGCCGAAGGTCTGTCCCTTATCGTGCCCATCGACGCAGCACCCGCTGGTGCCATCAGTATGAAGTGCATCACCTTGCGGGTTCATTCCTCACTAGAAGGCGTTGGCTTGACTGCCGCTGTGTCCGATGCTCTTGCCCAAAGTAGAATTCCGGCAAACATGGTCGCGGGGTATCACCACGACCACGTCTATGTTCCAAGCAATCTGGCGGAAAAAGCTGTGGCCGTTCTGTTAGAACTCCAACAAGGTGCCGGCAAATGATCGACCTCGCCTTTTTCATCACTGCCTTCACCACGCTGTTCGTGGTGATTGACCCCTTTGGCACTGCGCCGATTTTTGTGGCGTTAACTCAGGACATGGACGCCCGCGCCCGTCGCCGGACGGCCTACCGCACCTGTGCCGTGGCCTCTGGCATACTCATTGCATTTGCCGCCTTTGGCGAAGCGGTGCTGGGCTTTGTCGGGATCTCGATAGAGGCCTTCAAGGTTGCCGGGGGCGCGTTGTTGTTCCTTACAGCATTGGACATGTTGTTCGAACGCCGCACCAAACGCCGTGAAGACCGGGTCGAGGAAGAAGAGGAACACCACGACCCGTCCGTGTTCCCACTGGCCATTCCGCTGGTCGCCGGTCCCGGATCAATTGCGACGATTATCCTGCTGGCAGGACAGCACCCGGGCATTCTTGGCATTGTCGAGGCTTGTATCGTCATGCTGGCCGTCATGGCCGTGGTTTTGACCTTCTTTCTGTCCGGCGGCCTGATTGCGCGCCTGCTGGGCAAAACCGGCCTGAACGTATTGACGCGGCTGCTGGGGATGCTGTTGGCGGCGTTGTCGGTTCAATTCATCCTGGACGGCCTCAAGGCCTTTGGTTTTGCGTCGTAAAACCCCATATATCTTTCAGTGAATATGGTGAGGAGCGCTATGGACGGCGACAACATTGGACGTTTGGTATATCTGGCCGTGCTTGGTACGGCCGTTGTGGCGTGGTTTGTCGCGCAAAACCGCCAGTCTCTGAACAAAACGCTGCAGCAGGCTTTGGCCTGGGTCTTTATCTTTATCGGTGTCATTGCCGTTGTCGGCCTGTGGGAAGACATTCGCACCACCGTTGGCCCTGCCCCGCAGATGACCGTCACCGGCCAGACCATAGAGGTTCCGCGCGCTTCCGACGGGCACTACTATCTGCCCATTGATGTGAACGGAGAACCGATCACCTTTCTGGTGGACACCGGCGCAAGCCAGATTGTTTTAAGCTCGCGGGATGCCGAACGTGTTGGCATTGATCCCGATCAGTTGAATTATTTCGGCCGGGCAAACACGGCCAATGGCGTTGTGCGGACCGCGCCAGTGCGCCTGGACACGCTGGCATTGGGGCCAATCACGGACCAGAATATCTCGGCCTGGGTAAACGAAGGGGAATTGGACAAATCCTTGCTGGGTATGGATTACCTGCATCGGTTCTCGAATATCCAGTTCGCCAATGGCCGCCTGCTTTTGTCTCGCTAAGGCATCCATTGCCGCAATTCCACAATTGAGAACAAAATAAGAACATGCTAATCTGGCAGCATGTCTACACATCTTCTTGGCCGCAAACCCGCGCGCGACGTGCCGGGGATAGATCTTCATCCGCAGATCAGACTGCAACTGGCCCGCGTGCACGAGGCCTGCGGCCCCGCCCGGCGCAGCTTTGCCATGTGGCTGGCGGGGCAGATGCAGGGGCCGGTGCTGTGGATCGCGCCCGCATGGGAACCCGGCCAGCTTAATCCCGATGGCATGATGGCCTTTGCCGATCCCGCCCGGTTCATTTTTGTGCGCCCGACCCGGTCCGAAGACCTGCTGTGGTGCGTAGAAGAGGCGCTGCGCAGCGCGGCCATGCCTCTGGTCATCGGTGATCTGCCCGGCGCGCCGGGGCTGACCCCAGTGCGGCGCATGCATCTGGCCGCAGAACAGGGTGGTGCGATGGGGCGTGCCCCGCTTGGGGTGCTGCTGACCCCCGGCGACGGTGGTGCACAGGGGGTAGAGACGCGCTGGCACATGGCCGCAAACCATCAGGCAGAGGCCCGACGCTGGACCCTGACCCGCCGCCGCGCCCGCGCCCTGCCCCCGGTCAGCTGGCATGCCACGCAGACCAAACCGCGCGCCGGTCTGCACCTGCAACAGATCGCCACAGAAGACACACCCGTGTGATCACGCACCCCTCACGGGGTTTGTGACTGGCCAAAGCAAGGGCCGAGCCCTAGCGTTTCGGGATGAGCCACGCGATCCACGATAGCCGATACTCCTGGCTGCGACTTGCGATCACTTTGATCATCGCAACCGTGGCAAATGTGGGAATGTGGGCCGTCATCGTTGTGATGCCCGCCATCGAAACCCAATTCGACGCCGGACGCGCCGAGGCCGCGATGCCTTACACATTGGCCATGATCGGGTTCGCCCTTGGCAATTTTTGGATGGGGCAATTGGTGGATCGGCTGGGCGTGACCAAAGCCCTGATCGGGGCCGCAATCCTCAGCGCGACCAGCTATCTGCTGGCGACACTGGCGCCAAACATTGTGATGTTGTCCGTCGCACATCTTCTCTTGGGCCTCGGGGCATCTATCGGCTTTGGACCATTGATCGCCGACATCTCGCACTGGTTCATGAAACGACGAGGGATCGCTGTGGGTCTGGTGGCAAGCGGAAACTATCTGTCCGGGGCCATCTGGCCGACCTTGCTGTCCGGCATACTTGCGCGCGACGGCTGGCAGCAGGTCTACCTGACGCTGGCCGTCATAACGCTGCTGGTCGTGATCCCCCTGTCCCTGCTATTGCGCCGACAGGTCCCGGCCGAGGCGCACAGCACCGCAGCGTCTGCTGCACAAATCAAGGCACGCAGTGTCGGTATTTCCCCCCGGGCACTTCAATACATCCTGGGCCTGGCCGGTATTTCGTGCTGTGTCGCGATGTCGATGCCTCAGGTGCATATCGTGTCCTATTGCGTCGGGCTGGGTTACGGACCCACAGTCGGCGCCGAGATGTTGTCCCTGATGCTGTTCGGAGGTGTGATCAGCCGAGTAATATCAGGCATGGTCGCCGATCAACTTGGCGGCGTTCTGACGGTTCTGATCGGCTCGGTCCTGCAATGCCTCGCACTGTTCCTGTTCTTGCCTTATGACGGGATGGTCTCACTCTACCTGATCAGCCTGCTTTTTGGCCTGTCACAAGGCGGCATCGTTCCCGGCTATGCACTTGTGGTACGCGAATATATGCCCCCGCAAGAGGCCGGCGCGCGCGTGGGGTTTGTCATGATGATGACGATCATGGGCATGGCGCTGGGGGGATGGATGTCCGGTTGGATTTACGACGTGACCGGCAATTACCAACTGGCCTTCGTGAACGGCATTCTATGGAACGGCGTGAACATCGGAATTCTGCTGTTTCTGCTCAGCCGCTCGCGCCCCCACAGACAAGAGGTTTTGGCATGAGATCATTGACGCGGCGCTTTCTGATTGCGGGTCTGGCGAGCGTTCCGTTGGCGCGGGCAACTCATGCTGCGTTGGTCCAATATGAATTGTCTCGAGCCGGGACGTCCGTCGGTTTTTCCTTCATGCTTTCGGGGGTTTCGCAGTCAGGCACGATGCCGATCCAATCGGCAGATATTCAGGTCGACACGGATCAGTTGCAAAACAGCCGTGTCACCGTTGTGCTGAACGTCGCTGCGGCGCGCACTCGGTTGCCCTTCGCCCGCGGCCCGATGCTAAGCAAAAGCGTGCTAAACGCGCAGGAATTTCCGAACATTACGTTCAAATCTACCCGAATACAGCTTGGCCCTACAGGCCGCATTTCCGAAGGCGCAACCATCACCGGAGACCTGACGGTGCGCGGGGTCACACGCCCTGTGACCCTACAAGCCAATCTGTACCGCGAACCCGGAACCGAGGCTGATGACCTGAACGCATTGTCAATTCGACTGTCGGGCACGTTGAACCGCCACGAATTCGGCGCCTCTGGCTATCCCGATCTGGTCGCCGATACCGTGTCTTTGAACATCCGGGCCGAGTTGACCCGCAAGGCCTGACACCCAAAGGACAAAAAACGACGCGCAGAGGTCGAATTATCACGCGCAACGCTCGCTGATGCGGTAATGCTGGGCGCACTATGCGCACGATCATTTCTTTTGCCGCCCTGTTTCTTTCTGTCATTCTTCTGCAGCTCTCAACGGGCGGCGTTGGTCCTTTGGATGCGATATCCGGCATCACGCTTGGTTTCTCGACCGGACAAATCGGCATGTTGGGATCAGCGCACTTTCTTGGCTTCTTCATTGGCTGCTGGTGGGCTCCGCGCCTAATGGGCAGCGTTGGTCATTCGCGGGCCTTCGCAGTCTGCACGGCCTTGGGCGCAATGGGTCTTATTGGGCATACGTTGACCGAAAACCCGTACATCTGGGCAGCCCTTCGGGTCGCGTCTGGAACCTGTGTCGCCGGAGCCTATACGGTGATCGAGGCATGGCTGAACGCCAAAGTCACAAACGAAACGCGCGGCCGCGCCATGGGGACCTATCGCATTGCGGATATGGGCGCGTCTCTGTGCGCGCAGTTGATCATCGCGGTTCTGCCGCCTGCGTCTTACGTGTCCTATAATTTGCTGGCGATCCTGTGCTGTGCGTCCCTGTTGCCGCTGACTTTGACCCGCGCAAGCCAGCCAAAAACACCCGACGCCCCTCGGTTGAGACCCAAACTGGCCTGGCGCAGCTCGCCCTTGGCAGTAGCAGGTGTGATCGTTGCGGCGCTCAGCTCTGCATCGTTTCGGATGGTTGGTCCGGTCTACGGTCAGGAAGTTGGGCTGGACGTGGACCAGATCGCATTCTTCCTGGCGTCATTCGTTTTAGGTGGCGCACTGGCGCAGTACCCGGTTGGCTGGCTGGCCGACAAATATGACAGGCGCTGGGTGCTGATCTGGCTGTCCGTTGCTGCGGTTGTCAGCAGCGGTGTGACAATGGCGGCCAGCGGAACGGGAACGGCAGGCGTAATGCTGGCCGCTGTTTTCTTTGGCCTGACAACCTTCCCGATCTTCTCGGTCTCTTCCGCTCATGCGAACGACTTTGCAACGGCAGAAGAACGGGTCGAGCTATCTGCGGCACTCATGTTCTGGTTCGCTTTAGGTGCCATAGCCTCACCCTATATCTCATCGACATTGATTCAGCAGTTCGGACCCGGTGCCCTATTTGCATTTGTGGCGGTCGGCCATATTTTCCTGATCATCTTTGGGTTGGCCCGAATGCGCTCACGCCCAACGCCCGAAGAACGGACCAACTATGTCTACGCGCCACGCACGTCGTTCACCATTGGTCGTTTGCTGAAACGGTCGCGTGAAAGGCAATAAAAAAGGGCCGGGAAAACCCCGGCCCCTTTCGATTAGTGTTCTGTCCGCGATCCTTCTTCGATCACGCCGTCTTCTTCGGCAGGCTCAACCGTCGATTCAAGCGCACCGTTGACGACACCGCCGACACCGTTTTCCATCGACAGGCCCAGCTCTTCACCCAGCTTCTTGAGCGCGGGCATCTGCACCGCCATTCCCATGATCGAATCCAGCGCCTGGTTGACGACCGGCTTGTCGCCGTTCGATGCGCCGCCGCCATTGGTGCCACCGATACCACCGACCTGGTGGATCTTGATCGAGTCGATCTTCTCAGCCGGTTTGACCATTTCCGCGATGATCGACGGCATGGCCTCGATCCGCGCCAGATCAACCTTCATGCGGATCTGATCCACTGACAGCACGTTGTCTGCTTCGACGATCGCACGCTTACCTTCGGCTTCGGCCAGCATGTCGTTCTTCTTGGCCTCGGCCCGGATGTTCAGAGCATCCGCCTCGGCCTGCGCCTCTTCACGGCGGGCTTCGGCACGGTCAACCGCGGCCTCTTTGTCAGCCTGGGCAGCGAGTCGGATTGCAGTGGCCTGACGCTCGGCCTCGCGCGTGGCTTCGATCAGCGCAATCTGCTTGATACGCTCGGCCTCGGCAACCTTCTGTGCGGTCGCCACGGCTTCGGTCGCTTTGGTTGCCTCGGCACGGGCCAGATCAGCAGAGGCGCGCGCGCGGCTTTCTTCTTCGGATTTCTGCGCGATGATGATCTGACGCTCTTGCTCGGCCACTTCCAGTTCGCGCTCTTTCGAGATCTCGGCCTCGCGGATTTTACGCTCACGCTCAATGTCCGCTGAACGGATCGCTTCTTCACGCGCGATACGAGCGCGTTCGGTCTCACGTACCGAGTCCTCGGTCCGTGCCGCGATCTCGGCCTCCTGAGCCACACGCAGGGTTTCAACCACCTGTTTCTGCTCAATACGCGCCTGCTCTTCATCTTTCTCGATCAACAGCTTCTGACGCTGGGCTTCCATCGCCGCACGACGCACCTCGACCTCAGCATCCGCATCAATCTGGGCGCGCTCTTTCTTTGAGGTCGCGATGACCTCAGCCAGCTTGCGCATACCCACGGCGTTAAATGCGTTGTTCTCGTCCAGAGCCTCAAACGGTGTCTGGTCCAATGCAGTCAGCGAAACGGATTCCAGGGATAGACCGTTCTTTAGAAGGTCTTCGGACACCGCATTCTGTACTTCTTGCACAAAGTCAGCGCGGTTTTCGTGCAGACCGTCCATGGTCATTTGGGCGGCAACAGCGCGCAGACCGTCGATCAACTTACCTTCGATCATTTCGCGCAGTTGCTCGACGTCAAAGGTGCGGTCGCCAAGGGTTTGTGCAGCACGTGCGATGCCCTCTTCTGTCGCCATGACCGAGACGTAGAACTCGACGCCCACGTCGACACGCATCCGGTCCTTGGTGATCAGCGCGGCCTCATCGCTGCGCTGAACCTCAAGGCGCAGGGTCTTCATGTTGACGGGGCTGACTTCGTGCAGCAACGGCACGACGATGACGCCACCATCCATAATGACTTTCTTACCGCCAGCACCGGTTTTCACCAGGCTGATCTCTCGGGTCGCGCGGCGGTAAAGACGGCCAAGCACAAGGCCGATAAACAAAACTACTGCCAGAATGGTCACAACTATGACGGCTAGGAATGTAAGTTCCATGCAAAATCCTCCGTGATGGGGTTAGAAATTTTTGTTATTCAGACATGCCGACCAGAACGAACCGGTCGCGCCGTCGGTCGCGTAGCACAAGCACGTCAGTGCCCTGCTCAAGCGTGTCTTTGTCCTGCAACGGCTCGGCGCGCAGGTAGTGGGTATTGCCAAATCGGTCCATGACGCGCACCTCGGCGGGGCGTCCGCGCGAAGCGGTGCCTTGGGTGATCACGCCACGGCGACGGGCAAGCAGGCGCTCCGACATCGCCTCGGTCTCGGTCTTGGGCAGCAGACGAGCAAAGATGCCGCCAAAGCCACGTGCAAACCACAGGCCAAAGGCACCGGCGGGAATCGCAGCCATCCAAGGCGGAAGGTCAAAGCCCAGCAGGTCGCGCAGCGTAAGTTGCAGGCCCATACCAAACAAGCCGAAGCCTGCCAGCAGAACCACCAGCCAGATCATGAACGGCACTTTGCCGATCCCCAGCCACGCCAAAGGTCCCGCAGAGACCGCGCCTGGCGCGTCTGCCTCGATCTCGGCCAATTCGAAATCGCCCAGATCCATGTCGGCATCAGTTTTCAGACCGAAATCACCGACATCCAGATCGGGGGCATCGACAACATCCAGATCGACATCGCTCTCGCCCGCAATAAGGCTTCCACCCAGGACCAATGCGATCAGTTCCAGCACAAGCAGGCCGAACAGAAGCGCAAGCGCCAAAGTGAAGGGTGCAAATGCACCCTCAAGCAGAAAGTCGAACATCAGTTGTTTGCCCTCGTTATTGTATACTGTGGTATACATAATAAATGGGAACTCATTGCAGAAATTCAAGAGTTTGTGATTCTAATTTACAACTCCGGGGTATTGCATGCGATGAAGGCGGTGCAATCCAAGGCTGCAACTCATGCCGATTTTCCCAGCGACCCGTGCTTAAAATGACGTCCGAACCAAAGCCGGGGTTTTGCTGGCCGGTTACATAATGTAGACGGGCGCGCAGACAGTTACGCGGAAACGGAACATGGCTCGGATTCTCATCACCTCAGCGATCCCTTACATCAATGGGATCAAGCACCTCGGTAACCTGATCGGCTCGCAATTGCCGGCTGATCTGTACGCACGCTACCTGCGTGGCCGGGGGAACGAGGTCATGTTCCTGTGCGCCACCGACGAACACGGCACACCTGCCGAGCTGGCCGCAGCGAAAGCGGGTAAGCCAGTGGCCGAGTATTGTGCGGATATGTACGAGGTTCAGGCCGACATCGCTAAGCGTTTTGGTATGAGCTTTGATCATTTTGGCCGCTCGTCCAGCGAGCAGAACAAGACGCTGACCCAGCATTTTGCCGGGAAGCTGGATGATGCCGGGCTGATCCGCGAAGTCAGCGAAAAACAGGTCTATTCCAACGCCGACGGTCGCTTTCTTCCTGACCGCTATATCGAAGGCACCTGCCCCAATTGCGGTTATGAGCGCGCGCGCGGCGACCAGTGTGAAAACTGCACCAAACAGCTGGACCCGACCGACCTGATCGAGCCGCGCTCGGCCATTTCCGGTTCAACCGATCTGGAGGTGCGCGAGACCAAACACCTGTACCTGCGTCAATCGGCGATGAAAGATCAACTGGATGCGTGGATCGACGGCAAAAGCGACTGGCCAATCCTGACTACCTCGATTGCCAAGAAATGGCTGCATGATGGCGACGGCCTTCAGGATCGCGGCATCACCCGCGATCTGGACTGGGGTGTGCCCGTCAAAAAAGGCGATCAGGATTGGCCGGGGATGGAAGGCAAAGTCTTCTACGTCTGGTTCGACGCGCCGATCGAATACATCGCCTGCGCCAAGGAATGGGCCGACGCCAATGGCAGGACCGAGGCCGACTGGGAACGCTGGTGGCGCACCGACAAAGGTGCGGATGATGTCCGTTACGTCCAGTTCATGGGCAAGGATAACGTGCCCTTCCACACCCTTTCCTTCCCGGCAACGATTTTGGGCACCAACACATACAACGAAGAATCTGGGTCATCCGAACGTTGGAAGCTTGTCGACTACATCAAGTCGTTCAACTACCTGAACTACGATGGTGGTCAGTTCTCGACCAGCCAGGGCCGTGGTGTGTTCATGGATCAGGCGCTGGAAATCCTGCCGGCCGACTACTGGCGCTGGTGGCTGCTGAGCCATGCGCCCGAAAGCAGCGACAGCGAATTCACTTGGGAAAACTTCCAGCAGTCGGTGAACAAGGACCTCGCGGATGTGTTGGGCAATTTTGTCAGCCGCATCACCAAGTTCTGCCGTTCGAAATTCGGTGAGGCAGTTCCTGAAGGCGGCGCTTATGGCGACCGCGAACAGGCGCTGATCGAGGAACTGTCCAAACGCGTCCACGCCTATGAAGGGCATATGGAGGCGATGGAGGTTCGCAAATCCGCGCAGGAACTGCGTGCGATCTGGGTTGCGGGCAACGAATACCTGCAAGCTGCTGCCCCATGGTCGACCTTCAAGGAAGACCCCGTACAGGCAGCTGCTCAGGTACGTCTGGGCCTGAACCTGATCCGCCTTTACGCCGTACTCAGCGCACCGTTCATCCCTGAAGCCTCAGCCAAGATGCTGAGCGCAATGAACACATTGGACACCAGCTGGCCTGACGATGTTGCAGCCGCGCTGGACGCTCTGCCCGCCGGTCACGCGTTCACTGTGCCGGACGTTCTGTTCGCCAAGATTACGGATGAACAGCGCGAAGACTGGCAATCCAGGTTCGCTGGACAGCGCGACTGATGTTTTGGATCACAACACCATAGTTACGGAGGCCATCTGGCCTCCGTTTTCTTTTCGAAATGCGGCAAAAACCGGGTTTGGGCGCAAAATTCCATAAGATCTTGGCGTAAGCCCGCCTGAAACCAAAATAATTTCCGGGCACACCACCCAGCCGACGCATTCAAGAAGCTTGAGATAAAGTTTCAAAACGGCCATCCTGCCAAGAAATCAGCACGACTCGTCGAGGCAAAAGAGCTGCCCCGGCGCAATATCCTTAGGTCTAACGAGGCGCCCGCCATGTCCCTTGCATTAAAGAATTCCTTTTTCCGCCACAGAGGTCCGGTCTTGGCCATCGCGGCACTGACCAGTTTAGGCGTCTCGTTCACGGCGCTGGCCCAGGATCAAAGCGACGCGCCGCCGCCGAAAGTGTCTATTGCAGCGGCCTATACCGAAGAAGTTACCGATGAGGCCGTGTTCATCGGACGTGCCGAGGCCATTAACAAGGTGGATATTGTCGCCCGCGTGAACGGCTTTCTTGAAACTCAGGATGTGGAAGACGGTGCGCTTATCAAAAAAGACGACCTGTTGTTCACCATCGAACCCGATCTTTATGAGGCCACCCTAGAGGCCCGGAAAGCCGATCTGGATCGGGCCGAGGCCAATCTAGAGCTTGCCAAGGTCGATCTGGCCCGAAAGGAAGAGCTGTACAAACGCGATGCCACCCCGGAGTCCGAGCGTGACATCGCCCGCGCCAATGAACTGGTCGCCGAGGCCGAGGTCAAGGCTGCTCATGCTGCCATCCAACAAGCAGAGTTGGACCTGAGCTATACCGAGATCCACGCGCCGTTTGGCGGGCGGATTGGACGTGTGGAAACGAGCGTAGGCGACGTTGTGGGGCCGACAAATCCTCCGCTCGTCAATCTGGTAAGCGAAGCTCCGATCTATGTGAATTTCTCGCTGAACGAAAAGCAGTTCACCTCGGTTCTTGAGCAATACAACGAAAGCGCAGCGACGTTGGCGGAAAGCGATCAAAGTCCGAATGTGAATCTAACGCTGCCAAACGGAACCGACTTGGATGAAACGGGAAAAATCGTATTTGTGGACAACCGCATTGACCCTCTGACAGGTGCGATCACCGTCCGCGCTGAGTTCCCCAACACTGATCGGTATATCATCGACGGCCAATTCCTGAGTGTTCAAATCGAGGCATTGGAACCGACCCTTCAGGTGCTGGTCCCTCAGGCCGCATTGCAACGCGATCAGCGGGGTGAGTTCGTGCTGGTGGTTAATGACAAGCAGATGGTGGAACAGCGCTATATCACCACGGGCGACGTGGTTGGGACCGCGATTATTGTGACGGATGGTCTGCGCGAAGGTGAAAGCGTGATCGTTGAGGGCCTGCAGAGGGTTCGCCCGGGCGTTGCGGTGGATGCCGTCGTCGCCTCTGAACAGCCGGGAGAATAACGGATGTTCTCAGCCCTGTTCATTAGCCGGCCCAAGCTGGCCCTAGTTATTTCGCTTGTCCTGACGATCATGGGCGGCATCGGCTATTTGGTTCTGCCGGTCGCCCAGTTCCCGGACATTACGCCTCCGGTGGTCAGCGTGACGACCACCTACACTGGCGCCAACGCCGAAACCGTGGAAAACACCGTCGCCGCCCCGATCGAGGCGCAGGTCAACGGTGTGGACGACATGATTTACATGACGTCGACCTCGGCAGATAACGGATCCTATTCGCTCAACGTCACATTCGAAGTGGGCACCGACCCGGATATCGCATCGGTCAACGTGCAGAACCGCGTGGCTCAGGCCATGTCGTCCCTGCCTGCCGAAGTGACCTCATCTGGTGTGGTCACTCAAAAAGCATCCACCAACATGCTGTTGCTGGTGACGCTGACTTCGCCGAATGAGACGTATGACAGTGTCTTTCTATCAAACTATGCTTCGATCAACCTGAAAGACGCGCTGGCGCGTGTTCAGGGTGTGGGTAAAGCCGACGTTCTGACCAATCTTGAATACGCCATGCGGATCTGGATGGATCCGGATCAGATGGCTGCTTTGTCCATCACTCCGGGTGACGTGATCAATGCAATTCGGGAACAAAACGTAGAAGTTTCAGCCGGTTCCATCGGCGCTCCTCCAGTCCCGGAAGGGCAGACCTTTCAATACACGATTAAAACCAAGGGCCGCTTGACCTCGGCCGCAGAGTTCGGCGACATTGTCATCCGAACCGGGGATGCCGGTTCAATCGTGCGGGTCAAAGACATCGCGCGGGTCGAGTTGGGCGCAGAATATTATGCGGCTTCGGGCTATTTTGACAGTGTCCCGGCCACGGTAATCGGCATCTATCAGGCCCCTGGCGCGAACGCGCTGGCCGTGTCGGACCGAGTCGAGGCCGAGCTTGAGCGGTTGTCCCGTACCTTCCCGACAGATGTGGAATACGCCGTACCCTTCAACACGACGGACTTTGTGAATCAGTCGCTGAATGACGTGGTCACGACCCTGATACTGACCTTCATTCTGGTGATCTCGGTGGTGTTTGTTTTCCTTGGAAGCTGGCGCGCGACAATCATTCCCGCAGTTGCGATCCCCGTGTCGTTGATCGGGACATTCGCGTTCTTGCTGCTATTTGGCATGTCGCTGAACACGATCTCGTTGTTCGCACTGGTGCTGGCCATCGGGATCGTTGTGGATGACGCGATCGTTGTGGTCGAAAACGTCGAACGGATCATCGCCGACGAAGGGCTTCCACCGGCTGAAGCAACGCGCAAGGCCATGGGGCAGATCACCGGTCCGGTGATTGCAACCACGCTGGTTCTGTTGGCGGTGTTCGTACCAGTCACCTTTATGCCCGGCATCTCGGGACGGCTTTATTCGCAGTTCGCGGTGACGATCTCGACCGCTGTTGTGATCTCGTCGATCAACGCGTTGACGCTGTCGCCTGCGTTGTGCGGCCTGGTGCTAAAGGCACGGTCCGGTCCGCCCAAGGGGCTGTTGGCGGTGTTCGAAAACTTCATCGGCAGCGTTCGCAGTGGCTATGTCGCCATCGTACGCAAATTGCTAATCCTGCCGATCATCGGTCTGGGCATCATCGTTGCGCTGGCCATGGGCACGGGTACGATCATGTCCAACACTTCGAGTGGTTTCCTTCCGCTGGAAGACAACGGATATCTGTTCGTGGATGTGCAACTGCCAGACGCCGCAACGTTGGAACGGACCGAAACGGTCACTGCACGTGTCGACGCACAGATCCAACAGATCCCCGGCGTCGCAAGCACAGTTCTGATCAACGGGTTCTCGATCCTGAACGGTACGACGACAAACGGCGCCGCGATCTTTGTGAACCTCGACAACTGGGATGAACGTAAAGAGGATGACCTTAGCGCTGATGCAATCCTGCAGAAAGTGCTGGCGATTGCCTATGGTGAAACTGCCGCATCGATAATCGCGTTCAACCCACCCCCCATTCAAGGCCTGGGCAACTCGGCTGGCGTCGAGATGGAGGTGCAGCAGACCGGAGGCGGCACGCCTCAAGATCTGGCGTCTGCAGTTGGTTCATTCGTCTATTCGGCCAACCAACGACCAGAAATCGGTCAGGCCTATACAACCTTCCGGGCCAACGTTCCTCAGTTGTTCGTGGATCTGGACCGCGAAAAGGCCAAGACTCTGCAAGTGTCCGTGGCTGAGGTGTTCCAGACGATGCAGGCTCAGCTGGGGTCCTACTATGTGAACGACTTCAACCTGTTCGGGCGCGTGTATCGCGTGATGATCCAGGCCGACGGTTCTTATCGTGATAATGTCGACGATATCTCGAACCTGTATGTGCGCTCGACCAAGGGGGAGATGGTGCCTCTGGGTACGCTCATTGATGTCGAAAACGTTCTGGGTCCGGTCTTGCTGAAACGTCACAACCTGTTCCGTTCGGCGACCGTTACAGCGGTACCGGCACCCGGGTTATCCACCGGTGACGCGATCACTGTCATGACCGAGGAATCCACGACTGCCCTGCCCCCGGGCTATGCCTTCGAATGGACCGGGACCGCGCAGCAACAATTGGCGACCGGTGGGCTGGTAGTGATCATCCTCGGTCTGGCGATCCTGTTCGGATACCTATTCCTTGTGGGGCAATACGAGAGTTGGACATTGCCTGTGTCGATCCTGCTATCGGTGATCGTCGCCTTGTTCGGGGCGGTGGCGGCCGTGGCCATCGTGGGCAGCGACATCAACCTCTATACGCAGATCGGGATGATCATGCTTGTGGGGTTGGCCTCGAAGAACGGTATTCTGATCGTTGAGTTCGCGATGGAACAACGCGCCAAAGGGTTGTCAGTCAAGGACGCTGCAGCCGAGGCCGCCTTTCAACGTTTCCGTGCGGTGATGATGACGGCCCTGTCCTTCCTGTTGGGTGTTGTGCCGCTTCTGGCGGCCAGCGGCGCAGGTGCCGCCAGTCAGAAGGCCATCGGTGTCGCCGTGTTCGGCGGGATGCTGGCAGCCACTCTGGTCGGCGTGATCCTAGTGCCGGTCCTATACGCCCTGCTGCAAGGGATGCGGGAATGGATCAAAGGAACCAAAGACGATCCGGGCCCATCAGAAGAGGCCGCGTGATCCAAAACAAAAGCCCCGCCAAACTGGCGGGGCTTTTTACTTCTTTGGTCAGGCGTTCACTGCGACGGGTTCGGTTTTGCGATCCATCCAGCCTTGAATGCCAGCGACCTGCTCGGCACTTAACCGCAGGCCCATCTTGTTTCTGCGCCATACAACATCTTCGGCCGTCCGCGCGTATTCCTTGTCCATCAGCCACGCCAGTTCCCGCGCGGTTAGCGTTGCGCCAAAGTCCTCACCCAGATCCGATACGGACTTGGCGTCGCCCAAAATTGTCTTGGCCTCAGTGCCATAGGCGCGAACCAGACGTTGCGCCCAGATACGGTCAAGAAACGGGTAGTCGGCCAACACTGCCTCGATCAAATCCGGTACGCCACCAACCGGAAAATCGCCGCCCGGAAGCGAAACGCCGGCAGTCCAGGGGCCGGTAAGATCGGGGAAATGTTCGGACACTTTGTCCATCGCACTCTCGGCGAGGCGCCGATAGGTGGTGATCTTGCCACCAAAGACATTCAGCACAGGCGCCCCACCCTGCGCGTCAACTTTTAGGGTATAATCCCGCGTCGCCGCAGTGGCGCTGCTGGCCCCGTCGTCATACAACGGACGCACACCAGAATAGGTCCACACGATGTCATCGCGCGTAACCGGTTTCTGGAAATACTTCGATGCAAATGCGCACAGATAGTCCTGCTCGGTCTCCGTACAGATCGGGGGCTCTGTCGGGTCTGGGTGATCTTGGTCCGTTGTGCCGATCAGCGTAAAATCGCGCTCATACGGAATGGCGAAAATGATGCGCCCGTCTTCACCCTGAAAGAAATAGCATTTGTCGTGATCATAAAGCTTTGGCGTCACGATATGGCTGCCGCGCACCAGCCGCACACCTTCACGAGAGTTGATGTGGATCTTGGTCTGGATGATGTCCCCAACCCAGGGGCCACCCGCGTTGATCAGCATTTTGGCCTGCACCACCCGCGTTTCGCCGCTCTGCTTATCGCGGATGGTGATCTCCCACAGATCATCGACACGTTTGGCCGCCAGAACTTCGGTCCGTACCAGGATATTCGCCCCACGTGCCTCGGCATCGCGGGCATTCAGCACCACCAGTCGTGAATCCTCGATCCAGCAATCGGAATATTCGTAGGCTGTGTGGAACTTGTTCTGCAACGGCCCGCCTTCCGGCGCGCTTTGCAAACCCAGTGAGCTTGTCCCCGGCAGGATTTTGCGCCCACCCAGATTGTCATACATGAACAGGCCCAACCGGATCAGCCACGCCGGGCGCCGTCCCTTCATCCAAGGCATTACTGTGCTGAGCAGTCGCGAGGTCGGCGTTTCAGAATCGAACCGCATATCCTTGTGATAGGGCAGCACAAAACGCATTGGCCAACTGATATGCGGCATCGCCCGCAGCAGGGTTTCACGCTCGATCAACGCCTCGCGCACCAGACGAAACTCGAAATACTCCAGATACCGCAAGCCACCGTGAAACAGCTTGGTCGAGGCCGATGACGTCGCCGAAGCAAGATCGTTCATCTCGGCCAATGTCACGGACAATCCGCGCCCGGCTGCATCGCGCGCTATTCCGCACCCGTTAATCCCACCACCAATGATGAAAAGGTCCGTGACCTTGTCCGTGTGCCGTTCCATGTCCGGATGATTCTCTTTGTTTGAAAAACCGGGCTCATTAACCCGATGAACGCGCGTTTCGTCAACGTTTACTTTCGTTTCTTTTCGTTTTATCACCACAAATCGAGGTGTTTCAAAAGTGTGACCACACAGATCTCTTGGAAACCCTTCGAAATTAGAACAAAAACGAACTCACACCGTTTCGGAGCCGACCATGTCCCTTTCCTTTCGTCAGTCAGACATTCTGAACATCGCCAGACAGGATGGCCGTGTGATGGTGGATGACCTGGCCACACAGTTCGGGGTCACGGTTCAGACCATACGCCGCGACCTGTCTGAGCTGGCGGATCTGGGGAAGCTGGACCGGGTTCATGGCGGGGCCGTCATTCGCTCGGGCGTTTCCAATATTGGCTATGAGGATCGCCGCGCCCTGAACGATGAAGCGAAGGCGCGCATTGCCTCGGCCTGCGCCCTAGACATCCCGGACGGCGCGTCGGTTTTCATGAACATCGGCACCTCGACCGAGGCGGTTGCGCGCCAATTGGTGAACCACAAGAACTTGATGGTCGTCACCAACAACATGAATGTCGCCAATATTCTGGCAGAGAACGCGGATTGCGAAATCGTAGTCGCGGGCGGTGTCCTGCGCAGGTCGGATGGCGGGTTGGTGGGTAATCTGACAGTCACGACCATGCGGCACTTCAAGTTCGATTATGCGGTCATCGGCTGCTCGGCACTTGATGCCGATGGCGACCTACTGGATTTCGACTTTCAAGAGGTCCAGGTCAGCCAGACGATTCTGGCCCAGACACGACGCACTTTTCTTGTGGCCGATCACTCAAAATTTCAGCGCGCAGCCCCCGCGCGCATCACCTCGTTGGCTGAGATCGACACGTTTTACACCGACCGGCCACTGTCGATCCGTCTAAGCAAGAGGTGTCAGGAATGGAAGACCGACCTGCGCGTTTGTCAATAACCCCCTAAGTCGTTCTCCTAAAAGGTGAACTTGGTAAGAGATTTCTTGCCAGACCTCCCCGCGCCTGACAGTATCCCTGTATTGCGTTCGTTGCACGGAAGGGGAGAACCGGGCCATGATAGCGCTTTTATTTGCGTTACTTACAGCCACCATGGGGCTGAATTATTTTCGACAAACAACGGCAGCCAATGCGCTGTTTTTCTTCACGCTGGCGTTGAGTGTGTACTGGCTGAAATTCCACGCCACCAGCCAACTGACAATCCAGTTGTAGGGGGTGATGATGACACCAGAATTGTCCCGAACCCTGAACGCCATCAGTATGCTGGCCGTAAGCCTTGTGCTGCTTTTGGCCTTTGTTTACCAACTGGCGCTTTACGAGCTGCCCTGTCCACTTTGCCTGCTGCAACGCGTTGGCTTTGTCGCCGTGGGCGTTGGGCTGGGCTTGAACCTGCTATACGGCGCGCGGCCGCGGCACTATGCGTTGATGTTAATCGCGGCGCTCTATGGCGGCAGCGTATCGGTGCGCCAGATCCTTCTGCATATCGTTCCCGGCACGGGCCATTACGGCTCGCCCGTGTTGGGGTTGCACTACTACACGTGGGCCGCAATTTGCTTTTTCCTGATCTTGTTGGGCACCGCGGTTATGCTGCTGTTTGATCGCCAATATGCTGACGATACTTCGGATCAGCCTCGTTTCGGTGGAAGCACCCTGGCCAAGGTGGCCTTCTTCATCATGCTTGGTTTGGCTGTTCTGAATGTCGGTTCTACGCTGCTTGAATGTGGTCCCGGCATTTGCGCCGACCCGCCAACCAGTTACAAAGTGATTGACGAACTGGGCTCCAACAACTGAGGATGGGATAACCTTCCCGAACAGAGGCACAAACATGGGGTTACTTGGGCAGCCACTCGGCTATTACGACTACCTGACATTTGTTGCGTTGATTTTGCTGCTGGCCGCCGTCATGGCGCTGTTTCTATTCGTGATGGGACTACCGGGCCGGATTGCGATTAAACGCAATCACCCCCATGCCGAAGCAATTAAGATCATGGGATGGATGGGATTTCTCGCCATCGTACCCTGGGTCCATGCTTTCATCTGGGCGTTCCACGATGGAACCGTGGTAGATATCCGCCGTATGCCCGATGATGAGC
Source organism: Ruegeria sp. A3M17 (assembly GCF_003318255.1). Taxonomy (GTDB): domain Bacteria; phylum Pseudomonadota; class Alphaproteobacteria; order Rhodobacterales; family Rhodobacteraceae; genus Ruegeria. The sequence continues at coordinate 148,092 of NZ_QOCF01000007.1, forward strand.
GTGAGGCGGTTCGCAAAGAAATCAAGCGTTTGGGTGGTGAGTTGACGGAAGAATACCGCGACCCGCTGGATCCGGAAGAAACACAAAAGAGCTAACGCCAAAGGAAACTACAAAATATGTTTGTCGCCCTCGGCATTACGCTTTTCTACATCATATTTGTCTGGCTTATTTTCTTCAAGTTCCAGTGGCTGAAGTTCAGCATCACGTGGGGCATCGTATCATTCTGGGTCGGTGCACACCTGCTGTTGATCTTTCTGGTCGCTCTTCGGTTCTTTCAGCCGTTCTCCATCGACAGCCACGTGGTCCGCTCAACCATCCAGATCGTTCCACGGCTGACCGAGCCGACGTTATTGACTGAGGTACTGGTCGAGCCAAATACCGAGGTCACAAAGGGCGATCCCCTGTATCGGTTCGACGACACCGTGTTCGCGCTTGAGGTTGAGGAAGCCACAGCGCAGCTGGTGGCGGCCGAGCAAAACGCCAAGATCCTGGAACAGGACGTCATTGCCGCAGGGGAAGCCATTGAGCGTGCCAACGCTCAACTTGCTTACGCACAGACGCAGCAAGCCCGATACGAAAACCTCGTACCCGCAGGCGGTGCGCGGCAGGATGAGCTGGATCGCTGGAACGAACAGGTGACCGAAGATCAGGCGCAGGTCAAAGAGGCCACGGCAAATCTGGAAAAGGCTCAGCTTGCGCTGGATTCCCAGATTGACGGGGTCAACACCGGTATTCTTCAGGCGCAGGCGCAGTTGGACAAGGCCCAGTATTTTCTGGACAACACCACGATTTACGCCCCCGAAGACGGCATGATCGTGTCCCAACAAGCCCGTCCCGGTCTGGTCGTCGGCGATATTCGCCTGGGCGCCATTGCCAGCTTTGTCACCAAGGAAAACCCTTACATTCTTGCAACCTACCGTCAGCAGAACCTGAAATTTGTCGAAGTCGGTCAACCCGTTGAAGTCGCCCTTGATCTGTATCCGGGCGAAATTTTAACTGGTAAAGTCGAAGCGATCTGGTGGGCAACCCGACAAGGGCAATACTTGCCGTCTGGCCGCCTACCCGGGTTTGAGCTACCGAAATTACCCGGTCGCATCGCGGTCCAGATCTCGGTCGATATCCCCGACGGGCATACCTTCCCCGCCGGTGGTCACGCGGCCGTGGCGATCTACACCGGTCAGGGCAAAAGCTTTGAGTTCCTGCGGCGGATCAACATTCGTCTCTATTCTTTCGCCAACTTCATTCGACCACTGGATATCTAAGGACGCATATGATGACCCGGGCCAGAACAAACCGCCGACTGATGGGCACGGTCCTATGCGCCGCGCTGCTGGTCGGCTGCGCACCAGTTGGCCCGGATTTCGTGCGCCCGAACTCACCGGTCGTCAAACAATGGATCGAGGTCAACACCCCAAGCACTGGTCAAAGCGGTCTGACTTCGCGCAGCGCTCCGGTGGTGAAATGGTGGGAGACCTTCAACGACCCCACCCTCAATAAACTGATCGCCGAGGCCTATGCCCAGAACCTGGACCTGCAGGTTGCCGGTGCCCGCGTTCTGCAGGCACGCGCGCAGTTGGGCATTGCGTTTGGCGAGCTGTATCCGCAATCACAGGCCATCGGTGCATCCATCGAACGCCGTCAGGTCAGCGACAACCTCGGACCGATTTCCGATATCCGCCGGATCATCCCGCTGGACACTGAGTTTTCGACCTCGCAGGTCGGCTTTGATGCCCAATGGGAGCTGGATGTGTGGGGTCAGCAACGTCGTGGCGTTCAGGCCGCGCGATCCAACCTGGCGCTGCAAGTGGCCAATTATGATGACGCGCTTGTCACGCTGACCGGCGATGTCGCAGCGCTTTATGTCAACATTCGTGCCTTGCAAGAGTCGCTGGCCGTGGCGCGCGACAACATCCAGTTGCAACAGGAATCCGCCGATCTGACCCAATTGCGGTTTGACAATGGCGTAACAACCGAGCTGGACGTGCAGGAATCCACAGCCCTGTTGAACAATACCAAGGCCTTGGTGCCAGAGATTGAAAGTGATCTTCAACAGGCCAAGAATGCATTGGCCGTGCTGCTGGGAACCACCCCTTCCCGCATGACCAGCCTACTAGGCAATTCCGGGCGGATCCCCTCTGCGCGTACGAATGTGTCCGTTGGCGTCCCGGCCGAACTGCTACGCCGCCGTCCGGACGTTCGCGCAGCCGAGCTGGCAGCGGCCACGCAATCGGCGCAGGTCGGCATCGCTTTGGCCGATCTTTATCCGCAATTCATCCTGTCAGGTGCAATTGGCCTGCAGGCCTCGGGCGGGCAGGATTTGTTTTCAGCAGGCAGCTACACCGGGCTCGCAAATGCCGGAGTGGTCTGGAACGTGCTGAACTATGGCCGGATTAAGAACAACGTCCGCGCACAAGATGCGGCCTATCAGGCGTTGATCGCCAATTACCAGAACACCGTCCTGACCGCCTATTCCGAGGTTGAAAGCGCGATGGTGGCTTATGCCCAGTCACGCAAGCAAGTTGGCTTTTATGAAAAAAGCGTCGCGGCTTCGCGCAAAGCGGCTGATATCGCCATCGACCAGTACCGGGACGGTATCGCAAGCTATTCGCGTATCCTGAACACCCAAACAGCCCTGCTGCGGTCTCAGGCTAATTTGATTCAGGCGCGCCAGCAGGTTTCCAGCAATCTGGTTGCGGTTTACAAGGGATTGGGTGGCGGCTGGCAGATCCGGCAGAACCAAGAATTCCTGCCAGAAACCGTTCTGGCCGAAATGGCATATCGCACGGATTGGGGCGATCTTCTGGAGAAAACCCCGACCCGCGCCAGTCTGAACTGAGTGTTACTTCGTCAGCCCGCGCAAACCGCCTGAAATCAGGATGTTCACCTCGTACAGAATACGTGGTGCTGCCAGACCACCGGGGCTGGCCAGATAGTTCGGGCTCCACTCCGGATCGAACTTCTGCTTGAAAGATCGCAGCCCTTCGAAGTGATAGAACTGCTCGCCGTGCTCATATACGAACCCTCCGACGCGGTTCCAGAAAGACGCCAGTTGCCGGTTCTCAATTCCCGAAAACGGTGCCGCCCCCAGCGAGAACCAATGGAACCCCTGCTCTGCCCCCCAGGTCATCATCTCGGCAAACAAGGCGTCCATGATAAAGTTCGACCCGTCCGGCTCATACCGCATCAGGTCCAACGACAATTCGGACTTGTTCCCGCCTTGGAAGAGGTTGGCGAAGGCGACGATCTTTCCCGTATCTGCCTTCTTCAGCACCGCGAAATCGAAATAGGACAGGTATTCATCGTCAAACCCGCCCAATGCGAACCCCTTCTCCTCACCAGCCTTATGCTCCAGCCAATCGTCTGAAATCTTGCGCAATTCGGGAAACACAGGACCCACTTTTTCCTTCGGTATGATCTCGAATACATACCCTTCGCGTTCGGCCCGGTTCTTGGCCTGACGGAACCGCTTGCGAGATTTGCCGTCCAGCGAGAAATCTTTCAACGGCACGCGCGCGACCTCTCCGATCTTCAGAATAGACAGGCCCAGATCCAGAAACGTCGGCAAGTACTTAGTTGATACGCTGTAGAAAGCGCACAACTTGCCCTCACGGTCCGCCATTTCGCGCAATTGCCAGATCAGTTGCTTTCCGGCGGTTTCATCCCCAACCGGCTCCCCCTTGGTGATCAGTGCATTGCCTGTGTCGGCATAGGCCAGAAATGCGTCATCGTCCGGTGAAATCAGGAATTGCTTGTCGCCGGTCAGTGAAATCTGCGACTCGGTGTCTTCGCTTTCCATGACCAGGCGCTCAACAACCTCGGGGATCTCCGTCCGGACCGGTTCCGGAACCTCGCGCCCGAACAAAGAATTCACGGCCACCACGCCAAGAATAACCGCCACCACAAGACTGGATCGCAAAAAGCGTGAGGCGTCACCGTTCCACGCGAACTCCCACCACAAAGAGTTCTGATATTCGATATGCGAATAGGAAAACAGCCCGACCCAAAACACGACCAGAAGCAAGGCGACCACGCTGACCAGCCACGGGATGTTCAGGCGGAATATCGATGCCCCGCTGACGCGGTAAAACGCCCCGCGAAACGTAGCCAGCAAGGCGATTGTGCCCAACATGCTGATCGCTTCGTGCGTATCGAGACCCTTGGTCAGCGATGCGACGAACCCGGCAACCATCAGCAGCATGGCCACTATCCATGCGCGGTACAGCTTGCGGAACAGGCCGCGCGACACAAGGATCAGCAACACTCCAACAGCGCTGCCAGCAAGGTGTGAGGCTTCGACAAAGGACAACGGCAGGAAGTCCCGCAATGCGCTAAGGTTCTGGCTGCCGGCGGGCAATGCCCCGGACACCAGCAGAATAACACCCGCCACAGCGGCCACGCCTGCCGCAACCATCGGCACAATCGGACGGATCACGCGATAGACCCACGTGGCCGCGCCACCGATGTGATGTCGATGTGTCAGGGCCGAGGCCACCGCGATGGACAGCGTCGCAATGGCGAACGGCAGGAAGGTATATATCAAACGGTATAGCAACAGGGCCGCGATCACGTCAGATCGACCCGAGGCCCCAAGCCCGGCGATCAAAGTCGCCTCAAACGCGCCAATTCCGCCCGGAGCGTGGCTGAGAATTCCGACCGCGATCGCGCCAATGTAAATTGTGAAGAAGAACGGAAACCCAACCCCCAGATCATCCGGCATCAACACGTACAGCGTCATGGACGCCCCAAACAGGTCACCCACAGCCGCCAGCGTCAGCAATCCCGGCAACTTTCCGCCCGGCAAATTGAAGCCCAAACCACCAGTGGCCAGCCTGCGACCACCCTTGGAAAGCCAAATGAACAGCGTTGCGAAGCCCACAAGCAGGCACAGTCCCATCACGGTTTCGACGGTGTCACTTATGGGCAGAACCTTAGACACGCCATCCGGATGAAAGGTTAGCAACCCACCCAGAAGCAGAATGAAACCTGACCAGAATGCGATCCAGGATGTGGCAATCACCCCCGCAACCCGGCCCAGATCAAGGCCCAGAGACGCATAGATCCGATACCGGATCGCCGTGCCGGTGATGTAGGAAAACCCAAGGCAATTCGACACGGCGTAGCCACAGGCCCCGGCCATGCCAGCGACGGGCAAAGGGACCTCGCCATCTGCCACACTTTGCACGGCAAACACATCATAAAGTGAGAGAGACAAAAAGCTGACAGCCGTCCAGCACAGGGCAAAAAACATCAGCTTCCACGATGTATTCGCGACGTCGGTTTTTACATCAGCCCATTTGACGTGCGAAGACAGCTCGTGCAGGACGGTCAGGGCAATAAGCGTGACCAGAATCGGTATCGCGATCCGGACAAGGGGCTTTTCAAGAAACCCCGAAACCCGTTCGGCCAGGCGTACAGCCCAGAGTTCTTCGACATTTTCATGAGTTGCCATGCTTTGTCCCTGCTCTCAGGCTCGATCACACTCTGCACGATCGAAACGCGCAAGCAGACTTTTGCACATTTTCGTTCAGGCTCAAAGCACTACGGGGGTCACAACCGACCTTTGCGGGTGGACAGCAGCAGGTTGGTCTCGGACTTGGTGATCCCCTCCATGCGGCGAATCTGGAACAGCACCTCGTCCAGCTCAGCCAGTGTTTCGGTCCAGATTTCGGCGATCAGATCCCAGCTGCCGTTCGTGGAGTGAACCGCGCGCACCTGCCGCATGGCAGCAATACGGGCCATCGTACGCTCGGTCCCGCGGCCTTCGATTTCCAGCATCATCATGCCTCGCACCGGGCTTTGCGCCACGTCCTGACGGGTGAGTACAGTGAACCCAACAATTTCACCGGACTGTTTGAGGCGCTGCAGGCGGCTGCGAACCGTGGTGCGTGTTACCCCCAGCGTTTCGGCGAGTTCGGATAGCGATGCCCGTGCGTCGCGGTGCAGTGCACTCAGCAGCCTGCTATCCAAATCGTCCATGATTACTTCTCATTTCGTTTTTCCGGATGCCATTTTGAACATTTTGCTGCCTTTTCGCAAGCCATCACGAGGGTCTAGATAGTCATATGGATACGCAAAATGTAATATTGGTTGGCGCACCGATGGACGCAGGTAAGCGTCGTCAGGGGTGCCGCATGGGCCCGGACGCCTACCGGGTGGCCGGTCTGGAACAAGCTCTGACTGACCTCGGGCACCAAGTGTCGGATATCGGCAATGTCAGCGCCGATCCGTCAGATGTACCGGAGCATCCACACCTTGTGGCGCTGCCCGAGTGCATCGGCTGGACCAGCGCCCTGAGCCGCACCGCACAGGAAACCGCGCCGAACGGACTGCCGATTTTTATGGGCGGTGATCACGCTCTGTCCATGGGCACAGTTGCCGGGATGGCAGCACATGCCGACGGGATCGGGCGACCATTATTTGTGCTTTGGCTTGACGCCCATAGTGACTTTCATACACCTGACAGCTCCGGCAGCGGCAACCTGCACGGCACGCCGGTTGCCTATTTCACCGGGCAACCCGGGTTTGACGCCTTCCCTCCGCTGGCTGCGCCGATTCCAACGGACCGCGTGGGCATGATTGGTCTGCGTTCCGTGGACCCGGCTGAACGTGCACGACTGGAACAGGATCAGGCGATGCTGGCAGACATGCGAAGCATTGATGAACATGGCATCAAGGCGCCGTTGATCGCTTTCCTCGAACGTGTCCGCGCGGCAAACGGCATTCTCCATGTATCCTTGGATGTTGATTTCCTAGACCCCTCGATCGCTCCTGCTGTCGGCACGACTGTTCCCGGTGGGGCGACCGAACGCGAAGCCCATCTGGCGATGGAGTTACTGCATGAAAGCGGCCTCGTCTGCTCACTGGACCTGGTCGAACTGAACCCGTTCCTGGATGAGCGTGGACGAACCGCAAAACTGATGGTCGATCTGGCCGCGTCCCTGTTGGGCCGCCGCATCTTCGACCGCCCGACCCGGAGTTTCTGATGTCCCAACCTTCTGACAAGGCGCTTGTGCCCTTTGTTTCCGTCGACAATATGATGCGGCTGGTGCACCACATCGGGGTCGAGCGGATGATCACCCAGATCGCCGCCCAGATCGAATCCGACTTCAAACGATGGGAGAGTTTTGACAAGACCCCTCGCATTCCGGCGCATTCTCCCCATGGCGTAATCGAACTGATGCCGACCTCGGATGGTGAGGCCTATGGGTTCAAATACGTAAACGGGCACCCCAAGAACACGTCCGAGGGCCTGCAAACCGTGACAGCCTTTGGCCTTCTGGCCGACGTCTATACCGGCTACCCGACGCTTTTGACCGAGATGACGATGCTGACCGCCCTCCGCACGGCGGCAACCTCGGCCCTTGTCGGCAGTTATCTGGCACCAAAGTCATCGCGCTTCATGGCGATGATTGGGAACGGTGCTCAGTCCGAGTTTCAATGCCTGGCGTTCAAGGCCATGTGCGGGATCGACACTGTGCGTCTTTACGATACCGATCATGCGGCCACCAAAAAATGCGCGGCAAACCTCAAGAATTCCGGGCTGACGGTCGTGCTTTGCAAAACACCCGAGGAAGCTATTGAAGGCGCGCAGATCATTACGACCTGTACGGCGGACAAGAAAAACGCAACGATCCTGACGGACAACATGGTCGGACCGGGCGTCCACATCAATGCAATTGGCGGTGATTGCCCCGGCAAGACCGAGCTACACCGCGATATTCTGCTACGTTCGGACATCTTCGTCGAATACCCAGAACAAACACGCATCGAGGGCGAAATTCAGGCCTTGGCCGAGGATTACCCAGTGACCGAATTGTGGCAGGTCATGACCGGCCAGGCCAAGGGCCGACGCGACGACCGACAGATCACTTTGTTTGATAGTGTTGGCTTCGCGATCGAGGATTTCTCGGCCTTGTGCTACGTCCAGTCCGCCATCAAAGACACTGACTTCTTTGAACCTTTGGACATGCTGGCCGATCCGGACGACCCACGAGACCTGTACGGGATGTTAATGCGGGCGAGCTAAGGGGGCTCTGCCCCCGCCGCCCATTGGGCGCCTCCCCCGGGATACTTAAGGCCAGATGAAGTACAGGATCCCTTACTTCATCCGGCCAAAAATATCCCGGAGCGCGAGGCAGCGCCTCGCATAATGATTTGTCTATCCCGCGAGCGATGGCAGATAGAGAACGATACCGGGAAACGCTACGAGCAACGCAATGGTCACACCATCGGCGATGAAGAATGGCGTTACTCCCTTGAACACGTCCTGAACACTCAGGTCCGGGCGCACACCAGCTACCACGAAGCAGTTCAAACCGATTGGTGGCGTGATCAGACAGAACTCGGCCATTTTTACCACCAGAATACCGAACCAGATCGCGCACATCGGGCCTGACATGCCAAAGGCGCTGTCGGCGGCGCTGACGGTCTCGCCTCCGTTCAGGGCCATGACCGCCGGATAGACGACCGGCAATGTCAGCAACAGCATCCCGATGGCATCCATAAACATGCCCAACACCGCGTAGGCCAGAAGGATGCAGATCAGGATCAGCATCGGCGACATTTCCAGCGAGGTGATCCAGTCCGAAAACACGCCCGGAAGATCGGCAAACCCCAGAAACCGTACGTAGATCAGCACCCCCCAGATGATCGTGAAGATCATCGCGGTCAGTTTGGCAGTTTCCAGAAGCGCCGACTTCAGTTCGGGCCAACGCATCCCGTGGAAAAGGGCGAAACAGAAAACGATGAAGGCACCGATTGCTCCGCCTTCGGTTGGCGTACCCCAGGCTTTTTCTCCAAACGGGTTATAGACAAAGCAGATGATGATCAGGATCACCGCGACAATCGGAAACGCGCCCGGCAGAGACGCAAAACGCTGCTTCCAGGTGAAACCTGTCACCGGTGGACCAACATTTTTGAACACAACCGCGATGCCAACGATCAGCAGACCGTACACAACGGCCGAAAATGCACCGGGGATAAACCCGGCAAGCAGCAGTTTACCCACATCCTGTTCCACGATGATCGCATAGATTACAAGGATCGCGGATGGCGGGATCAGGGATGCAAGTGTACCGCCCGCAGCGACCACTCCGGCTGCGAATTGCTTGTTGTAGCCGACCTTCAACATCTCGGGGATAGCGATCCGGGCGAACACGGCAGACGTTGCCACCGACGCGCCGGAAACGGCCGCAAAGCCCGCGGTTGCAAAGACGGTCGAAACGGCCAGCCCTCCGGGCACCCACGCAACCCAACGTTTAGCGGCCTCGAACAACGCGCGAGTCAGCCCCGCGTAGTAGGCCAGATAACCGATCAGGATGAAGGTGGGGATCAGGCTAAGTGTATGGGCAGCAACCTTGGAATGCGGCACCTGCCCCGCCGTCTTGACCGCGACCGTCAGTGCTTTGCCAAAGCGGTCAGGATCATACCCGAACTTGGCCCAGAAAATCCAAACCAGACCGACAAGACCCGCCAGACCCGCCGCAAAGGCCACGCGCATTCCGGTAAAAACCAGAACCAGCAGGCCACCCGTGACCCACAAGCCAATTTCAATCGAGTCCATGTGCTAGTCCTGTCCTTCGAATTGCTCAGCCTCGGCGGCGGCCTGTGCGGCAGCGTCCTGGATCAGTGGAACGGCTACAGGGCTTTCGGCCCCTACGATCAGCGCGCGACCATATCCCCAAACCTGAAGCAGCAGGCGCAGGCAAAGCACCGAGAACGCCACAGGTGCCAGCAACTTGGCGGGCCATAGCGGGATGCCAATATCGATTGAACTGTCCCGGCTCCACAACGGCGCGCCAATGTCGAACGAGCGGTCAAAATGGGACCAGCTGCCCCAGACCAGGGCCAGCATCAGCACCAGGATCAGAAGGACCGAGATCAGCTCGAACAGCCACAACGCCCGCCCGTGCAGCCGCGAGATGACAATATCCATCCGGATATGACCGCCATCGCGCTGAACAAAAGAAACGCCCAGAAACGCAATCAGCGGCATCGCCTGTTCGATCCAGTCGACATATCCCGGCAAAGGCGCGTTAATCGCATTGCGTCCGCTGACCGAGACCACCGCCAGAACCATAAGACTGAACACGGCAAGGCCACTGATCAGAGCCAGAAACCGCTCTAACCTCAACAACTTACGGTCCAAAGAACTCAGGAGGCTGTTGTCTTCAAGCACCGTGGCCTGTCCTGCCATTGCGGTGTTCCCCTGTATTTTTGTTGGTGTCCGGATGCCCCGGTGGGCACCCGGATTTTGTGCTTAGTTACCGCTGCGCTGCTGTTCCAGCGTGGACAGGACCAGATCATACAGGTCCTGCGCAGGGATACCCTGAGCCGACATATCCTCAATCCACTGTGCCCGGATTGGATCGGCAGCCTTGGTGCGGAACTCTGCGATTACCGCATCATCGATCTGTACCTTTGCTACACCCTTTTCATCCAAAACACTGTCCCACTGGTCCAGCAGCGACCCATAATTGGCCAGATAGTGATCAATCGCTTCGTCGATCGAACTGTCCAACGCCTCGCGATGCTCAGCCGGCAGTGCCTCATAGGCATCGATATTGACCACAACCGGGCAATTCACAGTGCCGGGGTTCAGGTTGGCCGTCCACCAATCCGCTTCGTTGATGGTGCCAAAAGACAGGTGCGCGTGCTGAGCAAAGGCGACCGTGTCAACGACACCGGACTCCATTGCATTAAAGGCTTCGGTTGCAGGAACCGAGGTCGGCACACCACCTACCGCCTCGAATGCCTTGCCCAGACCACCTGTGGCGCGGACACGCATGCCTTCGAACTCGGCAAGTTCGTCACGCGGGTCGCCGGTTCCGACAATGTTGTACTGCGGCATGGGTGAGGTCATGATGATACGCGCATTCCACTGCGCCATCTCATCCTTGACGGCAGGGTGATCGTAAACCGCGTGGCTGACGGCAACTTCCTCATCCAGGTTGTTCACGCCCAAAAACGGCAGTTCCAGAACGGTGATCGCGCGATTTTTGTCACGATGATACCCGGCACAGAACTGCGCCATCTCAAACGCACCTATTTCGATTCCATCCAGATTTTCGCGCGGCTTGGACAGACCACCATAGCTGACATTGATGGTGAAATCGCCGTTTGTCTTTTCGCTGACCAACTCAGACAGTTTCTCAACATGCTCGGTGAACGCACGACGTTTGCCCCAGACCGAAGCATTCCATTCAGTTGCGGCTGCCTCGGACACGAACGCAACACACAAGGCGGCCACAGCAGAGCCGCTCAAGATCTTTTTCATACTGAATTCTCCCTTTGCTGCACCCCCTTACCGAGGCGCTTGGCGTCAAAGCTAGCGCCAACATCGGAATGTGCCAACCCCTGGTCAACATTCCTGACCAGCTGGGAATGGCACCGTTGAGCGCTAACAACCGAAAGGTGAGTCACAGATGCAATTCAGTTGTACCCCGGCGGCTTATTTCCACAGAAATTTTCATTACAGGCAAGGCTATGTAAAAAAACTACTTTCCCCATTGATGACCTATTTATTTACAAAATCACTTCGGCTCAAAAAAATAATTTACAAACTAATCGTGAGAAATCGGTAATTTATTTCCTTGTTTTCAGCTCTCCGTATTATTGCGCATAAGGAGGAAACAGATCGACATCGCCAGTTCAGCAGGCAAAATCGGTCTGATTCAATATGATCCAGAGGGAGGAGCCTCAGAATGACAACCGCTGCCCAGGCAGAAGCCAATACCTTTCCGCCGTCCGCCGAAACCGTGGCCCGCACGCATGTTAATGCTGAAAAATACACTGAGATGTATGCGGCTTCGATCAACGATCCCGTCGCGTTCTGGGACGAACAAGGCAAGCGTATCGACTGGATCAAGCCCTACACCCAGGTCAAAGACGTAAGCTACGATTTTGGCTCGGTCGGAATCAACTGGTACGCGGACGGCACGCTGAACGTTTCGGCCAACTGTCTGGACCGCCACCTGAATACCCGCGGCGATCAAACTGCGATCATCTGGGAACCGGATGATCCGAAAGACGAAGCGCAGCACATCACCTATGCTGAGTTGCACCGCCGGACCTGCCGGATGGCAAACATTCTGGAATCGCTGGGCGTGCGTAAGGGCGACCGCGTCGTGATCTATATGCCGATGATCCCCGAGGCCGCCTATGCCATGTTGGCCTGCGCGCGCATTGGCGCGATCCATTCGATCGTCTTTGCGGGTTTCTCACCAGACGCTCTGGCGGCGCGCGTCAATGGCTGCGACGCAAAGGTTGTGATCACCGCCGACGAGGCCCCGCGAGGTGGCCGCAAGACCGCGCTTAAATCCAATGCGGATGCTGCTCTTCTGCACTGCAAAGACACAGTGAAATGCCTGGTCGTAAAGCGCACCGGTGGTCAAACAACATGGATTGCCGACCGCGACTACGACTATAACGAAATGGCGCTTGAGGCGGACGACTACTGCGCACCCGCTGAGATGAGCGCAGAAGACCCGCTGTTCATCCTCTACACCTCCGGCTCGACCGGACAACCCAAGGGTGTGGTGCATACCACTGGCGGCTATCTGGTTTTCGCATCGCTGACCCATGAGATCACCTTCGACTACCACGAGGGCGATGTGTATTGGTGCACGGCTGACGTGGGCTGGGTCACAGGCCACAGCTATATCGTCTACGGCCCGCTGGCCAACGGCGCAACTACACTAATGTTCGAAGGTGTTCCGACCTACCCCGACGCGGGCCGTTTCTGGGAGGTTTGCGCCAAGCACAAGGTCAACCAGTTTTACACCGCACCAACGGCTATCCGCGCATTGATGGGGCAAGGCAACGAGTGGGTCGACAAGCATGATCTGAGCGACCTCAAACTACTGGGCACCGTGGGCGAACCGATCAACCCTGAAGCCTGGAACTGGTACAATGAAGTGGTCGGTAAAGGAAATTGCCCCATCGTTGACACGTGGTGGCAGACCGAGACCGGCGGTCACCTGATGACCCCCCTTCCCGGTGCACACGCGATGAAACCGGGTGCTGCCATGAAGCCGTTCTTCGGCATTCAGCCCGTGGTTCTGGACCCGCAGTCAGGCGTCGAGATCAACGGCAACGGTGTCGAAGGTGTTCTGTGCATCAAAGACAGCTGGCCCGGTCAGATGCGTACCGTTTGGGGCGACCATGAGCGGTTCGAAAAGACCTATTTCTCGGATTACAAAGGCTACTACTTCACCGGGGACGGCTGCCGCCGTGATGAGGATGGCGATTACTGGATCACCGGCCGTGTGGATGACGTGATCAACGTCTCGGGCCACCGTATGGGGACCGCCGAGGTCGAAAGCGCGCTTGTAGCACATGCCGCCGTGGCTGAGGCCGCCGTGGTCGGATATCCCCATGAGATCAAAGGGCAAGGCATCTATTGCTATGTCACTCTGATGAATGACCGTGATCCCTCGGATGAGTTGCTGAAAGAGTTGCGTACCTGGGTCCGGACAGAAATCGGTCCGATTGCATCGCCTGACGTGATCCAGTGGGCCCCTGGTCTGCCCAAGACCCGCTCGGGCAAGATTATGCGCCGTATCCTGCGCAAGATTGCCGAGAATGACTTTGGCGCATTGGGTGACACGTCTACGCTTGCCGATCCGTCGGTGGTCGAAGACCTGATCGAAAACCGTGCGAACAAGTGAGGATGTGATGGACGCTGCCACGATCACCACACCCGCTGTTCTGATCCTTCTCGGCCCTCCGGGTGCCGGGAAGGGAACACAGGCCCGTATGCTCGAGGACAAGTTCGGGCTGGTACAACTCAGCACTGGCGACCTATTGCGTGCAGCTGTCGCCGCAGGAACTGAGGCCGGCAAGGCCGCGAAGACGGTAATGGAAGCCGGCGATCTGGTCAGCGACGAGATCGTCATTGCCATTTTGCGCGACCGTCTTGCTGAACCGGATTGCGCCAAGGGCGTCATTCTGGACGGCTTTCCTCGCACCACGGTTCAGGCCGAGGCGCTGGACGGATTGCTGTCGGAAACCGGGCAGAAGATCAACGCCGCCATCAGTCTTGAGGTTGAGGACGGTGAAATGGTGATCCGTATCTCAGGCCGCTACACCTGCGCCGGATGTGGCGAAGGGTTTCATGACACGTTCAAGGTCCCTGTTGTTAAAGGCAAGTGTGACAAGTGCGGCAGCACCGAGTTCAAGCGCCGTGCTGATGACAACGCTGAAACCGTCGCCTCGCGACTGGCCGCATATCACGCGCAAACCGCACCTTTGATTACCTATTACCAAGACCACGGCGTTCTGAAAGGTCTGAACGCCATGGGCAATATCGACGACATCGCTGGCAATCTGGAAAGGATCGTCAGCGACGCGATGAACTAAGGAAACCGGCCCGCCCTGAACAAGGGTCGAATTCCTAAAAGGAAAGCTTCAATGGACCCGCCTTGGCGGACCAGAGAAGTCGTGCCTGATGCCAAGCTGGCATTCGGCATTTCGAAAAGCGGCCCCGCGCGTTGGAGGTTTAGGACAACGGGTCGCCCATGGAAGAAGCGAAGGAGGAACCCGCAATGGCGGATCAATCAACACACTCCGCGCAGACTGCCGAGGCCGACAAGGGCTATTGGCAGGCGAACCTGCGTCTCATCTACATCAGCCTCGTGATCTGGGCGCTGGTGTCTTTTGGATTCGGCATTCTGCTGCGTCCATTGCTGTCCGGCATTGCAGTTGGCGGCACCGATCTGGGCTTTTGGTTCGCTCAGCAGGGATCAATCCTGGTCTTTCTGGTGCTGATCTTCAACTACGCCTGGCGCATGAACAAGTTGGACGCCGAATTTGGCGTGGATGAGGAGTAAGCGGAATGGACCAGTTTACCATTAACCTGCTCTTTGTCGGCGCGAGTTTTGCGCTGTACATCGGCATCGCGATCTGGGCCCGTGCGGGTTCCACATCGGAATTCTACGCCGCCGGTCGCGGCATTCACCCGGTCACCAACGGTATGGCGACAGCGGCAGACTGGATGTCTGCAGCCTCGTTCATCTCGATGGCGGGCCTGATCGCTTTTACCGGTTATGACAATTCGACCTTCCTGATGGGTTGGACCGGCGGTTACGTGCTGCTGGCACTGCTGCTTGCGCCCTATCTGCGTAAGTTTGGCAAATACACTGTCTCGGAATTCATCGGCGACCGTTTCTACAGTCAGACTGCACGTATCGTGGCGGTGATCTGTCTGATCGTTGCGTCGGTGACTTACGTTATTGGTCAGATGACCGGCGTCGGCGTGGCCTTTGGCCGTTTTCTTGAGGTGTCGAACACCTCCGGACTGCTGATCGGTGCCTGTGTGGTGTTTGCCTACGCGGTGTTCGGTGGGATGAAAGGCGTGACCTACACTCAGGTCGCTCAGTACTGCGTTCTGATCACCGCCTACACCATCCCGGCGATCTTTATCTCGCTGCAGCTGACCGGCACGCCGGTTCCGGCGCTGGGTTTGTTCAGCGACACCGCAAGCGGTGAACCGTTGCTGACCAAATTGGACGCGATCGTGACCGAGTTGGGCTTCAACGAATACACGGCCCACCATTCGAACACGCTGAACATGGTTCTGTTCACACTGTCGCTGATGATCGGTACCGCCGGTCTGCCGCACGTGATCATGCGCTTCTTCACCGTGCCGAAAGTGTCTGACGCCCGCTGGTCCGCTGGCTGGACGCTGGTCTTCATCGCTCTGCTGTACCTCACCGCCCCCGCGGTTGGCGCAATGGCGCGTCTGAACATCACCGACATGATGTGGCCCAACGGTGGCATCGAAGGCGGCGCGGTCTCGGTCGAGGATATCGACAATGATCCTCGCTATGACTGGATGCAGACGTGGCAGAAAACCGGCCTGTTGGACTGGGAAGACAAGAACGGCGACGGCAAAATCCAGTACTACAACGACAAGAACGCCGACATGCAGGTACTTGCGGAAGAAAAAGGCTGGGTCGGCAACGAGCTGACCAAGTTCAACCGCGACATCCTGGTTCTGGCCAACCCCGAGATTGCCAACCTGCCGGGTTGGGTGATCGGTCTGGTCGCTGCCGGTGGTCTTGCGGCCGCTCTGTCGACCGCTGCGGGTCTGTTGCTGGCGATCTCGTCGGCAGTATCCCATGACCTTGTCAAAGGTGCGATCAACCCGCAAATCTCTGAAAAAGGAGAACTGCTGGCCGCTCGTATCGCAATGGCCGTGGCCATCGTCGTTGCAACCTATCTGGGTATGAACCCACCGGGTTTTGCAGCGCAAACCGTGGCACTTGCCTTCGGTCTGGCGGCCGCCTCGATCTTCCCGGCGCTGATGATGGGGATCTTCTCGACCCGCATCAACAACACCGGTGCCGTCGCAGGTATGCTGGCTGGTCTGACCGTAACTCTGGTCTACATCTTCCTGCACAAGGGCTGGCTGTTCATTCCGGGCACCAACTCGTTCACTGACGCTGATCCGCTTCTGGGTCCGATCAAGTCGACCTCGTTCGGTGCTATCGGTGCAATGATCAACTTCGGCGTTGCTTACGTTGTCGCCGGAATGACCAAAGAGACTCCACCGGAGATCGTTGAATTGGTCGAAAGCGTGCGTATTCCCCGTGGCGCCGGCGCAGCTCAGAATAAATGAGTATGATGTGGTGCATGGATCCTTTTCACGCACCGCATCTTTCGACCCACTACTCCCGCCCGGCACTATGCCGGGCGGGATTTTTCAAAACCGGAAAGCCAGGATTTGACGATGCCCCTGTCTCATGACGAAATCACCCGGTTCCTGAAATCCGTCCACCCCTACGATGCCCTGCCCCCAGAAACACTGGATCAGATCGCCAATCAGATCGAGGTTTGGGAGGTCGAGGAAGACTTTCCCGTGTACGAACTTGGGCACACCCTGCCCGGTGTTTTCGTGATCTATGAGGGGCACGTCGAAATCACCGATGAGAACGACGCCGTGGTATCTCATCTTGGTCTGCGCAATTCGTTTGGTGAGCGTGGGCTACTGAAAGACGGGAAGGCCGCGACCAAGGCGCGCGCGCATACGCCGTCCGTCTTGCTGGTCCTGCCGCCAGATCTGGTGCGCGAGTTGATCGATGGGCACGACGTCGTTTCGAAATTCTTCAACCGGACCCGTTCGAACCGGTCCGGCCCGCAGAGCTTGGCCACCAGCGCGATTGACGTTCTTATGGCGCATAACCCGGCAACTTGCCCACCGGACACATCAGTTCAAGAAGCCGCCCGGATCATGCGTGACAAGCACATTTCATCCTTGTGCGTCACCGAAACGGATAAACTGCTGGGCATCGCCACCTTGCGCGATATCTCGGGCAAATACGTAGCCGATGGCATGCCCGCAGACACGCCGGTGTCAGCGATCATGACGGCGAACCCAATCACCCTGTCACCATTTGACATTGGATCGGACGTTCTGCACGTGATGATGGAACGTGGGATCGGTCACATTCCGATTAGCGAAGGTGGACGTTTGGTCGGCATCGTAACGCAAACGGACCTAACCCATTATCAGGCGGTGAATTCGGCAGAGCTTGTCCGCCGGATCGCACAAGCGGACTCGGCGGATCAAATGGCGGCGGTCACTGCTGACATCCCGCAACTTCTGGTGCAACTGGTGGCTGCCGGAAACCGGCACGAGATCGTGACGCGGCTGATAACGGACATTGCAGACACGGCAACCCGCCGGTTGTTGGCCTTGGCCGAGGACAAGCTGGGCCCAGCACCCGTTCCCTATCTGTGGTTGGCCTGTGGGTCGCAAGGGCGGCAAGAACAAACTGGAGTATCCGATCAGGACAACTGTCTGATGCTGGACGACAGCGTGACCGATGCCGATATGAAGTACTTCGCCGAGCTTGCCAAATACGTCTCGGATGGCCTGGACACCTGCGGATATTTCTATTGCCCGGGCGACATGATGGCGACCAACCCACGATGGTGTCAGCCGGTGCGCGTCTGGCGCGACTACTTCAACGGATGGATCGCCAAACCGAACCCCGAGGCGCAGATGCTGGCCTCAGTCATGTTCGACCTCCGCCCTATCGGCGGGGCCTTTCACCTGTTCGACGATCTGCAGGCCGAGACACTGGCAGCGGCCAACGCAAACTCGATCTTTGTGGCGCACATGATTTCAAATTCGCTTAAGCACACGCCTCCGCTGGGGCTGCTGCGCGGGTTTGCGACCATCCGGTCTGGTGAACATCGCAACACACTGGACCTCAAACATAACGGAGTGGTCCCAGTCGTTGACCTTGCCCGGATCTACAGCCTTCAGGGTCAATTGACCGAAGCCAATACTCGGGCGCGTCTGAAAGCCGCCGCATCTGGCGGCATCCTCAGCCCATCGGGCGCGCGGGATTTGCTGGATGCGTACGATCTGATCGCAGAAACCCGCCTTGAGCATCAGGTCAGGCTTGTGAAGGGCGATCGAAAGCCGGACAATTTCCTACCGCCCTCAGACCTTTCGGATTTTGAGCGAAGTCATCTTCGGGATGCGTTCGTTGTGGTAAAAACCATGCAATCAGCAGTAGGTCACGGCAAGGGAATGCTGGGCTAAGGCGGCGATAACTATTGGCGAATACGCCAGACATACGGAGAGTCACATGTTTCTGGAACTGATTGGCACAATATTTGCAGGCTTTGCTTTTGCGGGCATCGTAATGGTTCTGAACAAAGTGACGGGTGGCCGCCTGCCCCGTTGGATGACACCCGTTGCCGCGGGTCTCGGCATGATCGGCATGACGATTACCAGTGAATATTCCTGGTACGACCGCACACGCGATACCCTTCCCGAAGGTATGATCGTCATTCAAGAAGTTGAAAGTCGCGCCTTCTATCGCCCCTGGACCTATGCTGTGCCCTTCGTAGACCGCTTTGCCGCCATTGATGCCGGTTCCGTTCGCACCAATGAACAGGTTCCTGAACAACGGTTGGTGGAACTGTATCTCTTTGGTCGCTGGGCCCCGGTCTCAAAACTGCCGGTCGTGGTCAACTGCAAAGAGTTCAGCCGCGCCAACCTTGCGGATGGGGCAGAATTCGCGGATGACGGGCGGCTGCTGAACGCCGACTGGATCGACGTCACCGCCAGTGACCCAATTGTCGAGGCAACCTGCGGAGTGTGACATGCTGAACCGGTTAAGCCTGCGTCTGCGCATTTTCCTGTTCTTCTGCCTGCTGGCCTTTGGAGCTCTGACTGTCAGCTCGCTGGCACTGTGGATCAGCTATCGGCGCGTTGCTAATCCTGATCTGCTTGATTCCTTCATCTTTGCCGAAATCCTGATGGGTTTTGGGTTTCTGGCTTTGACTGCGGCGGTTTGGTTATTGTTCGACGACAATGTTGCAAAGCCAATCGAACGGATATCCGCCCAACTTAGGGCCCGCGCGCATGCCGGGGTCAGCACCGAATTGGACACACAGGCCGCGCGATATCTGGGTGATCTGGCACCAGCCGCGGCCGGACTGGCCGACCAATTGTCCGGTAAAACCATGGACGTCGCGCAGGCCGTGGCCGAGGAGACGGCACATCTGGCGGCAGAAAAACACCGTCTGACGGCCTTATTGACCGAAATCCCGGTTGCAATGCTGTTGGCGAGCCCAACACACAAGATCGTTTTGTACGATGGTCAGGCGGCCGAGGTTCTGGCACAGATTGCGCATCCCCGGCTGAATGCCTCGTTGTTTGAATACCTGCAATCTGACCTGCTGGAAGAGGCCCATTCCAAACTGGTGAAGACCGGGCTGGAGGTCGCCTGCGCGTTGACCAGCGTCGATGGTACGCAAAGTTACCGCACGCGCATGAAACCTCTTGGGAGCGCACCCGGATACATGCTGATCTTCGAGGACAGCGCCGTGAACATCGCACCCGAAGCCGCACGGCCTTTGGTGTATGACTTCGACTTGTTGAACACGTCGACGGATGAGACCTTCGAAAACCTTGCTCTGCAGGATTTGTGTTTCGTCGTGTTTGACACCGAAACCACCGGACTGCTGCCACACAAGGACGAAATCGTTCAGATCGGAGCTGTACGGGTTGTCAACGGCCGCATCGTGGACGGAGAGCAGCTGGACATGCTGGTTGATCCTGGCATCCCGATCCCTCCATCCTCAACCAAGGTTCACAAGATCAGCGATCGCATGGTTCAGGGCGCACCGGACATTGCAGAGGCCGGGCGCGCGCTGCATCAATTCGCCCGCGATGCAGTGATCGTGGCCCATAACGCGCCATTCGACTTGGCATTTTTGCGACGACATGCAAAACGCATAGATGTCGATTGGGATCACCCCATTCTGGATACGGTTCTATTGTCTGCCGTGCTGTTTGGGGCAAGTGATAAACACACGCTGGACGCCCTGTGCGAACGGTTGGAGATCACCATCCCCGAACAACTGCGCCATACCGCCCTGGGTGATGCGGTTGCTACCGCCGAAGCACTGGTCAGAATGCTACCGATGCTTCAGGCGCGCGGCATGACAACCTTTGGCCTGGTCGTTGAGGCAACGCGGCAACACGGTCGTTTGTTGGAAGACCTGAACTAGTTCGGAAAACACGCATACCGGACGCAGCTTTTCATGGACAAACCCCGCGCGTCGTGGCACCTGAGGCACGGCCACGGGATGAGCGCGCAATGACGGAAAAACAATTCAGTCCAACCCCGGATCAAAGCACCGCTTTCCGTGAAGCGTTGGGGTGTTTCGGAACCGGTGTGACGGTGATCACCACGAACACCGATCAGGGCCCTCGGGCCATTACGGTCAACTCATTCGCGTCGGTATCGCTGGACCCGCCCCTTGTTTTGTGGTGCTTGGCCAAAGACTCCAACCGGTTCGACGATTTCAACACCAGCCGACATTATTCGATCCACGTGATGGGACAGGATCAGCAGGAACAGGCCCTGCGCTTTGCCCGCGATGGCAAAGATTTCTCGCACGCGGAATGGGCCCACGACCCTGCGCGTCGGCCGCAATTATCCGGTTGTCTGGCGCGGTTTGACTGTCAGGTGCACGCCCAACACGATGCGGGGGATCACCTGATCATTGTTGGTGAGGTGCAAAAGGTCATGTACCGCACCGGCAAAGGTTTGATCTTTAAACGTGGTCAATTTGGCGGTTTTGCGGATCTGATCTGACGGTTATTCGTCCAACGACCCATGTACGGCCAGAGCCTCTAGCTGAGTCTCTTGCGGCGTGATCACGCGGAAAGCCTCACGCACTCCCGCATCTGACAGCTCGCGCGAGACGGTTAGCAGCGTGTTTGGATTATGCTCATCACACAGCTCGGACATATGAGCGATCTCGGCCAGTGCGACGTCCATGGCGGCCTCGACCGACGGTGCCCCGTAAAGCTGCACAAAGTGTTCAGCAAGGCTCTGCGCGATCTGATCCATCTCGGCCTGTTCCACCTGAGTAACCGCGACGAATGTCACGCGCCCAAAGGTTTCCACGCCCAACCAGCCATTCGCAAAAGCCTGACGCGCCTTGCCTTCAAGATCGCCTTCGCCCCAATTTGAGAACTCGAACCCGCCCGAGAGGCACCACTCGCCTGTTCGCGCCGGGGAGTGGAACACATTCATGTCGCTTTCGTCGAAATGGATTGCGCGGGCCAGTTTCATCATCCGTTCTCCAACAATTCCGTCAGCGGGCGAAGCTGCGTATCTGAACCATGCCGGATCAGCATGCCGAACCGTTCATCCGTTCCCAGAAACACGCCCGTTTCACCAAAGGGCTCTCCCACTCCGCGCAGCAGGCCTATCCATTCTCCGTGCACAGGCGCGTTGCCGTCCTCTTGCCAGCGGTTCAGCCATGTCATCATGTGCCGCGACCAGCTTTCGACAAGCTGCGTTGCCGAGACATCCGCGCAGCCCTCGTCGTAAAGGGCGGTGACATCCGGGTTTTCGCCCGGTGCCTCACTGGTTTGCAGCAGCGCCAAATCCCAACCGACGATCAGCCAATCCGGTTCTGCTTCTGGATCTGCATCCGAAGCTGCCACGCGGAACATTCCGCATTTGGCCCCATTCACACAGATCAGCCCGTCCCAGCCCAGATGAACTGCGACCTCGGGCGGGGCCAGCGCGCCCAGCGCGTTCTGAAACCCAACAGCGCATAGCGGCACCATTGCCATCGCATCGCGCAAGACAACCTCGGGGGCAAAAACGATGGCCACACGCAGGCGATCGGCCTGAATGTTATAGACCACGGCACCGGCGTCACAGCCCAGCGCAGCCATGGCCTGCGCACGCTCGAACGGGTCTTCCCCACCCTGCACCGGGTGGCCCGTCAGCAAAGGGGGAAAGACCGGCTCGTTCATGCGTTGCCCTTGGCAATCATGCCGCGCGCAATTTGGCGGAACGCTTCGGCTTGCGGACTGTCGGGCTTGCTGACCACGATCGGTGCACCGCCATCAGCGGCAACGCGGATATCCAGATGCAGCGGGATTTCACCCAGCAAAGGAACGCCCAGCGCCTCAGCCTCGGACTTTACGCCGCCATGGCCGAACACGTGCTCTTCATGCCCGCAGTTCGTGCAGATATGAGTCGACATATTCTCAATCATCCCAAGGATGGGCGTCTTGAGCTGGTTGAACATGTCGATCCCCTTGCGGGCATCAATCAGGGCTACGTCCTGTGGGGTCGAAACGACAATGGCCCCGTCCACGTTGAACTTCTGGCTCAGCGTCAGCTGCACGTCACCGGTGCCCGGTGGTAGGTCGACGATTAGCACATCCAGCGCGCCCCATTGCACCTGACCCATCATCTGTTGCAACGCGCCCATCAGCATCGGACCGCGCCAGACAACGGCCTGACCTTCATTGGTCATCAGGCCCATCGACATCATAGTGACCCCGTGGTTGCGCAAAGGCAGGATCGTTTTGCCGTCAGGGCTGGCCGGACGGCCCGAAACACCCAGCATCCGCGGTTGCGACGGCCCATAAACATCCGCATCCAGCAGACCAACGCGCCGCCCTTCCGCTGCCAAGGCACAAGCCAGGTTGGCGGAAACGGTGGACTTGCCAACGCCACCCTTACCCGAAGCGACAGCGATAATTCTGTCGACACCCGGCACGGCCTGCGGCCCGGTCTGGGAAGGTTTCGGCTTGGGCTTCAGATCCGGCGGTGCCTTTTCAGAATGCGCGGTCAGCATGGCGGAAACTGTCGAAACACCGTCGACCAACTGCGCGGCCTGTTCGGCTGCGGCACGGACGGGTTCCATCTGTTCGGCCTGCTTGGGATCGATCTCAAGCACAAAGCGCACGGTGTCCCCTTCGACGTTCAGCGCGCGAACAACTCCGGCGCTGACGATGTCCTGCCCAGAGACGGGGTCAGTGATCTTTCTCAGGTTTGCAAGAACTGCGTCACGAACACTCATGCGTCATTCTCCTTTTGGAACCCGGTGGTCTGGGCTCTGCGTATCGACAAGCTGTGGTTGCCGTTCATTGCACGTGTCTCCGTCTCATTCAGTTCATTTGACGCATTTGGTGCCGTGCCGTTAGGCTGTGGCATGCGCTTTGTCCTCTTGTGCCTGAGCCTGACGCTCTCTGCCACCCCCTCTTGGTCGCAAGAGGCGATTGGTCTTGCCGCGCCGGACGAGGTTGCTGACTCTGGTCTGCTGCAACATATCCTTCCTCGCTTTTCTCTCAAGACCGGGATCCGGGTTATTGCAGATGATGCCGGCGTTTTGGTGCTGGAAACCGAGCCTCCGGGTGATCCTGTGTTTGCGCGCGACGGTGTGATCTATCACCTTCGGATCGAACAGGACGCCAAACATGAG
This sequence comes from Ruegeria sp. A3M17, assembly GCF_003318255.1. Lineage (GTDB taxonomy): Bacteria > Pseudomonadota > Alphaproteobacteria > Rhodobacterales > Rhodobacteraceae > Ruegeria. The sequence continues at coordinate 171,852 of NZ_QOCF01000007.1, forward strand.
CGGTTCCGCGACTGGCTGCTGTCCGATATCGGAAAACGGACGGTTGAAAGCTATGCGCCAGAGCAAGGCACGCCCTTCTCGGCCAGTTTCGATATCGCGGCCGTGGAAACCGAAACAGTTATCGACGGCGATACGCTGCGCGGCGAGGAACTGTCGATGACCCATTGCGGCCGGTGCCATGTGATCGGGCCCAAGAACCGGATGAATGGTCTGGGTTCGACCCCCTCTTTCGCGGTGCTGCGCGCCATGCCAGACTGGTCAGAACGGTTCGAGGCGTTCTTCGCCCTCAACCCGCACCCATCGTTCACACAGATCGACGGGCTGACACCTCCGTTTGATCCACAGCGCCCATCGCCCATCTATCCTGTCGAAATGACGCTGGACGATCTGGAGGCCATCCTTGCCTTTGTCTCGGTCATAACCGCAGCGGACTTGGGTGCGCCCTTACAGCTTCAGTGATCCTTTCGTTTTGAGAAATAATCCTCTGTCGTGACGACACGAGGCTTCGGGTTAGACTGGAACGGGTTGTCCTCTTGCTGGAACTGCGCGTTTACCCGGCAATTGTCACACATCTGGATCATCCGCGCTTTGTCTGAGGTTGCAAACATCGGATGTGTACCCGCAAGCTTTTCCATGATCCGTTCCACGGTGGACTTAACTCCGAACAGTGCCCCGCATTCCACACAAGCAAATGGCTCCTCTTCATTCAGAACCTGCTGAGACAGGGCCGCATCGCTCAGGTCAAGCTGCGGGACAAGAGCAATCGCATCCTCTGGGCAGATGCCTTTGCACAACCCGCATTGCAAACAGGCATCCTGCTGGAAGTTCAATTGCGGCTTGTCCGGGTTATCGATCAAAGCACCCGACGGGCACAGCGACACACAGCTGAGGCACAAGGTGCAGGCGTCTGTGTTCACCGCTACCGCCCCATAGGGGGCGTTTTCTGGCATGGGCAGCGGCTTTTCGGCTTTGGGGTTCAGTGCCTGCGCCGCCAAACGGGCGATTTGGCGGCGGTTACCCAATGGCAATACCGGGTCGGCCAAAGGCTGAGGGACATCTTGCGCATAAAGGACATCAGACAGCGCATCCGGGTCGGCCTCATCCACCATCCCCAGGGCATTCGGCCCTGCAATTGCCAGCGCCAAGGCCAGTTCCCGGTCCAACGCATCGCGCTCGGTCGTTGGGGATAGCAAGACGTCCACACGCGCAAAACCATGCGCCAAAGCAGCCAGCATCTCGGCATGGCCAAAGCCTGAAATCACACTCAGCTCCAGTGGGATCACATCGGCAGGCAAGCCACGTCCAAAACGGGCGGCCAGTCGGATCATCTCGGCCCCGTGGGCATTATGCACCAACAAGCGCGGCGCGGCTCCACCAGCCCGCCGATAGGTGCGGGCCAGGATGTGCATCCGTGACAGCAACGCCGAAACCGGCGGATCTTCGTAGGTGATCGCAGTTGACGGACAAACCGCCGCGCATTCACCGCACCCGGCGCAGATCATAGGATCGATTTCCACATGCTCACCCGCGGGTGTGATCGCCCCTGTCGGACAGATATCCAGACAGTTCGTGCAAGCAACCTGCTCAGCCCGTGAATGGGCACACAGCGTTTCTTCCATCCGCACGTAAAGCGGCTTTTCGAAGGTGCCGACCAATTGGGCCGCCTCAAACGCCAGCCGTTCGGCGGACAATGGATCTTTGGGATCAGCCCGCAGATAGCCTTCGCGCTTGGTCGGAGCCTGAACCAAGGGTGTGTCGCCGGTCAGGTCCAGAACGATATCGCAGCCCGATTGCGCCCTGTCGCGGGCCTCGGTCCAGGCAAAGGCTCCGCGTCCGCCGGGTTCAAGCTGCTGAAACGCGTCGAGCCGCATAGTAAACCCGCCCAACGCCCCATCGAGCGATTTGATACGCCCACGCACCACGTCGAACGCGCGCGAAAAGGGCGCGGCCTCATCTGTAACAAGCACCGTAACTGCAAGCGTAACGGCCAGTTTTTCAGCAAGTGCAAATGCAACATCGCTAGGACCGATGATCAGGCATGTGCCTTCGCTATAGACGTCTACGCTGGGTGTTACCGGCTGCGGCAACAAGGCTTCGGCGGCCAGGGCGGCCATCTTGGGGGCCGCATCCGCGCCCTCATCAGACCACCCGGCCCTGTCACGAAGGTCGACAAAGCCCGGGGCGTCCACATTCAGTTCTTCGGCCAGAGCCTGAAACACTTCCTGCTCTTGTCCGCAGGCAATGATGGTGTCCCCCTGTTGTATCTCCGCGGCCGCCGCTTCCAACTCTCGCGTGCAAAGCGCTGTGAAAACCTTGGAACATTCCATCTCGCAGGCCGAACCGATCTTGTCGGAATTCAGAGGTTGTGACCCGGCGCAATCGCATAACAGTAGTTTGGTGCCCATGATCCTCCCCCGGATACTTCTCCACCTCTTCGCATCGCAGGCTGTATCCCCGTTGATGGAATGTAAACCCTTTGGGACAGCGGGCCATTTGGCCACGGAAACCCCATTTTTACAATAAACAAAGGCGTCTGTTTGCGGGGATCACTATTTTGCTACCACCCATTACGACTAAGGTCGTACGACGCGGGCTTGGCACCTGAGCGCTTTGTGTACCATAGTGGACCTATGGGAAGGCATGGGAGAGCCTTCCGGGGAGGAGCCAGTGGCCAAGGCCGCAAGCCAGGTTGAAATGCCAATCGGCGTCGTCGTGCGCAAAACACCCGGTGTAACCCGCTGGGCGAAATGGAATTGGCGCGCCATTGCCGTGTTGCCCGGTGCCGGACCTGCGGACTGGCACGAAATGCGACGTGAAGGCGAGGCCATTGAGTACCACGCAGCGACCCTGCCCCTGACGCTTTGGGCGGACGAAACCGAAGCCTATATGGTGAACCTGTCGGACGGCCAGCCGTCGATCTACCTTGTCCTTCGTGATGCGCTGGATGGCGAAAGGCCGATGGATGCGGTGCTGGTAACGGCGTCGCCCTTCGAAGGTCAGGACTATGCCGATACCGGTGAAGAGATCGTTGAGAAAATTCCGATGACTGATGGGTTGATCGCGTGGGTGCGCGACTTCGCTCTGGAACATCATAACGACGAAGTCTTCGTCAAACGCCGCCGGGACAAAAAGCGGATCGATTTGGTCGAGGACGGCAAGGGCGATGCACGCATCCGGCAAGAGTCAGACGTGTACCGCGCCCCGCGGAGGATCGTGCAGTGACCCAAGCCCGCGATTTCTGGTCCCGCCGCAAAGCGGCGGTACAGGCGGAAGCCGAGGCCGAGGTCATTGCGGTTGAAGAACAGGCCATTGCCGCCCAACACGCCGAACTGCAGGAAAAATCCGATGCCGAGATACTGGCCGAGTTTGATCTGCCCGACCCTGACGAATTGCAGGCGGGCGATGACGTCTCGGGCTTTATGGCCAAGGCGGTGCCTGACCGTCTGCGCCGTCGTGCCTTGCGACGGCTGTGGCGGCTGAACCCGGTTCTGGCCAATGTCGATGGCCTTGTGGACTACGGCGAGGATTACACCGACGCCGCCTGCGTGATCGAAAACATTCAGACCGCATATCAGGTTGGCAAAGGTATGCTTGCACATGTTGAAGCGCTGGCGGCTGAGGCCGAAGACAGCGAAGTGGACGAGGCATCTGAATTGGATGAACCGCAGGAAGAACCCGTGGCACCCTCAGAACCCGCGCCAGAGCCCGTTGTGATGGTTAAGGCTGAAATAACACCGGACGCGTCAGAGGATGCAGAAATCACCCCTGCCCCACGCCGCATGAAATTTGAATTCGAAGGATAACCTGATGACCGCAAGTGAAGCGCAACAGATGAATGTCTCGGCAGAGGATCGCATGCGCGCGGATTTCTACAACTTTCTGGGGCTGCTTCTGTCTGCGCCGCCCGATCAGATGCTGCTGGATCAAGTATCCGGTCTGACTGGCGATGAGACCGATCTTGGACAGGCTATTCAGTCCATGGCCCGCGTCGCCAAAGTGACCAAGCCCGCCGCAGCGGAACGCGAATTCAACGCGCTGTTCATCGGGTTGGGGCGCGGCGAGCTGCTGCCCTACGCCAGCTTCTACCTCACGGGATTCCTGAATGAGAAGCCGCTGGCGCAACTACGCAACGACATGGCAATGCGTGGCATTACCCGAGCCCGGAATGTCTTTGAACCGGAAGACAACATCGCCTCATTGATGGAGATGATGGCGGGCATGATCGTTGGTCGCTTCGGCGCAGCTGCATCTTTGGAAGACCAGAGGGCATTCTGGAACAAACATATTGGCCCTTGGGCCATGCATTTTTATTCGGATTTGGAAGGCGCCGAGAACTCGGTTCTCTATGCCTCGATCGGCACAGCCGGTCGGGTCTTCATGGAGATCGAGCGCGAAGCCTTCCGAATGACGGCAGCGTGAAGCGCTGTCACTCGCCAGCGCCCCAAGGGGTGCTAACTCGCAAATGGGAGAGGAGAAACCCATGAGCAAGACCAAGGAAGAAGGCGCAACGCGCCGCGACTTCCTAAAACTGGCCGGAACTGCAGCGCCCGCTGCCGTTGCCGCAGCCAGCCTGAGCGGAAAAGCCGAGGCAGCCGAGCTGCCAACGGATGAGACCCGCATTCAGGATACCGCGCACACGCGCGCGTACTTGAAAAGCGCACGATTCTAGCGCGACGACAGCGCCCGGCTCTAATCCGGACGAGGTCACACCCGACTGACGGTTGCGATTGGCCCTGACGTCGGCACCAGCAGTACCAAGCCAGCCGTGGCTCACGCGGCGCGCAAGGGAGGAAAGAAATGCTTAGGAAAAAGACCAACGGGGTTGCGAGACGCCCCCAGCGGACAAGTATCCTGTCCCAGGTCGGCGAGAAAACCGTCGATCGCCGCGCATTCCTGCGTGGCTCGGGCCTGACGATCGGCGGCCTTGCCGCGATCAGCGCCATGGGTGGAACCGTGACGCCAGCCAGTGCCCAGACAGCGGCCAATCAGGCCGTGGAAAACATCAAGTCCATATGCACCCACTGCTCGGTCGGCTGTACCGTCGTCGCCGAAGTGCAGAATGGCGTCTGGATCGGGCAAGAGCCCGGTTGGGATAGCCCGTTCAATCTGGGTGGACATTGCGCAAAGGGGGCCGCAGTTCGCGAGCACGCCCATGGCGAGCGTCGCCTCAAGTATCCGATGAAGAAGGAAGGCGGCGAGTGGAAGCGCATCAGCTGGGAAGAGGCGATCAACGAGATCGGCGACGGCATGATGAGCATCCGTGAGGAATCCGGGCCGGACAGCGTCTATTGGCTGGGTTCTGCGAAGCATAACAACGAACAGGCCTACCTGTTCCGCAAGTTCGCAGCCTATTGGGGCACGAACAACGTGGACCATCAGGCCCGTATCTGCCACTCAACCACTGTTGCGGGTGTTGCGAACACATGGGGCTACGGCGCCATGACCAATTCGTATAACGACATCCATAACTCTCGGGCCATCTTCATCATCGGCGGCAACCCGGCCGAGGCGCACCCCGTCTCGCTGCTGCATGTTCTGCGCGCAAAAGAGCAGAACAACGCGCCACTGATCGTCTGCGACCCGCGCTTTACGCGCACCGCGGCCCATGCCGATGAGTATGTCCGCTTCCGTCCCGGTACAGACGTCGCCTTGGTCTGGGGTATTCTGTGGCACATCTTCGACAACGGATGGGAGGACAAGGAGTTCATCCGCACCCGTGTCTGGGGCATGGATCAGATCCGTGAAGAGGTTGCCAAGTGGAACCCGGAAGAAGTGGAACGCGTCACCGGCACCCCCGGCTCGCAGCTGCGCCGCGTTGCGCGCACCATGGCCAACAACCGTCCCGGTACGGTGATCTGGTGCATGGGAGGTACGCAACATACCAACGGCAACAACAACACCCGCGCTTACTGCGTGCTACAGCTTGCGCTCGGCAACATGGGCACCTCGGGTGGTGGCACCAACATCTTCCGCGGTCATGACAACGTGCAAGGAGCGACGGACCTTGGTGTTCTGTCTCACACCCTGCCCGGCTACTACGGCCTGTCAAAAGGTGCTTGGGGTCATTGGGCCCGTGTCTGGGGTGAAGAACCGGAATGGCTCGCTGGCCAGTTCGCCACGATCAAAGACAAGGAAGGTAAGGACAAACCGCTTCAGAACGAGCGCGGCATCCCGGTCTCCCGCTGGATCGATGGCGTTCTGGAAGACCCGGCAAACATGGATCAGGACAACAACGTCCGTGCCATGGTGCTGTGGGGCCACGCGCCCAACTCGCAGACCCGGATGACGGAAATGAAGACGGCGATGGAGAAGCTGGACATGCTGGTCGTGATCGACCCGTATCCTACAGTTTCCGCCGTTTTGCATGACCGTACCGATGGCGTCTACCTGCTTCCCGCCTGCACTCAGTTCGAAACCCGTGGGTCAGTCACGGCATCGAACCGTTCGTTGCAATGGCGCGACAAGGTGGTTGAACCGCTGTTCGAAAGTCTGCCGGACGAGGTCATCATGGCCAAGTTCGCCAACAAGTTTGGATGGGCAGATCGGCTATTCCGCAATATCGAGATGGAAGATCCCGAAACACCGAATGTTGAAAGCATCACGCGTGAGTTCAACTCGGGCCTCTGGACCATCGGATACACCGGTCAGTCACCGGAACGTCTGAAAAGCCACATGGCCAACCAGCACACGTTCGACAGAACCACGCTGCAGGCCATTGGTGGACCCAACGACGGTGAGTATTACGGTCTACCCTGGCCCTGCTGGGGAACGGCTGAGATGGGACATACTGGGACACCGAACCTCTATGACATGTCCAAACCGGTGGCCGAAGGCGGGCTTACATTCCGCGCGCGCTTCGGCGTGGAACGTGACGGCGACAACCTGCTGGCCGAAGGGGTCTATAGTGTCGGGTCGGAAATTCAGGATGGATACCCTGAATTCACCATGCAGATGCTGATGGACCTTGGCTGGGACGGTGACCTGACATCCGAGGAACGCGCGGCTATCGACGCTGTTGCGGGACCAGAGACCAACTGGAAGACCGACCTTTCCGGCGGCATCCAGCGGGTCGCGATCGAGCATGGCTGTGCGCCCTTCGGGAACGCCAAAGCCCGCGCGGTTGTCTGGACTTTCCCGGATCCGATCCCAATCCATCGCGAGCCGCTTTATACGCCGCGTCGCGATCTGGTAGAGGACTATCCGACCTACGAGGACCGTCAGGCCTATCGCCTACCCACGCTTTATGCATCGATTCAAAAGAACGACTTTTCAAAGGATTATCCAATAATCCTCACGTCTGGTCGTCTGGTCGAGTATGAGGGCGGCGGTGATGAGTCACGGTCGAACCCGTGGCTGGCCGAATTGCAGCAGGACATGTTCGTCGAGATCAACCCGCGCGATGCCAACAATCTGGGCATTCGTGACGGGGCCCAGGTCTGGGTCGAAGGTCCCGAGGGCGGCAAGGTCAAGGTGATGGCGATGCTGACCAACAGGGTCGGCGCCGGCGTGGCCTTCATGCCGTTCCACTTTGGCGGCCATTTCCAGGGCGAAGACCAGCGGAGTAAATACCCCGCCGGTGCAGACCCCTATGTCTTGGGTGAAAGTTCCAACACCGCCCAGACTTATGGCTATGATTCAGTGACCCAGATGCAGGAGACCAAGTGTACTCTCTGCAAGATCTCGGCAGCGTAAGGAGAACGATAATGGCTAGAGCAAAGTTTCTCTGCGACGCTGAACGCTGCATCGAGTGCAACGCCTGCGTAACCGCGTGCAAGAACGAGCACGAAGTGCCCTGGGGCATCAACCGCCGCAGGGTGGTGACGATCAATGACGGCAACCCGGGCGAACGCTCGATCTCGGTGGCCTGTATGCATTGCTCAGACGCGCCTTGCATGGCGGTGTGCCCGGTCGACTGCTTCTATCAGAACGAAGAAGGCGTCGTCCTGCACTCCAAGGACCTGTGCATTGGTTGCGGTTATTGCTTCTATGCGTGCCCGTTCGGTGCGCCGCAATACCCGCAGGCGGGCAACTTCGGATCACGTGGCAAGATGGACAAATGTACCTTCTGCGCCGGTGGTCCCGAAGAAAACAACTCGACCGCAGAGTTCGCAAAATATGGTCGCAACCGGATCGCCGAGGGCAAACTGCCCATCTGCGCCGAGATGTGTTCCACCAAGGCCCTGCTCGCCGGTGACGGCGATGTGGTCTCGGCCATCTACCGTGAGCGCGTCGTGGCGCGCGGGTTTGGCTCGGGCGCATGGGGTTGGGGCACAGCCTACGACCAGAAAGACGGCTAGTCCCGTCTGACAAGAAAAGACGGTCCCGTGTTTATCCACGGGACCGTCCCAGCGCGACCAAAAGGATTTGGTCGAGCTTAGGTTGCATGTCCAATCTGCGCGGAGCATTTCATGACCGAAGATATTTACTGGCTGCTGAAACTTGAGTTGCAGGCCGATCAGGATGCTGCATTTGATGCGCTGATGGCGGAAATGGTGGATGCGACACTGACAGAAAGTGGTGCTAAATCTTATGAGTGGCATCGTACAGGGTCGACCATTCACATCTATGAACGCTATGCCAGTTCAGATGACGCAATGATCCATATGCAGAACTTCGGAGCGAATTTCGCCGACCGTTTTCTGGCAATTCTCACCCCCACCACGTTAGAGGTTTACGGACCAGAAAAAGATGACCTGCGCGATACCCTGACACCCGTAGGAGCGGTCTTTCACGAACAAGTCGGCGGCTTTGACCGATAACCCCGTACGACACAGGAGATTCGATAGATGCGCCTGATCCAAATGCTGCTGATACCACTTTTCCTTGCCAGTTTTGCCTGGGCACAGGAAAACACGGAAGTTCCTGCAGAATCTGACCGCAGCGCCACAGGCGGTGCAACCACTTTGCAAGATATCATGGCCCGTCAGCGTGGTGAAAAGGTCGACAACAGCTATCGGTCCGAAAACACCGGCCAAGGCAATGCCGAAGGCTTGCTTGGTCAGCTTGGGACACGCGGTGTGACCTCGGACAGCGATGTCTATCGCGCACTTCGCTACGGCTCGGCGGATGTGACCGTGTCATCTCAGGGGCCGGCCGCGACGGTACTGATCCAGGACGGCGGCATGTGGTGGCTGAATTTCCGCACCGGTCCTTTGCGTGAATATGGATCTTACATCATTGGCGGTATGCTTGTTCTTTTGCTGCTGTTTTTCCTGATCCGCGGGAAGATCAGGATTGACGGTGAAAAGACCGGAAGAAAGATTCTGCGTTTCAACGGGATCGAGCGGTTCGGGCACTGGTTGTTTGCCGGGTCCTTCCTGATCCTGGGTATCACCGGCCTGTTAACTTTGTACGGTCGCGATTACCTGATCCCCGTTTTCGGCAAAGAGGGGTTCGCGACGATCGCTCAGGGCTGCAAGTGGCTGCACAACAACCTGGCTTGGGCCTTTATGCTTGGGCTGATCATCGTGACAGTGAACTGGATTTCTCACAACATCCCGAACCGCACCGACCTGAAATGGCTGGCTGCTGGGGGCGGATTGTTCACCAAAGGCAGCCACCCACCCGCCAAGAAATTCAACGCTGGTCAAAAGATCATCTTCTGGCTTTGCATTCTGCTGGGCGTCTCGATCAGCCTGTCCGGTCTGTCGTTGCTGTTCCCATTCGAAATGCCACTGTTTGCCAAGACTTTCTCAATCGCGAATTCTACTGGTATTCCGCAAATGCTGGGCTTGAACCTGCCCGTGCAGATGTCCCCGCAAGAAGAGATGCAATACGCTCAGATCTGGCACGTCATGGTCGCCTATGCGTTCATCGCGATCATTCTGGCCCACATCTATCTGGGCTCGGTCGGCATGGAAGGTGCGTTTGACGCCATGGGAACCGGAGAGGTGGAAGAGCAATGGGCGCGCGAGCATCACTCGCTGTGGCTGGAAGAGGTGCAGGCAAAAGAGGCCAGCGAAGGGGCGGCCTCGCCCGCCGAATAAATGCGCAAGCTGGTTCTGGCTCTGGCTCTGATGCCCCTGCCCGCAATGGCTGAGTTCTTTACGCTCAAAGGCCATGGCGGACCCATCATGGGGATCGCCACTGCACCCGATGGCCGGATCGCCACGGCCAGCTTTGACAATTCGGTCGGGGTGTGGACGGATCAATCCCCAAAATGGCTGGAAGGCCACGAAGCGGCTGTCAATTCCGTCGTTTTCAACGGCACCGCGATCTATTCGGCAGGAGATGACTTCACCCTGCGCCGGTGGCCCGGAGGTCAGGTTGTAGGTCAGCACAAAGGCAAGATCGTGGGCGTGGCCGCATCCAAAACCCACGTGGCAACGGCCAGTTGGGACGGCACAATCGGCCTATGGCCGGTTGACGGTTCGGCATCATCGATCCTCGGCCCCACTGGCAGTGGCATAAACGCTGTCGAATTCTCAACCGATGGTTCACAGCTCTATTCCGCAGGCATCGACGGGTCATTGCGCATATGGGACGTCGCCAGCGGGCAGGAAACCAACCGGTTCGTGGAACATGGCTTTGGTATCAACGAACTGGTGCTGAACGAGCAGGACAACTGGATTGCTTACGGCGCAGTCGACGGTGTCACCCGCATCCTTGACCTGACAACCGGTGATGAGCGTGATTTCACCTTGGAACGCCGACCGATCCTTGCATTGGCGCTTAGCCCGGATCGCAGCATGCTGGCCGTCGGAGATGGCGAAGGTTACATCATGGTGATCGACACGGTCGAATGGCGTATCGCGCAGGATTTCAGGGCCACCTTACGCGGCCCGGTCTGGGCGCTGGCCTTTTCACCCGATGGTCAAAACCTGCACGCGGGCGGCATTGACGAGGCCATGTACAGCTGGCCGGTAACCGCGCTTGGCGATCAAGAACAGATGGCTGCGGCAGAGCCCAGCTTTCTGAAAAACCCTGACGAAATGGAAAACGGTGAACGCCAGTTTGCCCGCAAATGTTCGATCTGCCACAGCCTGACACCCGACGGGCAACGGCGCGCGGGTCCGACGCTGCATGGTGTGTTCGGGCGCAAAGCCGGTACGCTTGCGGGGTATTTTTATTCGGACACGCTGCAAGACTCTGATATCATTTGGAATGAAGAAACGATAAACGCTCTTTTTGACGAAGGGCCGGACCATTACATCCCGGGGTCGAAGATGCCGATGCAGCGGATCACCGAACCCAGGGACAGGGACGACCTGATCGCATTTCTACGCCGCGCCACGGCGCCAGAAAACTGAGCCGGAGGAGACCTATGAAAGCCTTTCTTGCTGCTGTCGCCGTAATGGCGGTGATCACTGTCGCCGCGCCATATACACTGCAACAGATCGGTTTCAGTGCTGCGGATGCCGACACCAGCTCGGCTGTGCGTCTCGACTGAATGTCCGAATATCTGACCACCAAGGAACTGGCCGACCTGCTACGCATTGGCGAGCGTAAGGCCTATGATCTTGCCTCATCGGGTGAGGTGCCTTGCGTGCGCGCCATGGGCAAACTGCTGTTCCCGCGGGCCGAGGTGATCGCCTGGCTCAACGCATCACGATCCGGTCCGCATGTGGCCGAGCCGCCCCTGCCCCCGATCGTCGCAGGCAGCCATGATCCGCTGCTGGACTGGGCGTTGCGCGAAAGTGGTTCGGGGTTGGCGACCTATTATGATGGCTCATTCGATGGACTGACCCGCCTGAAAGACCGCAACGCGCAGGCGGCAGCGCTGCACATTCATGAGGATGGCGGGTTCAACACCCAGACCCTGAAAGACGCTTTGGGTGAGGCCCCGGTCGTTCTGTTCGAAATCGCGCAGCGCCAGCGCGGTTTGCTGCTGGCACCGGGCGCGTCGGATATTCAGGGTTTTGCACAGCTAAAAGGCCGACGTGTCATTCTGCGTCAGGACAGCGCGGCCAGCCAAAGGTTGTTCGACGCACAGCTAGAGGCCCACGAAATAACACGCGACGATCTGGAAACCCTGCCCACCTGCGCCCGCACCGAAGAAGAGTTGGCCATTGCCCTGCATGACAACAAGGCCGAGGTCGGGTTCGGACTAGGCGCATTGGCTGGGTTGTACGATCTGGGATTTGTTCCCACGCATACCGAACGCCTGGACCTGGCGATTTGGCGTCGGGCCTATTTCGACGACCCGATGCTGAAGTTGCTCAGCTTTGTGCAGTCCGGCCGGTTCCTGACCCGCGCCAATGAGTTTGGTGGTTATGATCTGTCCGGTCTGGGTACGATCCACCACAATGGCGCCAGCGGGTGATCCCTTATTTCGCGTTCGGAAAGAACAGCTGCTGACCATTCAACTCAAAGGCCTCGATGGCTGCCTGCCCGTCCGGGCCGATCAGCCAATCAACAAACCGCTGCCCCGCCGCCGCCCGTACACCCGTGTGTTTTTCGGGGTTCACCAGAATAACGCCGTATTGGTTGAACAAGCGCGGATCACCTTCGACCAACACTTCAAGGTTTCCACGGTTGCCGAAGGACTCCCATGTCGCACGATCCGTCAGGGTATAAGCATCCATGCCACTGGCGACGTTCAACGTCGCGCCCATGCCTGAACCGGTTTCCCTGTACCACGTACCCGATTCCGCAGCCGGATCTACTCCGGCGTCGTTCCAGTGGCGCATTTCGGCCTTATGGGTTCCGCTGTCGTCCCCGCGTGATGCAAAGGGAACTTCGGCCTCAGATACCGCGGTCAAAGCGGCCACGATATCCGATCCGCCCTTCACCTTGGCCGGGTCTGATTTCGGACCGACAAGAACGAAGTCATTATACATCACGTCAAATCGTTCAACGCCCCAACCGTCGTCGACAAACTGCTCCTCGTCCGCCTTTGCATGGACCAACAGAACGTCACCATCCCCATTGATTGCATTACGGATCGCCTGCCCGGTGCCCACAGCAACAACGCGCACGTCGATCCCGGTTTCCGCCTCGAACCATGGAAGGATATAGTCCAACAACCCTGAATTTTGGGTCGACGTCGTTGATTGCACCACGATAAACGGCTCTTCGGCCAAGACCGGACCTGTAAACAAGCCAAGTGAAACCATTGCTGCCCGAATGAAATTCCGGATCATTCTAAACTCCAGATTTTTTGTTATGTCACCAATCCGCCTGCAAGATACCTACGCGAGGCATCACTTTGGGGATCATCCAATACCCCACGCGCATCGCCATGTTCAACAACATGACCGCCCTGCATCATGACGACGTCCGATGCAAGCCGGCGTGCCTGACCGATGTCATGGGTCACCATGACAATGCGCACCCCCCCTTCTGATGCGCGCAGGATCATCCGTTCAATCACCTGAGTGGCGCTGGGGTCCAGCGCGCTGGTCGGTTCGTCCAGAAACAAGGTATCCGGGTCCAGCGCCAGCGCCCGCAGGATGGCCAGCCGCTGCGCCTCACCACCCGACAGCGATCTGGCCGCTTGCCGGGCCTTGCCTTCAAGCCCGCCTTCGGCCAGAAATTCGGCGATACGTGTCTTGCGGGCAGCGCGCTGCAGGCCTTGCCGTTTCAGGACAAAGTCCAGATTGGCCGCAACGGATCGGCGCAGCAAGATGGGCTGCTGAAACACCATCGCCTGAAGGGCCTTGTGATCAGCATTCAAAGGAACTCCGTCTTGTTCCACGTTCCCCTTGTCCGGTGCAATCAGCCCGTGCAGGCACCGCAGCAACAGGCTTTTGCCCGCGCCGTTCGGTCCAAGGATCAAGGTCGGCCCCGGCCCGCTCAATGTCAGGTGCGGAACGTCCAGCAATGCGGTGCCATTACGCGCAATCTGCAATCCGTTAACGGTGACGCGCCGCGCCATTTCCGAGACCAGATCACGCATGGCGCAACCCCTCTCTCTCAGCCCGCAGGCTGAGCGTGCTGACCATGGCGTTCACCGCTATGGCAATACCGATCAGAATCGCGCCGAGCGCCAGAGCAAGCGCCAGATTTCCCTTGGACGTTTCCAGTGCGATTGTCGTCGTCATTACCCGCGTCACGTGATTGATGTTTCCGCCAACGATTATGACCGCCCCAACCTCGGCAATGGCGCGGCCGAATCCGGCCAGCAAGGCCGTGACCAGCGCCAACCGCGCATCCCACAGAAGTACTGGCACAGACGCCAGCCGCGACACGCCCAAGGATCGGAGCTGTTCCGAGTATTCTTCGGCCAGCATCTCGACCACCTGCCGGGTCAGCGCGGCTACAATGGGCGTCACCAAAACCACTTGCGCGATGATCATCGCAGTCGGTGTGTAGAGCAGTTCAAGCACGCCTAAAGGTCCGGATCGCGACAACATCAGATAAACCAGCAGGCCTACGACCACCGGCGGGAACCCCATCAGCGCGTTCATAAGAATGATCAAAACCTGCCGCCCCGGAAAGCGTGCAACAGCCAGCGCAGCGCCAACTGGCATGCCAATCAGAGCGGAAATCAGGACGGCAAAAATGGAAACTTTAAGAGAAAGCAGCACAATCGCCCAAAGCTCTGGATCCCCATTCAGGATCAGAGTGAATGCTGTGCTGAATTCTGCTGCAAATCCCTGCATTTTCTTCGGACTATCGCCAGTTTCGTATGAAATGCGTTGTTATTCATAGAATTCTACGCCAATTCGTCCTCAAGTACAGACACAATTCCGACATAAGAAACAGGAAACGCGGCCCCGTTTGGGACCGCGCCTTTTCAGTCGATGCGAAGCGGATCAGTTCAGCGCCGCATCCGTGATCTGGTGCGTCCAAGCGCCGTCTGGCTGCTTGGTGATCACAGGATCGGAACCACCCGCCAGCAGGGTGGCAACGGTGCGCTCAAAATCGGCCGGGTCCAGCGAACCGTTCGAACCTGAGGTCAGCTTGGCGATCTCGCCCATCATGCGTTTCTGATGCTCTTCGGTCTGGGCGCCGGTCTCATCGTTTTCCAGCACGATGTCGGCTGCCTCATCCGGGTGTTCTTCGGCGTATTTCCAACCCTTCATCGAAGCGCGAACGAAGCGTTCCATCTTGTCGACAAACGCCGCATCCCCAAGGTTCTCTTCCAGCACGTAAAGACCGTCCTCCAATGTCGCGACACCCTGATCTTCGTATTTGAAGGTCACCAGCTCATCCGGGTTGACGCCGGAATCGATGACCTGCCAGTATTCGTTATAGGTCATGGTGCTGATGCAGTCAGCCTGACGCTGCAGCAGCGGATCGACGTTGAAGCCTTGCTTCAGAACTTCCACACCGCTTTCGCTTTTGCCACCCGTGTCGATGCCCAGTTGGCTCATCCAACTCATGAACGGGAATTCGTTTCCAAAGAACCAGACACCCAGCGTGCGGTTCTTAAGGTCCTCGGGCGCTGCAATCCCGGCATCCTTCCAACAGGTCAGCATCATGCCCGAGCTTTTGAACGGCTGCGCGATATTGACCAGAGGCAAACCCTTTTCACGTGCAGCCAGCGCGGCGGGCATCCATTCGACGGTCACGTCAGCGCCGCCACCTGCGATCACCTGCGTCGGTGCAATATCTGGTCCGCCGGGCAGAATAGTGACGTCCAGCCCCTCCTCCTCGTAGAACCCCTTGTCCTTGGCAACATAGTAGCCCGCGAACTGAGCCTGCGTGACCCACTTCAGTTGCAATGTCACCTCATCCGCAGCGAAAGCCGAACTGGCGGCCAGACTAAAGGCGGCTATCGCCCCGCTGAGTAGCTTATTCATCTTCATATCTCCTAGTTGCTGTTGGTGCCCCTTTTGGGGTCTGTTGAATTATTGTTTTATCCACGTTGCGACGGGTGCCAGAATGTCACCGCCTTTTCGATCATGGCGACAAGGCCATAAAATGCGGTCCCAGCCAAAGCGGCCACCACAATCTCGGCCCAGACCATGTCCAGCGACAATTGGCCAACGCTGGTGGATATCCGAAAGCCCATGCCAAGCGTGGGCGAGCCAAAGAACTCCGCCACGATAGCGCCGATCAACGCCAGGGTGGTAGAAATCTTTAAGCCGTTGAAGATAAAGGGCATCGCGGCGGGCAATCGCAGCTTCAGGAAACTCTGCCAATAGGTGGCCGCATAGGTCTCCATCAGGTCGCGCTGCATGGCCGTGGCCTCACGCAGACCAGCCACGGTGTTGACCAGCATTGGGAAGAACACCATCACCACGACAACGGCGGCTTTGGAGTGCCAGTCGAACCCGAACCACATCACCAGGATGGGTGCGGTCCCGACAATCGGCAGCGCTGCGACAAAGTTCCCAACGGGCAGCAACCCTAGTCGCAGGAAATCCCAGCGATCCACGGCAATTGCCATCAGGAATGCGGCGAAGCACCCAATGATGTATCCGCTGAACGCGCCTTTGATGATGGTCTGAACAAAGTCCTCCCACAGGATCGGCAGGCTATTGGCAAAACGCACCGCAATTACGGATGGCGCCGGCAGTATGACCAAAGACACTTCTAGCCCTCTGACCAGCAGCTCCCAAATGACAATGATCGTTACGCCAAATATGAACGGAGCTAGAAATCGCACCAGGCGCGTGTCCGCATAAGGCCCACTGGCCAGACGGCTGTTCAGCCACCAACCCAGGACCCAAACGACGATTGCAAACAGCACCAGTATCATTGCGCCATCCCCATTCTTTTCAGGACCGTCCGTTCTACAAGCCCTAGCAACCCGACCAGACAAGCCGCCAGAATGGCCGCTGCAAACAAGGCCGACCAGATTTGCACGGTTTGGCCATAGTAGCTGCCTGCCAGCAGACGCGCACCCAAACCGGCCACCGCCCCTGTTGGCAATTCACCAACGATGGCACCGACCAGCGAAGCCGCAATGCCGATCTTCAGCGACGTAAACAGATATGGCATGGATGCGGGCAAGCGCAGCTTCCAGAACCCCTGCGACCGGCTGGCGCTGTAAGTGCGCAGCAGGTCCAGTTGCATTGCATCCGGGCTGCGAAGCCCTTTGACCATGCCGACAACCACAGGGAAGAAACTCAAATAGGCCGAGATTACCGCCTTGGGGATGATCCCCTGAATGCCCACCGAGTACAGCACCACGATAATCATTGGCGCCAAAGCGATGATGGGAATCGTCTGGCTGACGATGGCCCATGGCATCACCGACAAGTCCATGACGCGGCTGTGCACGATCCCGACGGCCAACAGAATGCCCAATCCAGTACCGATCACAAAGCCCAGCATCGTTGCGCTTAGCGTGACCCAGCCATGATAGATAAGTGACCGTTTCGAGGTGATTTTTTTCTGTACAGTGGTCTCCCAAATCTCGATGGCAACTTGGTGCGGAGCCGGCAGGCGTGGCCGGTCCTGCTCCCACGTGGCGGGGATGGCAAAGCTGTTATTCAACACCAGTCCGAATTCGGACATATCCCGACGATCCTTGGCCGAGGTTGGCTGAACTTCGGCGCCTGCACGCTCCTGTTCCGTCAAAACACCTTTGATGTTCATTGGAATGCAGGCCGCGTACCAAAGAACGACGATCACCGCGAGAACGGTCAGAACGGCCCAGATTGCTTTGAATCCATCACTCATCATCCGCATGCCCCGCCCGCAGACCCTCGCGCACACGATGCGCCACTTCGATGAACTCAGGCGTGTCGCGGATGTCCAATGGACGTTCTTTCGGCAGCGGGCTATCGATCACATCCGTAATTCGCCCTGGCCGCGGGCTCATCACGACGATCTTCGTGCTCAGATACACCGCCTCGGGGATCGAGTGAGTGACAAAACCAATGGTCTTTTCCGTGCGTGCCCACAGCGCCAAAAGTTGTTCGTTCAGGTGATCGCGCACGATCTCGTCCAGCGCCCCAAAGGGTTCGTCCATCAACAGTATATCAGCGTCAAATGCGAGCGCCCGCGCAATACTGGCGCGCTGCTGCATGCCTCCGGATAACTGCCACGGGAATTTCCCACCAAACCCTTCAAGATCAACAAGTTCCAGAACGCTTCTCACACGTTCATCCTGCTCGGCGGTCGAATATCCCATGATCTCAAGCGGCAGCTTGATGTTTTTGGCGATGGTGCGCCAGGGATACAGCCCCGCCGCCTGAAACACATAGCCATAGGCCCGGTTCCGCCGCGCCTCATCGGGGGTCATGCCATTGACCGTCAGGGTTCCTCCGGTCGGTGTTTCAAGCGCAGCGATACAGCGCAAAAAGGTGGTTTTCCCGCAGCCTGAGGGACCGATGAAACTGACAAATTCGCCCTTGTCGACCGTCAGGTTCACGTCTTTCAACGCGTGGATTGGTCCGTCATTGGTCTGGAAGGTCAGATCGAGATGAGCAGCTTCGAAAATGCAAGTCTGCTGCCTTGAATTATTGGTCACTGTCACACTTCCTATTTCTTCCGCTTTTTCAGCGTCTTTTCTATGGCGAGTAAAGTAAGGGCCACGCAACTTGTTATTCCCAAGACCGAGAACACAACCGGGAATAATGTAACCAGCGGCCTTAGAGACACGGGTACTCCATTCGCGCCGACAATCAGAAATGAACCGATAAACAGAACGACCAAAACCGATGTAAGAATTGCGAGCAAAAAGGCACGGGTTTCCGACATTTGTGTGCTCAGAACGTCATAAGCGAGCAATATGAGCGGTGCCATGACGATAGTCGCCGCCGGAACCGCAAAAGCGCTCGCAAAGAGACCCCACATCCCGATTGCAACAATCAGTTCGCTTACAGATTGCGGGCAGATAAACTCGCACCTAGTTCCAAACAGTTCTAGATAAATGATCGTCCAGAGGACCGCGTTGCATACGAAGCAACTGATAAAAACCACAAGAGCGAGGCGCTTTGCCAGTTTCCACGGTGACGCCACAGGTCGAACATCAAGGGTCATAGCCCGCACGCTTCATACCCCCGTTGCCGGGATGCCCGTCCGTTCAACCGGCCGAGGCGCGGTCAGCTCTTTCCAGGTGCTTAGCGCTTTGTTCACAGTGGTATTGGCCTCACGTGCAACAAAATCGCCGTGGCCTTCCTGCGTGCGGATTTCCCCATCATGCACAGCCACGTGCCCACGAGTAAGGGTAAAGCGCGGCAGGCCTTTGACCTCTTTGCCCTCGAATACATTGTAGTCGATCGAGGATTGTTGCGCATCGGCACGGATCGTCTTGGACTTTTCAGGATCCCAAACCACCAGATCCGCATCAGCGCCAACCAAAACGGCACCTTTTTTCGGATAACAATTCAATATCTTGGCGATATTAGTTGAAGTCACGGCCACAAATTCGTTCGGTGTCAAACGCCCGGTGTTTACCCCATGGGTCCACAGCATCGGCATCCGATCTTCAAGCCCGCCGGTGCCGTTGGGGATCTTGGTAAAGTCGCCTACACCATAGCGCTTTTGTTCGGTGGTAAAGGCACAATGGTCTGTTGCCACAACGCTCAACGATCCCGATTGCAGACCGTTCCACAAGCTGTCCTGATGCTGCTTATTCCGGAACGGAGGGCTCATGACCCGACGTGCTGCATGATCCCAATCCTGGTTGAAGTATTCGCTCTCATCCAAAGTCAGGTGCTGGATCAGGGGTTCACCCCAGACCCGCTTGCCCTGCAATTTGGCTCGCCGGATCGCCTCATGTGCATCCTCACAGGACGTATGCACCACATAAAGTGGCACGCCCGCCATATCTGCGATCATGATGGCACGGTTGGTCGCCTCGCCTTCAACCTGCGGCGGGCGGGAATAGGCATGCGCCTCGGGGCCGTTGTTCCCTTCGGCCAGCAGTTTGGCACTGAGTTCCGCCACCACATCGCCGTTCTCGGCGTGGACCATCGCGATGCCGCCCAGTTCGGACAAACGCTTGAACGAGGCGAACAGTTCGTCATCATTCACCATCAATGCGCCCTTGTAGGCCATGAAATGCTTGAACGTGTTGATCCCCCGCGTTTCAATCACCGTTTTGATGTCATCGAACACCTGCTCGCCCCACCAGGTCACGGCCATGTGGAACGAGTAATCGCAATTCGCGCGGGTGGATTTGTTGTCCCAGCGTTTCAACGCATCCAAAAGGCTTTCCCCGGGGTTTGGCAGCGCGAAATCGACTACCATCGTGGTTCCACCCGCCAGCGCAGCCCGCGTACCGCTTTCGAAATCGTCGCTGGAATAGGTGCCCATAAATGGCATCTCCAGATGGGTATGCGGATCAATCCCACCCGGCATCACATAGCAGCCCGTTGCGTCCAGTTCCTTGTCACCCTTCAGATCCATCCCGATCTCGGTGATGACGCCATCTTCGACCATGACGTCCGCCTTGTAGGACAGATCGGCGGTCACAATGGTTCCGTTTTTGATAACAGTGCTCATTTTCATCTCCCTGACGCGGTCTGCGCCGCATGCTTCATCTGGCCAAAAATATCCCGGGGGAGTCGCCCGTTGGACGACGGGGGCAGCGCCCCCTTATTCCACAATCTCAGCCGTCTCGACGACCGCATGAAACAGAACATCCGCCCCGGCTGCGGCCCAGTCCTTGCTGATCTCTTCCGCCTCGTTGTGGCTCAAACCGTCAACACACGGGCACATGACCATGGCGGTCGGGGCCACCCGGTTGATCCAGCAGGCATCGTGCCCCGCCCCTGAGATGATATCGGTGTGAGAATAGCCCAGCCGCTCCGCCGCGTCCCGAACCGCCGCGACGCAGCCGTCGTCGAACGTCACCGGGTCAAACCCGCCGACCTTCTCGAACTCGATCTGCAGGCCCATCTCTTCTACGATATCCTCGGCGACGACATGCAGGCGATTTACCATGTCAGTGATCACCTCCAAATCAGGCGAGCGGAAATCGACCGTGAACACAGCCTTGCCGGGGATCACGTTGCGAGAGTTAGGGAACACGTCAATATGCCCTACAGCACCGACGGCATGGGGCGCATGGGACCACGCGATCTCATCCACTTTCTCAAGAATACGCGCCATCGCCAGCCCTGCGTTTTTGCGCATCGGCATCGGAGTAGATCCGGTATGTGCATCTTTGCCTGTCACGGTAATCTGCGTCCAGCTCAGCCCCTGCCCGTGTGTCACAACACCGATATCCTTGCCCTCGGCCTCAAGGATCGGCCCCTGTTCGATGTGCAGTTCAAAGAAGGCATGCATTTTGCGGGCACCAACCTCCTCATCGCCGCGCCAGCCAATGCGCTTTAGCTCATCGCCGAACGTCTTGCCCTCGGCATCTTCGCGGTCATAGGCCCAGTCTTGCGTGTGCATCCCGGCAAAGACACCCGAAGACAACATTGCCGGCGCATAACGCGTTCCCTCTTCGTTGGTCCAGTTGGTCGCCACGATCGGGTGTTTGGTTTTGATGTCCAAATCGTTCAGCGTGCGGATGATTTCCAGCCCGCCCAATACACCCAGCACGCCATCATACTTGCCACCGGTTGGCTGCGTATCCAGGTGAGAGCCGACATAGACCGGCAACGCATCCGGATCGGTCCCTTCGCGGCGGGCAAACATATTGCCCATCTGATCCAGCCCCATGGTGCAGCCCGCATCCTCGCACCACTTTTGAAACAAGGCGCGCCCTTCTGCGTCCTCATCCGTCAGGGTCTGGCGGTTGTTCCCGCCCGCAATGCCAGGGCCAATCTTGGCCATCTCCATAAGGCTGTCCCAAAGTCTGTTGCCATTGATCCTGAGATTCTGCGCCGGAGCTGCCATCTTGTTCTTCCCTGTTGCTTGCGATTTGGCTCGCTTTTGGTGTCTTGATTTGACCATCTGGTCAAACTCACGCTATCACGGGTTCAACATCAGTCAAGAAATTGCATAGAGCCGCCGCAAAAAACGACAAAGTTCGCGCCCGCTTGACGGAAAAAGAGACAACTGGAAAACATGCCCAAAGACCGCGCCCCGACCCGAATTCAAAAAAAGAACCGCGCCGCGATCCTCGAGGCCGCGCTGAACGTGTTTTCGGCGCATGGGTTTCGCGGAGCGACAGTCGATCAGATCGCGACTGAAGCCGGGCTGAGCAAGCCGAACCTGTTATATTATTTCCCGTCGAAAGAGGCGATCCACACCGCCTTGCTGTCCGGCCTGTTAGAGATCTGGTTGGCACCGCTGCATGATCTGGACGCGGATGGCGATCCGATGGAGGAAATCCTGGCCTATATCCGACGCAAGCTGCAGATGAGTCGGGACTTGCCGCGCGAAAGCCGCTTGTTTGCGAACGAACTGGTCCAGGGAGCACCGCGTATTCATGAGTCGTTGTCCAATGATCTAAAAACGCTGGTCGATGAAAAAAAGGCGATTCTTACACAGTGGATGGATCAGGGCAAGATCGCGCGCCTGCACCCCTATCACCTGATTTTCTCAATCTGGGCGCTGACACAACATTACGCGGATTTCGACGTTCAGGTTCGCGCAATTCTGGGCGACGAAGACCCGTTTGATGGGGCCGAGCCTTTTATCGATACGCTCTACCGAAAACTTCTGACGCCGTAGAAGAACGGCTTTTGTCTGCAGCCCTGATTCTCAGGTAATATTGGCGGAATGCCATACGTTTTTTACGACCATCTAATTGTCGAGGCCCTCGGTGCCGCCTTCGCGACCGTACCCGCTGGATTTCACCCCACCAAAGGGGGTTTCGGGCATAGACGCCTCCAGCCTGTTGATCGACAGGTTACCATCCTCAACCTCATCAATCAGCCGATCGATGTAGTCCGCACGATTTGTAAACGCGTATCCGGCCAGCCCAAAAGGAACCGAGTTTGCCATATCGATGGCGTCATCCAGTAAGGATACCGGATTGATCACGGCCACCGGACCAAACGGCTCCTCCTGCATGATCCGGGCGTTGTCGGGCACGTTCAGCAGGACGGTGGGCTGAACGAAGTACCCTTTGTCGCCATGTTTGACACCTCCCGTGGCAATCATCGCGCCCTTTTCACGGGCGTCTTCCACCATTTCGGTCAGTGCAGGCACCCGCCGGTCATTTGCCAGAGGCCCCATTTCCACATTTTGGTCCATGCCGTTTTCGACAACGGTTGCCGCAGCGCGTTCAACGAAAGTTGTGGCATAATTTTCAAAGATGCTCTCATGCGCAAAGAACCTTGTGGGCGATGTGCACACCTGCCCGGCATTGCGCATTTTTCGAACGGAGCTGCAATCCCCTGCGGTTTGAACGTCGGTATCATCGCAGACAATAACAGGCGCGTGGCCGCCCAGCTCCATGAGAACCGATGTCATGTGTTGCGAAGCTAGGGTCGTCAGGTGCCGACCCACGGCGGTTGAGCCGGTGAAAGCCACGAGCCTGACCGGATCCTGCGGGATGAGATGGCCGGAAATTTCCGCCGGTTCTCCGAACACCAGATTCAGCACACCCGGAGGCAGACCCGCATCTTCAAAGGCCTTGGCGATGTGCACGGCCCCGGCTGGCGTTTCGTCGGCCGCCTTCAGGATGATCGAGCAGCCCGAGGCCAGCGCGCCAGCAATTTTGCGCGCAGGTTGGCTCATCGGGAAGTTCCGGGGTGAAAAGGCCGCGACGACACCAATAGGCTGGTGATGAACCGAGAATTTGTGGCCCCGAGCAGCAGGGATAACCCGACCATAGGTCCGCATCGCCTCGCCCGCGTCCCATTCAAAGAACTCGGCCGCTCGGATCACTTCGAGACGAGCCTATTTCAGTGGTTTGCCATGTTCCAGAGTGATGGTGTGGGCGATTTCTTCCTGACGCTCCCGCATCAGCGCAGCGGCTCGCAAGATGGTGTCAGAACGTTCGCGCGGCGAGGTGCGGCTCCATGGTCGGAACCCTTTGACGGCCGCTTCCAGCGCGTCATCCAGAACCTGCTTTGACGCGCAAGGAAGACGCCCGATTTCGCCCTCGGTCGCTGGATTCACGACCGATATGTCCTGGCTGGCTGTGCGCCATTTGCCCGCGATGAACAGCTTAAAATTCAGGATACATGAAACCGGTGCCTCCGACTTTGACCATTTCAAATCACGCAATGTCTGGCATAACTTCAAGTGAATTGGGTGAATACTGATATCAATTTGACGAACACCTGATCTCAATTCTGTTTCACCGCCTGATGCAGCGCCGATATAAAGGCGCGACCGACGGGGGAAGGATCGGCATCAGCACTTCATTCGTACTTTCGTTGATCTTGATCGCGACGTTCGGACGGTCAGAATGTGCCCACCACAACGCGACCCGAGTTTCCTTCGTGCAGGTCATCCAATTCCTGCGCGGCGTTCTGGATATTGCCATGCGCACCCACCGCCACCAGCAGGCGCAGTTGACGCAGTTTCAGCCCCTCCCCGACTGCGATCTCCAACGCGTCCGCGACTGTTTGATCCGCCAATGCCCCGACGGACACCGTGATCATGTCCGTACCCTACCCCAGAACCTGAGAACCAAAGGCCGCCAGTGCCTGATGGCCAGCGCATTCGATCACCAGATCTGCATTGGCGATAAGCTCGGGCACCGAACCCACAAACAGGTTCCGGTTTTGTGAAATGCTGCTTGGTCGCACCAGAACCGCATGTACCATATGGCCCCGCGCCCGAACCGCGCCCATGACATGCAGCGCAATCGCGCCTTTACCGATCAATCCTATTTTCATGTAGCAAACCCAAACCTGCGCCAAAGATTTCTAAGTTAGTATTCTCTGGGTATTCTAATTTCAGATTCCCAGTTCCCGGCTTTCGCATTGGATCATGCGGTGTGAACAGGCTTGGATGGCGACGCTAGAATTGCGCGTCAATCTGAAGGCCCGTCAAAATGAAATACGCCAAGCGCGACGCCAAAGCCTATGCGCGCAAGAACATGACAGGTATCTGGGCCGCAGCCCTGAACTCGTTCAACGATGATTTGTCCCTGGATGAGGCCGGGCTACGGTCGAACATTCGCCACTGAATCGACGACCTAGACATCCAGGGTCTGTTCGTGACGGGCAAATCGGGCGAGTTCTTTTCGATGAGCCAGGATGAGCGCAAGCGCAACTTTGAGATTGCGGTTGACGAATGCGCGGGCAAAGCCGGTGTGATCGTCTCGGTCTCGGATCAGAACATGGAAACAGCGCTGGAACTGGCCCGCCACGCGCAGAATTGTGGGGCCGATTACATCGTTTTGCACGCACCGGTTCTAAGCTTTGTTCAGGATCGTAGAGAGGTTTTATATCAGTTATACAAGCGGTTCTGCGATGAGCTGGACATCGGGATTGCGATGTGGAGCAACCCGGACAGCGGATACCTGATGCAGCCCGAAGAATGCGCGCGGATTGCCGATCTGCCTAACATTGTGGCAATCAAATACTCCGTCCCGCGTGAGATGTGTGTGAAACTGACCCATATGGTGGGCGACAAAATCCATGTCTCGACCCCGGCCGAACATGAATGGCTGGACAATATTCTGGAACTGAACTGGAAGCTGTGTCTGCGCTCGTCGTCGCCGTATCAGTTACAGACCAAGAATGATCAACGCATGAACGAATACACGCGGCTGGCCTTTGCCGGAAAAGCGGATGAGGCACGCAAGGTGTTTGATAGCCTGAACCCGGTACGGGACGCGATGAAGCGAACCAAAACTGCAGGCAAACCCACCGCTTTTGGAAAATACTGGCAGGAGTTGCTGGGACAGGTCGGGGGGCGTTTGCGGCCCCCGATACTGGAACTGACCGAGGCGGAAAAAGAGATCATCTGCAAGGGGTTCGCGGAAAGCGGCCTGAAGCAATAGCCCCATCGATATAAGTAAAACGGATATCTAGATACAGATAATTTCTTTGCAGTTATGAAAAAACAGGCCAAACTTCTGCCAAAAGGGAGTGGGACATGTCGAAGTTAAGTGCATTCAACTTTCAGAAATGGATCGACGAACACCGTCACCTGCTGAAACCGCCGGTCGGCAATCAACAGGTCTGGGAGGACGCAGACCTGATGGTCACCGTCGTTGGCGGGCCGAACAAGCGGACCGATTATCACGACGATCCTGTCGAAGAGTTCTTCTATCAGCTGGAAGGCGACATGGTGCTGAAGCTGTATGACGGAGAGGAATTCTATGACGTTCCGATCCGCGAGGGTGAGATCTTCCTGCTGCCGCCGCATGTGCGTCATTCGCCACAGCGCCCGCAAGAAGGCTCAATCGGATTGGTCATCGAACCCAAACGGCAAACAGGCGAGCTGGACGCGATCGAATGGTATTGCTTTGAATGTGGCACCCGCGTTCACCGGGCCGAGATGCAATTGCAGTCTATCGTCAAGGACTTGCCGCCGGTCTACGAAAAATTCTATTCATCAGAAGAAGACCGAACATGCCCGAACTGCCAGACCGTGCATCCGGGAAAAGAGCCGCCAGAGGGCTGGGTCACACTCTGAGATGAACAAACAACAGGGAAGAACATGAAACATTTTACTAAGATCGCCGCATCGGCTGCAGCGCTTGCTGTGACATCGCTGGCCGCCCATGCAGATGAATTCCGTCTGGGCCTGATCACGCCACCTCCGCATATCTGGACCAAGGCGGCCGAGTCCTTTGGGGCCGAACTGAACGAAACCAGTGGTGGTGCCCATACCGTATCTGTATTCCCCGCCCGTCAGTTGGGCAACGAGGCCGAGATGCTGCAACAATTGCAGACCGGCGCGCTGGACATGGCCTTCATGACCGTGGCCGAGGTATCAAACCGCGCACCTGAGCTGGGTGCGTTTTATGCGCCGTATCTCGCGGATGATATCGGCCACGCGGGTCGCATCCTACGCTCAGATACCGCCAAATCGATGCTGGAACCCCTGCCCGGTCAGGTTGGCGTTGTAGGCCTAGGTTACGGTATGGCCGGGCTGCGCCAGATCGTCAGCCGGGGCGATGTGTCTTCGGCAGAGGACCTGTCTGGTCTGAAACTGCGGATAACGCCGTTCACGCCGATTTTGGATTTCTACAACGCGGTCGGAGCTGCACCAACACCGATGCCGCTGCCTGCTGTCTATGACGCGCTGGCCAATGGGCAGGTCGACGCCATTGATATGGATGCCGAGCTGATCTGGGTACTGAAGTACTATGATCACGCCGACACTATTGTTCAGTCCGATCACATGATGTTCCCGATGGTCGGGCTGGTCTCGGCCAAAGTTTGGGCGGGACTGTCAGAAGAAGACCGCGCGATGATCGGTGAACTGATGGCCAAGCATGTCGATAGCACCATCGACGCCTATGTTGCCAACGAAGCGAAGTGGCTGGAACAGATCGAGGGAACCGGCAAGGCCTACAAGAAAGTCGATGCCTCATTCTTTGGCGATGCGATTGAGGAATGGAACGGCATCTGGTCTGAAAAAACCTCGTCCCTTGACGCGCTGCGCGAGACTGCGGCAGAAACCAAGTAAAGTTGAACGTTTCAAGGAAAGGGCGCAGGTCAATCCTGCGCCCTTTTTCATAGGGGATCGGCGATGTTATACCGGCTGTCTGCAGCGTGGGCGTGGGTTGAGTTATGGTGTGCCGCAGCACTGGCCGTTTGCGTCACATTGTTGATTTTGTTGAATGTCGTGACCAGAACCGCTGGTAACGCCCTGTTCTGGGTGGATGAACTGGCGATCTATGCCATGGTTTGGATGACATTCCTTGGCGCGTCAGCCGCGTTGCACCACCGCAATTCGGTCTCGATCACGATCCTTGTGGATCTGGTGCCGCCGCAGGTGCAGGCAATCATCCAAAAGGCAGTCGACATCGTTGTCTTCGCGTTTGCAATCGCGATGCTGTGGTTCTGCTGGCGTTGGTTTCTGCCATTGGACATCGCTCGTACAGGGTTCGACACCGTGGCGTTTCAAGGCAATACGTTCAACTTCATCTATGCCGAGCCGACCTCAACCCTCGGGCTTCCGAAGTTTCTGTTTTGGCTGGTTATATGGTTGTTCGCCTTGGGGGCTACGCTGCATTCCACGATGCATCTTCTGACGAGACCCGGACGAGGGTCTCAGGCATGAGCCCTTTTGTCTTTCTGGCCACCCTGTTGCTGTCAGTGCCCGTCGCTATCGTGCTGGCGATCACCGCAATCTGGTACATCTGGGAAAGCGGGAACACGGTTCTGTACGACAGTTTCGCGCAGAAGATGTTTGGCGGGTTGGAAAACTACGGCCTGCTGGCCATCCCGCTGTTCATGCTGACCGGAGAGCTGATGAATGAAGGCGGCATGACGCGCCGTCTGGTCGCCTTGGCCCGCGTTTTCGTTGGCGGATTCCGGGGCGGGCTCGCCTATATCAACCTGCTGGCCAATATGTTCATGGCCGCCATCATCGGCTCGGCCACTGCGCAGATCGCCGTTATGTCGCGCGCCATGGTCCCCGCGATGGAAGAAGAAGGCTATAGCAAGGGCTTCGCCGCTGCCACGACAGCAGCCGGGGGCCTGTTGGCACCGGTCATCCCACCGTCGATGATGTTTGTCATCTTCGGCGTTTTGGCACAGATTCCCATCGGCGACATGTTCATCGCCGGGATCATACCCGGCCTGCTGCTAGCCGGAGCCTTTGCTTTGGTGATCACGCTTGTCGGTTGGGTCCAGCAGTTTCCCAAGGGCGTCTGGATGTCCCGCCGCGATGCTCTGCAGGCCCTGATCGCCGCCCTGCCCGCGATGCTGATCCCGGTGTCGATCATCGGTGGTATTCTGTTTGGCATCGCTACGCCGACCGAATCCGCAGCCATCGCTTCGCTGATCGCATTTCTGGTCGGGTGGCTCATTTACGGAGAGCTAAAGCCGCAACATCTGGGCGAGATGTTCAAGCGAACAGCCGCAAACGCATCGATGATCCTGTTCATGATTGCGGCGGCCAGCGTTTTTGGGTGGGTCATCATTTACGAAGAAATACCGCAGCAGCTAGCGGGGCTGATCACGTCGATCACGTCAGATCCGTTCATGTTTTTACTGATCGTAAATGCCGCGCTGCTTTTGGTGGGGATGGTGATCGACGGGATCGCCGCCATCATCCTGATCACGCCCATTCTGTTGCCGATTGCCACTGGGTCATACGATATCAGCCCCTATCAGTTCGGCGTTGTCGTTTGCCTGAACCTGGTTCTTGGCCTGCTCACGCCGCCCGTTGGCATTGGCCTCTACATCGCCTCATCCATGAGCGGCACGACCCCCGGAGCAATTCTGAAATCGCTTTGGCCATTCCTGATTGCCGTGGCCGCTGTCTTGATCCTGTTAAGCTATGTCCCAAGCCTGTCGACCTACTTGATCTAGCAAAACGTGATGTCGCCACGCGGCTTTGAACGCCCCATATGGGGGGCAGCATCTGGTAAGAGGCCCGCGCTTTCGGGCCCCTTCATGTTTTCAGTACCCGAGTTACTCGGCAGCTTTGGCCATCGGGTTATTAGGATGAGTCGTCCAATTGGCATAATCGCGCTGAACTTCCAGACCGGTCCGCGGATCGACCTCTCCGGCGGTCATTGGCACCATTGAGATGCAGCCGTCGACCGGGCAAACATCCACGCACAGATTACAGGCGACGCATTCGTCATCCATGACCTCGAACACCCGGTCATCGGACATGGAAATCGCCTGGTGGCTGGTGTCTTCGCACGCGGCATAGCAGCGACCGCATTTGATGCACTCGTCCTGATCGATCTTGGCCTTGGCCACGTAGTTCAGGTTCAGGTATTGCCAATCGGTCACGTTTGGAACCGCACGACCGACAATCTCGGACACGTTTGTGTACCCTTTTTCATCCATCCACTTGGACAGACCTGCGGTCAGTTCGTCGATGATCTTAAAGCCGTAGGTCATAGCAGCCGTGCACACCTGAACGTTACCACAGCCCAGCGAAATGAACTCTGCCGCATCGCGCCATGTGGTCACGCCCCCAATGCCGGAAATCGGCAGGCCATGGGTGGCTTCGGCGCGCGCGATCTCGGACACCATCGACAGGGCAATTGGCTTGACCGCCGGACCACAGTATCCACCGTGGCTGCCTTTGCCATCAATCGACGGTTCCGGGCTGAACGTGTCCAAATCGACGCTGGTGATCGAATTGATCGTGTTGATCAATGACACTGCATCCGCGCCGCCGTTTTTCGCCGCCTCAGCAGGCTTGCGAACATCAGTGATGTTTGGCGTCAGCTTCACGATCACGGGCCGGTCATAGTATTTTTTGCACCAGCGGGTGACCATCTCGATATATTCCGGCACCTGCCCTACGGCTGCGCCCATTCCGCGCTCGCTCATCCCGTGCGGGCAGCCAAAGTTCAGCTCGATCCCGTCTGCACCGGTCTCTTCGACGCGCGGCAGGATAGCTTTCCAGGCTTCTTCCTCGCACGGCACCATGATAGAGGCGATCAGCGCGCGGTCTGGATAGTCGGCTTTGACCCGCGCCATTTCTTCAAGGTTCACTTCAAGCGGGCGGTCGGTGATCAGTTCGATGTTGTTAAGACCCAACAGGCGGCGATCCGCGCCATAGATCGCGCCGTAGCGCGGCCCGTTCACATTTACGACCGGTGGCCCCTCGGAGCCCAGCGTTTTCCAGACGACACCGCCCCATCCGGCCTCGAAAGCGCGGCGCACGTTGTATTCCTTGTCTGTCGGCGGCGCAGATGCCAGCCAATAGGGGTTGGGGCTGGAAATGCCCAGAAAGTTTGTTGTCAGATCGGCCATGGCTTCTCCCTTCCCGGCTCAGCCGGATTTCTTGAATATCATTTCGGTCGGACGAATGCGCCCGGCCTTGAGGTTCGTGACGTAGTTTTGAAACTTTTCGGGCGCCGTCTCGCCCATCATCAGGTGGATGCCCAAGGGCGCCGGGCCGCTTTCGGCGATGCGTGCGAACACCTCTTCGAAGAAGGTAAGTGCGAATTCGGTCCGGTCTGCCTCGGCCACCAGTTCGAGGCCGGCGGCAGAGGCGGCATCTCTGTAAACTTCAGGCGCGTCGACAAAGGATGTCTCAGCAACGGTTGACCACGGCAAAGGGAAGGCCAGCGGTTCATCCACGCCCCCTCCCATCACGTCAAACAGGGCAAAGACTCCATCTCTGGCCAGTGCTCGCGAGGCTTCCGCGAACAGACCTGCCTTGTCATCGATGTTCATCCCGACATGCATCATGACGGCAAGATCGAAACCCGCATCCGGTACGGGCAAGTCCAGTGCGCTACCCACCAGAAAACTGGTTTTTTCGGAATGACCGACAATCTGGCTCAAAGCGGTGGCCGTTTCGACAAATTCCGGCGTCAGGTCGACCCCGGTCACTGTTGAGTCATAACGATCCACAATATACCGCGACGTCCCGCCGATGCCGCAGCCGACATCCAGTACACGGGTCGCGTGGGTCGGCGAAAGCTGGGCAAACAGGTTGTCCGTCGCAAGAACGCCGCCGGTATGGAACTCATCACCTGCCTTTAGGTCGGCAACCGTGGCCGCATTTGGATCAATGCCACTGGCTTTGAGAGCCTCACGCACGCGTTCCGTAAGAGCACCAGTTGTATAGTGTTGCGCAACAGCTTGTTCGATCTGGGACATGAGGATACCTCAGCAGCGAATGGGATGGGGTGAATGCCCCATCCTATCACGAAACGAGCGTTGCGTGGATGTCCATCGCCGCGTCCCGGCCCTCGGCCACTGCGGTCACGGTCAGGTCTTCGCCACCTGACGCGCAATCGCCCCCGGCCCAGACACCACCCATCGATGTACGCCCAGCACCAGACACAGCGATCTTGTTGCCATCCAGCTTCAACCCTTCCGGCGCGCCGTCTAGGTTTTGACCGATCGCTTTGAGGACCTGATCAGCGGGTATGCGGATCATTTCTCCGGTGCCCGAGAGCTTACCGTCGTGACTGGACGTATACTCCAATTCGATCACTGCTGCTGCCCCGTTTCCGTGTACGGCCACGGGCTGCACGTTGGTCATGATCTTGACACCATGCGAGGACGCGAGGTCCTGCTCAAACCGGCTGGCCCCCATCGCGTCGCGACCACGGCGGTATGCAATGGTGACATGTTCTGCACCCAACAGTTTCGACTTCACCGCCGCGTCCACAGCGGTCATGCCACCGCCGATCACCACGACATTGCGACCCACCGGCAGATGCGACAGGTCCGAGGCCTGCCGTACGTCCGAGATGAAATCGACCGCGTGGCGGACGCCGTCCAGATCAGCACCCTGCGCACGCAGCGCGTTCACCCCGGCAAGGCCGATAGACAGGAACACTGCATCGTAATTCTCAATCAGACCGTCCAGCGAGACGCCCTCGCCCAATACGGACCCGGTCTCGATAGAAATACCGCCGATCTTCATCAGCCAGTCGACTTCGGCCTGAGCAAAATCGTTTGTCGATTTATACGCGGCGATCCCGTATTCGTTCAGCCCACCCGGCTTGGGGCGGCTTTCGTGGATTACCACGTCATGCCCAAACATCGCCAACCGGTGCGCACAGGCCAGACCCGCAGGTCCTGCACCGATTACGGCAACCGTTTTGCCGGTTGGTGCGGCCCTTTGGAACGGATGACTTCCGCCAACCATCACACTGTCTGTTGCATAGCGCTGAAGACGACCGATTTCGACCGGTGAACCTTCGGCGGTTTCGCGCACGCAGACTTCTTCGCACAGCGTCTCAGTCGGGCAAACACGGGCGCACATGCCGCCCAGAATGTTCTGTGCCAAAATGGTCTCACCCGCCGCTTCGGGTTGGCCAGCCTGAATCTGGCGCATGAACAGCGGAATGTCGATGTCTGTCGGACAGGCTGTGACGCATGGTGCGTCGTAACAAAAATAGCACCGATCCGCTGCCACGGCGGCCTCATGGGGGGCCAGTGGCGGATGCAAATCCGTGAAATTCGAGGTCAGCTCATCGCTGGACAGCCGCCCGGAGACAATGCCGGGGGCAATCTGGCCCTGTGCCATCACTCTACTCCCTGTAGATATGTTTGTTGTGGCCTCAGCTTGCCACAAAGTAATTTTTTATCAAATGGTAAAATTTGCCAAATGGTCAAAAAATGAAAAAACCGGACCAATCGACCCGGTTTTCCTTTGTTTCTGCCTGTTTTTCTTGCAGCGGACGTATCAGACCATCTGAGCCAAATGCCCTGTTTTCGTCCAAACACGCGCCCCCGAAGCCCCTGCCACGGCGGTAGATCGCGCGCCCGGAGGCAACCTCAGCCAGTCCCAAGTCGTGAAATCCTCGTCAGATTCCCTCAGCGAGCCTTCGATCACAAACAGCTCCATTCCGTGCGACGCGTCCAGATCCAACGCCTCGCCCGCCGCAAGATTGAACACGCGGACATCTTCATGCGCGTCTTTGAACAGTTGAGTATTCCCCTGACCATTGATCGAGCGTCGTAGCTCTGTCCGATCATCCGGGTCAAACTGATGCAGCTTCACCAAGATCGTCGCCCCCTGTTTTGCCGAAGGTGTGTGCGACGAGGTCGGAGGGTTTCTCACATAACTGCCGACCGGGAAATCTCCGGTTTCGTCCTGAAAAACGCCGTCCAAAACCAAATATTCTTCTCCCCCGTCATGGGTGTGGGCCGAAAATGCGCTGCCCGGAGCAAAACGGACGATTGTCGTTGCGCGGGCAACCTCCTCGCCGATGCGATCCAGCATCTTGCGTTCGACACCGGCGGCGGGGGACGCGATCCATTTATTCTGGTCGAAATGAACTGCAACACGTTTGGTGAAATCTGCGTTGATCCTCATGGGGGCACTCCTGAACGGGGACGTGTCCCTAACATGGGATTGCGCCGACATTTTTCAAATTGCACGCATCGCATCTGGTTTTGACGGGCGCGCCTGCATACTGTACGTCCGACAAGAAACCACAGCAGTGCCGGACCACGGCACCCACAAGTACTGAAAGTAACCGGATGCAGGCCAGCGCCCCGAAATTCAACATCGTTATCATCGGGCAAAACAACCGTCTGCAATACGAAGCCCTTTTGTTTGCCGCCTCGTTGCGGCACAGCAGCCCTGATTTTTCCGGTCGACTGTTCGTGGCTGTTCCGCAACCCGGTCCAAGCTGGCCGCAGGACCCTACCATCCAGGACGAGGATCTTCTGAAGGCACTCCGTCAGTTGGATGCCGAGATCCTGCCGTTCGAAAACAAAGTATTTGGCGCCAGCTACCCTTATGGCAACAAGATCGAAGCGTTGGCGGCCATGCCTGAGGGTGAGCCGTTTGTGTTTTTCGATAGTGACACACTGATCACCGGCGATCTGACCAGCGTCCCCTTCGACTTTGACCGTCCCGGCGCATCGCTAAGGGTCGAAGGAACCTGGCCCAAGCCAACCTTGTATGGCCCTGGGCTGGATGGGATCTGGAAGGCGCTTTACCAAAGGTTCGAACTGGATTTCGAAAGCTCGCTGGATACCAGCCAACCGGTGGATTACTGGCGGCGTTATCTGTACTTCAATGCCGGGTATTTCTTTCATTCCTGCCCTCACACCTTCGGAAAGCGCTTTCTGGACTATGCCTGCACGATCCGCGACGGCGGGATCCCCGAGATGGCAGGTCAGAATTTGGACCCATGGTTGGATCAGGCTGCACTGCCGCTGGTTATCCGCTCGTTCGGCGGCGGTCGCGATGCCCTGCCCGCGGGCCTTCTGGACGGATCGGTCAGCTGTCATTACCGCCTGTTCCCCCTACTCTACGCCCGTGAAAGCGATCACGCTGTCGAGGTGCTGGAAACCGTGGTTGCGCCAAACCGGGTCAAGAAGGTCCTCAAGGGATATGACCCGATCAAGAAGCTGGTGCTGCAACGGAAGGGTCACAAAATCAGGGACATGTTTGACCGCGAGAACCTTCCCAAACGCGAGCAGGTTATTCGCAACACGATACGCAAGAATGGTCTTTGGATGCGCTGACAGGAATGTTGTCTGCGCGCGCCCAATCGCCTAGAGATTCAGCAACGCACTTTCCAACAGGAGATTTCCAAGATGTCTGACGGCCCCACCTACGGTTTTGATACGCTTCAAATTCACGCGGGCGCCCGGCCCGATCCCGCAACTGGCGCGCGTCAGACACCGATCTATCAGACGACAGCCTATGTGTTCCGCGACGCGGATCACGCAGCTGCCCTGTTCAACCTGCAAGAAGTTGGGTTCATCTATTCCCGCCTGACCAACCCCACCGTGGCCGTTCTGCAGGAACGTATCGCCACACTGGAAGGCGGCGTCGGTGCGGTGTGCTGTTCATCCGGCCACGCGGCACAGATCATGGCGCTGTTCCCGCTGATGGGTCCGGGCTGCAATGTGGTCGCCTCGACCCGTCTGTACGGCGGCACGGTCACGCAGTTCAGCCAGACCATCAAACGCTTTGGCTGGTCTGCCAAGTTTGTCGACACCGACGATCTGGACGCAGTGAAAGACGCAATCGACGAAAACACCCGAGCCGTGTTCTGCGAATCCATTGCCAACCCCGGCGGCTATGTCACCGACATCCGCGCGCTGGCGGATGTGTCTGATGCGGCGGGCATTCCGCTTATCGTCGACAACACCTCGGCCACACCTTACCTGTGCCGCCCGATCGAGCATGGCGCGACACTGGTCGTGCATTCGACCACAAAGTACCTGACCGGTAACGGCACAGTCACCGGCGGCTGCATCGTGGATTCGGGTAAGTTCGACTGGTCGGCAAATGACAAATTCCCCTCTCTCAGTGAGCCGGAACAAGCGTATCACGGCCTTAAATTCCATGAGACGTTTGGCCCACTGGCCTTCACCTTCCACGGCATCGCCATTGGCCTGCGTGATCTGGGCATGACGATGAACCCGCAGGCGGCGCACTATACGCTGATGGGCATTGAAACGCTGTCATTGCGGATGGAGCGTCACGTTGAGAATGCGATGAAGGTTGCCGCATGGCTCGAAGCGGACGACCGCGTGGATTATGTCACTTATGCCGGGCTGCCCTCATCGCCTTACAGCGACAGGGTCAAAGCGCACTACAAGAAGGGCGCGGGTGCCTTGTTCACCTTCGCGGTCAAGGGCGGCTATGACGCCTGCATCAAGCTGGTCAACGCGCTTGAGATTTTCAGCCACGTGGCCAACCTGGGCGATGCACGGTCGTTGATCATCCACTCGGCCTCGACCACGCACCGACAGCTGACTCCGGAACAGCAGGAGGCCGCGGGCGCAGGCCCGGGTGTTGTGCGCGTGTCCATTGGGATCGAAGACTCAGATGACCTGATCGCCGATCTCGATCAGGCGCTGGCCAAAGCGTCGGCCTGATCCATGAGCGGGAACAACACCAATGAGCTGGGGCAACCCATCGGTTTACCGGTAACGGGCGATTTCCCTCGTCCCACTCCGCCCTACACACCGATGGTGGGCCGCTATTGTTCCGTTGTCCCTCTTGATGTGAATAGGCATGCGCCCGGGTTGTACCGGGCGTTTGCCAACGACACCGATGGCCACAACTGGACCTACCTTCCCTATGGGCCGTTCAACAGCGAGCGCGAGTTTGAGGATTGGACCCGTGAGACCTGCATGGATTCCGATCCGATGTTCCACACGGTACTGGACAGCAACGAAACGCCGGTGGGTATGGCTTCATTTCTGCGGATTGACCCGGCGGCGGGTGCGATCGAGGTGGGACACATCCACTTCTCACCCTTGTTGCAGCGTAGCCCGCAATCGACCGAGACCATGTTCCTGATGATGCGGCGCGTGTTCGATGAATTGGGCTATCGCCGTTACGAATGGAAGTGCGACGCGCTGAACGCGCCGTCCTGTCGCGCAGCCGAGCGTTTGGGCTTTTCCTTTGAAGGTATTTTCCGACAGGCTACCCATTACAAAGGCCGCAACCGAGATACGGCGTGGTATTCCATCCTCGACAGCGAATGGCCCCGCATTCGCAGCGCCTTTGAGGATTGGCTTTCGCCGGACAATTTCGACCAGACGGGCCAACAAAGGCAACCTTTGAAAGCCCGCGCAAGCGTCTGAGGTTACTCAGAGATTTCGAATTCCATGGTGACGGTGACCGAAACTGACACCTCGCCGCCTGCGACCGGCACACCACCTGCATCTGCAGCGCTGAATTCCCGCATCATGGCGACGGGGCGCGCGCCACTGACCTGTTCGCTGATCTCTTGAACTGGTCCGAGTGTCACGTTAGCCGCCTGTGCCAACTGCTCGGCCTTGGCGGTTGCTTTGGCCACAGCGTTGGCCCGCGCCTGCGCTTGCAGCGGTTTTGGGTCCTGCACGCCAAAGCTCAACCCACCAAAATCATTGGCTCCGTCCTGGATAACCGCATCCATGATCGTGCCAAGCTGCGACAGGTCACGCACACGTACCACGACACGGTTCGAGGCGACAAAGCCGGAAATCTCTGGTCGATCTCCGCTGGCGCTGTTCCGGTTGTTCCAAACCGGCGACAAAGACACATCGCGGGTCTGCACATCACGCGTTTCGATGCCAAGCTCCTGCAACCGGCTCAGGACTTGAGACACCGATTCCGAAGTGGCCTTCATCGCGTTTGAGGCCTGCGCGTCTTCATTGGTCACGCCCAGAGTAATAGTCGCCATATCAGGCGCGGCCTGCACGGTTCCCGCCGCGTCAACGGTGATGCGACGTTCTTCCGCATGGGTCATGCCCGCAACTGACATCGTCAGAACTGCAGCTAGAAAAGCGATTTTATTCAAGGTCTTCCCTCCAATTTTCTTTCTCCCAACATGGGGTGGCGAGGGTCTGCCGAACAAGGGGAAAGACCGGCTTTTTCTTTCCCTCGGCGGGATCCTGCTTTAATGTCACTCTGCGGACGAATGATCGTTTGCACAGATGCTGACAACTATGGTTTTTCCGGATTATGAAACCCGCCTTTGCGCTGTCTTTTTCTTCGACCGGAATATCCTTGCACCACCATTCGGATGGTGACTGGTTCTGCATTGGCGAGGTTGCTCTGGATGCGCCCGACCTGAATACGCAGATCATCGCATTGCGGGATCAGGGCTTTGCCCTTGAAAACGACCTGAACTGCAAGCTGGTGATACCAGCGGATCAGGTGCGGTTTTTGTCCGTATCAACAGAGGGCCTAAGCCCCGAGGAAAGCGCTGAAAAAGTGCAGGCGGAACTGACCGAGGCAACTCCCTATACGCTGGATGAGCTCGCCTTTGACACCGCAACTGTCGGTCCGACAACCCATATTGCTGCTGTCGCCAGGCAAACCTTGGATGAGGCCCGGACATTTGCCGCTGAGCACGGGTTCGTTCCGGTGCAGTATTCAACCCCGATCGAGGGTCAGGGATTTCCGTCCGAACCTCGGTTCGAGATCGATACCCCAGACACGGTCATTGCTGCGGAACCGTTCGAGGTTGAGGATTCTGCTAAAACTGATGAAGGACCTATCGCAGACACGATTGCAGATTCCAAGACCCCGACAGAGTTTCCTTCAGCCCCCGACACGACCGGCGCAGTAGAAACGGTTGAGGTAGAAGAATCCGCAAAAGAAAATGAAGCTCCTGCCGATCGGGCGATCGCTGAAACCGAGGACCAAACGGAGATTCCTTCAGCGCCCTATGCGACCGCAGCAGTGGAACCCGTTGAGGGTGAAGAACCTGCCAGAGAAAATGATGGCCCTTCCATTCACGCGATCGCTGATACCGGGACCCCGACGGAGTTTCGCTCAGCACCCAACGTGAACATTGCTGCCGAAAGGAAAGCCACACTCCCGATCAACCGCTACACTGTTCCAGCCGCGGCGGCCGCTCTCGTTGCCGGTATTGCCTTGACCGTGTGGTCGTTGACTGGATCTGACGACACCGAACCCTCAGTGGCCGAGGCGGTTTCGATTAAAGAAACTGTGCCAAACCTCGTACTTGACGAACAGATCGCCCAAACACAGGAGGTTGACGGCGATCCGGAGCTTGAATTCGAACCTGAGGCGGTGGCAACCGCGCCAGAGGAAGAGCCGCAAACCGAACCTGTTGAAGAAACCGCCGCTGATCTCAGCGCGACCGAAGCTGCAATCCTCGAAGCGCTGAACGTGGCACCGACCCAGGTTGAACCGGTAGGACAAGAGCCTGAACCAACGGAAATCTCGTCACTGGCGGGCATTGAGATCTTCGCCCCCGAACCTTTGCCCGACCCGGTCCTGGAGTCAGCAGAGGACCTGTATCTGGCATCCCTGGACAGCACTGACTTGTCACAGGACGCGGTGGCGCTGCCCCCCGTCAGCAGCTTTGAAACTGACCTGCCGTTTGAACAAAACGCCCTTCCCGCACAGGCCGGAGTCCAGTACGAACTGGACGAACGCGGCCTCGTTACTCCCTCAGCCGAAGGGACCCTGAACCCCGACGGGGTGGTCGTTTACCTTGGCCGGCCCGCCAAGGTTCCCCCTGCAGTTCCGGTTCGGTTCGAACAAGAGCCGATTGAGGAAGATCCAACAGCCCGCTTAGCGCAGAAACGGCCAAATCCACGTCCCGCCAATTTGCTGGAAAGCTTTGAACGGCAACAACTTGGCGGACGCACACGCGAAGAACTGGCGGTTCTGCGTCCTAAACTGCGCCCCAAGTCCCTGCAAAGCAGCCCCCGGATTGACGAAACGCCAACGGCCTTGGCAGTCGTTCGCGTTCCGCGCCCCAAAACGCGACCAGCCGGACTTGCCCGCCCGGCCAGCACAAACACAAGCACCGCAAATCTCGGGTCAACCGCAGCGGTCAATCAAAGTTCGGACGAAGCTGGTTCTTTCCAACCAAAGGCCGTGGCACCGAAAATCCCGTCGACCGCCTCGGTGGCGCGGCAGGCGACCATCGACAATGCGCTCAACTTGCGCAAGCTGAACCTGATTGGGGTTTACGGGACCCCGGCCAATCGGCGCGCGCTGGTCCGGTTGCCCAGTGGTCGATACAAAAAACTGAAAGTCGGAGACAGGCTGGACGGCGGCAATGTTATCGCCATTGGCGACAGCGAATTGCGCTACCAAAAGCGCGGAAGAAACCTGACGTTGAAAATGCCGCGGAGCTGACGGTTCAAAAAACAAAGGCGGCCGAGGGATATCCCCGACCGCCCTTTGGTGACTTAACTTACGCCGTTAAGCAGCTGAAATTTCGCCACTTTCGATCTGTTCGCGTTCGATGGATTCGAACAGAGCCTTAAAGTTCCCTTCGCCAAACCCATCATCGCCCTTGCGCTGAATGAATTCAAAAAAGATCGGGCCGATCACAGTTTTCGAGAAGATTTGCAGCAAGATCCGGGTCTCGCCACCATCCAGCACTCCCTCGCCATCGATCAGGATACCGTGCTTGATCATCCGGTCCAGGGGCTCATCGTGATCCACAACACGTTCCTTAGACATGTCGTAATAGGCCTGGTTGGGCCCTGGCATGAACTTCAGGCCCTTTTCCGCAATTGCATCGGTCGAGGCATAGATGTCCTCACTACCCACCGCGATATGCTGAATACCCTCACCCTTGTACTTCTTGAGATAAGATACGATCTGCCCGGTTTCGCCCCGGTCTTCATTGATCGGAATACGAATACGACCACAGGGCGACGTCAGCGCACGGCTAAACAGTCCAGTGAATTTGCCCTGAATGTCAAAAAAGCGGATTTCGCGGAAGTTGAACAGGCTCTCGTAGAATTTGAACCACTTGTCCATGTTGCCTTTGTAGACGTTGTGCGTCAGGTGATCGAGGTAATAGAACCCATCGCCGCGCGGTTTGGACTGTTTGTCCCAGGTGAATTCCTGATTGTAAGGCGATGTTTCATAATACTGATCGATGAAATAGATCAGCGAACCGCCAATACCCTTGATCGCTGGGGCCTCCATGGTCTTGTCCGCCGCTCCATAAGGCTCGGCCCCTTTTGACACCGCGTGTTCAAAGGCTTTCTGCGCGTCCACGACGCGCCATCCCATCGCAGGGGCACAGGGGCCGTGCTCGGCCACGAACTTTGCGGCAAAGCTGTCTGGATCAGCATTCAGGATGTAGGTCACGTCCCCCTGCTGCCACAGCTCAACCAGGGGCTTGTCCGTGTGATGTCCAACCAGCTCGAACCCCATTTTGGTGAAAAGATCGCGCAGTTCTTGCGGCTCGGGATGGGCGAATTCGACAAATTCAAACCCATCGGTTCCGGCTGGATTTTCTGCGCTGATGACAGATTTCGGGGCGTTGTGCGGGAAAGGACCCATGGCGCGTCTCCGTAAAAACAGGAATTTCTTTTCTGATTCCAAAATACGCCTTACCAAGCGCTGTTTCTGCGCATAGTTTTTGTGTAAACTACAAACA
The DNA here is from genome assembly GCF_003318255.1 of Ruegeria sp. A3M17. Taxonomy (GTDB): domain Bacteria; phylum Pseudomonadota; class Alphaproteobacteria; order Rhodobacterales; family Rhodobacteraceae; genus Ruegeria. The sequence goes on from NZ_QOCF01000007.1 coordinate 212,941, forward strand.
TATGCGTGAATCACGCACGAATTTAGGAAAATTTGGAGAAATTCCGCATATGCTGGATTCCACCGATACGCGACTGTTGTCTGCCCTGCAAAAGGACGCACATCTGACCGCGCATCAATTGGGTGAAATGCTGAACCTGTCACCAAGCCAGGCCGGGCGCCGCCGTCAGCGGCTAGAGGCCGAAGGTTACATCACCGGCTATGCGGCGCGACTAGATCCCCTAAAACTGGGCCTGCAGGTCCAAGGGTTCATTCAGGTGCATTTGGGCACACATGGCCCGGAACAATCTGCGAGTTTTGCCCGCATGGTCGACACCCGCCCCGAGATCACAAGCGCCTGGACGATGACCGGAGAGGCAGATTACCTGCTGCACGTCTATTGCGACGATCTTTCCGCGCTCAACCGCTTGCTTCACCAGGTGATACTGCCGCATCCTGCAGTGGCACGGGTGCACAGCCAGATCGTGATGGACCAACTTAAACGCGACGCGCCATTGCCCACCTGACCGGACCGAGAGGACAAACATGGACGATTTCCTTTACCAGGCTTCAATCTATCTGGCTGCCGCCGTGATAGCAGTGCCCTTGTCGGCACGTCTGGGGTTGGGTTCAGTTCTTGGTTATCTGGCCGCTGGCATTGTCATTGGCCCAGTCTTCGGGCTTGTTGGGGCCGAGACCGAAAGCCTGCAGCACGTGGCCGAATTCGGTGTGGTCATGATGCTGTTTCTGATCGGGCTCGAGCTTGAGCCGCGCGCCTTGTGGGACATGCGCGACAGGCTTCTGGGACTAGGCGGTCTGCAGGTGTTGCTGTCCACCGCAGTCATCGCTGCAGTTGCCATATATGCAAATCACCCTTGGTCGGTCGCACTAGCCGTCGGGTTAACCTTATCTCTGTCATCCACAGCGATTGTGCTGCAAACGTTGTCGGAAAAGGGGTTGATGCAGACAAATGGAGGTCGGGCGACGTTTTCGGTCCTTCTGACGCAGGACATCGCGGTCATTCCCATTTTGGCGATGCTGCCGCTTTTGGCGTTGCCTGCAATGCCTCATATCGAAAGCGACGGCTCAATCGACCGCGGCGCGGATGCGCTGCATGAGGCCGGACATCATAGCTTGTCACTTGTTGAGGGCCTGCCCGGCTGGGCTGTTACGCTGGTCACCATCGGCGCGGTTGCCTTCGTCATTCTAGCTGGCATCTACCTGACGCGTCCACTGTTCAGGTTCATCCACGCCACTAGGCTGCGCGAAATGTATACGGCGCTGGCGTTGATGATCGTCGTGGGAATTTCCTTCCTGATGACGCTTGTCGGGCTCTCCCCTGCTCTGGGCGCATTTCTGGCGGGTGTTGTTCTGGCAAGCTCAGAATTCCGGCACGAAATGGAGAGCGACCTTGAACCGTTCAAGGGCCTGTTCCTGGGGCTGTTCTTTATCACGGTCGGCGCCGGGATTGACGTTGGCTATTTCTTCAACGACCCACTGGACCTGATCGGTCTGGCGCTACTGGTCATACTGGCTAAAGGGATCATCCTGTATCTGGTCGGTCGCGCGTTCCGGTTGCGCGGTCGGGATCACTGGTTGTTCACATTGGGTTTGGCGCAGGCAGGCGAATTCGGCTTTGTGCTGTTAGCCTTTTCAACGCAACAAAACGTCATCCCACCTGATTTATCGCAAAAACTGCTGATGATTATTGCCCTTACAATGCTGATCACCCCGCTGCTATTCATTATCTTCGATCTGCTGTCGCGCCGTATGGGTGATGGCGTTCCCGAGGCCGAGCCCGATGAGATTGACGAGAAAGGCCCGGTCATCATTGCCGGCATTGGGCGTTTTGGTCAGATCGTGAACCGGTTGGTCCGCGCCAGCGGGTTCAAGACCGTCGTACTGGACCATGATATCGAGACAATCCAGTTGATGCGTCGTTTTGGCGTCAAAGGATTTCTGGGTGATCCCACGCGGCCAGAATTGCTGCGCGCTGCGGGGCTTGAAAAGGCAACCGTGCTGGTGGCCGCAATGGATGACCCCAAGCAAGTCACACGTTTGGTCGGCTTTGCCCGGCGTCAACGCCCGGATTTGCACATCGTGGCCCGCGCGCGTGATCGCACCCATGTCTACCAATTGTATCAGGCCGGAGCGAACGACATTGTCCGCGAGATGTTTGACGGATCGCTGCGGGCGGGTCGCTATGTCCTGGAAAACGTAGGTCTGAGCGAATACGAGGCGGCTCAGGCCGAGCAGACGTTCTATCACCACGACCGCGCCTCTGTGCGTGATCTGGCAGAATTGTGGATCCCCGGTATGCCGACCGGTGACAACAAGAAATACATCGAACGGGCGCGGCAGCTTGAAAAAGACCTGGAAACCGAGTTGCTGGAACTGGCCGAGAAACACGCAAAGAAGTCAGCCTGACCCGGCCCTGCCGGATCAGGCGGTTTGATCAGCCGTCCGAAACACCCGCTTCCGCAAATGTCGCCATGCCGGAATGGCACGCGACCGCGCTTTTAAGTATGTTGATCGCCAGCGCCCCGCCCGAGCCTTCGCCCAAACGCAATCCAAGGCTCAACAATGGCTCTTTGCCTAACTTGGCCAATACTGCGGCGTGCGCGCCTTCGGCACTTTGGTGGCCTGCAACCGTGTGATCCAATGCGCCCTCGGACATGTTTGCCAGACAGGCCGCAGCCGCCGAGCAGATAAAACCGTCCAGGATAACCGGGATACGCAAGGAGCGCGCAGCCGCGATGGCCCCGGCCATGGCTGCGATTTCACGCCCGCCCAGACGGCGCAAGATTTCCAGCCCGTCGTCCGATCCGCCATGCAAGGCGATGCCTTCGGCCACGACGCGCGTTTTGTTGGCCAGACCGGCATCGTCTACCCCAGTGCCACGCCCAGTCCAGTCAGCCGCCTCACCCCCAAACAGCGCGCATGCGATAGCAGCCGCCGGGGTCGTGTTGCCGATCCCCATTTCGCCAACCACCAGCAGGTCCGCGTCAGGGTCAACGGCGGTCCACCCGATGCGCAAGGCCTCAAGCAGTTCGTCTTCGGGCATCGCCGGGCCAGACGTGAAATCCGCCGTGGGTCGGTCCAAATCCAGCGCGTGCACATTCATGGTCGCGCCCGCCGCCTTGGCCAACTGATTGATCGCCGCGCCGCCATGTTCAAAGTTCAGGACCATCTGAACGGTCACTTCCGGCGGAAAGGCCGACACGCCTTGCGCCGTGACGCCATGATTACCCGCAAATACGATGACCTGAGGGGCAGAGATCTGCGGCCGGGCATCCCCACGCCAGCCCGCATACCAAATCGCCAAATCCTCAAGCCGGCCCAATGCGCCGGGGGGTTTAGTCAGTTGTCCGTTACGCTCAGCAGCACCTTGCAGCGCATTGCCATCCGGTCCCGGAGCATTACTCAGGGCCTCGCGAAGGGTATTCAGGTCTTTTAATTCCGGCAGCATCCAAAGCCTCGTTGCATCAGAGTGGTCCTGTGTGTTTAACCGAAGCGTCCGATCCAACAAGACCCCGAAAGGCGCGGGAGTGAACAAAAACGACACCAAACTGTTTTCCGCGTGGGATTTTCCGCTGTCGCTGGTCCTGTTGACGCGTCTGCCGATGCCGCGCCTGCCGGAATATCTGTTTGCGCGGCAGGCCAATGCGGCCTGGGCCTTTCCCTTGGTGGGGCTGGTCGTTGGGGCGGCGGCCTGTGCCGTCGGTTGGACGGTCGGTGCATTCGGCCTGCCCGCATTCGCCAGCGCCGTGATACTTGTGGCAGTGCTGGTGATCGCCACAGGCGCGATGCATGAAGACGGGCTTGCGGACACGGTTGACGGGTTTTGGGGCGGGTTCAACACCGAACGCCGCCTGGAAATCATGAAGGACAGCCATATCGGTGCTTATGGCGTTCTAACCCTGATCTTTACCCAATTACTGCGCGCCGCGCTGATCGCGGCGCTTCTGTCGGCCAACGCATTTGCGGGTATTCTGACGGCCTGCATCATCTCACGCGCAGTCATGCCCATCCTCATGGCAACTTTACCCAACGCCAGAAACAGCGGTTTGAGCCATTCGGTCGGCGGCCCAAGGGCCGAGACAGCTGCGATAGGCTTTGGCCTTGCGGTCATCTTATCGCTGCTGCTGATTGGACCAACCGCGCTGATGGCAACGGTATTTTCCGCGCTGATCGTTGGAATCCTGGCACTCGTCGCCAAGGCCAAAATCAAAGGGCAAACGGGCGATGTTCTGGGTGCCTCGCAACAACTGGCAGAGCTTGCGTTCCTTATGGCATTGGTTGCAACGCTCTAAGTCGTTCCGCCGGTTTCGATCCTGAGAGTTTCACCGCAGTGCTTGCAATGGACCGCATCGGGATCATGACGGTAAAGGCCACAGTTTGAGCATTTGTGACGTACTTTCTGCGGCATGAAAATCGCCTGCGCCAACCGGACGAACAACGCCACGCCGACGATCATGATGAAGACCGAAAACAATTTGCCCCCCGGCGTCGCCAGCGTGATGTCTCCGAACCCGGTGGTCGTCAGGGTTGCCATAGTGAAGTAAAGCGCATCGATATAGGCGTGCGGGCTGTTTTCCGGGATGAAGAACACCAGAACGGCGGTGGACGTGGCGAACACGAACACCAACAGGTTGATCGCCGCGATCACTGCATCTTCATGCGTGCGAAAAAAGTCGCTGTCCCGTCGCAGGTCCCTTAGCAGGTGATAGGAATGGATCAGGCGCAACGCTCGTAAGATACGCAGGAACGCCAGATTCCACGGTAGAAACAGATCAAGAAACAGCGAAACGATCACAACAATGTCGGCCATCGTGTAGACTTGGCGCAGCAGCTTCCAGCGATCCTTTGAAATCCACATCCGCGCCGAAAAATCCAGCACGATGAAGAACCCAATGATCAGGCTGGCAACGGTAAAACCCGTGCCATGTTCGCCATTTGCCGTAGCGACAAAGAAAACGATGGTGATCGCGTCAAACAGGATCAAGCCATAGCGAAACCAGACGGAAATGGGGTCGTGGCCGATATATAGATATTTTACTGTTTGTTTTACGTTCACTGTCTACGCGCCTCTTCTTGCTGGAAAATTAGCCGTAAACAGAGCTTTCACCAAGCCATCAACGCGAAAAAGCCGCCCCCTTTCGGGAGCGGCCAGGAAATTGACTTGAAAAGCGATCAGGCAGCCGCGGCCGCGCGCGAGGTCAGAACCTCATCAATCTGCTTGGCCGCCGATACTTCACCTGCGCCGGACACAGCCGCGACTTCGCGGGTCAGGCGTTCCAGCGCGGCTTCGTACAGCTGACGTTCAGAATAGCTCTGTTCGCGCTGGTCGTCAGTGCGGTGCAGATCGCGCACAACCTCGGCGATCGAGATCAGATCACCGGAATTGATCTTTTGTTCATATTCCTGTGCCCGGCGCGACCACATTGCACGTTTCACCTTGGCCTTACCCTTCAGGGTTCTCATCGCCTGGCTGATAACGTCAGGCGAGCTGAGGGACCGCAGGCCGGATTCGGTAACCTTGTTGGTCGGCACCCGCAGGGTCATCTTGTCTTTTTCAAAAGAAATGACGAACAGCTCGAGCGAGTATCCCGCGACTTCCTGCTCTTCGATCGAGATGATCTGGCCCACACCATGGGCGGGGTAGACAACATAATCGTTCGGGCGGAACTCAAGCTTTTTCGACTTAGACATACAGGTTCATCCTTGGTTACGAGAGAGAGGCAGAGACAACAAAAGACCCCAAACCGTGCCAACATCTGGCCCGGTCAGGCGGTAAGTTTGTCAAAAAATCAGAACTCCAAAGCGTACATACTTACGGAGTCATCCCCATCTCATTCATCATTCAGTTTCTGAGTATATCACAAAATTGCGACGCCCGAAAGTCCGCCCCCCGCAATGGTGAAGAAACCACAGACTTTTCAGAGCGATACAGCAGAAGAGCGCTATTCAAACCACCCGGTTCAGTTACCGAATCGCTTAACCGCCTTCACCGGGTGCTTCAGAGAAATACTTCTCCATTTTGCCTTCTTCGCCGTCACGCTCTTCCGCTTCAGGCAAGGGGTCTTTCTTGGTCACGATAACCGGCCATTGTTCCGAGAATTTTCGGTTGAACTCGACCCACTGTTCCATTCCAGGCTCAGTGTCGGGACGAATGGCGTCTGCAGGGCATTCGGGTTCACACACACCACAGTCGATGCATTCGTCGGGGTGAATGACCAAAGTGTTCTCACCTTCGTAAAAACAATCCACCGGACACACTTCGACGCAGTCGGTGTATTTGCAGCCAATGCAGTTTTCGGTGACGACATAGGTCATTGTGGGATTCCCATTCTCGGTTTGGGCGTCTAGCTAATTCAGTCTGGCCCTCTCTTCAAGGTAGGATCAACCATCCCGGGGGCGAGAAAGATCAAGCGCGCGCCTATCTTTCTTTGTTGGACGACCCTTTCCCTCGAATCCCGGGTTCTTAGGAGGCACGTCCTTCTTTTCCGTCATATCGAAGTACAATGTTTGTGCCTCGGTCGCCGGGCCACGCCGTTCCCCCAGTGCTTCGACGCGTACTACGCGCACGATACGGCCTTGGGGGAAGGTCAGAACGTCACCGGGCCCAACGGCCTGTGCCGGTTTCAGAACCCGGTTTCCGTTCAATCGGACATGGCCGCCGCTGACCTGTTTGGCGGCCAGGCTGCGGGTCTTGAAGAACCGCGCCTGCCACAACCACTTGTCGATCCGCAGCTTGGCCTCGGCCATCGCAGATCAGTTGCCGTCCTTCAAACCCATAAGCGCTGCTGCAAACGGGTTATCGGGATCGATCGCCTTTTCCTTTTTGGGCGGACGCGACGAGAAGGTCTTGCCACCTTGCGGTTTGCCACCCTTCTTGCCTTGCGGCTTGCCGCGACCGTCCTGCGGTTTGCCGCGCGGCTTGCCTTTGGCCGGCCCCTGCCCTTGCCGCTGTTCGCGGCGCGGAGCACGGTTCGCCGGGCGCTGACGCCCCCAGGTGAAAGTGTAGAACACCTCAACTTCGGTCTCATCTGAGGCGGGTTCGGTTGTTGGAGCCTCGGCTGCCGCCTCGGTGCTTTCGGTGGCCTCGGCTGGCGCCTCGGCGGTCGCGACGACCTCTTCGGCTTCTGCCTCGGGTGCCGGGGTTTCTTCGGCGGCGGGTTGTCCCGTCACATCGGTCGCAGGCTTTTCGGCCTCGACCGGTGCGGCTTTGACCTTTTCACGCTCACCGCGCTCGGCCTTATAGCCCAGCCCCTGCATCAGATCCGCGAACTGCTCGAGCGTCATGCCGGTGATCGACAGCATATCGGGCTTGGCCTCAAAACCACCCCGGCTGTCTTCGGCACGCAGCATGTCTGCCAGACGCTCCAGCATGTCGATACGGATCGAACGCTCGCCCGCATCGCGGTAACCGCACATGGTATCGTAGCCCTCGGGCGCACCTTTGGCGACCGGAACAGTGACCAGACCCGGAGGCGGCGCGTCAGGGAATTCCTGCAGTCCACCGGCCAGCGCCCACAGCACCAAACGCAAGCGCGTGGGCGCAGGTTTCAGCAACAGCGGCATGAAGATGGTGAACTGGCCAAACCGGATGCCGTGCTTGCGCAGGGCACCACGGGCGTCCTGATCCAGATCTTTGACCTCTTGCGCAACACCTTCGCGCGGCAAAACACCCAGCCCTTCAACCATGCGGAAGGCGAACCCTTTGGCCAGGCCTGACAGCTCTTCGTCGCGCGACAGGTTCAATAGCGGCTCAAACAGCGCGGCAACCTTTCGGTCGATGAAATGCTGCAAACGGCGCTGCACTTTCTGTTCGACATCCGGGCCTGCGGCCTCATCCACAAACACCTCGACCATCGGCTTGAGAGGTTCTGCCCCAGCAACCAACTTGCCAACAGCATACTCACCCCACATCAGGCCACCCTGATCGGTAAAATCAATTTCCGTATCGGGCGCGTTGTAAAAGCGGTCTGCACGCAGATGGAATTGCGGTGCGAGTGCTTGCAGAGAGGCCGATTTGAGAGCTTTCGCCTCGGTTCCCTGTGCGCTTTTGTCCGGGGTAAACCGGAACCCTTCCAGACGACCGACGAATTCTCCTTCGACGGTCACTTCACCCTTGTCATTTACTTCGGCCAAAAGGGCCTCCTTCTGTTTGAGCCGGCGCAACAACACTGACGTGCGCCGGTCCACAAATCTCTGAGTCAAACGATCATGCAGAGCGTCCGACAGCCTGTCTTCTACAATGCGCGTTTCCGCGCGCCAATGTGATTCGTCACGCACCCATCCGTTTCGTTGCGCAACATATGTCCAGGTGCGAATATATGCCAACCTTTTGGACAGTGCATCAATATCCCCGTCTGATTTGTCGATGCGGCGGATTTGCCGCGCCATGAACTCGTCAGGGATAGTGCCGCGTTCATGCAGGTGCCCGTAGATCACTTCGAGCAGGCTGGCGTGTTCCGCGTGGCTGATACCGCGAAAATCGGGGATTCGGCAAACATCCCACAGCAATCGGACGGACGGTCCATCGCTGGCACGAGCCATAACTTCGGCCTCTTGAGACAGCGATTTCAGCGCGTTCAGATCGTCTGCTGGTCGGGCTTTAATCAGATGTTCGCTGTCCGGGCTGACTTCCAGCGAGTCGATGAGAGCGTCAACCGAGCCGAACCGTAAAGCGGCATTCCGCCAGTTCAGTTTCTTCATCGGCGTGAACCGGCTGTCCATGATCGCCTGTGCGACCCCTTCGTCCAGCGGCGGCGCTTCACCAGTCACCCCAAAGGTACCATCCGACATCCCGCGCCCTGCCCGACCTGCGATCTGCGCCAGTTCATTTGGGGCCAGGGGACGCATCCTTCGACCGTCGAATTTCGTCAGCGACGAAAACGCCACGTGGTTCACATCAAGGTTCAAACCCATCCCGATAGCGTCAGTTGCAACGAGGTAGTCCACCTCACCGTTCTGATACAGTTCGACCTGCGCATTCCGGGTGCGCGGGCTGAGCGCGCCCATAACCACGGCGGCCCCGCCCTTTTGGCGGCGCAGCAGCTCGGCAATGGCGTAGACGTTATCGACCGAAAACCCGACAATGGCGCTGCGTGCGGGCATGCGGCTGATCTTTTTCGAGCCGGAATAAACCAGCTGAGACATTCGTTCACGGCGAATGAACTGCACTTCGGGCACCAGTGCCGCAATCGGTCCGCGCAGTGTGTCTGAGCCCAAAAACAGCGTCTCGTTCGTGCCGCGCGACCGCAGCAGACGGTCGGTGAAAATATGACCACGCTCGGGATCTGCACACAGCTGGATTTCGTCGATGGCTACGAAATCTGCACCCATGCCTTCGGGCATCGCCTCAACAGTGCAGACCCAATATTTAGCACGCGGCGGAACGATCCGCTCTTCACCCGTTACAAGGGCAACGACCGACGGCCCGCGGATCGCGACGATCTTGTCATAGACCTCGCGCGCCAGCAGACGCAGCGGCAGACCGATCACACCTGTCCGGTGTCCCAGCATCCGCTCAATCGCGTAATGGGTTTTACCTGTGTTGGTCGGGCCCAGTACGGCCACGATTCGGGATGACCCGCTCACCTTTGCCCCCTGCCCCAGCTTGTTAGAGGGCCGAGCCCTCGACCCGGGGCTTCAGTCGATTCACGGCATTGGTTACTTCTTCGTGATGGGGATGTATAGCTAAAGCACGCTCATAAGCGTCCAGCGCTTTGTCGGGTCGATCGACGATCTCAAAAATCAGTCCCAATCCGTAAATAGCCTCGTAGTTGTTGGGGTTCAGCGTCAGGGCGTATTCCAGATCAGCCGCAGCCATACCGAAACGTTCGATCCCGAAAAAGGCCGATGCTCGCACGTGCCAGGCTTCCGCAAATTGCGGCGCGTGATCAGTCAGCGCAGTCAGATGCTGGATCGCAGCCAGCGAGTCGCCGTCCTCCAATGCCTCGCGCCCGCGTTCCAGCAACAGATCCGCCGAGGCCGAGCCAGACTGTGCCCACAGCGCCTTGAGCTGACGATCTATGTTCATCGCCTGTTCGGGGGTTGCCTCCGACAGTTGCAGCAATAGCTGTTCTTCATCCTTGGAATCCGCCGTTTGAGCGAAAGAAGGAATGGAAAACGTGACTAGAAGCGCTGTTGCCGCGACGATACCTTTGAGATTGGTGCTTGCAATGCTCATAACAACGTTCAGTGTAGCGCTGCGCCCGCGGATGTCCATTCCCGGCGCACAAACATAGTGAGGAGAATCATGAGCGACACTCTGGAAAAAGCGGCAGCCGCGTTGAACGAAAAACTGTCGGGCGGCGATTTTACCGCGTCGGCAAAATTTGCCATCGCAGATCTGGGCTCAATCGTTTTGGACGCAAGCGGCGCGCGCGTCAGTGACGAAGAAACAGACGTCACCATGAACGCCGATGCGGACACGTTCGAACAAATACTCAGCGGTGAGTTGAACCCCACCGGCGCGTTCATGTCGGGCAAGCTGACCGTGGATGGTGACATGGGCGTTGCCATGCAACTGGCATCGGCACTGGCCTGATGGACCTGTCGCCGGCCCCTTTCTTTGCAGACATGGCCGGCGTCCCCGCCGGTGGTCAGGCTCATTGGCTGAACACAGCGGACAACACACGCATTCGGGTGGGCCACTGGCTGCCCGAAGGCGATACCTGCGGCACGGTGATGATGTTTCCCGGTCGCACCGAATACATCGAAAAGTACGGCAATTGCGCGGCTGAGTTTACGGATCGCGGCTTTGCGTTTCTGGCTGTCGACTGGCGCGGTCAAGGCCTGGCCGACCGGTTGCTGGATGACCCACGCGTCGGGCATGTCGAACAGTTCACGGACTATCAACAAGACGTTCAGGCCACGCTGGACCTGGCAACCAAACTGAACTTGCCGAAACCGTGGTTCGTGATCGGGCATTCCATGGGCGGGGCTATTGGTATGCGCGCGGCTTTGGAAAAGAACTGCTTTGCCGCCTGTGCCTTTACCGGGCCCATGTGGGGCATTTTCTTTACCCCGATCATGAAACCGCTCAGCCGTCTGACAGCCTATTGGGGACCTAGAATAGGGTTGGGGGAAAAGACCCCACCAACCACGTCCCTGGAAAGCTATGTGGCGTCACAGGGGTTCGAGGGTAACGTACTGACCCGCGATCCGGATATGTTCCAGATGATGAAGGATCAACTGGCTGCACAGCCCGAACTGGCGCTTGGCGCGCCTTCGACCATCTGGCTGCGCGAAGCGTTGGATGAATGCGCCTGGTTGATGGACCAAACCGCTCCGGATTCGCCATGTCTGACCTTTCTGGGCAGCCATGAACAGATTGTCGATCGCAAGGCTATCCGCGCCCGCATGGCGAACTGGCCTAGCGGCACGTTGGTGGAAATCCCGGATGGCGAGCACGAAGTTCTGATGGAGGCGCCCGACGTGCGCGGGCCGGTCTTTGACCAGTTGGCCGCTCATTTCAAAGCCGCGCAAACTGACGCGGTGCCGGAACCGGTTCTGACTTCCGAAGTCTGATCACGCACCGCTTGTGATCCCCGCCTCGCGCGCCTAGATGTTGGCGAAAGCTATTATCGAGGTGATCCATGCGCGACCTTCCCTTTCCCGTCCGAGACGCAAATGCTGCCGGAGGTGCAGGCAATCTGGGCAACTTGCCGGAATGGGATCTGACCGATCTCTACACCTCAGAGGACGCGCCCGAACTGTCTCGCGATCTGAACTGGTTGGAAAAGGAATGTGCCTCGTTTGCCGAAGACTACGAGGGTAAGCTGGCTGATCTGGATGCTGCGAGTCTGCTGACCTGCGTTGGGCGCAATGAGAAGATCAATTCAATCGCCGGGCGCATCATGTCGTTTGCTGGCCTGCGCTATTATCAGCTGACCACAAATGCCGAGCGTGCCAAGTTCCTGTCCGACATGCAGGAAAAGATCACCATCTTCACCACCCCGCTGGTGTTCTTCACACTCGAGATCAACCGCATCGACGATGATGTCCTGAAGGCGCATTTCGATGTGAATGCAGATCTGGCGCGGTACGAGCCGGTCTTCCGCCGCATCCGCGCGATGAAACCCTACCAACTATCTGACGAGCTTGAGAAATTCCTGCACGACCTCGGCGTTGTTGGCGACGCGTGGGAGCGTCTTTTTGACGAAACCATTGCCGGGCTGACCTTCACCGTCGATGGCGAAGAGCTGAACATTGAAGGCACCCTGAACTTTCTGACCGAGCAGGACCGCGCCAAACGCGAAGCGGCCGCGCGTGAATTGGCCAGCGTGTTTCAAAACAACGTCAAAACCTTTGCCCGCGTCCACAACACACAGGCCAAGGAAAAGGAAATTGTCGACCGTTGGCGCAACATGCCGACCGCGCAAACCGGCCGCCACCTGTCCAATGACGTGGAACCCGAAGTCGTTGAGGCCCTGCGTGAGGCGGTCGTGGCCGCCTACCCCAAGCTCAGCCATCGCTATTATGAACTGAAACGCAAGTGGCTGGGGCTGGACGTGATGCAGGTTTGGGACCGCAACGCGCCTCTTCCGATGGAAGACACACGCATCGTTGACTGGGACGAAGCCGAAAAGACAGTGATGGAGGCCTATACTGCCTTCGATCCCCGCATGGGTGAAATCGCGGCCCCCTTTTTCTCAAAAGGTTGGATCGACGCTGCGGTTAAACCCGGGAAGGCTCCGGGCGCGTTTGCGCATCCAACCGTCACCGAGGTTCATCCATACGTGATGCTCAACTATCTGGGCAAACCGCGCGACGTGATGACACTGGCGCATGAGTTAGGGCACGGCGTCCATCAGGTACTGGCGGCCGATCAGGGCGAGATGTTGTCTTCGACCCCACTGACGCTGGCTGAAACGGCGTCGGTCTTTGGTGAAATGCTGACCTTCCGCAAGATGTTGGACAAGGCCGAAACTCCGGAACAGCGCAAGGTGCTGCTGGCCGGCAAGGTCGAGGATATGATTAACACGGTCGTACGTCAGATCGCCTTTTACGACTTTGAATGCAAGCTGCATGCGGCCCGCCGCGAGGGCGAGCTGACCCCGGATGACATCAACGCCCTGTGGATGAGCGTTCAGGCCGAAAGCCTTGGCCCGGCGTTCGAATACATGGATGGGTATGAGACCTTTTGGGCCTATATCCCGCACTTCGTCCATTCACCGTTCTACGTCTACGCCTATGCGTTCGGTGACGGTTTGGTGAACGCGCTATACTCGGTCTACGAAAGCGGTGCGGACGGGTTCGAGGACAAGTATTTCGAAATGCTGCGTGCCGGTGGATCGAAGCACCACAAGGAACTGTTGGCACCCTTTGGACTGGACGCAAGCGATCCCAAATTCTGGGACAAGGGTCTGTCGATGATTTCCGGCTTTATCGACGAGCTGGAAGCGATGGAGGGATAAGCACTGTCTAGGTCGGCAACCGCCAATGCGGTTGTCTGCTTTGCGGACCGAAGTTGCCGTTCATTTGTCTTGACTATGTCAACCGCAATTTAGCGTGTTAGTTGTCAGCAATGAACCAACTAACCTCAGCCAAGCGGAACGCAATACCCTATGCCTTTGCGGTCGTTGGTGTGCTTTTTGCATCCATTTGTTTTGGCCTTGTACCCTACTTTAGCCGTGGGCTCACCGATCAGGGTCTCGCTCCCTTTGCGGTTGCCTTTTATCGGTACATCTTGGCAGCGGTTGTCCTTTTGCCCGCACTTGTAATGCATCACTCAAAGTGGCGGGAAATCATCTGGGGTATGGTTGCAGGCGCAGTGATGGGCCTTGGCTGGGTCGGCTATGTTACTGCTCTTGAGACTGTTCCTGCATCGACGGTTGGTGTTCTCTACATGACCTATCCGGTGTTTACGATTGCCATCGCATGGGCGCTTTTTGGTGATCAACCAACACGGCGTAGCCTTATTGCGGCTGGATTGATCGTTGTTGCTGCGATATTCGCAGGTTCTCCGGCATCGGTGCCTCCGGACCAAATTCCAATCCTTCTCGTCTCATTAGCGGCACCTTTCGGTTTTGGCTTCGGCATATGTGTTCTCGTGCACCGCCTATCACGTATTGCGCCTTTAGCCAGAATGGCGTCAGTCTCGCTTGGGTCGGTCATTGGCCTTGCCCCTCTCATTCTTTCATCCGAGGTCGGCGAAATCCTACCAGAAGGTGGGGGCGACTGGTTTCTGGTTGTCGGGTTTGGCCTTGTGACCGCGCTTATTCCGCAACTGATTTACACGATCTGTTCGCCTATTATTGGGGCAACGCGCACTGCTGTAGTCGGAAGTATTGAACTACCCACGATGTTTGCTGTTGGCGTTCTTGCATTCGGTGAAGTAATCACGGGTGCTCAGGCGTTGGCCTGCGCGCTAGTTTTGGGTGCGATTGCTCTCACTCAAAGTCGCTCAACTCGAACTGTGACGACCGTGATCAGCAAGGAGCCTGAGAGGTAGCTTTGGGCTCACAGCCGACATTTAAGGCCTCACTTCAACTGACTGTCCTTTGATCCACGCCGATTGATCCCGCCGCTTGTCTTGAAGTTGCCATCACGCTCCTGCTGGCAATACAGGCACAGTTTCACACCGGGAATAGCGACCTGGCGCTTTTCTGGAATCGGCTCTTCGCATTCAGCGCAATGGGTCAGGCTTTCCCCGACGGGCCGTTTTTGCGCCTGCATCCGGGCCAGTTCGTCCGTAATGGACGCCTCAATCTGTTCACTCACCGCGCCGTCACGCGCCCAGCCGCCTGCCATGGTCTCCCTCCTGATCAGGTGACAACCAGATTAGTCCAGCCGAGCGCTGCGTGGCAAGTCAGAGGGCGACTGCGCCCTCAAACACCCTGTCAATCATTGCCTGCGTTCCGCGCGAGAATTCCAACGGGCATGGGTAATCAGCCCCGTCGCGAACCGACTGGCAAAATGCCTCGACCTGAAGTTTGTAGTGATCTTCGCCCGGGAAACGTGTGACCTGAACCTCAAGACCCGGACGATGCAGTTCCACCCGCGCCTCACCAAAAACACGCGCGTTGAAAGGCGCGGTCAGGCGGATCACGCCACCCTCGCCATGGAACACCATCTCCTGATGCGGGTGCATCCGGATCGAGACGTAGCTGGAATAGGTGAAGTCGGGGAATTGAGCGCGAATCTCGGTGAAGGCATCAATGCCATCTTCCCAACGGATCGCAGATTGTACCGAGACCGGCTCTTGCCCTGTAGCGAACCGGGCGCTGCCGATCACGTAGACGCCGATGTCGCGCAGCCCACCGCCGCCGGTTTCGGCCCGGTTTCGGATGTTGCCAGTGTCCGCCCGATTGTCAAAGCTGAACGCGCCGGTCACATGCACAAGCTTTCCAATCGCCCCGTCCGCGATCTGCTGCCGCACGAACTGCCACTGCGGGTGGTGCACGATCATGTATGCCTCGGCCGCCAATAAACCGGTCTGATCGCGCTTTTCGATCAGGGCATCAAACTCGGGCGCGGACATGGTTATGGGCTTTTCACACAGAACATGCTTACCGGCATCCAACGCCTTGAGGCTCCATTCGACATGCAGGTGGTTGGGTAGCGGGATATAGACCGCGTCGATTTTGGGATCGGCCAAAAGGGCGTCATAGCTGCCATAAACCGTCAGATCAGGGCAGTACTGCTGGAACGGCTCAGCCTTGGCTGCGTCCGACGTGGCAAGACCCGCGAGCCGGGCCCCGTCCGCCGCGTGAATTGCCGGCGCCATGAACTGTCGTGCGAATTTCGCGGCGCCCAGAACGCCCCATTGAACAGGTTGCTGCATACCGCCGCCTCATCCTTTGTTAGCTTGTGCCGTCTCTATCAGGGAATCGCTTTAAAGTCAGGGGTTTCGTGGTGTTTTCCGCCCTTTAACGCACGTAAACCTGAGAATTTCTTGATCCGTTTCATTGTCTGCCCCGTAGCAACTATGTCACCGGGTAATCGGCATTGTCCGCTCAAATCACCCGGGATTGATGTTGTGACCAACTGGGTGGGAGATTGCCAGACATGCCAACACCGACAGAGACTATTACCGGAACCGTGTTGATGAGCGGAGCCGTCGGCTCGTTCGATGACAACAACGGAGATTTTGACATCCTGCGCGAGGCCGTTGTTGCCGCCGGCCTTGCTGGGGCACTGGATGACCCCGAGGCCAGCCTTACGGTATTCGCCCCGACCGACGCCGCCTTTATCGGACTTGCCCAGGCATTGGGCTATGCGGGTTCGGACGAAGCAGGCGCGTTGGGGCACATCGTCAAGGCGCTGACCCTGTTGGGCGGAGGGGATCCCATCCCCCTGCTGACAGAGGTTCTGAAATACCACGTGGTAAACGGGGAATTCGACCTGGCTGCCGTTGCCGGCCTGGGCGACGGCGCGCAGATCGAAACGTTGCAGGGTTCGTCAGTTGAGTTGAACCTTCAAAGCGACCCACCAAGTCTGGGCGATGCAGATGACGGCATCGCCGATCCGGGTATCATCCAAACCGATATTGATGCCACAAACGGGATCATTCACGCCCTAAACGGTGTCCTTCTGCCCGTATCGGTTACGGACATTCTGGGTCAGAAAAACACTGATTTCATCCTCGGCGACGACTCGGACGAGTTCTACTTTACTGGGCGTGGTCAGGACTTTGTTCATGCTGGTGATGGAAACGATGTCATCAATACCGGCAGAGGAAACGACGTCGCGTTGGGCGGCGCTGGAAACGATGTGATCTTTGGCGGTCGTGGCAAAGACATTCTGCGCGGTGATGAAGGCGAAGATACGATATTCGGCGGCAGAGGGGCCGATGTGATCGACGGTGGAGCCGACGATGACATCCTGTTCGGCGGGCGTGGCAAAGACATGTTTGTCATTGAAAACGGGGACGGCGATGACTGGATCGTCGACTTCCGGATCGGCAAGGACAAGATTGACTTGTCCGGCTACGAAGGCATCGCCGGATTTGAAGATATCGAGGATGATATCTCGGGTGGCTTCTTTCAGACCACCATCGATCTAGGTGACGGGGACAGTATTGTCCTGGCGGGTGTTGGGGCCGGACATCTGACCGAAGACAGCTTTATCTTCGCCTAAAGAAAATCAGCCCGCCGTTGTGGCGGGCTGAACCAATTGGGTCAGACAGTACCCAGCATGCCCTTTTCACGGGCCAGTTCGCGCATCTTTTTCTGCAGTTTCTCGAAGGCACGAACCTCGATCTGACGAATGCGCTCGCGGCTGACATTGTACTGGGTGCTGAGCTCTTCCAGCGTGACGGCCTGATCCATCAGACGGCGCTGAGTCAGGATGTCTTTTTCCCGGTCATTCAGGACATCCAGCGCAGCCGCCAGAAGCTCGCGGCGGGCATCAAGCTCGTCGCGGGCTTCGTAATCGCCCGCCTGATCGGCATCCTCGTCCTCAAGCCAGTCCTGCCATTGCATGGTGCCTTCGCCTTCGGACCCGACGGTCGCGTTCAGCGAGGCATCACCACCAGACATCCGGCGGTTCATGCTGATGACTTCAGCTTCGGTCACGCCCAGATCAGTAGCGATCCGCTTGACGTTTTCAGGGCGCAAATCGCCCTCTTCCAGCGCACCAATACGGGCTTTGGCCTTGCGCAGGTTAAAGAACAGCTTTTTCTGTGCCGATGTCGTGCCCAGCTTGACCATCGACCACGACCGAAGAACGTATTCCTGGATCGAGGCACGAATCCACCACATTGCATAGGTCGCCAGACGGAAACCTTTTTCCGGGTCAAACTTTTTCACAGCCTGCATAAGGCCCACATTGGCCTCGGAGATCACTTCGGCCTGTGGCAGGCCATAGCCGCGATAGCCCATAGCGATCTTGGCCGCCAATCGCAGGTGCGACGTGACCATTTTATGTGCAGCTTCAGTGTCTTGCTCTTCGACCCAACGCTTGGCGAGCATGTACTCTTCTTCCGGCTCAAGCAGCGGAAATTTGCGAATTTCCTGCATATAGCGGTTCAGGCCGCCCTCGGGCGTCGGCGCGGGGAGATTTGCGTAATTTGCCATGATTCATGTCCCTCCGACAAATGTTTACTTCGTTAACATGGGATATGGGAATAAGTCCCGATCCATTCAAGAGGTACCGTTAACAGTTTGAAATTAACGATTGATAAAGGAAAGCTAAGAACGCGTTACTCACGTATGTTTGCGTATTATGTCAGCGGCGCGCGCAGTTGTTCAATCAGAAATTCCATATCATTTGGTAAATCGGCCTCAAACCGAAGATTTTCGCCTGTCACAGGGTGCTCAAAGCCTAAAACTGCGGCATGCAGCGCCTGTCGCGGAAAACTGCGCACAGCCTCGGCGGCGGCAGCACTGAAGGCTTTCGCCGCAAGCTTGCGTTTACCCCCATACACTGGATCCCCAACCAGCCCATGCCCGGCATGGGCCATATGGACACGAATTTGGTGCGTCCGGCCGGTTTCCAACCAACATTCAATCAGCGCGATGCCTGCCGGGTTGCCAAATGTCTCGACCAACCGCGCCCGAGTTACCGCATGCCGACCACCATGGAACAGAACCGCTTGTTTCTGCCGATCATTTTTGTGCCGCGTCAATTGCGTGGTCAGCCGCATGATATTGCCCGGTTCAAAGCTGACACCCTTGATGCCGCGCAAACGTGGGTCATTCGCATCCGGAACTCCGTAGCAAATCGCGCGGTAATAGCGTTCGACGCTATGCGCCTCGAACTGAGCCGCCAGACCATGATGCGCCGCGTCAGACTTGGCGACCACCAGCAAGCCGCTGGTCTCTTTGTCGATGCGGTGCACGATGCCAGGGCGTTTGACGCCCCCCACACCTGACAGGTCCTTACCGCAATGATGCAGCAAAGCATTGACCAGCGTTCCGTTGGGCGAGCCCGGCGCTGGATGAACGACAATGCCTGCCGGTTTGTTGATTACGATCAGGTCCGCGTCCTCATAGACGACGTTCAGCGGGATATCCTCGGGACCTATGTGGCTCTCTTCTGCTTCGGCGACGGAGATCGACACCGAGGCGCCTTCGGTCACCTTGGCCTTTGGGTCCCGAACTTCGACACCGTCAATGGTCACCTCGCCGTTCTCGATTAGACGGGTCAGGCGGGTGCGCGACAGGTTTTCATCCGCTGGTACATCCCGCGAAAGCGCCTTATCAAGGCGTGGCGGCGGATCGGCCGCGATCTGAAATTCAATCTGGCGGGTGCCCATGACTGTCCCTTCCGAACCCCAAGAACCGCAGGAAACACCGCAGATTCGCTTGCTGCGGCGCATGGTCATGCTGCTGACCGCGGTGATGATTGGCGGGGTTCTAGTGACATTCGCACTGATTGTCATCCGACTATCGGACAGAACCCCTACTCTGCCCGATCAAATCGAACTGCCGGATGGTGCCAAAGCTCAAGCCGTAACGATCGGCAGCAACTGGTATGCCGTCGTGACCGATGACAACCGCATCCTGATTTTTGACAAGACGACCGGAAAACAGCGTCAGGAAATCGTCGTACAAGAGTAGCGATCAGCTGTCTAATGCCATCCGGAACACGATCTCAGAGGCTTTACGCAAAGCCTCATACTCTTCGGGCGTATCCCGGCGGAACGTCTTGTCCTCATCGCTTAGCTTTGTCGGGCTGAACAGTTCGGGTCGGTCGGGAAAGAACTCTTGCTGAAAGGCGGTATCCTGCTTGGCCAGGAACTCGTCCAGCCAAGCGCGCTCATCTGGTTCCAGCACATCGTTCCGGCGCACCATGACGGGGTCATCGACAATAATTCGGCGCAACTGGCGGCTTTTCTTACGCCCCAGCGCACGGGAGATGACGCCAAAAGCTTCGCTCGCCGCGCGGGATTGCGACGGGTTGGACACGCCCCCAGCGGCAAGTTCCTCGGCCAATGGTGTGCCGATCCGCGACAGGAAATCATCGACGACGTTGCCCCGCACCATGCCCGCTCGTTCGTATAAAAGCGGAGCAACGGTGACGCCGGGAAAGGCGGTGCGTATTTCGGCCAGTTTGGCAGAAAAACTCAATCGTTCCGGGTGATTGCGGATAAGATCAAGTTGCTGGCGGATGTATTCAGTCCCGCCGTTGGACAGCCGCCCGGCCTTGGCCCGCTGTTTGTAATCGGCCTCGAAGAAATCGGAATACCGCCGGCAATAGTAGGTGATCGTCAATGCACGCGAGGGGATATCGGCAAAAACCTCGGCCAGCCGGTTCAGATTGCAGCCATAGAACATCTCGGAGGATACAACGCAGGTCTGATCCACATGCGCGTCGTATTCGGTGGTCATGGCGGACCGAAACGGATCCATCGGATCAGCGCTTTGGTTGATGTGAAAGGCGACGATGTTGTGACTTATCGCGAGACGTGTGTCGCCATCCAGCCGGCGTCGGCCGGCCTCCATATAGTGCAGGCCGATCTCGTTCATGACCGAATGTTTCCGGCGCAAAAATCCCTGCAAGGCGGTCGTGCCAGTTTTGGGCATCCCCATGTGCAGCCAAAGCATTACCTAGCTCCTGTCCCCGAACTGTCCTGCGTCATGCCTGCTGGCTGGCCGTGAAACCCGCGGTCATCTGCTGCATGAGGTCCTGCATCTCGGGCAGGTCGCGCAATTGCCCGATCTGTTGGCGGTGCAGATCGCAGGACGCATGATGCAAGCGCGCAACCTCGGGGTCAGAGAGCATTTCGTAATAAAAACCACGTTTGCGATCCAAAACCACGTCGATCGAGGTATTCGTCTCGGCGTTCTGGTTCATCATGTTCCAGTATTCCAGGCCAAGGCTTTCACCTAAATGGTGGGCACGACCGCGCATCTTTTTGACCAGATAGCTTTCACAGGACTTCAGCGCATAGTGATTGACCTGCACAAAGTCATAGCCGACCGAGTCACGGGCCGATCGCCAGCTTTTTTCATAGTATCGCTCGGGCATAAGTTGGCCTGATCCGTTATACCAATGACATTCTTCGATGGTTTCGACGGCCGGCTTTTTGGGCCGGTGAACACCCAACCCATCCCAAATCTCACGCTGGAACATGGTCTTAAAGCCCCAAGCCTGTGGCGGCCGGTAGATCTTTTCCGGAGCGGCCTGCCGGAACTGATCCGACAAAAACCGGTCTTCATACCGCACGACGCCTGCGTTTCCGAACAGCCGCCAGGTCATTGAAATCGTCTTGGCGTCAGGAATAGCATCAGTCAAAGCCCGCAGCGTGTGATCCCCGGTCTTGATGTTGATATGTTCATCGGCGTCGATCACCACGACCCAATCCTGCGGGCGTGCGACTTCCATCTTCAGGAAAGTATTATAAGCACGCTTTTGCGGGCTGGTTTTTCGGCGCGAATTGTTGTCGATATGCGTCAGCACGCCCTTTTCATCCAACCGTTGCAGCAAGACATCGGTGCCATCGGTGCAGTCATTGGTCATCACCACCATCTGGTCGATACCAATCGCACGGTTATGGGCCACCCACTCCAGCACAAACGGGCCTTCGTTCTTCATCGGGGTGACACTGATATATCGTGGGTCCTGATCGGCCATACTTGACTGCCCTGTTCGTTGTTCTTGCCCGGAACTTATCGGGATCATTCGGAATTTGCCCGTAAATTACGTTGAATTGGTGGAACTACCAAGGGGAAATCCACGCAATTCACCCTCCTGCCCGTTTAAGTTGGTTTGAGAACCGCTTGTACGTCGGGCACAAATCTCGGGCTTTTTGAAGAAACGCACGGGCAGCTTCCTTTTTGCCCTGTTGTAACAATATTCGCCCGGCCTCGCCCTGAATAGCGGCGGTGTCGTCGTCGATCTCTGCGGCCTGAATGATCTGCCTCTGGCCCTGTTCAACGGCACCGTTCATTTCCAGCATCTGTCCCATTGCAAAGATCAAAAAGGCGTTGCCCGGATCGCAAGCCAAGGCATCCGCCATGGTTATCCGCGATGCTGTTCCCTCGCCTTCTGCTTGGTACAGTTCGGCCAATCGTTTGTGATAGAGTGGATTGTCGGGCACATCCGACAGAACCTTACGTGTGATGTCAATGGCCTCAGCATTGGAAATACTCCCAATATGTGCCCCCAGTTTGGCGCTAAAACTCCGTACTCGTGGATCCTCGTCAGGCATATCGGTCATCCGAATAAGACCGTCATGCAGCTGCTTCAAACGGGGTTTGTTTTCCAAAAGCCTGCGGGCTTTTTGATCCAGAGAAAGGATCGACCAATCCAACAGAAGAAAGTCGAAATTGCACGGCAATCTCACCAGCACTTTGCGCTGTGCGACATGGGAGTTGAAATTGAACCAGGGCCTGCGGATAACCTTTTGCAGCGACCAGTCGGTAGGTGGAAACAGCCGCAATGATATCTGATCCCGGTAGACAACGCGCGACCCAAACACTAACACGTCAGGTCGGATCGGTTTGGCCCAAAATGCACGGCTGAATGCCTGGGCTGCTTGCCAGCGTTTTCGCTTTTCCCCCAACGCTGCTGCCTTCAAGGCACCACAAACCGCGTAGTCTTCGGGCCATGTATGGGGGTCCAACAAAGCCGTCTCGACCATCTCTGCAGATTCATCCCACTTGTTTGCGTAAAACAAGTTGAGCGCTTGAAGAAGTGGCAGAAACGCGTTGTCCGCCCCCTCATCCAGCAACCTTGAAGCGATATCGCTGGCCTCTTCGGTTCGATCGTCTGAATGCAGCCGGTTCATGTGGAACAGAACCTTGCCATAAATATGCGCGGCCTCGGACGTGTTCAAAAAGCCATCAAACCCAGTCTGTAGGCGCCGAATTGCACTCTCATTCGCCTGAGAAATTTCTTCTTCTGTCAGAACATCCCGAAACACTCTTCGCTGTTGACCCGAAATCCGGGCGGCCGCCATGGAAAAGGCCGAGATGACCGGCGCGATTACCTGATCTGCGCGTGACATTGTATAGAGTTCCAGAAAATCGCGTTTCGCCCGGGTCACCCCGGACAAATCGGTAATGTCTGACATCTGCAATAGATGTGGAAACTGTTTCTGAAACCGGGCAATCAGTTCCGGCTGGTCCGAGAACATAATGGCCGCTTTATCGGCGTTCTTCTCTAGATGCGCCTCATACAGTTCTTCGGGTTCGATCTTTGCAGGCCAGGTTGTGTGCTTCCACGGCAGCCCATTCAGAATATCACCGCGGCGGATGTGATAGGCCGACACGCCCTGCCCTGACAGCCTGGCATCCGCGCAATCCATGATTCCGCGTATTTCTTCGGTGAACCCGACCCGGTGAATAAAGTCGCGATATCGCGGGCGGATGGTCTCGACGTCCTCCCACGGGAAGGCCAGCACCTCGAAACCTTCCTCGACCAGCACCGACCGTCCAGCGTTGAGATGCGCAATCAGGCGGTCGGGCGACGTGTCGCTTTGGAAGGACCAGATCGGCAAGGCATTCTGCGAAAGAGCTCCGAACTCCTTAGGAGTCAGGAAATGTTCATCCATCCAGTCCTGCGCGAACAACTCTCGTGGGTGGTCCAGCTCAGGCGCGTCCGCGCCCTGCGGGAACCAATTCACCCGGTAGGTCGTGCTGAAATCTTCGGCCAGCCGGATGCAGGTCAGCATCATCAGCAACCGGGCGCCCATGCGGTCCTTGCGCTGACCGACAAACACACCTTTGGCGGTGGTCACGAGGCGTCCCTTTCCTTCTCAGCCATGGCCTGCCGGCGCAGTCGGCGGAACCGCTGCCGGGCTTTTGCCGCCAAGTCTGGGTGCCGCTCGGCGCCGATGGCCTCAATCCCCCGAATATACATAGGCAGGCGACGTCGGGCGCGCATCATCTTGTAATATCCAAGCGCATCCAATGAGCCGTCCATCGCCCCCAGCATCACGGGCTTGAGGATATCCAGCTTGCGCAGCATGGGCGCCGCGAAATGGTTTGAAAACCAGGTCTTGAGCAACATCACGTTGTCGCCCTGCAGACGCTGAACCTGCTGCCGGTCCAGATCAAAGAATGGGTCGTAAAAGACGTAAGCCTTACCAGCTGTCTGAACAGTTTGGGCCGCATCGCTCATCGGCAGGTCCCAATCCTGTACGCGGCCGAACCTATAGCGGGTTTCCCAAGGCACCAGCCGTTCATCCAGTGTTGTCTGAGGGTTGAACGCGATCACGTGCGCACCGGGTACATGCGCCGAAAAGGTCAATGCCCCAAAGCCGCCCATCGATGCGCCTGCAAAAACCACCTGATCGAACCGGTCAAAGAACCCCTCGGCGACCTTGTTTTCAAAATAGGAAATGATCTCGGGGTCGCGATACCATGCCTTGGTGCGCGCGAAGACGCCCATGTGGGACCACCCTTCGTCGCGAAAGAACTTCCAGCCCCACGGCTCGCGCGCGAAGGACAGGTCATTGGCATTGGCGATATTGTCGAAGCTGACTACCAGACGCTTCGGGTAACGCCGGTGGAACAGGATCGAGTGGCGTTCCAGCTTTTGAAAATATCCAGTGCCGTCGCCGCCGGGGTACAATTCGACAAACCACGGCGGAGCGGGATCCGTCAGAATACGCTCATACCCTGTCTTGCGGTCAGGGTGTTCCGGTTTCAGCTGCTCTTTTGAAAGATCTTCGGCCATGATGATCAGATCAGGTTATCGGCGAGCCAGACGCGAAACTCTACCCATTCCGGGCGCATCTTGATTTCCGACACTTTGGCCCGATGCCAGTCACAGGCCTGCGCATGCAATTCGTTCAACTCGTCATCCGCCTTCAGTTCGGCCAGCAGAGGTGCGGCGCGGAGCGCGGCGGGCAGGATGGATTGGTCAGACTCTTTGTTGGCATTCATGTCCTGCCAATAGGCTTGCCCCTGATCCACCTTGATGTGGTTTGTTCGACCCCGGTCGCGCTTGACCAGAAACCCATCCATGGACCGGACTGAATAATGGTGGATGCGTCCCAAGGAATGGTCAAACCCACGCCACGCCCGCCAACCGACCTTATCGGCTGGAAACAGCTTTCCGCCAGCATCTGACCAAGCGATGTCGGGCGCTACCTCCTCGTCAAACCCCTTCGGGCGATGCGGGCCAAATCGGGTGAACTTGCCATTGTTTCGGAACAGCGTCTTCAGACCGAAGGCGCGACTTGAATGATAGGGAAATTCCTGATCCCCCATCGAGAACACCTCGGTCACCGGTCTGTCTTCGAAACTGATGTTTCCCGAGCTTCCAAAAAGCTTCCACGCGAAAGATATCGCATCGACTGGTTGCCCTGCCTTTTGCTCGACCTCGGCAATAAGGTCATGAAATCCGTTGTCGCCGCAGCGAATATTCCAGAATTCATCTACATCCAGACATAACAGCCAATCGGCCTCTTTGACCTTGGGCTGGCGGCGCGCGCGGCGCAGCATCTGGTGCTGGGGATTGCCTCCTTCTTTCACTTGGTTGCTGACATGGGTGGCCAGGCCAAGCTCTTGCAACCTTGCAGCAATCTTGTCCGTTCCGTCATCACAATCGTTGGTGAAAATCACAAAATGGTCGATGCCGAGCGTTTTGTGGAACGCGACCCATTCCAGCATGTATGGGCCTTCGTTCTTCATCGTTGTGAACACGGTGATGGACTGAGACATGTTACCCTTCCCAAATAGTCTTGCCCCACTCATACACATCCCGATCCGCATGGGCGAGACACGAAATTGTAGTAAGGGCATTCCAACGAGAACTGGTGCAACACCACACGGCAGTTGCACTGAAAAATCGCTAGTTTCTGCTGGATTATGGTGCGGTCGAGAAGCATCCGGCGATTTCGAACTAGCTTCTCAAACCCCTTATATTCATAGGCGAAACACCTTAGGGCAGTCCTCGGGTCTTACCAAATGTGTGCTGTATTGATAGCTAGCGTGTGCTGTCAATGATTGTCAATTTGAATGCCACTAGGGGTTTGGGAGACGGTCACAGACATCTGTCGTGTTCCAAGTCGCCTCAACCCCAACGACACCTGCGCTTGCCGAAGCCTTGATTTCATTTGGGCGTACAGGAAGATCACATGCACCCTTCAACGCCATCATCATACCTTCCATCAGCTTATCCTGAATTGCAGTAACGGTTGACCCCAAGGAAAACGCGGCCTGCACCGGTTCGATGTTTCCGCCGGACTTAAACACATAACCTTCAACTCCATCAACATTTGGGACCGCCATGTAATCTACTAAACCCGGTCCGGCCATCGACCGATATACAGACCAGGAAACATCTGGTTTTGAAGGCAAGGTATCTACGATGTCATCGTCAACCCAACCTTGGGCCATCATTTGGGCTGCGAGATTATCAGACGACAACCCACCTGCCGCTTTCATCCATGACCGATCGTCGTAAGTGAATTCTGGTACGGTATCCAAACCCATAGTCGTTAAGCCCGACACCATCCCATTATCTTCATCGACGGTAATGGCGCCATTGCTTGTTGCTTTGACTATACCATCTAAGGCGTCCGAATTCAGTTTTTGGGCGTACAGTTCTGACGAATGAAAGGTACTCAAAACCAAAGATATTGCTGCAACTGCCTTCATAACAATTCCTCTAACTAACTGCTGGTAATGGTCTCACTTTAGGCAAAAAAAGCCACATCCGTCCAACTGAAATGAAACGCTCATCAACGACCACAAGCACTCCAGAACTTAAAGCGCCCCAAGTTTTTTAGCGAAAAAATTTGAATGCCTGAGATAGATATAGGCGCTACGCGCTACCCCCCGTCAGGGTGCCGATAGACCAAAATTCCACCTACAGGAATGCCCCTTTAGTGCCATAAAAACATAGGCTTGACGTGTGATTCTACATGATTCATCTAGGCATTGCATCGCATCGGTGCAGCACTACCAAGAATAGGAATAGTAGAATGATCGTCTTTGACTTTTGCGTCGGCCCCTTTGACTTGCTCGTCGAGCGTTACCCGCATTCAGTGCCTCTTAACGTGACCCGTGAGGGACCGGGCGAGGTATTCGTTGATGTTGGCCGCTACCAACTGATGTTCATGAACCACCGGAAGACGGCTAAGGCAGCCTGAGTACGCGCGTCTCAATTGACCGGAGTGTAACAAGACAAGTGCCAACCTCTTAATAACCGTCTCATTTAAGTGGGGTTGAAACTTAAAGTACACCTTCCTACTTAACCTTTATAGGTAAATGATACACTTTCGGAGACAGGCACATGCTCATCGGATACGCACGGACATCCACAGCAGACCAGATTGCAGGCTTTGAGGCGCAGCAGCGTGAGCTTACTGAACGTGGTTGCGAGAAGGTGTTCGCGGAACAGGTCAGCAGTGTAAAGCAGCGAGGTCAGCTTGAGGCGGCCATAGACTTTGCCCGTGAAGGCGACACTTTGGTTGTCACTAAGCTGGACCGTCTGGCGCGCTCTGTCCCTGACCTCATCGATATACGCAAGCGGCTTTCAGGCAAAGGCGTCCAACTGCACATCATGAACATGCCAATGATGAATGACAGCGCCACAGCGCAAATGCTTGAGACCATCCTTGGGGCTGTAGCTCAGTTCGAACGCGAGGTGATGCTTGAACGGCAGCGCGAAGGCATTGCTAAGGCTAAGGCAGAGGGGAAGTTCAAAGGACGTCCTGCCATGGATAAGACCAAGGCCACAGCCATCCGTGAGGCGTTCGAGAACGGTGTGAAGCCAACCCAGATTGCGAGGGACTTCGGGGTCAGCAGAGCGACGGTTTATAGGTTGGCCAAAGAGGCCGCCTAGGGTCTGGCCCCATAAAGCGCCTAAAAGCAGCCGTTCGATGCGAAGTGCTTCAACGACCGAGTTGCGGACTTAGCTGTCGTTCTCAAAACCAACGGGTTCAATACAATAGACAACCTGAGACACTACCTATTTGAGACAGTGCCCTGATAGCAGGCGCTGTCGCTATGCGGCTTCGTGCTTGCTAAAAGCTTATGCTTGAGTTCAATCTGTGCTGATTTCCGAATCCGGGTAGGCTGCTTCTTGGGACGCAGCAACTTCACCTGAATTGTTGGTCATAATACCAACCAAAAGGTTCATGTCTGCAAATACCGAATCATCGATGATGATGTAGCTCTTTTCAAGCGTAAGGGAGTCGGGCCCCTCCAACAGCGTGTAATCAAACGTCAGATTGCTGTCGGTCAGTTGGGGATTGGTGATCTCAACTATCAAAGACGTTGCTTTGCCGTCGACTTCCCCGATAACTGCAGCATTGGGCGGGTCTTCTGCAAAGCTGTCTTTGCCTTCGTTCCAGGCATCGATCAGTTTTTCAGTCGGCACAACGCTCGCGGCACGAAGCGGTCGGTCAGCGAATACAATCATGTGGTTACCCGTACCGTTCAGAGTGAGCGTTCCGTCAGACAGAGTTGCCTCATCTGCATGTTGGACAAACAGCACCTTGGGTTTTTCCTGGGTTTCATCCTCAGATTGAGCCATCGCTGATGTCGAACAAACCACAACTGCTGCCACGGCTCCGAGAATTCTCATTGAAATGCTCATTTCTATCTCCTTTAATCGCAATCATCATATTGCGCTGGTTGCACCTAGAGCTTCTCGTCATGCTGGCTCTGATTGCTTCTTCACTCCCTACATGTGCATGGCCCGCTATGCGGTTCAAGAGAACATTAATTATTCTTAAAGATGCGCCCCAATTGGAAGGCATCTTTTGGGTGGTATGCAGAGGGAAATTGACCAAAACATCGTATGTCAGTAATCAATATTAGTCCTTAAGCATCACGGTCATTTACTGACGGTGGTCGGGAATACATCCTGCGGTCGTAGTATACTGTGTTTTAATGCAAGTAAGTATAGGCTCTGAGCCGACATCTGACGGTTTCAGTAGGTCATAGGGTCGGTTCGGTCTGCATTAAGGTCGGCTGAGCGGGACAAAGCCGGCATTCGATTTCTCGCACCGAATGTCGGCTTCCGAGATCGCGCTTTTAAAAGCCACTTAGGTAGGGGGTCGGCAGTAGCCGTACCAAGCTCGATCTAACGTTGCGTTATGGGGCCGCATGTTTAGCACATACATCTGGTTCCCAAAATCAAAGTGCCAATACTCCGAGGGGTAATTTACAAACCCGGCTTCTGACATGACCCAGTACAATAAACGGCGGTGGATCAGAGCGGCATTGTCATCTTTGATATGACCAAGGTCAAACGCTTGCTCCAATTTGTCGGTATGGGCCGCAGAGCTAAGATCATCGAATGCAGCGCCCATATCCATTTCCTCACCAGTATCGAGTGAGCGGAGCATTACGTCGATTGAGGCCCCAGTTGAATGTGTCGGCCAGGTCGTCGCATCATCCAGATCGAACCTTCGAGGGTCCGAGCTGTACTGACTGGTCAGAGCTTCCAACTCAGCTTGGAGAAGATTTGGATGATCCTTTTTGACCTTTTCTAACGCCCATGCCCATAGACCGCATTGTGTATCAATTGGGCGATAGGCGTCATAAACAACAAGTTCACAACCAAAAGTTGCCAAGACTTTGTTTGCCGATAGAAGCATCGGGACCAAACTTTGACGGCACCACATGCGAGGGAGACTCCCATCAATCCTCTTGCCGTATGGAGCGTTTGAGCCGTCCGAAACGTGATAATAGGGCAAGATTGCAATACCTTGCGCGCCAATATCAATAAGCGCTTCCGAACCACGAGGATCTGAATCATCTATTTGGACAAAATGATAGTTTCGTGCGTCAAGGTCTCTATCCCTAGGCGGGATCGGCGGAAGCTCGGATTTTATCACTGACGGTTTTTCCTGTGTCGGGCTTTGGTTCAAAGCTAGAGAACGTGACTAACCCATGCAAGAAATGTTTAGCTGACACATGACATGCAGTCATTGGCGCGACGTGCAGCATCCGGCAAAATGGGCTCACAGCAGACATTTGAAAGTCAACAAATAGGAGCGACGGCCATGAAGAAGCTTTCAGCTATACTTAATAGGTGGCCGGTCTTCTACTTGTTGCTCGTATGCTCGTTGATAATTGCCATGCAGATGGGCCTGATGATGGCCTGGCATTTTGGACTCGATTTCTTTGCAGATGATAAAGAACTGTTTGTTTACATCTTTAGTTGGGCATGGGTGGCTTGGGCTGTGACAGTGGTAGTCTTACTTTTGCAATTTATGAGTAATAAGTTTGGCGACCGAAAGTAGTTGGAAAACTAGGAGCTTGCGCCGATGCCTGCTGGGCGGGTCATTGGTAGTTCACAATAGGGAGCCAAGGTTCGCTCTGCGGACCTTCCAGCCGTTCGCTGCGCCAGTTTCCAACGGCCGCTGATTGCGCATCACGACATTGCGTTCCAACAGGCGGGCGGATTGCAGACCTTCACTGCGCTTTACACCAAGGTCTCCTATGCGTCCCCAGGCTGCTCTATGCTAGTATGGTAAACTTGGTGTTGGGAGCCTGTAAAGACACAGGCTCCAGAGTTAAGATTGTTGGACCACCTGTATGGCAGAACTTGTAAGTAAGGCACCTATTCTACTTTTCGGATAAACTGGGTCATATTGTAGCCGTATTCACCGTCGCTGACCATTTGGCTGGGTCCGTAATGGCGCATGAGTACGTTGAACTTTCCTGTGGTGTTGCCTTCCACAGTCGGGATGTTGTTTGGCATCCCGGCACACCCAAAGCGCAGCGTAAACGTTCCATCTGCGTTTTGCTCCGGGTTCATTTCACTAGAGACGTTTGCTACGTCGTTAAACATGTAACCGTCGGCATTATACACGGTCGCCGACCAGAAATACTCCGCTTCCGGGTCAACGAATGTGGTCTCATAGCAGGCGTCTGCATCAAAGTAGGGACTTGTCTGGTAGATATTGTCCAGCACCATCGCGCCGCCCCAACCTCCAGCCGCACCAACATAATTCATGTAAGGTGTTTGGCCACTCTCAACGTTGCTGTAGGCTGTCGCCTGATGATAACCGTCACTAAAATCGGCGTTCCCTTTGGCCTCGATTTCTTCAAACGAGGCCTCATCCCAGTCCTGTATGATGAACTGTTGTGGCTCTGGTGCTTCAACAACGAGATTGTCGCGCAAATCCGCATCGAGTGTTCGCACGATCACAAATGCGAAATCCGTTTTTGCAGTAATATTGTAGCGACCCGGCCCATAGATCATGCGCTGCGTTTCATGGTTTTCATCGATGATCTGGGTCGTCACGTATTTGTCTGTCTCAGGGATGGTGATGTACACTTCCCGACTGGACACATCGAACACTGAGGTCGAATAGTCCGTGTCGCGGTTCATGCGTACGACAAACTGCTCAGCCGGATCGCTACTTGGCACTGGCATCTTCAGGAAGGTATTGATGCTGCCGGCCTTTTCGATGATGGCTGCAAATCGCAAGTTGGTATAAGCCTGCGGAAAGTTTTCTTCAGTTACGATGGTCGGCTCGGCTTGAGCGAAGCTCGCCATCAACGAGGCAGTTGTGGCGAGTAATAAGGTTTTTTTCATGTTGTGATCCTACGTTTTACTTCGGTTTTCACTTTGTTTGGCTTGGTATTTTAGGCTTCTGAATACTGGTTTCTGCTGATTGCGTTCCTCATAGAAACGAGGAAACAAACCAAGCAGATCGCCCAGATAACACCCTTCAGAATGACTGAATTTACGTCTTCGTGGGGGTGGTCAGGGCGGAATGTCTCCTGTCTGAGCCAAGCCTCCAGGTGCGCCGCAAACGGAACAAACATTCCTCCGGTTGCGTAGGCCCAGGCCGAGGCCATTAGCGTCGGCCCCCAAATGGCACCGCTGCGCCAGACAAGAGCTGCCGCCAAAAGCAACAAGCCACACAAATAGTCTTCGATCATTGTTGTGGCGTTGATGGAAAAGTATCCAACGCCTCTGCGCGCTGTTTCGCCAACTAGAAAAACAGCGACCATCAGCCATGTTAAGTAGTAGACAATTTTCATACTGTTTCCTGTTTCGGTTCTTTCGGAGAGCTTGGAATTCAAGACTGCGCCGGGCTCTGCGACCGCAGGCCCGGCGCACATGATCAATCAAGCAGTTCGATGTCCCCAGGACGCCAGGTTTTTTCGAACCAGGGCTCGGTTGGGCTATAGAGCCGCAGAATTGCGAAGAAGCCTTTACCGGGAACAGTTTCGATCCAGTTGGTTTCCAAGCCTTCCGGAGCTTCCGGCCCAAAGTACAGGTCTACTGAACCATCTTCGTTGTAGGTCACCGAATCTTTGTGCTTTTCGCTGTTGTAGCTCGGAAACGGCTGACTTGTTTGAAGCTGCGAACGTGTTTGCGGATCGTAGAGTACGATAGACAGGAAGTTATCCGCAGGCGGATCGGCCGGGATGTTCAACCGATAATTCTTTCCACCATCAAGGTAGTCGCCATTCTCGTCCAAAGCGCCCCACGCATATTGCGACCCTTTCCCAATTAGTTTTAAGGTCATCGCCGGGGTGTTAACAGTCGCGAAGTAGAAGAACTCAGTCCGGCCATCAAGATCACGTCCTCCCGCACCTTCATCGCGCAGGAATTCGTAGTTTCCACCCGGAAATCCAACTTTCCAATAGCTTCCTTCGTAGATGAAGTCCGCTGGATTGCGTTCATACCAAAGCAAAGTGCGCGCTGTCGCGTTTGCAACCTCGGCCGCTTTGATCAGGATGTTCTTCATCCGCAAATCCGGATTAAACGGCTTTCCTTTCTGAACACCGACGGATGCGAACAGTCCGCGCAGTTCAGGATCGAGAAACGGAACCGGCTCACGATCAATTACCGTATGCAGCTCTTTGAAAAAGTCGAAATCGGTGGAGTGGATCGTATTATACGCCACACCTGACATATTGGTGAATTCCATCTCTGGCGGGTTGTCTTTCTGCGCCAACGGATAGATTTTCAATCCCTCGCGGAACAGGTTGCTGGAGAAATCCGGCTTGCCATCTTTCAGGAAGCCACGGGCAATGAACCAATTGATCCAACTTGTAGACTGAGCGACAAAATAGGTTTCACCGTCGATCTCGGTTTCCAGGCCGCCAACCGGCCCTTCCAGATCACCTTCGTAATCCGGTGGCAGGATCAGGTATTTGCCACCTTTACCAGCATCCGGACCGGGCGCACCTGTGTCCACAACAAACCGAAAGAACGCGTCGTTGACCGTTCCCGGACCTGTGCCCGCCGGAAGTTCAATGACAGTCGGTCCGTCTTCCTCCAAATTAAGGATAGCGCTGACATAAACGGTGTCCGTATTGCCGGTCAGGAACAGAGAATTGCTGTCCATAAGATCATCGAAGATCGACACGTGGTTGGAGCTGGTCTTGCCATCGCGCATCTCGCTGCGACGGATAGCTTCGAGCGATGCGGCGGGCATACCATTCAGGAATGTTTGTACACCGCGAATGTAATCGAGGTGGTTATAAAGTGCCTCTGCTGTAGCCGTAGTGGGAATACCGTCAAAAAATTCGATGTCGCCCACCCGAGTTGGATACTTGTCGGGCGTGAGCAGTCCTTTCGGGATTTTAGTGTTATAGCCTGGTGTTGGGTCGTCGGCGTGCACCGGCCCGTTGAGCAAGCAAAACGAGAAAATCGCGGCGCTGCATATCTTTAATGTCAAAAACTTCACTTTGTTTTCCTTTATGGTCTGTTTTCGTTTTTGTCAGGATACTTCGGCCCTTGCGGTGTCCAACTACAGTTGGAGATGCAATTTCGTCTATCCGTCGCTGTTCCGGTCTTGCCGTCCGTCCTGCTTGCAATCGCGTTTGTCTTTCCCCGCACCTTCGGCCTGACGGCAGTCCTGACGATCATCGGAACGGTCATCGCGGTCGTCTTGACGGTCACCCCTGCGATCTTGCCGTCGATCAGAGCCCTGAGTTTGAGCGAATTGAATATGAGGTGAAACGCCACTGGAAAGTTCGAAATGAACCGGTATCGCAGCGCCTATGACGAGTGCAGCGGCCGCAACTAATGACATTCTCAAATGAAGCAAGAAATCCAGTGCACGTATTCCTTCTCTGCTTGGGAGAGGTATGAGCAGTCTATGGTTTCGAAGTATCCAAGCAACTCCCATGTCCTCAATCATTGTAAAATGGTATGTGGTTCTGGCAGTCGAAACAATTGATCGCTATCAATAGTGGTTATGAAGAAATTCAATATTGCCTCTCTTGATGGACAACTTCTGATCACCTTCTTGACGGTGCTGGAAGAATCTTCAGTCTCCAAGGCGGGTATTCGCCTTGGAGTTACCCAATCAACGGTCAGTCATGCGCTCGTGCGTCTCAGAGACTTTTTTGACGACCCCCTCTTTGTGCGCTCGGGTCAGGCAATGTTGCCGACGGATCGCGCAAACTCTTTGAGAATTCCCGTTCAAAACGCGCTGGATGCCCTTCAGAAGCTCACTTTCGAGCGCAGATTCGAACCCGAGACCGAAGACCTCTTCTTCATCGTTGCTGCAAATGACATGCAACGCGATTTGATCTTTCCCAAGTTGCTGCGTGAACTGCGTGACGACGGCGTGTCGGCCGCATTCGAGTTCATTCCCTCAGGTCATCCAACTTCGGGTATGATGCGCGAAGCTCGCTGTCATCTTGCGCTGACGCCATTCCCACCGGATGCAACAGACATTGTGCAAAAACCTATCCTCCACGGGCAAATGATGTGCTTTTTTGACGGTGCAGTTCGGAAAGCCCCTGCGACGTGGGAAGAATATTGTCAGGCAGACCACCTTACGGTGCGATTTCCAGATGGGGGAACATCCCTAAGGGCACTGACTGGAGTGGACAAATCAGGAATCCGCGAGGCACGGATATCCGTGCCAAACTTCAGCGCTATCCCTTCGTTCGTCAAAGGGTCAGATTATCTCGCGACAGAAATGAACCTCATGAAACTGAGTGTTCTGAGCGAGCTTGAAATGGCACCGCTACCAAACCCATCAGATTCCTTGACGATTTACATGAGCTGGCATCAACGCAGCACCAACGATCCGGCCCACTCTTGGCTACGAGAAAAGATCTCGTCCATCGCAGATGAGGTTATGGAAACTGTTGCAACCTCTTGAACCCAAGCCGTGCAGTATCGACGGTCTTTATTTAAGCCGTTTGCTGCCAACCCAGCAACAAGCGCAATTATGGCAATTGAGCAACGAGCGGAGCGCTACGCCAGGCGCCGTACCGCCCTGCCTGTACACCATGTCGGCAGAACTGAGCAGGCGCTGTACAGTCGTTTGGGCTCGTTACTGCCGTTAGCTGCGAAGATCACCAAGGTCGGCTCTGGGCCGTCCTTTCGGCGACCAAAGTCAGCAATGCGCGCTTCGCGCCATTTTAGGCGGGGCGCAGCATTCGGGACTCTGGGCTCGGAGCAGCCGTTCGCTGCAATCTGCCTGAACGCCCGCTTTTCCGCCAGTGAGCTGATTTTGTATTCA
Organism: Ruegeria sp. A3M17; assembly: GCF_003318255.1. Taxonomy (GTDB): domain Bacteria; phylum Pseudomonadota; class Alphaproteobacteria; order Rhodobacterales; family Rhodobacteraceae; genus Ruegeria. Next base: position 248,233 of record NZ_QOCF01000007.1, read on the forward strand.
TAGGTCCAGAGCCTAAGGCACTGATTTAACAACCCGCAGGTCATTTTTGTCGGTTAAGGCGGACCTTTGGCTGTGACGTGAGTGACCTTAGACACCCTCGCCCCCAAGCTGCAGCAGTAAGCAAGCGCTCGTCGGCCTTTAGGTGTCCGCAAAGGGTCGCTTAGAAAGATATTTGATATCATATAGTTATAAAAATCCCTCCCACGTGAAGTAAGTAAACGCTCGTTAGAACGACCGTTAATTGCCCTGTTGATTTCGTAAAGTGGAACCTACTGAGCACTTCATGAGCATTCCATCTAATTGTAGCAGGGTTGAGGTGTCCGATGCGCTGAACGCTTCACCCTAACCAGCCAGCTTATGATGCACTTTCGGCGTGTCTTTCTTGGTCGTGTCGTAAGGCGGCGGAACTTCGGTCCCGCCAGATTACTTCTGCGTGTCTGTGCACAAGGGCGTAATCCATTGAAAAGCCAAGTTGCACGCAATGCGTGAAGCAAACAATCAACCCATATCAAACGGAGCCAAGAGCAATGAAAGCCTCTGAACTCAATACTGAAAATGTCGTGGTCGCATGCGACGACATACCTGTCACATCAATATCAAAGGACCCCCGATTTTGGTTTCGTTCTGGTGAAGCACCGAGCGCCGACCACATCGATACCCTAGCGAAAGCCTTACGGTCTGGCCGAGAACTCGACCCGATACTGCTCTGGCGGGAATGCGATGATACCGGCAGCCATACCGGGCGATTGATCATCATGGATGGCCACCACAGGACCGAGGCATACTATCACCACTTCGAAACCCACAGGGTTGACCTAAGAGATGCTCCTCTGGTTCCCGTTCTTGTTCACGAATGCCTGCCTATGGTTGCCCGTTTGGTGGCACTGGCGGCGAACACAAAAGACAGTAAGCCCTTGATGCCAGCAGAGCGGAACAACGCCGCATGGCGGTTGGTTCGCGATAGCTTGCAGTGGACGGGTAAGAACTGGCAGAGCCAGATAACCAAGTTACAGATCGCACATGCGTCAGGGGTCTCAACACGAACCGTTCAACGCATGAACAAGGTGTTTAAGTTGATGACCGAAGCAGAGCACATTCCGACCGGGGAGTGGTGGCAGGACAATCAGTGGAAGGTCCAACTCGACGACGCTTGGACGCCTCCCAGCAGTGAGGAATTGGAAGCAATGACCAACGACGCTGCGAATGCAATCAGCAAGGTTTTGACCGATGCCAAGCTAAAGCGGGATGAGGATGTCCTTACAGTGTTGTGCAAGGTGTTCGACCCTTGGCGATTGAAGCAGATCACCGCAGAATTGTGGGAGAGCGATGTACTGGACGCTGACGAAGAATTTGCGGACACCAGCATCGTTGACCGAAGGCGCACCGCAAGGACGCCTGTAGGGGACACTGAACGACCGCTTGATGCGTTGCTGAGAGCGGCCAACGACGACGAAGGCAGCAACTTCACATACAACCCCCGGCGCAACTTCAAAGGACGCGTGGACACGTTTTCAGACGACGCTCTCAGTTTGGATTAAATCGGCTTCTGAGAGTATCCTAAACGATTACCCGAGGTGGCCGTGGTGGCGGCACGAGGGGAGACACATAGAGGGAGACATTGTCTCCCCTTAACAGCAACCGGGGGCGTCCAGAACGGGCGTCCCTTTTCATATCTGGAACACACAATGAAACTGAATGAGCAGAACCGCGTGGCCGACAAAAGGCTGCGCCGTATCGGCAATGACAAACGACGAGCGTTCACGAAACGCCTGAAGTCAACCGCACGTGCCCGTCTGGGCCGCGACAAGATTGACGATCAGCTTGCCCTTTGGGCCGACCGACAAAGCCACTGGGCCAGCATGAGAGTGCGCCCTGAAGTGGTGATTACAGTCAACACCGTGCGTGAACGCATGGTCAAACAGTTGGAGCGTGAGGTCTCACAGAGCGAAGCGCTTTCATTCTTGGTTGAGCTTGGCGTGGTCGCCATGACCAACCGCAAACAAACCAAAGCCCCCTAACGAACGAAGAAGAACCCCAAATGACAAACACTGAAATCACTATTCACACTGATGGCTCATGCCTTGGAAACCCCGGTCGCGGCGGCTGGGCTGCAACTCTCCGACGATACGAAGACGGCAAAGAGGTCAAGAAGCGGTCCATCAATGGCGGCGTCAAGCACACCACCAACAACAGGATGGAAATGACAGCCGCCATTCAGGGTCTCCGCCAAATCAGGCGTGACGAGAAAGCCCAGATCACGGTCTTTTCCGATAGCCTGTTGCTTATCCGAGGGATGACCGAATGGATGCCCACATGGCAAACTAACGGCTGGCATAAAGCAGGCGGCAAACCCGTCGAGAACCGCGACCTTTGGGAAGAACTTCTAGCCGCATCAGACGGATTGAACTTGCAATGGGAGTGGGTGCGGGGCCACGCAGTTGATCAAAAAAATGAAGAAGTCGACGCGCTGGCAGTAGCGGCAGCTATTGGTTCTACGAGTCGCTGCCCGCGAGACCGAGGCTATGCGGCTTAAGAGTGCTCTTGTGCGTCATGCTAGAAATTGAAGCTGGCTGTCGCGGAGTCGTGCTTTTCTATCTTTTGGCAGCTAATGTCTGGGCATAAAACTCCAGCCGCTGAGGTAGGCAGCACTCATTGATGCAAGAATGCCACAAAGACTCACAACTGCGCCCAATTAAACAAAAATCTTCAGTTCGCAACTTGAAGTGTTCCTAGTCCGTTCCCAAGTCGATTTCATCGTCGTCTTTAGGGCGGCGCAGTCGATCGTTTAAACTGTCAAGTCCTGTGGCCAGGTACATGCAGATTTCGAGTACCATTTGTTGGGCTCCTGTATTTATACCGGCGACGCGGCTTCGGTTTCCGGTAATCCCGGTTGTTATGTAAATGACAATATAAGCGAACACGTCGAAAAGATGGGCACCACGCAGAACAGTCGGGGCCGGAACGAATAAGGGCAAGTGTCCTGCCTAATGTTTCGGTCCCTCTCGCGTAGGAAAATGGAACCAATATTTTCACCCAAAGACCTTAAACACTACCCTCATTTTGACCGCAGACTTTCCATCAAAGAGGCCGAAGAAATTGTTTCTGACCCCGCGCGGGTCGCCGCAAATAAATTCTATCCCTTCTTTCTGTATGAAGAGACTTGGCAGCCATTTAGGATAGCTGAAAAAGAACGACCAGAGCCGAAGTCACGGCCCATCCGATATGCTGCTCGTCGGGACGCCTATATCCTTACACATTACAGAAGAATCCTCGCCGAGAGATATGAAGAACGCCTTTCCAATTTGGGTGTAGAACACTGCCCAATTGCATACCGGAAGATTCCCAAGGGTGGCGGCGGAGGCAAGTGCAACATTGACTTTGCGAAGGATGCCTTTGACGAGATTGAGAAACAAGGCGACTGCGTCGCCATCGCACTCGACATCAAAGGCTACTTCGAGAACTTGGATCACGAACGTATCAAAGCGGTCTGGTGTGACCTTCTAGCCGTTGACAGACTACCCCCCGATCACTTCACCGTCTTTAAGAATGTCACCCGGTATCACGTTGTAGACCAAAAGGATGTTTACCGCCGTCTTGGATACATTGAGACGGTCAGCGTTAATGGCTATCCCCGCGAGCGCTACACTGTTCCTTTCAAGAAGATGCCAACCCAGCTCTGTTCCCCTGCTGATTTCCGCGCCAAGATTTGCGGCGGCGACCCCACAATTCCAAGTTTGGTACGGCGCAACGCAGACGAAGAAGGCAACCTCCTCAACCATGGAGTTCCGCAAGGCGCACCGATTTCCGATTTGATTGCAAACTTCTATCTTCTCGGCTTCGATGTAGCGATGAACCAGTATGCGGAGTCCCGGGGCGGTCGTTATATGAGGTATTCAGACGACATTCTTTTGATTGTTCCGGGCGGTGAAACCGAGGCGGATGAAGCAGAGGCATTCGCTGTGGGCGAAATACGCAAATACGGTGAGGAGCTTCAGATCAAAGAAGCCAAGACTTGTATTGTTCGCTTCCTGCGCGATAATGATGCCCTAGCCTTTCAGCATGTACGCGGACCTCAGGGAAAGAACGGCTTTGAATATCTCGGCTTCCGCTTCGATGGCCGTCAGGTCTATGTCCGCGACAGCACCATATCCCGGCTGTACCGCAAGGTGGCTCTATCCGCAAAGGGCGTGGCGCGTGGCTTTGCAAAAGCGCATCCCAAAATGAACGCCTCAGAGATATTGGCTACCTTCAACTACTCCGACTTCAGCCAGAGATTCAGCCGTGTTCATCCGGAAGAACTTTCGCCAGACGACTACGGCACATGGACGTTCTACAGCTACCTAAAGCGCGCATCTGAAACATTCGGAGCGCGCGGAGCACCAATCTTGCCGCAGGCGCGTAACTTCAAAGCGATTATGAAACAGCGTATTGCCGAGGCGATGGTCAGGGCTGTGGTCCAAAGGGATAAAGCCGCAGCAGCGGCAACCGAAGCGGAAGCTGAATAGTTACTTGTGGTTACTATCGAAAACAAAGGGTTACGCCGAAAGGGCGCATGGGCATTAGCGAAGAAATGCAAAAGCGTATCCAAACTCAGATGCGTCAGCACGTCGATTAGGTGGAAGGTCTGTTGTGCCGCAGGGTTTAAAGCCCAGCCTTAACGCCCCACCTAGCGAACTCTCTCAGCCGCGCCGCACGCCCACCATAAGTACTCTCAGCGACCGACTGAGCGGAGTGCCCGAGATACCCATGACGCACCTCTACTGGTGCCCCTGCATCTCTCAACTTATCGCTTGCCCTGTGGCGCAACCCGTGGACCTTCATGCGCTTGTCGTCAGTGTTCTTTTTGACCGCTTTCATCAGCGCCGCAGAGGCAGCCGTAGGGCCACCATCACGGCCATAAGAAAGGAACAGTGGCTCGTCGCCCTTACGCCCCTCTACACGCGCCCCTAGGGATTCCCTGAGGCTTTCTGAGGCAATCGGAACATACCTGTCACTGTTGCTATTCTTGATGCCGTTGATTTCGTTTGAAGTGATCAGGATGGATGGAGTTTCCCCTTTCAGGTCCACGTCACTTACGCGCAAACCACAGGCTTCACCAAGCCGCATCCCGGTGCCTTTTAGCACCCGCCACATATCAGGAAGGTCTTTGCTTCGACCGCCCTCTAAGGTCTTCTGCACGGCGTCGACAACGCTGTCTGGTAGCGGGACGTTCTTATCCAGTGAGCTAACCTGTTCCTTGGGCCACGGCAGGCGCTCGAAATGGTTTCGCTCAGACGGAATCTCCAATTCCCTGACAGCATGGTTGTAAGCAGCGGCCACAATGATCACCTCACGCTGACACGACTTGAGGGCCAGAGGTTGTCCGTTGGCTTTCTTGAGACCTAACAAATGGTCCATAAAGCTACGCGCCGTCTGACGGTCGATGCTTTCAATGGTTACATCTTCGAGGGGCTTCTCTAGGGCCTCCTTCAGTCGGCCAAAAGTACGGTCAATTCTCACCATCGCCTTTCGATCATCGACCAACCCCTTGTCATTGGCATAGGTGTCCCTCATGTCGACCAGCGACGGCTTAGGAGGTTCTCGGTCAGGGTTCAGGACAGCAGCCACGACATCTGGGTCCTCGCCACGGGCAGCCAGACTGTGGCCCACTACCCCGCGCGTCCAACTGTCGTCGGGGTCCAAACCTTGAGCACCTGCTACGTAATGTTCTGCAAGGCGCTGCGCGTCGATAAACTTCTGAGTTGCCGACCGAGTGTCCACTTCAGGGTTCCGCCTAAGGGTGTCCTCAACGATGGCGTCAAAATTCCTCAGGTGAAACTGGTACTCGCGCTGAAAAGCTGCCCCATCACGAGCTTTAATGTGCTTCTGATAGGCATCCTCACCACGAATTTCACGCACTCGCTTGGGCCACCTTCTACGGAACCGCCACTGAGTTTCGCTGATTGCGTCGACGTAACTGATCTTCATTCTAAGGGCCATTGTGTGCTGTCCATGTGTGCTGTTTGCGTTATGCGACACACTCGGAAAATGCTGAATGCCCTTATTTATAAGGCCGGAAACCAACCGATCAAGCTGGTTCTGGTGCGGTCGAGAAGACTCGAACTTCCACGGGTGTTACCCCACAGCGACCTCAACGCTGCGCGTCTACCAATTCCGCCACGACCGCACTGCCAATGACTTGGTTGGAGGCCATATAGACGGTGGCGAACAGGATGTGAAGAGGCAAAAAACGCGCCAATTTGAATTCCGCGTTGCCATTCTTATCTTTACTGCAGACAGAGTTTAGCCCCCCTTCCCCGGAGCCCGCCCATGACCGCGCAAGATCCCCGCCCAATTGTCCAGATTGATATCGTCTCAGACGTTGTGTGCCCCTGGTGCATCGTGGGGTTTCGCCAGCTTGACCTGGCTTTGAAAGAACAAAACGTGCTCGCCAATCTCAGATGGCATCCTTTTGAGCTGAACCCCAATATGCCGCCAGAGGGCCAGAACCTGCGCGAACATATCATGGAGAAGTATGGCTCAACGGCCGAGCAGAGCCAGCAGGCCCGCGATCAGCTGACCCAGATCGGCGCCGAGCTGGGCTTTACGTTCAACTTCAATGACGACAGCCGGATGGTAAATACCTTTGCCGCGCATCAACTGCTGGACTGGGCCGAAACGCAAGGCCGCCAGCATCCGTTGAAGATGGCCCTGTTCGAGGCTTACTTTACCAATCAACAGGACGTATCCCAATCCGATGTCCTGCTTGATGCAGCCCAAGTGGCGGGTCTGGACCGGAACGCCGCCAAAGCGGCTCTGACTTCGGGCGATCACATTGCGCCGGTTCGCGAAAAGCAACAATTCTGGACCAGCCGTGGTGTTTCAGGTGTCCCGTCGATGGTGTTCGCTGGCAAGTACCTGGTGACTGGTGCGCAGGGGGTCGAAACCTATTCGGACCTGTTGCAGCGGTGCCTGACCGAGGCTGCGTGACCTCTTTTCATCGCCTCGCCCCGGCGGTAAGGAGCCCATATGGAATGGAAGATCACTGACGGGCTGACCGATTACAATGACGCCGTCGCCTTCATGGAGGCACGCGTGGCTGCAATTGCGGCCGGTGAAGCGGATGAGTGTGTCTGGCTGCTGGAGCATCCGCCGCTTTACACCGCCGGCACCTCAGCCCGGATTGAAGACCTGACCGACCCGGATCGCTTTCCGGTCTTTGAGGCCAAGCGTGGCGGTGAATACACCTATCACGGCCCCGGCCAGCGCGTGGCCTATGTGATGTTGGACCTGAACAAACGCGGCAAGGATGTGCGCCGTTTCGTCAAGCAACTGGAAGAATGGGTGATCGCGGCGCTTGCCGAGTTCAACGTGCATGGTGAAATCCGTGACGGTCGCGTAGGTGTTTGGGTTCGGCGCAATGACAAACCACTGACCGCTTCGGGCCAACCTGCCGAGGATAAGGTGGCGGCGATCGGATTGCGCCTGCGCAAATGGGTCAGCTTCCACGGCATCTCGATCAATGTCGAACCTGACCTCGAACATTTTTCTGGCATCGTCCCCTGCGGCATCACCGAACATGGGGTTACGTCGCTTGTCGATCTGGGGTTGCCGGTCACTTTGATGGACGTGGACACCGCCCTGCGTAAAACCTTCTCAGAGGTTTTTGGCCCCAATAGGCGCTAAATCCATACCTGCGAATCGTTCAGAATCAATGCGCTGTTAACAATCCCGCAATTTTTGACCCCGCTGTTTCCATACTGAGCCAAAATTTCCCAATGGCTACAGTACAAATAGGGCAAATGGGTGAAAAACTCACTCAAATGGATACATCCCGCGTGTTTGCGGGTAGTATAGATTTACCGTTCTTAGAGTGAGTGGTGTGTTTACCGGTGATCTTAGGTCATCCTGAGTAATCGGAAAATTTTTTGTTAACGAGTCTGCCGTTCCGACCCCAAATCGGAGCGGCAATTCACATCCCACTCTATAGTTTCTCTTCTGTATGCCCAAAACGAGACGACCCGACACACGCGCGGTCGATCTGCTCAAGCTCAAGCGTGGCGTGACCAATGGCAAACCGGTCGCGGAGCGATTGTCTGACGCTGGCCCTCACCCCTTCCGCATCGACCCAGGCCGCCGCGTCCACGACCAGATGGGCCGTCAATGCAGGCTCTCGCTCCTGCATGCTCCACAGGTGGACATGGTGAACCTCGGACACACCCGGTATGTCCTCGATGGCCGAGGCAACCTCCTCCGGGTCCAGTTCGGGGGGCGCTGCCATCATCAGAACGCGGATCGTTTCGCCAATTTCACTTTTGACGTGCCACAGTATGTAGACCGAAATCAGGATCGTGACGGCGGGGTCTACCCATGTCCAGTTGAACAGGATCACCGCGGTGCCGGCAATGATCACAGCCACCGATCCCAAGGCGTCCGCCACATTGTGCAGAAAGGCCGCCCGGATGTTCATGCTGTCCTTGGCCATCGAGTAAGTCAGCGCAGCCGTGACAAGGTCCACGATCAAAGCCAGTGCAGCGATCCAGACGACCATCCAGCCGTTAACCGGCTCAGGCTCAAAAAACCGCATCACGCCTTCGTAGAACAAGTACACCGACAGCACGACCAGAGTGGTATAGTTGACAAGCGCGGCGACGACCTCGGCCCGGCCATAGCCGAAGCTCATGCGTGGGTCGGCAGGTCGGCGGGCGATTTTACGGGCAAAAAAGGCGATGACCAGCGCGATGGCGTCAGAGAAATTGTGCAAGGCGTCGGCGATCAGCGCCAGCGACCCTGAAAAAATGCCCCCAATAACCTGTGCCAGCGTCAGGAACATGTTGACGGCAATAGCCCAAGCAACACGCGCGTCCCCTGCCTCCCGGTCTATGTGATGGTGCGCGTGGCTGTGCCCCTTATGAGAATGATCATGTGCCATCTGAAATGTGTGTCCCTTGTTACGGCTGCACATTGCATGTAATTCCTCTAGTAACTAGAGGTTCAAGAGCCCTGAGGAAAAAGATGTATTCGATTGGGTATCTGTCGCGTCATACGGGGGTCAAGGTTCCGACCATCCGGTTTTACGAAGACAAAGGTCTGCTGCCTCGCCCGGACCGAACAGCGGGTAATCAGCGTCGGTACGACGACACTGCATTGAAACGGCTGTTTTTTATTCGCCATTGCCGCGATCTGGGTTTACCGCTGGCCGATGTCGAGGGTTTACTGTCCCTGGAAGGCGCGTCTGGCGGCGACCTTAACCAAGCGCATGAAATTGCCGGAAGACAGCTGGCTGACCTGCGGGACCGTATTTCCCGCCTGCGTAGCCTCGAGGCGGAACTGACCCGAATTTCCAAAGCCTGCGATGGCAAGCACGACCATGTATGCGCCGTGCTTCACGCATTTGGCGATCATAGTGAGTGCGCGGGGCCACACGCGCACTCGAAGTAACTGCCTCCCAGTCAGCTCAGCGCGGCTTTGATCTTGTCGGCATGCTGCGCGATCAGGTCGAAATCGCCCATCGTTCCCGGCGCCCGTACAGCGACGCCATCATGGCGCGGCAGGATATGGAAATGCAGGTGGAACACCTCCTGCCCTCCGGCGGCCTCGTTGAATTGCTGGACAGTGACCCCGTCCGCATCAAACGCTGCGACGACAGCCTTGGCCATTTTCTGGACCGTTGCGGTCACAGCCCCGAGTTGTGCAGGCGTTGCATCCAGTATGTTGCGGCAGGGGGTTTTGGGGATCACCAGCAGGTGCCCGTCCGCGCGCGGCATGATATCCATGAAGGCCACCGTATCGTCATCTTCGTATACTCGGCTCGAAGGGATCTCTGCGCGCAAAATCTTGGCAAAAATATTCTCGGGATCATAAGCGGTCATTTCAAGTCTCCGATTAACGCGTTGCCGACAGTTCTGCGGCGCACCCCGGCCCGGGTCAAGCGGGGAACGCAATTCCCAGCCGCCCTCTTGAATTCGGGGCGCTGATCCCCAGATGAATGCGGAATTTGGTGAAAATTTCGCGGCTCGCCCTCCTGCCCGCGACAATTAATCTTGATCCAGATCAAACTCGACCATTGAAGGTCGCCCCCCCGCAATCTAAAACCAGCAGGAATCCCGCGCGTTGGAGAGGTCCAACTGCGCGGTGCAGTTGCAACAGGAGGCACCTATAATGGCAGACGCAGCCATTCATGGTCACGACCATGAAGACCAGCGCACATTTTTCCAGCGCTGGTTCATGTCGACCAACCACAAGGACATCGGGATTCTATACCTGGTCGTCTCGGCACTTGCCGGTCTGATTTCAGTTCTGATGACTGTTGTCATGCGGATCGAATTGATGGAACCCGGGGTGCAGCATATGTGCCTGGAAGGGTTCCGACTGTTCGGCAGCGGAGCCGAGCTCTGCACCCCTAACGGACACCTGTGGAACGTTATGATCACCTACCACGGTGTTCTGATGATGTTCTTTGTGGTCATCCCCGCGCTTTTCGGCGGATTTGGCAACTATTTCATGCCGTTGCAGATCGGCGCGCCGGATATGGCGTTCCCGCGGATGAACAACCTGTCCTTCTGGTTGTACGTTGCTGGTACTTCGCTGGGCGTGGCCTCGTTGCTAAGCCCCGGTGGTAACGATCAGCTCGGTTCGGGCGTCGGCTGGGTTCTGTACCCACCGCTGTCGACGACCGAAGGCGGCATGTCCATGGACCTTGCGATCTTTGCCGTGCACGTATCGGGCGCCTCCTCGATCCTTGGCGCGATCAACATGATCACCACCTTCCTGAACATGCGTGCCCCAGGCATGACCCTGTTCAAGGTGCCGCTGTTCAGCTGGTCAATCTTTGTCACCGCTTGGCTGATTCTCCTGGCTCTGCCGGTTCTGGCGGGTGCGATCACCATGTTGCTGATGGACCGCAACTTTGGCTTCACCTTCTTTGATCCGGCCGGTGGCGGCGATCCGATCCTGTATCAGCACATCCTGTGGTTCTTTGGCCACCCGGAAGTGTATATCGTAATCCTGCCCGGTTTCGGCATCATCAGCCACGTCATCGCGACCTTCTCACGCAAGCCTATCTTCGGTTACCTGCCGATGGTCTGGGCGATCATCGCGATTGGTGTGCTGGGCTTTGTCGTGTGGGCGCACCACATGTACACCGTCGGACTGTCGCTGCGTCAGCAGGCGTACTTCATGCTGGCCACGATGGTTATTGCGGTGCCGACCGGCGTTAAGGTCTTCTCGTGGATCGCGACCATGTGGGGCGGTTCGATCGAGTTCAAGACACCGATGCTGTTTGCCTTCGGCTTCCTGTTCCTGTTCACCGTTGGCGGTGTGACCGGTGTGGTTCTGTCGCAGGCCGGTGTGGACCGTGCGTATCACGACACCTATTACGTGGTTGCGCACTTCCATTACGTGATGAGCTTGGGTGCCGTGTTTGCGATCTTTGCGGGAATGTACTTCTACTTCTCCAAGATGACAGGTCGCCAGTACTCGGAATTCTGGGGCAAGGTTCACTTCTGGATGTTCTTCATTGGCGCCAACCTGACCTTCTTCCCGCAGCACTTCCTTGGCCGTCAGGGCATGCCGCGCCGCTACATCGATTACCCAGAGGCATTCGCCCAGTGGAACTATGTATCGTCGATTGGCGCGTTCATCTCTTTCGCCTCGTTCCTGCTGTTCTTCGGCATCGTGATCTACGCCCTGCTGCGTGGCAAGCGTGAGACCCGGCCGAACCCTTGGAACGAATACGCGGATACGCTGGAATGGACCCTGCCGACCCCGCCGCCCGAGCACACGTTCGAGCAGCTGCCGAAGCAGGAAGACTGGGATAAAGGCCACGCCCACTAATCCCGGCAAGATAGACTGATAAAGCCCCGCAGATGCGGGGCTTTTCATTTTTCAGGCCTCAAGAATTAAACAACGCTGGCATAGACTTGCCAGAGAATAAGCCGTTAGACTGACTAGCAATCACCAATTGCGCAGGACTCGGTCGGTCATGATCCTTCACAATGGAATTACTGTACGACAGATGGTCAAAGGCTCATTTGGCTTTATCTGCATCGTGCTGACATGGACGTTGCTGGTTGTACTGGCGGATGAGCTCACGACAATCGAGCTGATCTCGAACCCCAGCCCCCCCGTCACCATGCTCGGGCTGGCAGTGGCATTTTTCCTTGGTTTTAAAAACACATCAGCCTTTGCGCGCTGGTCCGAGGCGCGCAACATCTGGGGCGAGATCGTCAACGCCAGCCGGGACTGGGGCAACACCGTCGGCAATCTGGTGCTGTCTGACGGCACACCGATTGATCCCGCGCTGCGCGACGAACTGATCGAACGTCACATCGCATGGCTCAATATGCTTGCCTTTCAGCTGCGCCAGCCCTCGCCAACAGGACGCAGCCGACGTCCATGGATGTTTGGACACAAACCTATATCTGACCGCACCGAGCTGCATCAAAAGCCCGAATGCTGGCGTGAATGCCAGTTGCCAAGCGACTTGCCAAGGCTTGAAGGCAAGAGCAATCGCGCCTCCTATCTGTTGTTTCTTCAGGGCAAGAAACTTGCTGAGTTGGCGCGTAGCCGTGGCATTGACCCCTATTGGCACGTCGCCCTGATGGACCGCCTCGCCCGGTTGACGACGACACAAGGCCAGTGTGAGCGCATCAAAAACACGCCATTCCCAAGACAGGTTGCCGAAGTCGGCCGCGTTTTCAGTTGGATCTTCATATTCATGCTGCCACTGGCGTTCAACGACGAGCGGTCAATTATCCCCGAAACAGATATCTCCGTATGGCAGCTTGTTATCTTCGACTGGCTGACATTTGCGCCAGTTGGGGCGCTGGTCTGCTGGATCTTCTTTGTCACCGAACGCGTCAGCGCCTCGATGGAGGATCCGTTCGAAGGGGATGTGACCGATGTTCCGATCTCGGCCCTGTGTCGCAGCATCGAGATCGACCTGCGGCAGATGACCGACTGCGGTATTGCCCCTCAACCCGCGCAACCCATCGAAAAAGTTCTGTTTTAGAGCGACCCGATTTGGCGCATCCGCAACGGCATTTCAGGGTGCGTTCGATAATCTGCCCATTTTAGGGTATCATGTATCCAGAAACCCTGGGATCGGAGCCATCAGATGCCCGAAATAGATTTTTGGTTTTCCATCGGCAGCACATACAGCTTCCTGACGATCATGCGCCTGGATGATTGGTGTGATGAGCATGACGCGACCGTCAATTGGCGACCGTTCAACGTGCGCACCGTGATGTCCGAACAACAGAACATTCCCTTTGCAGGCAAACCGGCCAAATCCGCATATATGTGGCGTGATATCGAGCGGCGAGCCGCCAAGTACCACCTGCACGCCACGCTTCCAGCACCCTACCCGATCTCGGATCTTGCGCTGGCCAATCAGGTTGCCGTTTTGGGGATGTCGGATGGCTGGGGTAAATCCTTTACACAAAACCTGTACCGCATCTGGTTCGAAGAAGGGATCGAGGCGGGCAGCGAAACGGCGCTGTCAGAAGCGCTGCATCGGTGTCAGCAGGACCCGCGGCTGACCCTTGCCCGCGCCCGCAGCCCGGACACGATCTCGGCCCTAGAAACCGAAACCGAACAGGCCACAAAGCTGGGCGTTTTTGGCGCCCCCAGTCTGGTCGTTCGCGGTGAAGTTTTCTGGGGCGACGACCGGCTGGACGACGCGTTGTCCTGGGCCAAAGTTGGACACGTCATCTGATCTTTCCTGTTAGACACCGGCAGGTGTTGCGCTATTTTTGCACCATGCCGTATCGATGGAATCAAACCTCAAGTTCCGAGCAAGAGTTACGCCTGTGGCCGCATAACTCTCTGCCCCCACGCTGGGCGATGCGTGTGGTGTTGGCGGTCTTCCTGTTTGGCTTGATTCCCCTGATGGCTGTTCTTGGGTCGGTTTTGCTATGGGGTTTGCTGCCATTCATGCTGTTGACCGTTCTGGGCCTGTGGCTTGCGATCCAATCCAATTACCGGGCACGCAGCGTCTTTGAGGTGTTGACCCTGACCGGCTCGCAGGCCCGTCTGGTGCAGCATCACCCGCAAAGGGGGCAGCAGGAGTGGTCCTGCAACCGCTATTGGGCCCGTCCCGAAATGCATGAGCGCGGCGGCCCGGTCCCGAATTATGTCACACTGACCGGTGACGGTCGCGAGGTAGAAATCGGCGCGTTTCTGTCTGAGGAAGAGCGGATTTCGCTGTTTGATGAGCTCACAAAAAAACTGCGCGAACCTGTCGCGCAGCCTTAGCATCTTCGCAAACAAAAGGGCTTAGCAGCTGCCGCCTGGCGCAGCGCAGAGCTGATCTTTGACCATCGGGCCAACCTTGCCGAAATCCATCTGGCCAGTGTAGCGGGTTTTCAGCTCACCCATCACTTTACCCATATCGCGGATCGACCCGGCACCGGTGGCCGTGATTGCGGTCTGAATGGCCTTGCTCACCTCGTCATCGTCCAATTGCTTGGGCAGGAATTCCTCGATGACCTCGACCTCGCGCAGTTCCCGTTCGGCCAGATCCAACCGGCTGCCCTCTTCATAGGCACGGGCGCTTTCTTTGCGCTGCTTGGTCATTTTACCAAGAATTTCAAGCACCTCTGCGTCGCCGCAGCCTTTGGCTTCTTCGTTGTCAGACGCGCGCGAGGCGATGTCACGGTCCTTGATCGCAGCATTAATCAGGCGCAGCGTCGACAGACGCTCGGCATCCTTGTCTTTCATTGCTTGCTTCAGGGCAGTGTTCACCCGTGATCGCATATCCATATGTTCTGTCCATCCCCATGGCAAAGGAACCCCGACCATATCGAAACAAAAAGCGCGATACAACAGGGGGTGCATGTGGCTAACTTATTGATTTTAAACAATAGCCCAAAAATTGAACAGACTTGACCCGAGCGTACAACCCCCTTAGGTATGCGCCGGTTTACCTTGCAGGAGAGTCGCGCCATGGCCCAGAACGCCCCGTCCAAGCCCACCGCATGTCTGGCATTGGCCGACGGTACATTGTTCTACGGTATGGGCTTCGGTGCCACCGGCCAAACCGTGGCTGAACTGTGCTTTAACACCGCCATGACCGGATATCAGGAAATCATGACCGACCCCTCTTATGCGGGACAGATCGTGACCTTCACCTTCCCTCATATCGGCAATGTCGGCGTGAACCCCGAGGATGACGAGACCGGCGATCCGGTTGCCGCCGGGATGGTGGTCAAATGGGACCCGACCGAGCCATCGAACTGGCGCTCGGCCGAGGAATTGAAAACCTGGCTGGCCCGCCGTGGCCGCATCGCCATTGGTGGTGTGGACACCCGCCGCTTGACCCGCGCCATCCGTCAGCAAGGCGCACCTCATGTCGCGTTGGCGCATGATCCCGACGGTAACTTTGATATCGAGGCGCTGGTCGCCGCCGCGCGTGGCTTTGCCGGTCTGGAAGGTATGGATCTGGCCAAAGAGGTCACCTGCGCCCAAAGCTATCGCTGGGACGAAATGCGGTGGGCCTGGCCGGACGGGTACAAACGTCAGGAAGCTCCGGTGCATAAAGTTGTCGCCGTCGACTTTGGCGCAAAGCGCAATATCCTGCGCTGCCTCGCCTCGGCTGGTTGCGACGTCACGGTTCTGCCTGCAACGGCGACGGCCGCCGAGGTGCTGGCTCATAATCCCGATGGCGTGTTCCTGTCGAACGGCCCCGGAGACCCGGCAGCCACCGGTGAATACGCCGTGCCGATGATCAAAGAGGTTCTGGACGCCACCGACCTGCCCGTCTTTGGCATCTGTCTGGGCCACCAGATGCTGGCGCTGGCTTTGGGCGGCCATACCGTCAAGATGAACCACGGCCATCACGGGGCCAACCATCCGGTCAAAGACCTGGATACCGGCAAGGTCGAGATCACCTCGATGAACCATGGCTTCGCGGTGGACGCCCAGTCCCTGCCCGACGGCGTTGTGGAAACCCACCGCTCGTTGTTTGACGGGTCCAACTGCGGCATCCGCATGACCGATCGCCCTGTTTATTCAGTGCAGCACCACCCCGAGGCCTCGCCTGGCCCACAGGACAGCTACTACCTGTTCGAACGCTTTGCCGAAGCTATGGCAGACAAGAAAGCACAGGCTTAACCACTTCATCGTTTAGTGTTAACGCGCCGTTAACCCTGATTGAGCAATCCTGACGCGGGGTCACCGCGTCAGGATAAATTTATGGTTGAACATAGCCTGCAGCAATTCGCACGCGCCGCGCCGATTTCCAATCGGTCACGGAAACCCCTAGGCACCTGTTTGGTCGAACGTGGATGCATCACCACCGCGCAACTGGAAATGGCGCTGCATCTGCAGTCCAGACAACAGGCCCCACTGGGCGAGATCCTTGTTGGGGAGGGTTGGATCAGCCGTCAGGAGGTCATGGATGCCCTGTCCGAGCAAACCAACCTGCAAATCGCCGATCTTAAAGACACGCCCCCCTCCCCGACCTTATGTGACATCAAACCGGCCGAGTTCTGGCTGAAGCATAATGTGATCCCATGGCAACGCATCGGCCCAATCCTGCTGATCGCGACCGCGGATCCGAACCGCTTTGCCGCGGTGCGCGCCGCCCTGTCCCACACCGAACACACGATTGCACCAGTACTTGCATCGACCAGTCAGATTGATCATGCGATTGCCAGCGCGTTTTCCGACACTTTAGCAAAAGGCGCGGAAACCCGGGTCGACAAGGATCAGAGCTGTCGATCATGGACGCCGACAAAGCGCGCGGGTCCGATCGCGGCCCTTGCGGGACTTCTTTTCTTTTTTACAGCCTTTCCTCTGGTTGGTCTGGCTGCTCTTTTGACCATGGCCACAGTTTCACTGCTCTTGTTCATGGTTTTGCGCATTGCGGGCTTGGTCTCATATCTTATGAGATGCCGCCAAGTGTGCCCAACGCCCGAGCCTGACCCGCTGCGATTGCCACGCGTATCAATGATGGTGCCTCTCTACAAAGAACGAGAAATAGCAGGCGCTTTGATAAAGCGGCTGCAACGCCTGACCTACCCAAAAGCGTTGTTGGACGTCATTCTGGTGCTGGAAGCCTCAGATGAGGTCACGCGCACCACATTAAGCCGGGTGGATCTGCCCAGCTGGATCAGAACGGTGGAAGTCCCGGAACTGAACGGACTGACGACCAAGCCCCGCGCGATGAACTACGCGATGGATTTTTGCCGTGGTGACATTCTGGGAGTGTGGGATGCCGAGGACGCCCCGCAACCGGATCAGATCGAACAAGTGGTCCGGCATTTTGCGCGGGCTGACGAAGATGTCGTCTGTCTGCAAGGTGTTCTGGACTATTACAACCCGCGCACAAATTGGCGGTCACGCTGTTTTACCATCGAGTACAACAGCTGGTTTCGGATCATCCTGCAAGGCATTGCGCATCTGGGTCTGGTCGTCCCGCTTGGGGGCACAACATTCTTTTTCCGCAGGGACAAACTGCTGGAGCTTGGCGGCTGGGATGCCCACAACGTAACCGAGGATGCGGATCTGGGTGTGCGCCTCAGCCGTGCGGGCTATCGAACCGAGATGGTCGATACCACCACCTATGAAGAGGCGAATTTTCGCGCCTGGCCCTGGGTAAAACAACGTTCGCGCTGGCTGAAGGGGTTCATGGTGACCTATCTGGTGCACATGCGCGCGCCACTGCGCCTGCTAGGCGACATCGGGCTCAAGCGATTTCTTGGTGTTCAGGCGTTCTTCTTGGGGACTATTGGCCAGTTTCTACTGGCACCAGTCCTATGGCTGTTCTGGTTGGCGACACTGGGCTTGCCTGGCCCGTTCGATCCGCTTTTGTCTGATTGGGCCTTCTACGCACTCATCAGCCTGTTTCTGGTGGCCGAGATCACCAATCTGATCGTTGGAATGCTGGCCGTAGCAGCACAGGAAAGACGGTTCCTGATGCCGTGGGTTCCAACAATGCCACTATATTTTCCGCTAGGCGTATTTGCCGCCTACAAAGCCCTGTGGGAACTGGCCAGCAACCCGTTCTTCTGGGACAAAACTCAGCATGGGCAGGCCCGCGAAGAAGTACAGCCGCACTGACGGTCATTTCTCGCGCAGCACCGCATCCTGTTTCAGCCGGGTCATGAACGCCACCGAGATGTGTTCTTTCAGCGCGCGCTCTGCCGCTTCTTCATCCCGTGCGGTGATCGCTTCGACAATGCCCTTATGCTCGCTTTGCGCAATCTCGCCGCGGCCCTGAACGGCAAGAGACGTCGTAGCCATCAGCGCCATTGTGCGGTGCACAAGGTTCAGCTGCTGCACTAGATACCGATTGTGCGAAGCCAGATGGATCTGTTCATGAAACCGCCGGTTGGCCCGCGACAGTGCCGTTGGATCATTCACCAGCGCATCGTCAGCGGCGACCATGTCCTGCAGCACTTTGATCTCTTCTTCGGTGGCGTGTTTCGCGGCCAGCTTTGCGGCCAACCCCTCCAACTCGCGCCGGACCACATAAAGTTCGGCCATTTGGTTGTGATCCAATGAGGCCACGATCAGTGATCGTCCGTCACGCTCTAGCAGGGACTGCGTCTCAAGGCGCTGCAACGCTTCACGGATCGGCGTGCGGGACACGCCAAACCGTTCTGCCAGCTCACTTTCGACCAACCGGTCGCCGGGCTTGTATACGCCCACATCAATCGCTTCGAGAATAAGGCTGTAGGCGTCTTTGTTAGGCTGTCGAGACTGCGGCATGGGGTCTTTTTTCTCCTCGTTCGGACATGTCTATCCGCCTCAGGCCCATGCAATCAAGTGTAGCATTGAAAACCTGTGCATGGCGGCCTAAACCCAACCCATGGTCAAACCTTCTTTTTCGCACGTCACCCAATGGGTGTTCGACCTCGACAACACGCTGTACCCGCCTCATATGCAACTATTCGACCAGATCGAGGTTCTGATGACGGATTACGTGGTGCAGGCCATTGGCGTCGACCGGGCCGAGGCGGATCGTCTGCGTTCGCACTATTGGCGGGAATACGGCACCACGCTGGCCGGCTTGATGGCCGAGCATGACCTGGACCCCGAACCCTATCTGTACGCCGTGCATCAGGTGGACATGAGCCACATGGACCCCGACGCCGAGTTGGCCGACCACATCAGGTCCCTGCCCGGCCGTCGCGTCGTTTACACCAACGGCAGCGCGCCTTATGCAGAACGTGTACTAAAGGCACGCGGCCTCAGCGGTTTGTTCGATGCAGTTTATGGCGTGGAACACGCGGGCTATCGTCCAAAACCCGAACAGGCCGCGTTCGAGGCGATCTTTGCACAGGATGGCATCCACGCCGACAAGGCGGCCATGTTTGAAGATGATCCGCGCAATCTGACTGCTCCGCACGCGATGGGAATGCGCACAGTTCACGTCGCGCCCGAGCCGCATGAGGCCGATCATATACACCATCACACCGACGATCTGACTGCGTTTCTGTCCCGCCTGCGATAGGCTGTCACACTGCGACGATCTGCACATTCTGCAGGTGCATCATCGACCCTATATGCGCCTCAGCGACGAACAGAATCGGAGACCCCATGAGCGCGATCGAGATGCCCGGACGCCTGCCCATCTGGCAGCGCCTGTTATTTGCAGTTCCACTGTTTGGCTGGCTAGCCAAGGATGCCGCTCATGCAAAGGGCGCAGATTGGGGTTATACAGCGGCCGCGATTTTCAGCATGTGGGGCTGTTCTGCCCTGTTGTTCGGTCTGCCGGGCCTGTACATCCCAGCCGTGATGATGGTGCCGATGATGTTCCTGATCCTCATTCTGATTTCACGCGGCTGACACGCGGGACAGGATGTCACTTGGCACCCGATGCAGAACCGAACTAGGTTCTGCCCAACACTCGGAGGCCAAGGTCATGAAAGACAGCTGTGACATCCTGATTTCAGGCGGCGGAATCGCCGGTCTGACCGCTGCGGCGGCCTTTGGAACCGCCGGGTTCGATGTAATTTGTGTCGACCCGGCGCCCCCGATAACAGAGCGCAATGTAGACGGCTCTGATTTGCGGACCACCGCTTTTTTGCAACCAGCGCACGGGCTTTTGGAGCAATGCGGGTTGTGGCAACGGCTGGACTCACACGCAGCCCCCTTACAGATCATGCGGATTGTGGACGCAGGCGGAGATGTTCCTGAACCCCGCGTGGTACGCGATTTCAACGCCGCAGATATTTCGGACCAACCCTTTGGCTGGAACCTGCCCAACTGGCTGCTGCGGCGCGAGATGGTGGCCCGACTGGCCGAACTGCCGAATGTCGATTTCCGCCCCGGTACAGGCACCGTCAGCCTGTTCACCCGTACTGCCGAAGCACGCGTGGGGCTAAGTGACGGCAGCCGCGTTCGTTGCAAACTGGTGGTCGCCGCTGACGGTCGCAACTCTCCCATGCGCGAGGCGGCTGGGATCAAAGTCCATACAACGCGCTATGGCCAGAAAGCATTGGCCTTTGCGGTCACACATCCCATCCCGCACGACAATGTTTCGACGGAAATTCACCGCTCGGGTGGGCCCTTCACCCTGGTCCCCCTGCCTGACTGGCAGGGGCAACCGTCATCGGCGATTGTGTGGATGGAGCGCGGACCCCGCGCGGTTGAGTTGCTCAACACCGAGCCCGAGGCGTTTGAAGCGCTGATGACCGAACGGTCCTGTGGGTTGTTCGGACCGTTAAAACTGGCCTCGCGCCGGACCATCTGGCCGATCATCAGCCAGTCAGCAGAACGTCTGTCAGGCGAGCGAGTCGCACTGATGGCCGAAGCCGCCCATGTGGTGCCGCCAATTGGCGCACAGGGATTGAACATGTCGCTGGGCGATCTGAGCAGCTTGCTCGAACTGGCGCAGGCCCGCCCCGAAGGCTTGGGCGATGCGCAGATGCTCGATGCCTATCACAAAGCCCGTCATACCGAGATCGAGATGCGGGTCAAAGGCATCGACCTGCTGAACCGCGCCTCGATGATTGAAGCGCGGCCGTTAAGGGACGTGCGGGCAATGGGGCTAAATGCGCTCTATTCTCTACCGGCTGTTCGCAAGACCTTGATGCAAATGGGCCTCGGCGTACGCTAAGACCCGATACGGTTTCACAGAACCTGATCCAGCACGCGCTTGAGCCGCCCGATGGTGCCTTCAACGTCATACAATTTGTCCAAACCGAACAGACCAAGGCGGAAGGTGCTGAATCCTTCGGGCTCATCACATTGCAGCGGCACACCCGCTGCGATCTGCATACCCAAAGCCGCAAATTTCCTACCATTCTGAACATCTGGATCTGAGGTATAACTGACCACAACGCCCGGCGCGCCAAATCCGTCCGCCGCAACCGAGACGATGCCCTTGTCCCGCAGCATAGCCCGCACTCCATCGCCCAACGCCCATTGAGCGTCACGCAGCTTGTCGAACCCATAATCGCGGGTCTCGACCATCGTATCGCGGAACGCCTTCAACGCATCCGTGGGCATGGTCGCGTGATACGCATGCCCGCCATTTTCATAGGCCTGCATGATCTGCCGCCATTTCTTCAGATCAACGGCAAAGCTGTCCGAGGTAGTCTCCTCCAACCGCGCTTTGGCACGCTCAGATAGCATGACAAGGCCCGCGCAAGGCGATGCGCTCCAGCCTTTCTGGGGGGCCGAGATCAGAACGTCGACACCGGTGGCCTTCATATCGACCCAGGCACAACCCGACGCGATGCAGTCCAGCACCAGTAACGCCCCAACCTCATGCGCCGCCGCGGCCATGGCGGTCACGTAATCGTCGGGCAGAATGACACCGGCCGAGGTCTCCACATGTGGGGCAAATACAACATCCGGACGCTGTTCACGGATTGTTGAAACAACCTCGTCAATCGGTGCGGGGGCAAAGGGCGACGGGCTGGAATTGCCGGTTTCACGAGCCTTGAGAACCGTCGCCGACGCCGTCAGATCACCGGATTCGATAATCTGGCTCCAGCGGTAGGAAAACCACCCGTTCCGAACGACCAGTACATTGGCGTTGCGCGCAAATTGCCGGGCGACGGCCTCCATACCATAGGTGCCACCACCAGGGATAATGGCCATGCCATCCGCATTATATACATCCTTCAGCAAGCCCGAGATGTCGCGCATCACCTGCTGAAACTGAACCGACATGTGGTTCAGAGACCGATCCGTAAACACGACCGAGAACTCTTCGAGCCCAGAGGGATCGACGGTGTCCAATAGCGCTGGCATGGTTTGTCCTTTCAAATTGTCGTCAGCGGCCTCACGACCCGGGTTAATTTGCCGAGACCCGTACTGAACCCGAATATCTGACCTAAGGGAACTAAAAACAAAACACTCAAATGATATTTTGTTGGTCGAATCTGGCAAGAAATGACGCCAATTAGTGTCAGCCGCCCTTTACACTCTGACGTGTTTCTGACCAGATGCACTCACTTTGTAGAAGAAAGGTATTTCGACAGGTGAATGCGCATAAGCGGATCAGTTTTCAAGTTGTACGGGACGAAGTAAAACGGCGGATTGAAAGCCGCATTTGGCCGCAGGGATCGCTTCTGCCAACCGAAACGCAACTTGCCGAGGAATTCAATTGCGCACGCGCGACAGTGAACCGCGCCTTGCGCGAGCTTTCCGATCAAGGCTTTGTCGAGCGCAAACGCAAAAGCGGGACCCGGGTCAAAAAGGAACCCAGCAAGCATGCAAAGCTGGAATTTTCTTTGGTTCGTCAAACGGTTGAAAGCCAAAATTCAACCTATCGATACTCGCTGGTTGAACGCAACGTCGTCGCAGGCCCCGGTTGGCTGGCCTCGCAGATCGGTGTATCGGCGGACATTCGCGTCCTGCAAGTCATCTGCATGCATTATGCCGACAACCGTCCCTTCCAGTTGGAAGAACGTTGGATCAACATAGATGCGGTGCCCGAAATCGAACATGCCGATCTGACCAACCACGGCCCACATGAATGGCTACTGAACGCCTCTCCGTTTACCGAGGCTGAGGTCTCCTTTTGCGCAATCTCCGCGGACGGACGATTGGCGGAATTCATGGGAACCACCCCTGGAACTTCGATGATCCAGCTAGAGCGCACGACCTGGAAGAACGGAAATCCGATGGCATTTGCCCGGATGACGCACCATCCCGGATATTGTATCCGCACACGGTACTGAACGGGCTTATCCGATCGGTCCCGGCAAGCGTTCCTCACTCAGCAGGACGTTGGCTTCGACATCTCCTGCGCCGGGCAAGGTCATGATCCGACGGCGCAGGACCCGCTCAAAATCCGACAGGTCGCGGGCAACCACCCGCAGGCGATAATCGTACAGACCCAGCACATGCTCAACCGTCTGAACTTCGGGAATTGCACTAACGGCACGCTCAAAATCCTCCAGACTGACCTGGCCCTTGCGCGCAAGTTTTACGCCAAGGAAAACGGTCACACCAAATCCCAACGCCTCGGCATTCAGACGCAATCGGCGACCCTTGATAACGCCCGAGGTTTCCAGTCGGCGGATGCGCCGCCATGTCGCCGGTTGTGACAGGCCAAGCTTACGCCCCAACGCCCCCGCACTTTGCGATGCGTCCTGCGCCAGCGCACACAGTATCTTTCGGTCCAGCTCATCCAATTCGGTCATACCGGCAAGACCTCCTCGCTTTTCACCCTCGCGATATGCATCAGGGCTTCAATATCCGCGATATGCGGCAGGGTCAGAATGCGGTCGCGGTAGAGTTGCTGGTAGTGTGACATGTCCCTGGCAATCACCGACAGGCGCACATCCACCCTGCCCAGAAATGTCTGCAATTCGATCACCTCGGGCACCTGCCGGGCGGCGGCAGTAAATTCGTCAAACGCGCGCGATTGCGTCTTGTCCAGCGTGACCCGCAGCGAAACCTCGACCGCGTACCCAAGCGCCGCCCAGTCGATCACGGCCTCTTGCCCCTGAATTATCCCGGCGGCCTGCATCTTTTCGATCCGGCGCCAACAGACACCCTGGCTGATACGGCAACGTTCGGCCAGTTCCGCGGCAGTCAGGCTGGGATCGGACTGAAAGTGGCGCAGGATTCGACGGTCTAAGTCATCAAGCATGATTTCTTCATATTTTCTGTATTACACGAATTATTCTTCATCTTTTTCACAAATACTCAAGTGCAACCCTATCGCCAATACGACATCTGGCAGGTAAAACCCTCGGCAATCTAACCAGAAAGGACCAGCGACATGCGCGTCTATTACGATCGCGATTGCGACATCAACCTGATCAAAGACAAGAAAGTGGCAATCTTGGGCTACGGCTCGCAGGGCCACGCCCACGCACTGAACCTGCGCGACTCAGGTGCGAAGAACCTTGTCGTCGCTCTGCGCGAAGGCTCGGCATCCGCCAAGAAAGCCGAAGCCGAAGGTCTGGAAGTCATGGGTATCGCCGAAGCGGCAGCCTGGTGCGACGTCATCATGTTCACCATGCCCGACGAACTGCAGGCCGAGACCTATAAGAAATACGTGCATGACAACATCAAGCCCGGCTCGGCCATTGCGTTTGCCCACGGCCTGAACGTCCACTTCGGATTGATCGAGCCGAAAGAAGGCATCGACGTCATCATGATGGCCCCCAAAGGCCCCGGCCACACAGTGCGCGGTGAATACGTCAAAGGCGGCGGCGTGCCCTGCCTGGTCGCTGTAAACAACGACGCGACCGGTAAGGCGCTGGAAATCGGTCTGTCCTATTGCTCGGCTATCGGTGGCGGTCGCTCGGGCATCATCGAGACTAACTTCCGCGAAGAGTGCGAAACCGACCTGTTCGGTGAGCAAGCTGTTCTGTGCGGCGGTATCGTCGAACTGATCCGTTGTGGTTTCGAAACTCTGGTTGAGGCAGGTTATGCACCCGAAATGGCCTATTTCGAGTGTCTGCACGAGACCAAGCTGATCGTTGACCTGATCTATGAAGGCGGCATCGCGAACATGGATTACTCGATCTCGAACACTGCCGAATACGGCCAGTACGTCACCGGCCCACGGATCCTGCCCTATGAGCAGACCAAGAAGGCGATGAAAGAGACGCTGTCGGACATCCAAACCGGCAAATTCGTGCGTGATTTCATGCTGGAAAACGCTGTCGGTCAGCCGACCATCAAAGCGTCCCGCCGCCACAATGATGAGCATCAGATCGAACAGGTCGGTAAGAAACTGCGCGACATGATGCCTTGGATCTCTGCCGGCAAGCTGGTCGATCAGGAAAAGAACTGATCCTACCAAGTGAATGCAAAAGGGCGGCCTGATGGGCCGCCCTTTTTTTTCCAAGCCCCAAGGCGAGCCGAAGATGGTCCAGCACCCCACATCCCGCGATTGGAGCGGTGTTATTGCTCTCGGCCTGATCTGGGGCGGGACGTTCATGATCGTTGCCATGGCGTTGGAAGGGTATGGGCCTATCACAGTCGCCACCGCGCGAACCACGCTGGGTGCCGTGATGTTGCTGGGGTTGATGGCGATAACAAACCGCAAGCTACCGTCCGGATCCGCCGCCCTTTGGACCTCGATCATTGTGATCGGTATCCTGTCGTCCGCCCTACCCTTTGTTCTGCTGAGCTGGGGACAGCAATACGTACCCTCGGCCTTCGCCGGTCTGTCCATGGCCGCGATTCCGCTGATGGTGCTGCCGCTGGCGCATTTCTTTTCGGACGAGCCCTTGAACCTCAGGCGATTGGTGGGCGTGACCCTCGGGTTTTGTGGCGCTTTGGTGCTGATCGGTCCCGGTTTGACGCAACTCGGCCAGGGGTCAGAACCTCTGGCGCAGCTGGCCTGCATCGGAGCCGCTTTGTGCTATTCCTTTGCGTCGATCTTCACCCGGCAGTGCCCGCCCATTGATCCGGTGGTTCTGGCCGCCCTGACCCTGCTGGTCGGCGCAGTAATCCTGCTGCCGATCATGTTCGTGACTGAAGGCGTCCCGACATGGGAAGGTAACCGCCCAAGCATTGCCATCATCGTTTTGGGATTGGTCCCTACGGCATTCGCCACATTGCTGCGTGTTTCCGTCATTCGCAGTGCGGGATCCGTGTTCATGACACTCGTGAACTACCAAGTGCCAATCTGGTCGATGGTGTTCGGCGCATGGATTTTGTCCGAGGCGTTGCCGCTGCGCTTTTTCGTGGCACTGGCTATGATCCTGACCGGGCTGGCCATCAGTCAGTGGTTCAGCCTGCGAAAGATGCTGACCGGGCGCTAGCCTGTGACGGCCTCGACCTCGGCAACGATGCCGTCGACAACCTGGGTCAACAGCGCGTCATCTTCACATTCCGCCATGACGCGGATCAGAGGTTCGGTACCCGATTTGCGGATCAGCAACCGCCCTTGCCCGTTCAGCCGCGCCTCAGCGTCAGATATGGCGGCCTGGACATTGGCAGCCTCAAGCGGGGCTTGTCCTTCGCCATAGCGCACGTTCTTCAGCATTTGCGGTACGGTTTCGAACTGCACCGACAATTCCGATGCTTTGCGACCCGTATGAACCATCTCTGCCAGGAATTGGAGGCCCGCCATCAGGCCGTCACCTGTGGTCGCGTAATCGCTCATGACGATGTGGCCTGATTGTTCGCCGCCCAAGTTGAACCCGCCTTCGCGCATGCGTTCAACGACATAGCGGTCTCCGACGCCAGTACGCTCCAGACGCAGACCATGGCTTTCAAGATGACGTTCCAGGCCAAGGTTCGACATCACCGTTGCAACCAGCGCGCCGCCTTTCAGGCGGTCTGCCTCGGCCCAACTGGTCGCCAAAAGCGCCATCAACTGATCGCCATCCGCGACTTGGCCATTCTCGTCGATCATAACGACGCGATCGGCGTCACCGTCCAGACAAATCCCGACATCTGCACCATGGGCCACGACGGTTTCAGCAGCCATCTGCGGTTTGGTCGAGCCACAGTTGAGGTTGATATTCTTACCATTCGGCGTGATGCCGACCGGGATCACTTCGGCACCCAGTTCCCACAAAACCTCGGGCGCCGTGCGGTGCGCGGCCCCATTGGCGCAATCGACTACAACTTTTAGCCCGTCCAGCCGCAGGTCACGCGACAGCGAGGATTTGACGCGCTCGCCATATCGGAACCGAGCATCATCCACCCGTCTGGCACGGCCGATATTCTGGGCCTGCGCAGGTTTGACACCTTCTTCGATCAGCCTTTCAATCTCGAGTTCCGCCTGATCAGACAGCTTGTATCCGTCAGGGCCAAAGAACTTGATACCATTGTCTTCGGCCGGGTTATGGCTGGCCGAAATCATGACTCCCAGATCGGCGCGCATCGACCGTGTCATCAAGCCGACAGCGGGCGTCGGAACCGGCCCAAGCAGCAACACGTTCATCCCGGTCGAGGTCAATCCGGCCGTCAGGGCGTTTTCCACCATATAACCGGACAGGCGCGTATCCTTACCGATCACAACGCGGTGGACGTCGGATTGATCGCGGCGGAAGTAACGGCCAGCGGCGGCCCCGATGCGCAATGCCATTTCAGCCGTGATTGGATGGGTATTGGCGGTACCCCGCACCCCATCGGTTCCGAACAGCTTGCGCATAATGTCACTCCGTCATTTCTTGCCTGCCTCCGGCTTACCGGACGGCGGCCCAAAGGCGCAAGGCCTGAGCGGTTTCTGCAACATCGTGCACGCGCAGAATCTGAACGCCTTGTGACAATCCAGCCAACCCGACGGCGATTGATCCCGGCGCGCGGGCGTCCTTGCGCGGCTCTTTGCCAATCTGCCCAATAATACCTTTTCGGGACACGCCCAACAGGATCGGGCAACCCAAACCGTGAAACAGACTGATCCCCTTCAACAAGGTCAGGTTGTGTGCCTCGGTCTTGCCAAACCCTATGCCCGGATCAACGATGATCTGATCCCGATCCAACCCGAGGTTTTCGAGACGATCCACCTGCCCTTCAAGGAAATCGTAGACATCCAGCAGAACGTCGTCATAGGTCGGATTGTCCTGCATCGTGCCCGGATCGCCCTGCATGTGCATCACACAAACCGGAGCGCCAACTTTTGCACAAAACGGTGCCAGCTGCGGATCAAAGGTAAAGCCGGTTACGTCGTTGATCAGCCCTGCTCCGGCCTCCCACGCTGCTTTGGCGACGGCGGTTTTGCGCGTATCGATGGATATCAACGCTTCAGTGCGGGATTTGATGGCTTCGATCAGGGGGCGGGTCCGGGCGATCTCTTCATCTTCGGGCACGAAAGTTGCTCCGGGTCGGGTCGATTCGCCGCCGATATCCAGAATGGTTGCGTCTTGTGACACCATCTGTTCAGCCGCAGATTGGGCCGCGCTGACCGAATTGTGCACTCCGCCATCCGAAAAACTGTCCGGAGTTGCATTCAGAATGCCCATAATGTGCGGGCGACCCATGGCAAGGCCGGCGACATCGGCACGCGGACGCGTCAGACGGTCCAGTGCATCGTCTGGCACATCCTGCACGGCAATGACCCTTGGGGGCTCTTCACGGCCTAACCGTTCGACATGGGTAAACCACAGCGGTTGGCCGGCAATTGGGACGGCCCCCGAAGGACGGTTCGGACCATGTTGAACCAGAGGTCGAAAATACGCGGTCACAGTTGCGCCTGATCCACCGAGATCGCACGCAATGGGGTTTCAGGGGCGTCGGGCAGCGCGCCGCCGATCACCATCATCTCGCTCGCCTCAAAAGTAGCGGCAAACCATGCCGCCAACGCGACCGCATCCGAAGGTGCCGCCGATTGGCCATCAACAGCATCCAGTACGATTTTTGAGGGTGCCCAGACGCAAATCTGGCCGTTCTTCATGGCCCAATCCAGCTCGGTCCGGGTTGAAACAACAACGCAGCGGTGATCACGGGCAGCCAAAACCCAGGCGTTCTGTTCAATCGCCAACAGATCAATTCGGCGTTGGGTCATTGCGTGGCCAGTCTGTGAAACCGGCATATCCGCCGCACCGACGCACAGGATTAGGGGCCGTTCGCGGTTTTCCAACTGATCGATCCACCCGGTCAGATTGGACGAGGCAATGGCCTCGTTCGACAGGAAAGCCAGTCGGGGATGCGGGCGCTCTTCCTCTACGACGTCGTGGTGAGCCTTGTCTTTTCCGCGCACGATCTCGACACCCAAAGCGCCAGGACCACGATCCAACTTTTCTATTCTGACAAAAGCCCTTACGGCCTGCGGTTCAAGTAAAATTCGTTCAGCCACCCGGTCTGCCAAAGTCTCAAGCAGGTTAAGACGTTCCGCCGCAAGCTCATACGCGATCGCCTCAGTCACCCGGTCATAGGACAGGATGCGATCCACGTCATCGTCGATGGGATCGGTCAGCGGGCGAACCTCGACCACGATATTGAAACAGATACGCTGGGTCGTTCCACGCTCGGCCTGAAACGCGCCGATTTCAACCTCGACGATATGGTCGCGCAGAGAAATACGATCCAACGGCCCCCGGGCAGCGGTCGCTTCGGACCGCTCGGACGGGTGCGCAAAGGCAAGACGGATTTCAGAGCTCATACAGGCGGACCTTTTCGGGCTTTGTGGACGTATTTGCCCAAAATAAACGATGCGCGGGCGTATAACACCGCAACATGCGTCTTTCCAGCCATCGAATGCGGCGTCAGGTGACGCGAAACCAGCTCATCATGCCCGAGGCCGCATGCCCCAGCATATGGCAATGCAGCAGCCAATCGCCTGGATTATCTGTGACCAGCGCGATTTGACGGATCTGGCCCCGGTCCACCAGCACAGTATCGCGCC
Source organism: Ruegeria sp. A3M17 (assembly GCF_003318255.1). Taxonomy (GTDB): domain Bacteria; phylum Pseudomonadota; class Alphaproteobacteria; order Rhodobacterales; family Rhodobacteraceae; genus Ruegeria. The sequence continues at coordinate 277,934 of NZ_QOCF01000007.1, forward strand.
ACGGCCCCAAATTGCCATCCGGCAGGATGAGCCGGAAGTGGTGGCCGTGCAGATGCATAGCATGTGCAAAGACAGTTTCGTTCACAAACTCGATCCGGTGCACTTGACCCAAACGCGCATCCAGAAACGGATCCTTGGGTCTTTCCGCGTATCCGTTCAACGCCCAGAATCGGCCCAGTTGAGCCAGCTCACGGCCTGTCAGGTCCTGATCACCAAGCTTGGCCCCTTCCAGCCATCGCATTGCACCGCCCTGCAGAGACATGCGATGCAGCGGTGCCTGATCATACTGAAATTCAGGCATATTGTTCGCAGGCAATGGCTTAATGCCCTGCCTTTGCGATGTGGACGTTTCGAACACTGGAAAGCGCACAAGACCATAGCCGCCATCCCGCTCGATACTGGCGAGACCCGCGACATCCCCGGACGCGGACGTCACATCCACGACAAGATCCGCCCGTTGTGCGGGCGCAAGTGGGAAGCTGTCCTCTATAGGCAATGGAACTGCCAGCGGCATGCCATCCAGTGCCACGATCCAACCCGCCAGCCCGTCCAACGCCAAATCAAATATCCGAGCATTCGATGCATTGATCAGACGCAATCGCAATCGTTCCCCCGATCCAACAGTGTAAGCCGGATCGAAACCGCCATTGACGGACACCAGATTACCTAGCCGCCCTGCATGGCTAAGGTCGTGCCCATTGTCAAAATCGTCCACGATATGCGCAGTTTCAGGGTCCAGCCGCCAGTCGTCCAGCATCAGCGTCAGATCCTGATCAACATCCGGCGGGCTAGATTCTTCAACGATCAGGGGCCCATAGAGGCCTCGGGCGACCTGTTCGGTAGACCGGTTATGCGAATGATACCAATAGGTTCCTGCATCGGGTGCAACAAAGTCATAGTCGAAGGATTGGCCCGTCTCGACCGCGCCCTGCGTCAACCCGGGCACGCCATCCATTGCGTTGTCGATCCGAATCCCGTGCCAATGCACTGCCGTCGGTTGAGACAGGTCGTTTATCAGCTTGCGACTAACGCGCCCGCCCTGAGGCAATCGGATGTCGACACCGGGAACGCGACCGCCATAGGTCCAAACCGGCGTAACTGGATATCCGTCAGGTGCAATCTGTTGCACCGCTTCTTGCGCGATCAGATCAGAGCTGACCGCATGAGCCCCCTTTGGCAGCAGGGCAAGCGCGGTCGAAATTTGCAGAAACCGTCTGCGGGAAAACATCATGGCGGACCTCCTGGCCCGCTACATAAGGCAGAAAACGCCCCGCGCCATCAAGGTTCCAGCGCGGGTGCGTCAATCAGTTGCTCGCGGTCCGATAGTTGTGGCGGTAGAAAATGTGAACGCCGATCCGGGCCGTTTCTTTGTAGACGCGCGACCATGACGGGCGCACCGCCTTGGTGTGGTAATGGGTCGCCCCTTCGGTCAGACCGACGCCAACGCCGTCGATTGCCGCGCGGGCAACCTTGGACACGCGCTCATAGGCTCTTTTCTCGCTGATCACTTCCTTGTGCCCATCGCAGGTGTAGGTGAACTGGCATTGATATTTCTTGCCCGTTCCCTGCTTGATCACTCCGCACAGCGAATTCGGAAAGCGGCTGCTTTTCACCCGATTCAGGATTACTTCGGCCACGGCAAACTGACCGCGAACGCTTTCACCGCGCGCTTCAAAGTACAGCGCCTCAGCCAGACATTTGAAGTTCTCGTCCCCAGCGGCATTCGGCAACTGATCCAGCCAATCCTTGGAATAGGACACCTGTTGCAGCACCGGCTCTTTGCGTGGCTTGAACAGACCCAGGTAATCACGGAACTTTTGCCCGGGCAATTCGCTCCGGGTTACAAGTTCGCGTTTGGCAGATTCGGTGGCTTCCCTCTCGGCGACGGAAACACTCGGCAGCACGGTTGCTGCCAATGTGGCAACAGCCAATATGTATCGTAGCATCAGATAACCTCGCACAGGCACATTCAGCGCCAGACCCTCCCCCGGCGGGCGCGATGAGGCTCTTACCGAATTCAAACGGCGACGTCCAGTTCTGACGGAAAAGCAAGTGGAAAATCGCCGTTTCGTCAACAATATTTGACGACGGCGCTTTCTGTTACCTACTAATTCTAGAGTGCCGCCCTTCTGTCAACCCCCAAGTCTGGACGAAATCGCCAGTTGAGCGGCAGCCAGCCGAGCGACGGGCACCCGGAAGGGCGAACAGGACACATAGTCAAAGCCCAATTCCCGGCAAATGGCGATTGATTCGGGGTTACCGCCATGTTCGCCGCAGACTGACAATGTCACTTCTGGTTGTGCTTGCCTGCCGCGTTCAGCCCCCAGTTTAAGCAATTCGCCAACTCCGTCCGCATCCAACACATGAAACGGATCTTCGACAAAGACACCCTGCCGGACATAGGCCGACATGAACCGGCCGGCATCATCGCGGGACAGGCCATAGGTCATCTGCGTCAGGTCGTTTGTTCCGAAACTTAAAAACGCGGTTTGTGGCGCGATCTCGGCTGCCCGCAAACAGGCCCGAGGGGTTTCCACCATCACGCCTAGCCGATACTCAAATTCCTGCCCGCGTTCAGCGGCGACGGCCGCTGCCACGGAATCGATGCGCGCCTTGACCAGCTCGACCTCACGCTTGGCAGATACCAGCGGGATCATCACCTCGGGCACCACCGGCGCACCATCTTTGCTGGCTTCAAGCGTCGCCTCGAAAATCGCACGCGCCTGCATGTCGTATATTTCGGGAACCGTCACGCCCAGACGCACACCGCGCAAGCCGAGCATCGGGTTGTATTCGGTCATGGCGTCGACCCTGCGTTCGACATCTGAGACCGGCAGGTCCAGCGCTTCGGCAAGTTCGCGTTGGCCGGTGCGCGTTGTTGGCAGAAATTCATGCAACGGTGGATCGAACAGGCGGATACAGACAGGCTGCCCCTCCATGATCCGGAAAAGCTGCGCGAAGTCATCGCGTTGCATCGGCAACAAGCGTTCCAACACCGCTTCGCGACCGGATGAGGTCTGCGCAAAGATCATCTCGCGCATTACGATCAGGCGGCCAGGGTCAAAGAACATATGCTCGGTCCGGCACAACCCGATCCCTTGCGCCATGAAGTTCCGCGCTGTTTGTGCGTCTGCGGGAGTGTCCGCATTGGCGCGAATTGCAATGTCCCGCTCTGCGTCAGCCCAGCCCATCAGGGTCTGAAAACAATCATCCAGCGCGGCCTCGAGCATCGTCGGCTTCCCAGCCAACACCTGCCCCGAGCTGCCGTCGATGGTCAATGTGTCGCCTGTTTTGAATACCCGCCCGTCGGGAGCCATCAGCTGTTTTTTCTTTGTCTGAAACCGCATCTCGGACGCGCCGACGATACACGGCAGACCCAAACCCCGGCCAATAACGGCCGCGTGGCTGGTCATGCCGCCCTTTTCCGTCAGGACCGCCACGGCGGCGTGCATACCGCGCACATCTTCCGGAGAGGTCTCGCGACGCACCAGAATGCACGGCTCCCCCCGCGCAGCGCTGGCTTGTGCCTCGGCCGAGGTGAACACGATCTTACCGGTCGCAGCACCCGGACTGGCGGCAATTCCGGTGGTCAGGGTGTCCCGTTCCGCATCAGGGTGAACCTGCCGGTGCAACAGCTCGTTCAGGGAATGCGGATCAACCCGCATTACAGCCTCTTGCGGCGGGATGATCCCGTCTTCCGCAAGCCGTACGGCGATGCGCATCGCCGCGCGTGCGCTGCGTTGAACCCGCACGCCGTCTAAAATGTGAACGTGGCCGTTTTCGATCACGAACTCGACCTGCATTTCCTCGCGCAGCTTGACCCGCATCAGCGCCGCATGCGTTTTGAGGTCCGCAAAAGCCTTGGGCGCCACCTCCTCCAGAGACTTTCCGCGCGGGTCCTTTTCCAGGTACAGCGCCGCAACGCCTTCCCCCAGCGCATCCCGTCCCTGACTTTGGCTCAGATACCGGCCGGTTATCTGAGGCAATCCAGTGGTCGGATCAATCAGTTGCAGAACACCCGATCCGCATTCTCCCTGCCCTACACCGGGGATCATCTCTTGGATCACCAGACCGAGCCCAGCATCTGCTGGCGCACCCTTGGCCTGACGTAACAATCGGGCCGAGGTGCCCTCCCATGCGCGTGCCATCGAACGCAGCACGGCAATCAGCTGCTCTCCGCGATCCTGTGGAAAGGCTTCGTCCGTCTCGTCTTCATAAGCCCGCAGAGATTCCTGCAGCCCCTCACGGCCATCGGCGTCAATCTCGTCAAACACATCCGGGTCCAGCCGCGCAACATGAACGGCATAGCTTTGGACAAAGCGCAGATACAACGCAGCCGCGGCCTCAACCCCCATCGAATCCGACAGATCGACATAGCGCGCGTCATTCATACCTATGTTCAGGATGGCACCCGGGCCGCCCCAATCGGGATCTTCGGAACTGGGCCGGACACACAGCAGCGCGGTATGATCAAACTGCTCAAGAACAGCGGCCAAATCCGGCACCTGCCCGTCCGATATCTGATGCACCGCATCAAACGACAACGCGACCGTTCGTGGAACCGGCAGTTCCAGGCGAACCAGACGTTGCAGACACTTCGCCCGCCCGCCATGCGTGTTGGCGGCAACGGGCGCTTCGGACGTGATGAGTGTGGTATGCGGATTATTCTGCACTGCGGCACCTTTTGATTTCACCGCAGCATAAGCCCCTGCACCAATGGCGCAAGGGCGTTCTGGATCAGCCTTCGATGCGGCTCAGATCAGCAACACTGGAGCAGACCTGACGGATCTGGCTTAGCAGGTTCAGGCGGTTACGGCGCAGGATGTCGTTGTCGGTATTGACCTGAACATCCTCAAAAAACGCATCCACCGGGCCGCGCAGGTCGGCCATGGCCGACATCGCACTTGGGAAATCCTCAGCTTTCAGCGCCGGGTCGATCTTGGCCTTTGCAGCTTCCAACGCGCCGAACAGAGCCTTTTCGCTGTCGGTCTCCGCAAACTTGATATCTGCGCCATAGGAGTATTCGACCCCGTCCTTTTCCTCGGCCTGCGTCAGGATGTTATTGGCGCGCTTGAACCCCTGCACGAGGTTCTCACCATCCTCGGTCGCGATCACCGCGTTCAGAGCACGGGCACGTTTGACCAGCAGGTTGAGATCGTCATTGCCTTCCATTGCGATACAGGCATCGATGATGTCGTGGCGAATGCCCTCGTCACGGAGGAAGGTTTTGAGGCGGTCGTGAAAGAAAGAGAGCAGGTCCGCTGCTTTGGCGAAAGCCTCGCCTGCCAATGCGCCCACGTTTTCTTGAAACAATTCGAGGTTTTTCTCCTTGGCAGCGGCAAGCGCTTCACCAGCCTTTGGACCTTCCAATTCTTTGAGCTTGTCCAAAACCCCGCCCACCGGCTGACCTTCTCGTACTGCAGCAAACTTCAAGATTGGGTTGGCCAGCGCCAGCTTGAGCTCAATGGAGAGCTCATTCTCCAACACCAATCGAATAACCCCCAACGCTGCCCGGCGCAGAGCAAACGGGTCTTTCGATCCGGTCGGTTTCTCATCAATCGCCCAGAAGCCGGTCAGCGTATCTAGTTTGTCGGCCAAAGCCACAGCTACCGACAATGGTGCCGTCGGTACATCATCCGAGGGCCCAAGCGGCGAGTAGTGGTCCTGCGCTACGACGGATACGGCGGAGTCTTCACCGGCGGCCTCAATGTAATACCGGCCCATAAGCCCCTGAAGTTCAGGGAATTCATAGACCATCTCGGAACTCAGATCGGCTTTGGCCAGACGCGCGGCTTTCTCGGCCTGATCGGCATCTGCTCCGGTCACCGAGGCCAATTCGCGGGCCAGCGCGGCGATGCGGTCGATCCGCTCGGCTTGAGTTCCCAGCTTGTTGTGGAAGGTCACATTCTCCAGTGCGCGGGTCCATTGGGCGATGTCCGATTTGGCAACGCGCAGGTCGTTCTCCCAGAAGAACTTGGCATCGGCCAAACGCGCCGACAGAACCTTTTGGTTCCCCGCCAGAATGGTCGCGCCATTGTCGGTGGTTTCGCGGTTCGCAACCGTAATGAACCGCTCAATCCGGCCCGTCTTGGGGTTCTTCACGGAAAAGAATTTCTGATGCTCTTTCATCGAGGTCTGCAGAACCTCGGGTGGCAGTTCCAGAAATTCGTCGTCGATCTGCCCCATCAGGACAACCGGCCATTCGACCAAACCCGCGACTTCGGCCAGCAGACCCTTGTCGTCGACCACTTCCAGACCTGCGGCAAAGGCCATGTTCTGGGCATCGTTCCAGATATGCTCTGCGCGTTCTGCGGGCGAAAGTACCACAAACGCGCGTTTCAGTTTTGCGGCGTAATCCTCGAAGGACGAGACCGCAAAGCGACCCGGCGCCATGAAACGGTGACCTTCGGTGGTGTCGCCGGACGTGATGCCGTCGACCTCCAGCGGCACAATCTGCGCGCCGGTTTCATCGGTCAGAATGCACAGGATCGAATGCAACGGACGCACCCAGCGCAGACCGCCACTGCCCCAGCGCATGGATTTGGGCCATGGGAAATTGCGGATCGTCCCCTCAAGCACTTCGGCCACGATCTCGGCCGCAGGACGGCCCGGTTTTTCGATGGTGGCAAAATAGACCGCGCCTTTGGGTGTTTCGCGCTCTTCCAACTGATCGCGGGTCAGACCTGCGCCGCGCAGGAAGCCTTCGATGGCTTTGTCCGGCGCGCCAACCTTCGGACCCTTGCGTTCCTCGCGTATCATGGGGCTTTCCGTCAACAACCCTTCAACCGCCAGTGTCAGGCGGCGCGGCGTCGTCAAAGCCGCCGCAGAGGCATAGGTCAGACCGGCATCGACCAAACCATCGGTGATCCGCTTTTTCAGGTCTTCGCCTGCGCGGGTCTGCATACGCGCGGGGATTTCCTCGGAAAACAATTCGATCAGCAGGTCGGGCATATTCGATCCTTAGAAATTGACGATCGTCTGAATGACGATGGCATTAGCGATATCCACAAAGAATGCGGATACAAGGGGCAATACGATAAAAGCAATAGGCGATGGGCCATATCGCTTGGTGACGGCGGTCATATTTGCAATTGCAGTCGGGGTGGCGCCCAGGGCAAAGCCCCCGAAACCGGCGGCCAGAACGGCGCCGCGATAATTGCTGCCCATGACCGGAAACAGAACCCAGATTACGAAAGCTACGGTGAACAGGGTTTGCGCGGACATGATGACTACAATCGCCAGGCCCAATTCCGCGATAGTCCACAATTGAAGGCTCATCAGCGACATCGCCAGAAACGCGCCCAGCGAGAATTCCGAGATCAACGCCAGTGAGGGTGTACGGGCCACCGGTTTTGCATTTGGGGCCAGAAAGTCACGCAAGTTGGCAACAATGATCCCCATGATAAGGCACGGGACGAACAGAGGGAGCTTCAGACCGGCATCGTCGATCACTTGCCATAGCAAATAGCCGAACAGCATGGCGATGTTCAGATACAGCAGCACCCGCATGATCGTCAGGTGATCGATCTTTGTGGCTTTCTCGTTGCCACTATCCGGCAATCCAACCGTGTGTTCTTCGTCCGGGCGTGCGGGGGACAAGCCATACCCTTCGATCAGATACCGGGCCACCGGGCCACCAACCAGAGCGGCCAAGACCAGCCCCAGCGTGGCAACTGCGACGCCCAGCTCGGTCGCGCCGGTCAGGCCGGTGACTTCGGCCACTTCGGGAGCCCACGCAATTGCGGTTCCGTGCCCGCCGATCAATGCCGCCGAACCAAACAAAACGCCGGATTGCACCGGGTACCCAAACAGCGATGCCCCAGTTGCCCCAATAACATTTTGAACCACAATTGTGGTTAACGTCAGGATCAAAAGTAAGAACAAAGGCTTGCCGCCGGAAATCAAATCGGAAAACCGTGCGTTCAAACCAATGCCTGCAAAAAATACCACCAGCAGAAAGTCCCGTGCGTCCAGGCCGAAAGACAATTCCAGATCAAACAACAGATACAACAGCAACACCACGATCGAAGCGAGCAACCCTCCGGTCACTGGTTCGGGGATGTTGAACTGCCGCAGCGTAGGGACGCGGGTGTTGATCTCGGCCCCCGCCAGATAGACGGCAAATCCAAGCGTCACGGTCAGAAAATCGTCGATCTGAACGATATCGGTCAAATCGGACTCCTCAGCTCTCGGGACGCGGCGGGCATTCCTCGCCGATCACGGTGCCGTCATAGGCCTTTTCCCCGCAATTGTTCAGTGCGTGCCAGACATAGCCTTTGCCGTCCTTTGTAACCGCAACAATTCGGTCAACGCCAAAGTGGATGTTTTTTGCGCCCAGAAAGGCCTTGGCCTCGCCTGATTTCAGGGCATCCGCAACCGCCACGGCGTCAAAGCAATCGAACCATCCGGGCGCGGTCAGCGGCTCGGCATTCTCGACCGCGACATGGGTTTCCTCAATCTGCGCAAGCGTCATATCCGTTTCGAAACAGGCGCGGTAGCGGATGGGTGAGCTGTCCGCGTCAATCGCCTGAAACGCACTGTAGGATATAGGCGTGGGCGCCTCGGCCCCTTCTGTCATCAACATGACATCCTGCCCGGGCTTGGATTCCACGTCATAATAAAATCCGTAGATCTGCAGGTAATACATCCCAAAACCGGCTACTGCCGCCGAGATCAGCACTATGATCGCAAGCACTTTTCCTGTCATCGTCTTTTCCTTTTGCTCACGATGCCTCTTTCACGAACGGTGAAAATAGGACAAGTTCCAATTGATTACAGGCCGCAAAGAGACGTTTTAAATGGACAGCACCCTTGCCGTAGGATTCTTCGGAGCGCTTTTTGCGATCATGAATCCAATCACGAACCTGCCAGTGTTCCTTAGCGTCACCGACGGCCTTGCCCCGGCTGAGCAACGCAAAGTGGCTACAAAGACGGCGCTCTACTGCCTGATCCTCGGCGCATCGTTTGCGGCTGTAGGAAGTCAAACGCTCAGCCTGTTCGGCATCAGCGTCGATGACCTGCGTGTCGCGGGTGGTCTGGTCGTTCTGATGATTGGCCTGAACATGCTGAACGGAAAGCCCAGCACGTCGCATCACGGAACCGAGGGTGAAAGGCAATCCTATCCTGAACCGGACACGGTTGCCTTTTATCCGCTGGCATTTCCGATCCTTGTCGGGCCGGGCACAATTACCACGTTGATCCTGTATGCGAGCCACATCCATAAACCGGTAGATACCATTGTTTACGCTGGCGTTTTCCTGGCCGTCTTGCTGTTGCTGTTCGTGACATTCTGGAACGCCGCAGCCATTGCCAAACGTCTGTCTGACAATGCTCGTGTTATCATGAGCCGGTTCATGGGCATGATCCTGTCGGCCATCGCAATCAGCATGATCGCGGCTGGCCTTAAGGTTCTGCTGCCCGGACTGGCTTGAGCGGCGCATTAGGCCTGGAACCCGGCGGCCTCGGTCAGCAGGAATGCGTCTGCGCATTGCTTCGCCAAGGCCCGCACGCGGCCGATATAGGCCTGACGTTCGGTTACCGAGATCACGCCCCGCGCGTCCAGCAGGTTGAACACGTGACTGGCCTTGATGCATTGATCATAGGCCGGGTGCGCCATGATGATGCGCTTGCCGGTTTTTGGGTCGTCATGCTCTTGTGCCAGAATGGCGGCGCACTCAGCCTCGGCTTCTTCGAAGTGGCGCAACAACACTTCGGTGTTGGCCACGTCAAAGTTCCAGCGGGCGTATTCTTCTTCGGTCTGTTTGAAGATGTCGCCATAGGAAAGCGGGCTTGGTGACTGCGGATCGTTGAACGGCATGTCCATTACGTGGTCGATGCCAAGCACATACATCGCCAGACGCTCCAGACCATAGGTCAGCTCGCCCGAGACCGGCGCACAATCATGGCCACCGACCTGCTGGAAGTAAGTGAACTGGCTGACTTCCATGCCGTCGCACCAAACTTCCCAACCCAAGCCCCATGCGCCAAGGGTGGGGCTTTCCCAGTCGTCTTCGACAAACCGGATGTCATGCAGGTTCATGTCGATGCCAATCGCCTCAAGCGAGCCCAGATACAGGTCCTGCAAATCCGGCGGGCTGGGTTTGATCAGCACCTGATACTGATAGTAATGCTGCAACCGGTTGGGGTTCTCGCCATAGCGCCCGTCCGTCGGACGGCGCGAAGGCTGCACATAAGCTGCAGCCCAGGTTTTCGACCCCAACGCGCGCAAGGTGGTCGCCGGGTGGAACGTGCCTGCACCAACCTCCATGTCATAGGGCTGCAGAATGGCGCAGCCTTTTGAGGCCCAATAGGCCTGAAGCCGCAGGATAATCTCTTGAAATGAACGTGGTGCGCTGGACTGTTCGGTCATGACATTCCCTTTGGACGCCACTGCGCCCGGTTCCGTTGGGTTTTGTCCTTCCTATGCAAGGGGCCGTTGGGCGTCAACGGGCGGCAAAGCCTATGCTGTCACTGCGCAGCCACACTGGAAATTCCCCGTATTCCGGGCATGGCTTTCGGTACGTTGTTTCGCGTAGGGTCCGGCAAAGATAAAACACTGCGGACACGGGCAGACAATGACTCGCATATTCACGGCAATTTTGTTTCTTTTTCTCATCGGCGCGCGCGCTGTTTTTGCACAGCAGGACGCAGGCGTCTGGGTGCAGGTCGAAGCGCAGCCCTCGCTGCGCGAAGCGCAGGAACGTGCGCGGGCCTATGCCAGCACCCTGCCAGACGTAAACGGGTTTCGTTTGAACTCTGGCTGGTATGCCATTGTTATCGGGCCTTATTTGCGTAACGACGCGGAACAAGTTCTAAGCGTTTACCGCGCCGAGGGGCAAATCCCCGCGGACAGCTACATCGCGTTTTCTAGTGCACTGGGTCAACAATTCTGGCCGGTTGGCGAGAACATTCTGGACCGGGGCGTCGTGACGCCACCAGTTGAGCCCCAGCCGGAACAGCCGGTTGTTGGCGTAACACCGCAGGCCTCGGACGAGACACGCTCACAAGCGCTGCAAAGCGAACGTCTTCTAAGCACGCAGGAACGCATGAATTTGCAAACCGCTCTGCAGGCCGCAGGTTTTTACAATTCAACGATCGATGGCGCATTTGGCCAAGGCACGCGACGCTCCATGGGCGACTGGCAACGGTTCAATGGCTTTGAGGCTACCGGCGTTCTGACGACTGCGCAGCGTAAGGCGTTGATTGACGACTTTAACGCCCCCCTTCTGAGCGTTGGGATGGAGCGTTATTCCGACCCGCAGGCCGGTATCGATGTGGATCTGCCGCTGGGCGTCGTCGCATTCGACCGGTATGAGGCCCCGTTTGTTCACTTCAAAGGCACAACCGATCTGGACGCCAAGGCCCTGTTGATCAGTCAGAAGGGCGACAAGGCCACGCTGCGCGCCCTTTATGAGGTGCTGCAATCGCTGGAAATCGTTCCGCTCGATGGCCCACGGCAATTGCGCGGCGACAGCTTTACGCTGGAAGGGCGCGGCAATGGGATCGTGACCTATAGCGAGGCACGGCTGGACGATGGCCAGATCAAGGGCTTTACACTGGTTTGGCCAGAGGATGACGATGCCCGGCGCGCCAGAGTGCTGGCCGCAATGACGGCCAGCTTTACCGCAACTGGCGCAGTATTGGACGCCGCAGCGGGTGCCAATGCCGAGCAGCGGATCGATCTGGTGTCCGGGCTGCAAGTACGCACACCGCGCCTGTCCCGTTCGGGCTTCTTCGTTGATACCAGCGGCACGGTCCTGACCATTTTTGAGGCCGCTGACAGCTGCACACGCATTACGCTGGATGGCGATCAAGAGCTTCAGGTCGCCTTGTCAGATCCCGATCTGGGTGTGGCGGTTCTGCGCCCCAGCCGCAATCTGGTTCCGGTCAACGTGGCAGAGTTCAGCGCCGATGCCCCGCGTATCCAATCTGAGATCGCGGTGTCAGGATTCTCATATCAGGGCGCCTTGGGCGCACCGACGCTTACCTTTGGCCAGATCGCCGATGTGCGCGGCCTGAACGGAGAAGACGGCGTGAAACGTCTGGCATTGGCAGCCCAACCCGGCGATGCGGGCGGACCGGTATTTGACGGCAATGGCCAGGTTGTTGGCATGCTGCTGCCGACCCCGACCGAAGGACGCACCCTGCCCGCGTCCGTCAGCCTTGCTGCAACGGCAAACAGCCTGAACGAAGTTCTGGCCAAGGCCGGTGTCTCCGGTCAGTCGAGCCAGCCCACGGCGCAGATCTCACCCAATGAACTCAGCCGCCGGGCCACCGGCATGACTGTGTTGGTTCATTGCTGGGATTAAGAGCTATACCAAAACTAAAAAGCGCCGCTCTTTCGGGCGGCGCTTTTTTGTTGGCTAAAGGATATCCGGTGTGACCCGGATCAGTGTTGGAACTGGTGCGGCAAAGGCTGACCGAACCGCCTCTTGCATTTCGGGCAAGCTGGAGGGCCCTGACGACAACGCACCGAAGGCCTCGGCCAGTTTGCAGAAGTCCGGGTTGCGCGCCACGACCGCGTTCGGGGCGATCTGACCGCGGACCATGCTGTCTTCGATCTCTTTGAGCTTTCCGTTGTCCCAAAGAATAATCGGCAGAGACAGGCCCAGTTCGACTGCTGCCCCAAGCTCTTGCATTGTATAGTGAAAACCGTAGTCCCCGGCGATCACCGCTGTAGGCTTACCTCGGCGCGCCACGGCCCCGCCAATTCCGGCCGGCAGCCCATAACCAAGCGTGCCGAACCCGGTCGGATGGTGCCAGTGATAGGGATAGCCCATATCCCAAACCTCTTTGGCGACATATGCAAACTGGGTCATGTCAGAATAGATCATGGTGTCGCCTGGCATCGCCTCGCGCAGGGCATCCATCACCGGGACGATGCCCGGTCGCTCGGCATCCACTTCGGCGCGCCAACGGCGGCGCGCGTCGGCAACTTCTTCTTGCGCCCAGCCCGTTGCAGGTTTGACATGATCAATGGCGGCCCAAAGTGCATGGGCAAAGCTTTCCCCATCGGCCTGCAGCTTGATCGCTGCGCGATGGTGATCAGACAGAACCTTCGGGTCCACATCTATACGCACCAGATTGCCCGAGTGACCCAGTGTGTTTCGCCACAGGTCGACTTCGCCCAATTCCGCGCCCACGACAACCACAAGATCAGCCGAGGCAATGACATCGGCGCTGCCCGGTCGTGGCAACATAGCTCCGTAGTCCAAGGCATAGCCCAACCCCGCCATTCCGCGCCCGGCATACGTGGTGAAACAGGCTGCGCCCAACTGCGTCAGGATTTGCCGCCACAGATTCGACCGCGCGCCACCACCCAGAATAAACAACGGGCGTCGTGCTATGTTCAGCATGGACATTACCGGAGCCAAGTCCGGCGGCAGAACTTTTGAACGCAAACCAGGTTGGTTGGGAAATGGTGCGGGATCTGCATCGGCCTCAAGCTGTGCAATCGGCACTTGGATGTGCTTTGGGCGCGGACGGTTTAGTTCGAACTCTTCAAACGCCCGCTCGACCAGATTGTAGGCTGCCTGCGCCGTATTGGCCTGATGCGACCAGTCAGTCACGGTTTCAGCCGCAGCGCGCTGGTCTTTCATCTGGTGCAACTGCCCGTGCACGCCTTGCGTTTCATCAAGGCACGAGGACATCACCAGCATTGGAACCGAGTCCGTATAGGCTTGCCCCATCGGTGTCATGATGTTGCACAACCCCGGTCCGGTGATGACATATGCAACACCCGGCTTGCCGGTCGCACGGGCATAGCCGTCGGCCATGAACCCTGCTCCCTGCTCGTGCCGGGCCAGCACATGGGTGATTCCGGCCTCTTCGATCCCGCGATACATTTCCTGATTGTGCACGCCGGGAATACCAAAGATCACATCCACTCCGCGATCCCGCAGCATATGCGAAATCTGCGCACCAAGGGGTCTTTTCATCAATTCCTCCAGAACTGGACAGTGAAGAGTGCGTAAACAGCCAAAAGCTCAAGTCGTCCCACCAGCATACCGATTGACAGCAGCCATTTCGCGGTGTCGCTGAGCCCTGCAAAGTTGCCAGCCGGTCCGATCTGGTCCCCCAGTCCCGGCCCTACATTGGCCAGCGCTGTGGCTGCCCCGGAGACGGCAGTTATGAAATCCAATCCCGTCAGTGCCAGCGCCCAGGCCAGCACGCCCAACGAAAGCACAAAAAACATAAAGAAGCTCATTACCGAGGTCAGGACGTCCGGACCAATCGAACGGCCATCATATTGCGGCTTAAAAACACCATGAGGTGAGCGGATGCGGCGGATCTGGGTCTTGATCGAAGCAAACAGCAATTGATACCGGAAGATCTTGATGGAACAGGCGGTTGAACCCGCGCAGCCGCCAATCAGACCGATCAGGAAGAACATCATGATCGGGAAACTGCCCCAGCCCATGTAATCGACGCTGGCATACCCGGTACCCGAAATGATCGAGGTGATGTTGAACAGGGATTCTCGAACAGCTTGTTCCCAGTGATGCGGGAACACCGATGTCAGAAAGACTGCCATAATGACCACCAGCACCAGAATGGTCGCCAGAAAGGTCCGTATCTGGCTGTCGCGGAAAATGGACCTCGTATTGCCATTGGCGAACTGGACGTAGCGCACGAAAGGCAGTGCAGCGAGGATCATGAAGACAGCGGCCGCATATTCTGCAGGGCCGGAAAACGTGCCAAAGGACGCGTCATAATTTGAAAACCCGCCCGTTGAGATCGTCGTCAGCGCGTGCACCACGGCATCAAAAAAGTCCATCCCTAGACCAGCATAGACCAGCGCGCAAACAATCGTCAGAAAGACATAGATCAGGGAAATCTGGCCCGCGATCTCTTGCGCACGCGGCAGAATTTTCCCCATGGTTTCAAATCCTTCCGAGCGGAAGATCTGCATACCCCCGACGCGAAGTTCGGGCAGGAACACCATGGCCACGACGATAATGCCGATGCCGCCCAGCCATTGCAGCAGCCCACGCCACAGCAACAAACCCTGCGGCAGGTTATCGAGGCCGGAAATCACGGTCGAGCCCGTCGTCGTTAGGCCCGACATCGCCTCGAAATACGCATCGACAAAGCGCAGTTCGGTCTCGCCGAACAGAAACGGGATGGCGCCAAAAAACGGCAGTGCGACCCAGACCCCTGTGGTCAGCAAAAAGGTCTGACGGATCGTCAGACCTTCGCCCACCCCGTTCGAGCAGCTCATCGCCAGAATGACGCCGGTCAGAATTGTGATGACGCCGCTTTCTAAAAAAACGTGCCATTCGCCCCGGCCTTCGATGAAGTCCGCAAGCATAGGCAGCAGCATGGTCGCCCCAAGAATGGCGACCAATAGGCCAATCACATATCCAACCGGGCGCATATCCGTCATGAGGCGCAGCGTTGGCGCGCCTGCACGACTGTGTCAAGCCGGTGTCGGGTTTTACCCGTCCGTTTTGCGTGCCGTTGTTGGCATCGCGGGCGGATTAGACGGCGCACGCGGGCGACGCGCCGGAGCTGTCTGTGCCACCTCGGGCTTTGCAGCATCGGCTTTTGCAGGCGCAGGCTGCGCCGCGACCGGCTTGGCCGGTGCAGGTTGAGCTGCGGCTGGCTTGGGTGCGGTTGGTTTGGCCGGGGTCTTTGGCGCTGTGGTGTTCGCTGCCACAGGTTTCGGCTTGGCAAC
>NZ_QOCF01000010.1 GCF_003318255.1 Ruegeria sp. A3M17
GCATCCTCTGAGGGCACACCGCGACGATCGTCGGCCGCGTCAGAATCATCCAGATATGCCACCAGAGACTTTGAACTGTCGGCCAGCCGTTCGGCATCCTGGTGCAGGTTGCGGTGGAACCGATCGCGCCACTCGGGCTCGATTTCCTGCGGGTCGGCCAGAATCGCGGCCGTTGATCGAATCGCGGCGGCCGTTGACAGCACCTCGTGCATCGACGCGGCAAGATGTGGATCATGCGTCAGTCGGTCGGACAGGGTTTCAACTGTGCGCTCAAGCGAGACGACCCGGCGATGCATCTGCGCCAGAACTCCGGCCCATCCGGGAAACCGGCCTGCGAACTCTTCCAGCGCGTCCACTTCGGCCTGTTGTCCAACCGCATCTGCAGCAGCCTCGCGCAGCGCGGAAATCAGAGTAGCCTCAATCCCTTGGGTCAGCAGCGAAGGCTCAACAGACAGCGCATTGGCGATATCCACCAACAACTTGCCCCCGATCCGGCGGCGGTTGTGTTCGATCAGATTCAAATAAGACGCCGAGATCCCAACCTGCCGCGCAAGTTCGGCCTGCCGCAAACCTGAGATTTGGCGTCGCTCGCGAATGCGGCTACCCGTCAGCGTGTCGCGCATGTTCCATCACCCAACTTGATCCAGTATTTTCAAAACTCCTATTAAATTTCTATAGCTTAAAGGCCAATTTTCATAGTCCGTTTACAGCATTCACAACTGTGATTACGGATGGCCCGTATCTTCCACCCCAGCAATCGGTGCCCAATCTGCCAAATCTGCATCCACCCTCTTCTAATTTTCCCGAATTCCTTGCACGATAGCCGGATGAGCGATCCAGCTTTCGAATATGCCCCCATCGGATTGGTCGAGTTGGAAAACCGCATCATCCGACGCTGCAATCTGCAATTCGCCCGCACCTTCGGTGGCGAAGAGGCAGAGTATCGCAATATGCCTCTGCTGGACCTCTACCCCTCGGTCGCGGATTGGGAGAGGATCGGACAGCGCGGCCTGAAAGCGATGCAGGATACGGGATATTACACGGACGAACGGGTCATGCGCCGACGCGACGGGGACTTGTTCTGGTGCCGTGCACGCGGACGATCCCTGACACCGGACGACCCGTTTCGCCATGGCATCTGGAGCTTTTCCGACATCTCAGAAGACCGCCCGCTGGTCGAACTGACAACCCGCGAACGCGAAGTTGCGATCATGTCCTGCCGCGGTCTGTCCGCCAAGGAAATCGGCGTCGAGCTGGGGCTGAGTTATCGCACGATCGAGGCTTACCGCGCCCGTTTGCTAGAGAAGTTCGGCGCACGCAAACTACCAGAACTTGTGGCAAAACTCTCAGGCATGCCCCTCTAATCCGTTTCCCCCTCGAAATATTGGGCAAAACCCCCATCTGACATGCCGAGACTGCGCTTTTCATGACCGTGCGCATAGCTTATAACGCTGCGTAATCAGACCAAAGCCCGCGAGAACAGACGGGCCAAAGGGGAACCGTCGAGGACACTCATGACAGATACCAAACACGAAGCGGATGTGGCATTCATCAAGGCACTGGCCGAACTGCTGCGCGACAACGACCTGACCGAACTGGAAGTCATGCGCGAATATGGTGACGACGACAGTTTGAATGTCCGCGTCAGCCGTATGTCGCAGGTCGCGCCCGCCCCTGTTCAGATGGCCGTACCCTCAGCGGCACCAGCACCCGTGGCAGCCGCCGCTGCGCCTGTCGAAGCTCAGGAAGATCCGGCCAGCCACCCGGGCGCTGTCACCTCGCCCATGGTTGGAACCGTTTATATGCAGCCCGAACCGGGCGCACCTTCCTTCATCAGCGTCGGCGCATCGGTGTCTGAAGGCGACACGCTGCTGATCGTCGAAGCGATGAAAACCATGAACCACATTCACGCGCCCAAATCCGGAACCATCAAACGCATTCTGGTCGGTGACGGTGATGCGGTGGAATTCGGCACCCCTCTGGTCATCGTTGAGTAAGGCGGTCCCATGTTCGACAAGATCCTGATTGCCAACCGAGGCGAAATCGCCCTGCGGGTCATCCGCGCTGCCCGCGAGATGGGGATAAAGACGGTCGCCGTCCACTCCACCGCCGATAGCGACGCGATGCATGTGCGCATGGCGGACGAATCGGTCTGCATCGGCCCTCCGCCCAGCCCGCAAAGCTACTTGTCGGTGCCCGCGATCATCTCGGCTTGTGAAATCACGGGTGCACAGGCGATCCATCCCGGCTATGGCTTCCTGTCCGAGAATGCCGAGTTCGTGCAGATCGTCGAAGATCACGGCATCACCTTTATCGGCCCCACCGCCGAGCACATTCGCGTCATGGGCGACAAGATCACCGCCAAGGACACGATGAAGGCGCTGGGTGTACCTTGCGTTCCGGGTTCCGACGGCGGCGTGCCCGATTTGGAGACGGCCAAGAAAATCGGCGAGGAATTTGGTTATCCCGTCATCATCAAAGCCACCGCCGGTGGCGGCGGTCGCGGCATGAAAGTCGCGATGAGCGCGGATGAGATGGAAAGCGCATTTATGACCGCGCGCGCCGAGGGCAAAGCCGCCTTTGGCAATGATGAGGTCTATATCGAGAAATACCTGACCACACCCCGCCATATCGAGATCCAGGTCTTTGGTGACGGCAAGGGCAAGGCTGTGCATCTGGGCGAACGCGACTGCTCGCTGCAGCGCCGCCACCAGAAGGTGTTTGAAGAGGCACCCGGCCCCAGCATCACCCCGGAAGAGCGCGCCAAGATTGGTAAAGTCTGCTCGGACGCCGTGGCCAAGATCAACTATATCGGCGCCGGAACCATCGAGTTCTTGTATGAGAACGGCGAGTTCTACTTCATCGAGATGAACACCCGCCTGCAGGTAGAACACCCGGTGACCGAGGGCATCTTTGGCGTCGATCTGGTGCGCGAACAAATCCTCGTCGCAGCTGGCGAGCCGATGTCGTTTGGTCAAGACGATCTTGTGATCAACGGTCACGCCATCGAGGTCCGGATCAATGCCGAAAAGTTGCCGAACTTTTCGCCCTGCCCGGGCAGGATCTCGGCCTTTCATGCCCCCGGTGGTCTGGGTGTGCGGATGGATTCGGCGCTGTATGATGGGTATTCGATTCCACCATACTACGACTCGCTGATTGCCAAGCTGATCGTACATGGCCGCGACCGGGCCGAGGCGCTGGCACGACTAGATCGCGCATTGGGCGAACTGATCGTGGACGGTATCGATACAACCGTGCCGCTGTTCCATGCGTTGCTGCAAGAGCCGGAAATCCACAACGGTGAGTACAACATTCACTGGCTGGAACACTGGCTTGCGACGAATATGGCCCAATAAAACCACGGGACCAGAGGGCACTTGCGCTCTGGTCCCCGGGTATCGCGCATGAGCCTGACCCCGGAACTTTTGCTACACGGCTATTCCATCGGAATTTTCCCGATGGCCGAGCACCGCGATGACCCGGAACTGTTCTGGGTCGATCCCAAGTTTCGTGGCGTTTTTCCGTTAGATGGCTTTCATATCTCACGCAGCCTTGCACGCCGCATTCGAAAGTCCGGTTATTCCATCAGCATCAACAGCGATTTTCCCGGAGTGGTCGATGGCTGCGCTGATCGGGCAGACACCTGGATCAATGCAGAATTGCGCCACCTTTATCAACAACTCCACCTCGCGGGCCGGGCCCATTCGCTGGAGGTCTGGGATGAGGACGCACTAGTCGGCGGCGTTTATGGCGTTACGCTGGGTGCGGCGTTTTTCGGAGAAAGCATGTTTTCCCGCCGAAAGGATGCCTCGAAAATCGCACTGGCCTTTCTTGTGGACCGCCTTCGCCAAACCGGATTTCGCCTGTTTGACACCCAGTTTCTAACCGCTCATTTGGCGTCTCTGGGGGCGATCGAGATTCCGCGCACGCAATATCGGAACACGCTTGAAGAGGCGATCAATGCCAGTGCGGATTTCGTGGCAGCAGTGCCTCAGTCACCCGACGCAGTGATACAGCGCATCACCCAGACGTCATAACGCGCATGGTCCAGCGCGTTCAATGCGGGCGACGTGGCAATCATCCAACCGTCAAACAGTTGATCTGTCCTGCCTTTTTCCCAGATTGTCAGGTAGGCAAACGCATCACCGGTCGGGTTGTCCGCTGGATAGCGACAATCACCCAAGGCGACATCCAACCCAAAAACCGGCTGCGTCTGACCATTCCGCAATTCAACATCGACGGTCTGACCGCTGACCTTGTCCAGACCACGCAACATTGCGCCGGGACCGGATTGGGCTTTTTGCTGGGCCGTGGCCCCCGTTGCGGCCAGCAACGCAGCAATCAGGGCAAACCGCTTCATTTGCTTCCGTCCCCTGCGACAAACTTGACCAGCAAGGAAATCAGACTGACGGCACCTTGCGTATCTTCGACTTGATCGCCCGCTTCGAAATAGAACGGCGAACCACCGGGCATAACCTCGACAAAGTTGCCGCCCAACAGCCCTTCGGAGGAGATGATAATCGCACTGTCATCCGGCACCAGAATTCCATCAGAGATCGAAAAGGTGGTGTCGGCGCGATAGGTTTCGGGATTCAGGTCAACACCGGTTACAGTGCCAATCTTGACACCTGCAAGGCGCACGTCAGTGCCGACGCCCACCCCTTCCAGGGACCGAAAAGAAGCTCCCAGTTCGTATCCGCCACTGCTTTGGGACAGCCCCGTGGACTGACTGGCGTAAACGCCAAAGGCGATGGCACAGGCCAGAACGGCCCCACCGACCAGAACTTCGGTTGCATTATAGCTCGACATTGCTCGCCTCGTGTTATTCCGGGCTCCAGGCCTCATAGTCCTTACGCTCGACCGGGTCCGGGCGGCGCAAAGAACCTGCTGGCGCATAAGCCAAAGCAGAGCCTGTCAGGTTTTCCTGATGCGGTTTTTCCCAGGGTTTGTGATTGAGCGGTTTATCCGTCGGCGGCTCATCCCAGGTGCGGTGCAGCCAGCCATGCCAGTCCGGATCAACCCGGCTCGCCTCAGCCTCACCATTGAAAATCACCCAACGTCTGCTGTCGTCAGCATTGTGATAAAACACGTTGCCTTCGTCGTCTTCACCGACCTTGATACCCTTACGCGACGTGTAAATCTGCGTATTCAATGTGGATCCGTTCCACCAGGTCACGGCCCGCAAAAGACTGTTCAGGATTCCCATCAGCTGCCTCCGGCATTTCTGTACCTGCAGATATGGACCAAAGGCGCGCTAAGGTCCAGTGTCACAAGGACCGCACCGTCTATTCCGACAGAAAGGCAGTCGCCTCGATCTCGATCCGGTATTTCGGATCGATCAATCCGCATTCGATCATCGTCGCCGCCGGGGGGTTATCCCCGAACGCCGCACTAAGAACAGGCCAGCACGGTTCGAATTCTGCTCGATCCGGCAACATGTAGGTCACCCGAACAACATCCGCAAAAGAGGCCCCGGCCTCGGCCAGAGCTTTGCCAATTGTGTCCAGGGCCGAACGGCACTGTTCGACGACATCGTCGCCCTGCCCGACAGTTCCTGCAACATGGATCCATCCGCCTGCGACGGTTGCCCGGCAATAGCCAACCTTGGCCTCGAATTCTCCACCGAAAGAAATGCGTTTGAATGCCATGTGACCCTCATAAGAAAACGGCGCGGTCTGTGCCGCGCCGTGTCCGTAACTCTGATTTGGATTTACCCTGCCGAAGCTGATTCCGCGGCATCCGCGTAGATGATCAGGGGCTGCTTGTCAGACGACACAGCCTCCTCATTGACCACCACTTCGGTTACGTTCTTCATACCCGGAAGTTCGAACATGGTGTCCAGAAGGATATCTTCCAAAATCGAGCGCAACCCGCGCGCGCCGGTCTTGCGTTCGATGGCCTTCTTGGCGATCGACTTCAGCGCATCATCAGTAAAGGCCAGCTCGGCATCTTCCAGTTCGAACAGGCGCTGGTACTGCTTAACCAGAGCATTCTTGGGTTTGGTCAGGATGGTGACCAGTGCATCTTCGTCCAGATCTTCCAGCGTTGCCAGAACCGGCAGACGTCCGACGAATTCCGGAATCAGACCGAACCGCAGCAGATCCTCGGGCTCGAGATCCTTGAAAATCTCACCTACACCGCGTTCATCATTGTCCCGCACGTCCGCGCCAAAGCCCATGGCCGAGCCTTTGCCGCGCTGTGCGATGATCTTATCCAGACCTGCAAAAGCACCACCGCAGATGAATAGGATGTTCGTAGTGTCCACTTGCAGGAATTCCTGCTGCGGATGCTTGCGCCCGCCCTGCGGCGGTACACTGGCCACGGTGCCTTCCATCAGCTTAAGCAGCGCCTGCTGCACACCTTCACCCGACACATCGCGCGTGATGGACGGGTTTTCGGATTTGCGCGTGATCTTGTCGACCTCATCGATATAGACGATGCCTCGCTGCGCACGTTCGACATTGTATTCGCTGGACTGGAGCAGCTTGAGGATGATGTTTTCAACATCCTCACCCACATACCCGGCTTCGGTCAGCGTGGTTGCGTCCGCCATTGTGAACGGAACATCCAGAATACGCGCCAGCGTCTGCGCCAGCAGTGTCTTACCGCAGCCGGTCGGGCCGATCAGCAGGATGTTGGACTTGGCCAGCTCAATATCGCTGCCAGCCTTTTGGGCGTGGTTCAGACGTTTGTAGTGGTTGTGCACCGCAACCGACAGAACCCGCTTGGCTGTGGCCTGACCGATTACGTAGTCGTCCAGCACCTCACAAATGTCTTTGGGTGTCGGAACGCCATCGCTGGATTTCAGGCCACTGGCCTTCGTCTCTTCGCGGATGATGTCCATACACAGCTCGACGCATTCATCGCAGATGAAAACGGTCGGGCCGGCAATCAGCTTGCGCACCTCATGCTGGCTCTTGCCGCAGAAGCTGCAGTAGAGCGTGTTTTTGCCGTCACCGCCTGAATTCGTCGCCATGTTCTACCTTTCGGGCTTCGTCCCTGCGGTCCATGTCGAACCGCGCATGCCACATGTTGGTGCAGCTTAGGCCACCACCGGGGCGGCTACAATCTCAAAAATGGTCCCCACGCCCAGGACGTGGGGAGATATTCTTAGGCCTCGTCGCCGTCCATTTTGGCGCGATTTTCGACGATTTCGTCGATGTGGCCCCAGTCTTTCGCCTCTTCCGGGCTCATGAAATTGTCACGGTCCAGCGCTTTTTCAACCGCCTTTTTGGTCTGGCCGGTATGACGCACGTATATGTCATAAAGGCGATCCTTCAGCTTTTGCGTCTCGGCCGCGTGAATCATGATGTCGCTGGCCTGGCCCTGATAGCCACCGCTGGGCTGGTGCACCATGATCCGGCTGTTGGGCAGCGAGAAACGCATTCCCTTCTCGCCCCCGGCCAGCAAAACCGACCCCATCGAGGCCGCCTGACCGATCACCAAAGTGGAACATTTCGGCTTGATATACTGCATTGTATCGTAAATCGACAAACCGCTGGTCACCACGCCACCGGGCGAGTTGATGTACATCGAGATTTCCTTGTTCGGGTTTTCCGCCTCAAGGTGCAGCAACTGCGCCACGATCAGATGGCTCATCCCGTCGTGGATCGGACCGTTGATGAAAATGATCCGCTCTTTCAGCAGGCGCGAGAAAATGTCGTACGCGCGTTCGCCGCGGCTGGTCTGCTCGACGACCATGGGAACGAGCGTATTCATATAGGTGTCAACGGGATCGAACATAAGAACCTGCCTGTTTTGCTATGGATCGGGACATTACCCGAAGAAACGTTACCCGAGTCTTAGTGTCGCCACGGGGGGGCTGCAAGGGGGGCGCAACAGATCGCACTCCAACCTCCCACAATAGGTGGACGGTCTGATGTCGAACGCACAGAAGCGGCAGCGGTCAATGCCCGGTTTGACGCGCTTGTTTACAAGTTCCCCTTTTCACATCACGTCATTTTGATCCATGCATATGGAAATTCATGCACAGAACGTGTAGCAATGCGAACCGCTTTAGCGAACCACTCACAAAAGTGCCCCCACACCAGGGCCCAAAAGGAAAAGCACCAATGGCATTGCCTCAGATTTCACAGAATATGACGTCTGACGATTTCGACCGGATGGCGGGAAATGCGACCCGCGCATCGAATTTCCTCAAGGCGATCAGTCACGAAGGCCGATTGATGATCCTTTGCCATTTGGTCTCTGGCGAAAAATCCGTGACCGAGCTTGAGGATCTTCTATCTGCACGGCAGGCGGCTGTCTCGCAGCAGCTGTCCCGCCTTCGTCTTGAAGGCCTTGTGATTCCGCGACGCGAAGGCAAGGCTATTTACTACCGTCTTGCTGACGACAGACCGCGCCGTATGCTGGAAGTGGTGTATGAGCTGTTCTGCGGCGACCAGAAGGACTGATTTCGTTTTTTTCCACCGCGCCTGACGCGTTGTTCCAGTCACTTCGACCAGAACAATTTGACGTCGGTGCGGCCACACCCCGCCTTCGCAATCCGTGCGGTCAATTTGGTCTGCGGCATCGTGTTTCCACGCCCCTTGCAAGCGCCGTAAAATACTGGTTCCAGCAAATAAAAGCTGCTACGCCATGTATAGAAAATCAAATGGAGATACTGATGATCCGAGCAATTCTAGTAGGGCTGGCAATGTTTACCCTTGCAGCGTGCGAGACGACCAAGGGTGCAGGCAAGGATATCGAAAAAGCAGGCGATGCCATCCAGGAAGCCGCAACAGACGTTCAGCAGAATATCTGACGCGATTCAGGATGTTGCGAAGGCGCAACTTCCACATACAAGATATGGTTGAAGATCGCAGCCAACCAAGGTAAACTCCTTGGCACAGGTGCATAGACGCGGCATTGCATATCTGACACTTCGGGGTTCTTGTGCATCCACAAGAACCCCGTTCCCGTTTTGCAAGGGGCAGAGTGGCAGCCTGTTGAAACCAGAGAAAAGGAAAAGGCGTCAGGTGCGCAGACGCGGTCCATGCATGTACCCTTGCGGATACTCCTGACGCCTTGCCGGGTCGATGCGCCCGAGGGACGCCCCGATCCAGTTGCCCCGACCCTGTTACAGGCCACGGCTGCTGCTCGGCACCCTAAGATGCTTAGCAGCACGCATCGACCTTCTGAGAGTCTGATCATCTGACCCGGGTCTGACACCCAATTCAGCTGACCATCCACCGGTAAGCCTCTGCATATAAAAGCTAATCCTAAGACTTGCCTTTATTGCCTCAACCCCCTTTAGTCTTTGCGTCCCACCCTGGTTCCTAAGAACCGTTGCGGTAATAGAACTGTTACATCCGGGTCATGTTCCGACAAGAAAATAGCACTGCAGCATGAGATTTAGACGGGGATAAAGTGTTGATATCCGCCGGGAGAAAATTGTGGATAACTCCGGAAATCGAAACGCCGTGCGGTCTTGGCGATGGAAAACGCTGAATTCGACGAAATGACCCGGTTTTCTTGACTTTCTGCACCTGCAAAGGCCAATTCGCTGCCAACTACGGGTATTCACAGCCTCAGAGCATCGAATCAGGCGTGTCCGCGTTTGCCTTGTCCTGGCCGGAGATGATCCGGGAAACCGGGGCCGGACGGCCCTCAGACCACGAGCAACACCGCGCTGAAGGTTCGCGAGACCCTAAACCACCGATGCCGGGGAACGCCGCAATCCGGCACCGTGTGTTTAGAACCCTGTCACTTGCAGCCAAGATGCCGCCCGACCCGTCCCCCCCTGAGAGGACGCTGTGTCCGTTTATGAGAAGCGTTCCGACCCGACCGGGATTACCTATTACGCACCGCCACATTGTGCAGCCAGTACCCCCTACAGCCAATCGGGCCGGAAACGCTTCAGTTCACCTGACGCTCGAGTACAACGCTGTACGTTGTCCCGCGACGCAGGCTACGGAAATCCGCATAAATCTTGCCGTCCTGATAGCGCGCATCTACCAGCGCATTCACACCCACCTGCGGATCGGCCGAGCTTTCGACGATTCCGATGGTGCCCGAACCATCCAGACTGATGGTGCCGGTGGCGTCAAACACGCGCCAATCTGTGCCGGTATTCGGCCGCCACATGCTGGGCCCCCAGAACAGGTTTTCCTGTTGCTGCTGGATATCCAGCAACCACTCTCCCTGATGAAAGCGCGGCGCTTCTCCGGTGGCCACCCGAGACGGCGAGACCTTGGTATAGGTGCCCGTCCAGGCACCACGCAGATCGGGTGTGGTCTCGGCCATCGAGGCCGTGGCAAGGCTGAGGCTTGTGGCCAGAGCGGCTGCTCCGGCAGTCATATATCTGGTCATGGTTTCTCCTCCGAGTTTGTCCGGGCCGTTGCTGGCCTGGTGAATAGATTGGGACAGCCGGAGAGGCTTACAAGTTTTCTAAAAGATTGTTCATGAAGGGTTTAGGTGGCGTTAGGGGCGGTTTCGCTCAGGCCCAGGCCAGCGCGGTGCCGAGGATGACGAGGCCAATGCCAAACGCCTCACGGTGTGAGAAGTTCTCGCCGAACAGAAAGAACGAGGCGATGGCGATCAGGATGACCTCGGCCCCCAGAATGCCGGTATAGATGATGCCCAGCCGTTCCTCGCGCAGCGCGGCAAGCTCCAGCGTCGCCCCGGCCAGCAGGGTCGCAACGATCAGCAGGCCGAGGCCCACGCCGGGGAGCTTCCACCAGAACTTCATCGCGATCATGGCAACGGAATAGAGACCCGCCGACCCGAGGGCGATGATGGGGATCATGGATGTGGACATCTACGCCTCCTGCCGAGTTTCCGTGGGGTCAAGAGTAGCAGGAAGGCGCGGTTGGGGCTGTGAGGTGGGTCACAGTGAGTCGGTTCGAGGCCGACTTCACGCCTTCTGTTGCACAATAGGGAAACTATGCGAACGCATCATCAATAGGTCCCCAACCACACATCGGGCAGGTTGCACTCAACTAGGAGGACGCATATGAACTTCTCATACACTCTCAAGGCCTGTATGAAAGAAAAGAATAGAATGAATATTTCGGATATAGATTTTGGAACCAAAGACGCCCGCCATGCATACACCGAGGGGCACGAAGACGAAAAAACTTTTCAGAGGGTGTTTATTCAGCCGTTTGGAACAGAAGATTCCGACTTCTTCTCTGGCAAGAAGTGTTTCGTTTATGGGATCAAGGGGTCAGGAAAATCCGCATATATTAGGCACTTGGAAATCATTCTGAGAAATCGTGCGTACACACAATTTGTCTACTTTTCGGACACAGTAAGAAGTGACAACTCCCAGAATGGCCTCGCTGTTGATGACCCGCAGCACCTCAACAACCCAGATGACTACTGGAGAACATTCTTCTCCATTATCATTGCAAATGTTCTATTTGAAAGAGAGCGGCAAAATTCAAAGAAATTTCTCACCTTTATTAAGGAACAAGTAGCTCCGAATAAAAAGAGCTTCGTCAAAACGTTACTAGCTAAATCACCAGCTTTAGAGCGGTTTTCACTGAATATTAGCAAGTCTCCAAATATCGAAATCGAAGGCACTTTTGAAGAAAGTATGTCAACAGAACAATTCTATCAAAGTTCGGTCACATTGCTTTCAGAAACAAAACTACAGAAGCCGATATACATCTTTGTTGACGAATTCGAGTTCGTTTATGAGAACGCCGAAAAACACGTGAAGGATGTCCAAATATCCGAGTCCCTAATCCGCATCGTTCGGGACTTAAACGAAGAGTTTCGGAGGGCTGGCGCAGACATATTTCTTATTTGTGCGATTAGAGAAGAGCTTGCAAAACAAGTAATTGGTGGGGATGCAGCAAAAATTGTTGAAGACAAGGGTACTCCCATTGAATGGACCGCGCCAGCGTGGTCTAGGCTCTGGACCTATTAACGGGTCGCAATTTCAACGGCAGCTTCTACCAGCACCGGACGTTCGTCGAAATCACCGCTATGACCGGGTTGCGGACTTTGCTGCCATTGCCCTTCCAAGTGATTGCTGACGCAGCGTTCTATTGCAGGTGCGGCACGCTCATCGCTGCGATGCAGCCTATGTCGCTAGACCGGTCATTCAATGCCAGTCTGAGGCGCGAATTTCAAACCGTACTTTCGCTGCAATCGAAACCGGCCATGGAGAAGCGGAACAAAGCTGCCTTTTGTGTTGCTTCGGTAAGAGGCTACTTTCTCAAAAAAATCGGCCTACGAAATCTATACAAAATACAGTTATGCCGTCTGGAATTGGCTTTGTGACAACGGCGCTATTGGATCACGTCGCGCAACAGCTTGATGAGTTTATCTGCTTCTTCCTTTCCGAGTAGGGATTGGTATTCCGTATCTTGTTCTTGCACTTCCTGACGGATTTGTAGCATACGTTTTTTGCCAAGCGCCGTAGGAAGGACATTGATTTGTCGTTGATCTGCCTGCGCCACCTGCCGGTGCACCAAACCATCTGAAACCATCCGATCCACCAATTTGGTCAGCGTCGGTGGATTCATCAAAACGACTTCAGCGAGTTGTCCCATCGTCAAACGTTGGCCCGACTCCAGTGTTTCAAGAATGCGCCATGCTTCGATCTGGATTCCGTGCCGCTTTAGACGTGCGGTCAACGATGAAGTCATCTTTCGATGTGCCGCAGCCAGAGCATAAGAAAGATAGTCCTGAATTGAATTCGCGCTCGTTTGCATCGGAGTACCTGTTGTTGACAGCCTGAAATTATTTGACTTGGAAAGTAAAATCAATTGGTATGTAGCGGTCCCGACACGTCTGGAAAGGGCAAGGCCGATTTGACGACGCTTTTGGCTGTACCAACTGAACTTGAGGAACTGCGCGATGATCCGGTGCTGCGCGGCAAGGGAACGTACCGGATTGCCCTGCTTATCCCCCTTTGTGGTGCTGCGGGGCTTTGGGCCCCCTCTTGTATTTCAAGCGCCCAGGTCGCAGTCGAGGAGTTGAACCGGACCAATGGCATCGATGGCCGCAAGGTGCAGCTGATCATGATAGACGCGGCGATGGAGGCGAGTATTTCGATCGAAGAGACCGTGAACGATCTGATCGAAACCGAGTCGATTGACGCAATTGTCGGGATGCATCTCAGTTCGGTCCGGCATCGGCTCAGCAAGATTGTGCGTCAGCGCGTTCCTTATATCTACACCCCACTTTATGAAGGTGGGGAACAGACGGATGGATTGTTTGCCATCGGGGAAACGCCCCAGGAACAACTTGGTCCGTCGATGGAGCACCTGCAGCGCGAATATCGACCCCGAAGCTGGGCCTTGATTGGCAACGACTATGTCTGGCCCAGAACGTCGCACACCTATGCCAAGGCCAAACTTCAGGAGATGTCAGTTGGTTTGGCGTATGAAAGATACCTTCCCTTCGGCCTGAAGAACATGAAACCCTTCGTGGAAGAGATTTCCAGGTCAGGGGCGGAAGCGGTCCTGATCTCTCTGATTGGTCAGGATGCTGTGGCGTTCAATCGGGCGTTTGGCAGTGCAAAACTACACGACCGGATGATCCGGCTGTCCTGCGCTCTTGACGAAAACGGTCTACTTGGATGCGGGGCAAACAACAGCAAACGGATGTTTGCAGCATCATCTTATTTTGGCGGGCTTCCGACCGAGGCGAATGCGGCATTCAAGGAAAAATATTATCGGGTGCATGGGGATCAGGCACCGGTTTTGAACACATTGGGACAATCCACCTATGAAGGGGTTCATTTCCTGGCCGGGCTGATGCAGCGGCACGCGACGGTCTGGCGCAGGCACAGTGTTTCGGATGCCCTGCCCGTGATCTATCGAAGTGGGCGTAAACAGTCGTCTGTCAACAAGAGTGATCGGGCCCCTATCTACCTTGCACGCGCGGACGGCCTGAAGCTTGAAGTAATTAAAGAGTTATAAAACAGATAGTTACTAATTTTCATTTCCATTTCAAATAAATTACTTGAAATGGAAAGTAAAATCTCCCACGCTTTAGCGAACGAACGGATCGCAGGCCACAGGTCTGCCGATTGATCAAATGGGGAGAATTGCCTTGGCTTGGGTCATCACGCTGGTTCTGCTGGTTGTTGTCGCGCTGATCGGTATCTGGTTTCTGCAAAGATACTATGCGAAAGCGACCCTGGACACCGCGATGGTAAGAACCGGGTTCGGCGGGCGTCGCGTTGTTACCGACGGCGGCTGTCTGTCCCTTCCCATCCTACATCAGGTTCAAAAAGTAACGATGGGGGCGCTGACGTTCCACATCAGCCGCCAAGGTCGCGAAGCCGTTCTGACAAGGGACAAGATGCGGGCCGATGTGCAGTTCGAATTTGAACTGCGGGTGGCACCAACCGACGAAGGAATCGCAACGGCCGCGCAAGCGCTTGGGTCCCGGATCGCGCGTGGTGGCGATACCATCAAGGACGTATTCGCGGGTTCGCTTGTGGATGCCATTCAGCGCGCTGCGGCGGCCCGGACGCTGGAGGAGATTCATCTGGATCGCTCGGGCTTTTCCAAGGATGTGTCCGACGCAATCGAAACTCAGGCGGCGAAACTAGGGCTGACCCTGGTTTCAACCTCGCTGATTGCCGTTGATCAAAGCGACCTGAGCCAGTGGAACGAGAACAACGCCTTCAACGCACAAGGTATGCGTCAGTTGGCAGAACTGGTCGCGGATCAGCGCAAGGAACGTGTTCGCATAGAAACCGAGGCCGAGGTTGCCGTTCGCGAAAGTCATCTGGCCCAGCACCAGCGGCAGCTTGAGTTGCAACGCGCAGAACGTGAAGCTGAGATCGCACAACAGGAGCACTTGGCCAAACTTGAAGCCGACGCCAAATCTCGAGAAGACAGAGCGTGCGATGAGGCCAAACTTGCCAGCGAAACCACCCGGATCGAAAACGAAAAGCGGGTGAAGGCGACTCAGGTGGAAAGCGACGAGGCCCTACGCAAGGCCGAAATGGCGGCCATTCGCACCCTCGAAGAAGAAAAGATCGAGAACGATATTCTGATTGCCCGAAAGCGTACTGCCGAGGCCGAAGCGCGCGCCGAGGAAGAAGAAGCGCGGGCCAAGGTGATTCTGGCGGCGGAAAATGTTCAGGCCCAGAAAGAACGGGCCATCGCCGAGCGGGAACGCGAAATCGCCCGCCTGAAACAGGAAAAAGAGCTTGAACTCGAAAGTGCCAAGGTCAAGAGCGATGTCGAAACGCTGCTTGAGAAGGCCAAGGCAGATGCCGCCGCAAAAACCAGAGCCAGCGAAGCGGAACGCGCGCGCATGGAGGCCGAAGCCGCTGGTCGTATTGCTCTAAACCAGGCTGAAAACACACTTGGAGAAGCAGTGATCCGGATGCGCCTAGAAGAGCGCAAACTCGACCGTTTGCCGGAAATCATGACGCAGATGATGAAACCGGTTGAGAAGATCGACTCGATCAAGATCAACCAGATCTCTGGCGCGGGCAGCGGGAATGGTTCTGGCGCGGGAGAAGGGGTCGATGGCGCGTTTGGCGCGGCCATGGATCAGATCTTAGGCATGGCCGTGCGCCTGCCTGCGATGAAACAGATGGGCGAGGAAATCGGGTTGGACTTTGATGCCAACCTGGCAGGCCGGACCGCTGACTACGCCAATCGGATCAAAGACAAACCCAAAAACGACAAGTGACGGGAAACACCGTCCAACTCCAACAGGACTGACATTAGGGAGGAAACTGAAATGTCACTGAACCGCCGTAAATTCTTCGCCAGCACCGCAGCCCTTGCAGGGGCTTCAATGTTGCCACGCGCAGTGATGGCCGCAGACACGATCAAGCTGGGCTCGATTTTGGATACTTCCGGCATTTTTGATGCTTATGGCAAGCCGATGGACATGGCCGCACGTCTGGCCGTGGACGAGATCAACGCCGCTGGTGGACTACTGGGCAAACAGGTCGAAGTCGTGGCTTATGACACCCAGTCCGACATGGCGCTGTATTCACAATATGGCCAGCAATTGACCCGCCAGGACCAGGTGGATGTCGTACATGGTGGCATTCTGTCGGCCTCGCGAGAAGCAATCCGCCAGACAATGCGCAAAACAAGAACGCCTTACTTCTACAATGTGCTTTACGAAGGCGGTGTTTGTGACCGGAACATCTTTATTAACGGGGTAACACCAGCCCAGCAGGTTGAGGCGCTTGTTCCATACGCCATGGGGAAGTCCGGCAAGAAGGTCTATATTCTGGCCGCCGACTATAACTATGGTCAGATCACCGCACGCTGGATTCAGAAATTCGTGGCCGACAATGGCGGTGAGACGGTGGGTGTCGACTTCTTCCCGCTGGATGTCAGCGATTTTGGTTCTACCATCGCGAAAATTCAGTCTGTTGGTCCCGATCTCGTGATTGCCCCGCTTGTGGGCGGCGCGCATCTGTCGTTCTTCCGACAGTGGGCAGCCGCTGGTATGAAAGACCGCATTCCACTGGCCTCGACCACTTTAGGCGTAGGCAACGAGCACAAGGTTCTGACGCCGGAGGAAGGCAACGGGATCATGGTTGCCTACAACTACAGCCAGGAGCTTGATACACCCGCAAATAACGCCTTCAAAGAAAAGTGGGCAGATGCCTACGGTGACAGCAACCTGATCCATGAGATCGCCGTATCGAACTATCAGGGTGTAATGACCTGGGCTGAAGCCGTGCGTCAGGCAGGGTCGATGGACCGCGATGCGTTGATTGCGGCTCTGGAATCTGGGCTGTCGATCGATGGACCGGCGGGCAAGATCACGGTCGATCCAAAAACCCACCACGCAGTGCTGGATGTTCACATCATGGAAATCGAAGACCAGGGCATGAAGGTGATCGAAACGCTGCCACAGCGCCAGCCAATCGATACTCAGGCTGTGTGCGATCTTTCCGCCAACCCGGATGACAACACGCAGTACGAAATCGAAATCTGATCTCCCTCAGATTTCGTCGGGGCGGCAATGTCGCCTCGCACGCCAATTGCCGCGCTACCTTATCCTTCCAACGGAAACACCTTCTCATGGACTTAACCGTCGTCATTCTTGTCGAAATGCTCTACGCGGTCGCCTCGCTGATCCTGATCAGCGCCGGGCTTGCGGTTGTTTTCGGCATGATGAAAGTGATCAACCTCGCCCATGGCGAATTCATGATGATGGGCGGGTACGCGACCATCACCGCCGTAAACCTTGGTGTGAACATTTTTGTGGCTATGCTGATCATTGCGCCCCTTGTGGTCGGTCTGATCGGGCTTGTGGTCGAACGGCTGGTTATCCGTCATCTTTACGGACGGTTGGTCGATACGATGTTGGCGACCTGGGGGCTGAGCCTGTTCTTCATTGGTCTCGCCACCATGATCTTTGGCAATACAACGACCGGGATCTCGACGCCGATCCCAGGCTTTGCCATCGGAAACTATCAGATCAATGGCTATAATTTCTTCATCATCGTGGTCGCAATTCTGTTGCTGATCGGAATGCTTTCGATCCTGAAGGCCACGCGCGCCGGGCTGATCGCACGAGGGGCGATGCAGCGCTCGGATATGGCTGCGGCTTTGGGTTACAGTCCCGACCGCATTTACATGGCGACCTTCTTTTGTGGTTCTGCTCTCTCTGGATTGGCCGGAGCCGTGCTCGCGCCACTGGTTGGCCTCGTGCCGACATCTGGTGGGGCATACATCGCCAAGGCGTTTATCACCGTGATCGCAGGCGGACCATCCTTGATCGCAGGTCTCTTCTCGAGCGCTGGGTTCTTCGGCGTGGTGAACCAGATATTCACCTTCGCCATTTCGCCGGTGATCGGTGAAGTTGCTCTGCTAGTCGCAGCGGTCGTCCTGCTTCGCCTGCTGCCACAAGGCATTACCGGCAAGTTTTTCAAAGGGAAGCTATAGATGCCCGGGAGCCTGTCAAAAGACGCGATAACGATCATCCTTGTCACGGCTATCCTAATCTGGGTGATGCCGTTGATGATCGGCACCTACACGCTGACCGTTCTGATCGTCTATGGCATGTTAGGGCTGAGCCTTGGCTTGATCTGGGGCTTCGGCGGTATCCTCTGCTTTGGCCAAGCCGCGTTTTTTGGGCTCGGGGCCTACACCTATGCTGTAGCGGCCATCAACATCGGTGAAAGCACGGTTCCGATGATCCTTGCCGTTATTGTTCCGGCAGCGTTCGCTGCTTTGCTTGGTGCAATGATGTTCTACGGGCGACTGAACGATGTCTACCTTGGCGTCATCACTTTGGTTGTGACACTGATCCTATTCAAGTTCATCAACTCCACCGCCGGACCGCAATATTTGATTGGAAACGCCAGACTGGGCGGATTTAACGGCATTCCCGGTTTTCAGACATTGAACGTCCCCGGCCGTCCGGACGACTACATCTGGGGAGACAGCTATTTCTATGTCTGTGCCGTTTTGCTTGGGCTGGTGTTCTTCCTTGTTTCGGCTTTGCTTAGGTCAAGCTTTGGCCGCATCGCCGTTGGCATTCGCGAAAATGAAACCCGCATGTCCCTTTTGGGCTATGACGTTAGGGCCAGAAAGACCGTTTTGTTTGCCGCCGGAGCCGCAATTGCTGGGCTGGCCGGTGCGCTGTTCGCGAACTGGGCCGAAATTGTAACCCCAAGCTTGTTTTCCCTTGGCCAATCGGCCGAGATTATCATCTGGTGCATCGTTGGCGGGCTGGGTACGCGCTTGGGCCCGGTCCTTGGTGCCGCCGGACTGGCCTATTTGAAGTTCCTTCTGGGCCAGCAAAGCTTGGTGGATAACACACTGATCACAGGGCTGATTTTGGTGCTGTTCGTCCTCTTCCTGCCAAAAGGCGTTGTTCCGGCATTGGCGGGTCTCTGGAAAGTGAGTTTCGGCCGCCGCCCATTGGGCCGCATTCATCAGCAACGTCGCATGAGAAACCGAGGTCGAGTAAATGGTTGAAACTGTTCTCGAAACTCATGGGCTGACGATGCGCTTTGGCGGTGTTGTCGCGTCTGACAACGTTGATTTCAAACTCCGCGCACGCGAGCTGCGTTGCCTGATCGGTCCGAACGGCGCCGGTAAATCCACCTTCTTCAAATGCGTAACGGGGTTGCAAACACCAACAGAAGGCGAGGTTTACATGCGCGGGGTGGAAACCACCCATTG
This sequence comes from Ruegeria sp. A3M17, assembly GCF_003318255.1. Lineage (GTDB taxonomy): Bacteria > Pseudomonadota > Alphaproteobacteria > Rhodobacterales > Rhodobacteraceae > Ruegeria. Next base: position 19,083 of record NZ_QOCF01000010.1, read on the forward strand.
GATGCCTCATCAAATCGCCTCGCTGGGCGTGGGCATTAAGACGCAAACACCCAACGTCATGGACAGCCTCAGCGTGTTTGAAAACATCTGGCTTGCGGCGCGGCGGTTTCACGACCCAAAGGATGCCAATCGGAAGACACAGGAAATCATCGAACGTCTCGCCCTGGGCTCGATTGCACGGGACGATCTTGGGCGGCTGGCTCATGGCGAGCGACAACGCGTTGAACTCGGCCTTGTCGCTGTCGGGGACCCCTGGCTGGTGCTTCTGGACGAACCGGCGGCCGGCATGAGCGCCGAAGATGTCGAGCGGATGACAGAGATCATCCATGAGCTGAACAAAACCGCTGCGATCATCATCGTTGAGCATGACATGCAGTTCATACGCTCAATTGCCCAGGTGGTGACGGTGTTCCACCAGGGAAAGGTACTGATGGAAGATCACGTTGATCGCGTCATGTCAGATCCCACCGTTCGAAACGTCTATCTTGGAAAGAAGGTCTGAGATGAGTGACGACGCGACAAACATACTCGAAGTCAAAGGTGTCTCGGGCGGGTATGGCAAAGTGCCAATCCTGCATGGGATCGAATTCGCGGTAGCTGAAAATGAGGTTGTAGGCATTCTGGGCCATAACGGCATGGGCAAGACCACCCTGCTGAAAACACTCATGGGGTTCCTGCCCGCGGGGTCCGGGACGATCAGGTTTCATTCAACCGACATCACCGGGATGTCACCATTCGAGCGGGCAGGATTGGGGCTTGGCTATGTACCCCAAGGGCGGGGAATTTTCCCGCAATTGACCGTTCGCGACAATTTACGGTTCGCCTGGCATGAATATGCGGGTGCTTCCGAAAGCGACGTTATGGAAGCTGTGCTGGGGGATTTTCCGCGCCTACGTCCACTGCTTGATCGTGAAGGTGGCGCGCTGTCTGGCGGTGAACAACAATTGCTGGCGCTTGCCCGCTGCCTGATGGGCGATCCGGACTTCCTTCTGTTGGATGAACCGACCGAGGGAATCCAACCTTCGATCATCGAAGAGATGGGTGAAACGCTGCTGGCGCTGCGCGAAAGCCGGGGACTTTCCATTCTTCTTGTCGAACAGAATTTCGACTTCATCGCCGACTTGTCCGACCGGGTTCTTGTACTTGAACGTGGTCGCATTGCTGGGGAACTCAGCAAATCCGATCTGTCTGATCAGGCCAAGGTCGATCAGTTCCTCGGCTTCGGGGCGGCCCGTTCGACCCGAGGGCAGGCCAACGCACGTCCGGCGGCCCCGCAAACATCCGCAACACGAACCAAATCTCAGGCAGTAACCGAGAGCCCACCGGCTGCCGCAAGCGTGGTAACGAACATGACCATAAAACGACCAACCCTTTCGCAGATGCGTGACATGGCCAGCCGGTTTGGAATGAACCTGTCCGACGAAGATCTGAACGAATACCGCGAGATCATCGAACCTTATATGCAAGCCTATGACCGTCTGGATGCAATGCCGGATTACCTGCCTGAGGTCCGCTATCCTCGCAGCCCTGGCCATTTCCCGAACCCGACCGAAAATCCTCTGAACGCATGGTACGTCAAAACAGAAGTGCGCGGCGCGCCGGATGGCAAGCTGCGCGGCAAGCGCATCGCTTTGAAGGACACGATTTGCCTCGCTGGCGTTCCGATGATGAATGGCTCGTCCATCATGGAAGGCTATACGCCCGAGATTGACGCCACCATCGTGACTCGAATGCTGGATGCCGGGGCGGTCATCACCGGCAAAGCACATTGCGAAAATTTCTGTCTTTCGGGTGGCTCACACACCAACGCCAAAGGGCCAATTCATAACCCATGGAAGCGTGGTTACATGGCGGGCGGCTCCTCCGGTGGATCGGCAGCGCTGGTGGCTGCGGGTGAAGTGGACATGGCAATTGCAGGTGATCAGGGTGGCTCAGTGCGCATTCCGTCCTCAAATTGTGGCGTCTACGGAATGAAACCCACCCACGGACTTGTCCCGTATACTGGTGCGATGCCAATCGAACAGACTATTGACCACCTTGGACCTGTGACAAACAACGTTGCCGACAATGCGTTGCTGCTTGAGGTGCTGGCCGGCGAAGACGGGCTTGATCCGCGCCAGTACAAACCAACGGTCTATAGCTATACCGAAGCGCTGGGTCGCGGTGCGCATGGGATGCGGATCGGCATTTTGAAGGAAGGCTTCGGGCACGAAAATTCCGAAGCTGACGTTGATGCAAAGGTCATGCAAGCCGCAGATCGGTTTCGCGAACTGGGTGCGCGGGTGGAAGAAGTTTCCATCCCCGAGCATTACACAGCAATGGATGCGTGGACCGCGATTACACTCGAGGGTCTTCAAGACGGCATGATGTGGGGCAATTCAACCGGAACCAATTACCGTGGCCTCTTCCTGCCTTCGATGACGGACCATATGGCGCAATGGCAAGGTCGCGCGGATGAGCTGAGTCATTCACTCAAGGCCTGCATGTTCGTGGGCGAACATTTCCAGCGGCAATATCGCGGACGCTTCTACGGCAAAGGCCAGAACATCATGCGGCTCTGTAACGAACGCTATCTGGCGGCGCTAAAGCAATATGATTTGCTGCTGATGCCGACACTGCCCATCAAACCGCAGCCACATCCGCCCGCTGACTGCTCGCTCAGTCTTTACGTGCAGCGGGCCTTTGAAATGGTTCCCAACACAGCACCCTTTAACGGTGGACTACCTGCTATGAGCATACCCTGCGGGCTGAGCGAAGGTCTGCCAATTGGCATGATGCTGGTCGGGCCACACTACGGTGAGATGAAGATTTATCAGGCTGCGGATGCATTCGAGCAATCGGGCGACTGGCGCAACATGTAAGGGAGGATCGACATGTCAATCCTGAGCGAAAGTCTGGCAGCTCGTGTTTCTGAATGGGATGTAAGAACCGAGGCAACCGATGAAGTAACAGCGCCTCAAGACGGCAAATCTTATGTTCGCGGTCCCTCAATCCCACCGTTGGCCTATATCACCATTCCCCAGCTTCTGCGCGATGCCGTTTCGCGATTTGGCCCCCGGGAGGCCGCCGTGTTCCATGAACAAGGCGTTCGGATGAGCTATTACGATCTGGACCGCGCCGTTGACGAATTGGCCTCCGGGTTACTGGCGCTCGGATTAGAAAAAGGTGATCGCATCGGCATCTGGTCGCCCAATCGTTACGAATGGGTGCTAACCCAATTTGCCACTGCCCGTGTCGGGCTTGTTCTGGTGAACATCAATCCAGCTTATCGCCTGGGTGAGCTCGAATACGCCTTGAACAAGGTCGGCTGCAAAGCCCTTATCGCGGCCAAGTCATTCAAGTCTTCCGATTACGCTGGCATGATCCGCACTCTCGCCCCCGAGATTGAGGATTGCGAACCGGGACGTCTGCGTGCAGCGAAACTTCCGCATCTGCGCAGCGTCATAATCATGGAAGATCAACCGGGTCGCGGTGCGTATTCTTTCGAAACGCTGCAAAACCTCGGCGGACCGGCCCAGCATCTCCGGCTGCCAGAGATTGACAGAATGCTCGGTCCTGACGACGCCATCAACATTCAATTCACCTCCGGTACGACAGGAATGCCCAAAGGGGCCACGCTTTCGCATTACAACATCGTCAACAATGCGCGCTTTGTAACCGATCGCATTGGCCTGTCCGAGACGGACCGGTTGGCGATTCCAGTGCCCCTTTATCACTGTTTTGGCATGGTCATGGGCGTGCTCGGCGTTGTCAGCAAAGGGGCGACCATGATCTTCCCCGGCGAAGGTTTTGATGCCGCGCAGACACTTGATGCGCTGTCGCAAGAGCGGTGCACGGCCCTTTACGGCGTGCCAACAATGTTTGTGGCGATGCTTGAAAATCTTGAAGGTAATCCGCGTGATCTGTCCAGCATGCGCACCGGCATTATGGCCGGGGCACCCTGTCCCGTAGAGGTGATGCAGCGCGTGAACTCGGACATGAACATGAAAGAGGTCACAATCTGCTATGGGATGACTGAAACCTCGCCTGTATCCTTCCAGAGTTTCGTGGAGGATCCCACCGATAAACGATGCGAAACAGTCGGCCGCGTTCATCCGAACCTTGAGGTGAAGATCGTCGATCAGGAGGGGCAAATTGTGCCCGTTGGCACGCAAGGCGAGCTCTGCACCCGTGGGTATTCGGTCATGAAGGGGTATTGGGAGGACGCTGAAAAGACCTCCGAGAGCATCGTAGATGGTTGGATGCATACCGGCGATCTTGCCGTGTTCGACCATGATGGCTTTTGCTCGGTTGTGGGACGAGTAAAGGACATGATCATCCGTGGTGGAGAAAACATATATCCGCGCGAGATCGAGGAATACCTGATGCGGCATCCAAAGGTCAGCGATGTACAGGTCTTCGGCATTCCTGATGAGAAGTTCGGCGAGGAAGTTTGCGCCTGGGCAATTGCCAAGCCCGGAACGGACCTGACCGAATCCGAGCTTCACGACGCGCTGAAAGGACAGATCGCGCACTTCAAAGTACCGCGTCACATTCGCATCGTCGACGAACTTCCAATGACGATCACCGGAAAACCACAGAAGTTCGTGATGCGGGATAAAATGGTTGAAATGCTTGGATAGCAATATTCGCGAAAAATGCGGCATCCGTACCATTGGGCTCGATCCGAACAACTACCTCGGAGCGGCTGTAGGTCTGATTTGGATTGGCGGACGGCATGTGCCGCCCGCCAACTTGGTTCAAATGTCGATTTGTTCGGCGATGCTCAACGCATCTTCAAGTTCGACACCAAGATATCTGACCGTGCTGTCAACCTTTGTGTGACCGAGCAGCAGTTGAACGGCCCTGAGATTTCCGGTTTTGCGGTAGATCTCCGCCGCCTTGGTCCGGCGTAGCGAATGGGTGCCGTAACCGCTGGGCTCCAGCCCAATCGCAGCCACCCAATCCCGCACAAGTCGACCATATTGGCGAGTTGAGATATGTGGGCGGTCATGAAACCGGCTCGGAAACATGAAACGGCAGCCAATCATTTCCGGCGATTTGACCCACGCGGCAATCGTATCACGCGTGTTTTCAGAGAGTTCGAACTGAACGGGCCGCTTGGTTTTGCTCTGGACTACGGACACCCTTTCGCGAACGCATCCATCCCTCACCAAGTCGGTGACGGCCAGTTTCACCAAATCGCATCCACGAAGCTTGCTATCAATCGCCGCGTTGAACAAAGCAAGATCGCGCAGGTTGTCCGCCAGTTCGAGCCGTGCGCGGATCGCCCAGACCTGTTTCGGCAACAGTGGTCGTTTCTGGCCGATGACCCGACCCTTGTTCCAGACTCTTCGTTTCGGGGTCACAGCGGGAAGTTGGACTCTTGGCATGGTTTGCCCTCCAATCCTCCCGCCAAGCCCAGACATCAGCACCGCGCTGACGCAGGAATTTTACCGTCGGTTTGAATGGCCGTTGTCTGATTGCCTGTTCGTTGAGAAACGCCGCAGACGCATTGGGCGGCTTTGAGCCCAAAGGAACGGATGCTGCGACACGCACGAAAGGCGGCTTACAAACGCGGTATGCGATTCGATTAAGAACTCTGATCAATAAGTCAAAGAGACAACATGATCGATCAAGAGCAATGAAAAAGAGTTCTCGCTACTTATGATAAGCTGATTAACCAGCGAGGGTTGCCGGGTGTACTTGTTAAACCAATGCGCGCGGATTGGTGTGGACACAAAATGGCGGATCGTGACAAAAAAATCGCCGTTTTGATCATCAAGAAGCTTCAGAAGAGATTTGCAGCGTCACATCTGCACGAACCAAAGATCCTGATACAGGGGTACGGTGCAAAGACGTATCCCGGCGAAGCCGAAGAACGGACCTCTAGTCTGACTGATCAGTCATAGATTTCTACCGACAGCGCATCCATCGCATATGAGGTTTCGATATTGGCCTGGCCGTCCACGTAATTGAGTGACTGGGACCTGCTCTGTGCCCGCATTTCCCCGCTTATCCAAACTGGTTTATATAACTCGTCAATTTCGAAGCCTTGTTCGTATCGCACATAGACCATCTGATTGGCGGGAGGTGGTGGTGTGTGAATGCAGGCTCCAACTGTCGGAACCAGAAGGAATTCGACCGCCTTCTGGTCGACAATATCCAGGGGAAGGAGATAGCCGGGAAGACGCACGTTCTCCCCCAAAAGGTCAAGGTTCGGTTCGCGCGCGGCAATCAACCGTTGGTTCATCACAATTTCGCGTTGTTCAAACAACCAATCTGGGTCAAGGCCTTGAGATACGAGGTCTTCGCGGATCTGAACCGCTTCGGCGCGCTTCTTGTCATCCGCAGTGTCCGCATGCAGAACCTCAATCCGATAAAGCATGGCCAACGCATTGACCTGAGAATATTCTAGGGTGGCAAAAGGATCGTGGTAGGGCCGCTCTTCAGGAAGGAGATCCTGCCAACTTATGTTGCGCGGATCCGCTGCAAGAAGAGGCCCCGCAATCGCAAGGGCGAATAAGATATTCAGAAAATGCGTAATGGTCTTCATTTCAGCGGATCCTTTTATTCAAAGCCGAACCGACAGTCCGTCTGATAGCGTCATACGGTACACCCTTAACGCAGGTATAATACTGGCAAGAAGACCAGAGCAGAAAACGAGGGCTATGAGAAGAACCTCGCGAAAGCTTGGCAGGCCAACACCGATGCGAAGCCCAAAATTTGCGGCAAGAAGCGGATCTATCACGAGCGTGAGAGCGCTGAGCGCGATTACTCCAAGCACGATGCCGGCCGACAACAATAAAACGGCTTCAAGCAAGATCAGGGAAAAGACGCCGGCTGGTGTTGCGCCCACGGATCGAAGGATCGTAAATTCACGCCGCCGGTTGTCGAGTGAAGCAGACAACATGACCACCATGCCGATCATTCCAGCCACTGCCACAGCGCCTGCCATCAGACGCAGCGCAGTCTCGGCCGTACTGGTAATCGACCAAAGCTGCAACAGCGCAACATTAGGAAGAACAGCGGTCAGTGCCTCGTCGCGATGGTCTGCCAGTTGCCGTTGAACTGAAAGCACCGCCGTTTTCCCCTCCAGCCCGGCAAAAATCGCGTTGATGGTCCCCGGCTCATGATCATGGCCATCGTGATCGTGCCCGTCAGAGGTCGTGACAGTTTGCCCCTCGTCTTCATGGCCGCTTCCGTGAGCATGACTTTCGTCATGTTCCTGATGCCCTTCTTCGTGCTCGTCAGGCTCGTCGTGCTCCACATAGTCATCGTTTTGTCCATGGGCGTCGCCGTGATCCACATGCCCGTCCGCAAATTCGCTGTCTGCGTGATCTTCGCTATGGGAATGCGCGGTGTGATGGTCTTCGTGTTCTCCGGCGACCTCAGGTGCATCGATCAAAACGAATGGGTCCGCAACCTCTGACGCAGGTTCTTCGTGCAAGGCGTCAAACCCCGCGAGTGAGACAAAAACCATTCTGTCGACGGCCGTCCCGGTATGCCCCAGCACGCCGGTCACTGTGAAAGGCGCTTCGTCGTGGACATCAAAGGCGACTTCCCCTGAGCCATGGGCATTCACGATTTCAGTGCCTGACGTGTACCCGAAAGCCTGAGCAACTTTTGCTCCAATCACTGCGCCATCTGGAGATTTAAACGGAACACCTTCAGCAAATATCAGTTGCTGGCCGCCACTATGATGAAAGTGGTCAAAATATTGCTCGGACGTTCCGATCACGGGATATCCACGATGGTTGTCACCCATCATGATCGGCACTGTCCAGCTTATCTGGGGCAGATCTTCGATCATCTCGTAGCTGTCCCAGCTGATACCAGCGCCAGTTGTGCCGACACCAAAAACCGTTGCCATCAGGATCTGCACATCGTTTCCGCGTGCCGCAATGATCAGGTCGATCCCTGATGCAGAATTGGCAAAACCCGCTCGTGCCTCTGTTCGCAGTCGTTCAACCCCAACAATCAAAGCCACGCTCAAGGCAATGCTAAGAACAGTTAACGCAGCGATAAAGCGGCGATTGAGAAGGCTTTTATAACAAAGATTGAACATCACGTTTTGCTTGCGTTCAGCATCGGCAAGTCAACGCTCCGATCGAAGTGTTTTTCCAGGCTGCGATCATGGCTGACAAATAACAAACTCGCCCCTGATGCTTTGCATTCCTTCAACAACAACTGGACAAACCAGCCTTTTGCGTCCTCATCCAAAGCCGAGGTGGGTTCATCCGCCAACACAACTTCGGGCGCCCCAATCAGTGCCCGCGCCGCTGCAACTCGTTGTTGCTGCCCAACACTCAGGGCGCTGGCAGGTCGATTGATCAGCTCAGCATCCTCAAGACCCAGCTCACTTAGTAACCGTGTTGCGGTAGCCTTGGGGTCTGGCCCCGATCGATTGCGGCGTTGCGCTGAAAACCGGCAGGGAAGTAAAGTGTTTTCAAGCGCACTGAGCCAAGGCAAAAGATTAAAGACTTGGAAAACAATCCCCAAATGATCCACGCGAAAACGGTCACGATCACCTCGGGCCAAAGCCCCGACATCCGTGCCTGCAACACACACCGCGCTTTTCGGCACATCGATCACGCCAGCAATTGCCGAAAGCAACGTGGTCTTTCCGCTGCCACTGGGGCCTCTCATAAACACGCTTTCCCCGGCCTCAAGATCGAAGTTATCGACTGAGAGCACCGGGTCGGGTTGACCGGGCCACCGAAATACCAAGGATTTGAGTTCGACAGTTTTCATTGATGACACAGATGCTTTGGTCAGATTTTTCAAAGATAATTGAGCTTTTTGGTGACCCAGAAAAGGATCTCTGCCAAAACACCAATGGCTCCGGCCTCGTCTGTCTTGACCAAAGCTGTTCCTGACGTTCCAAATTGCAAGGACTTATTGTCTGCATCTGCAGGTAGTTCAACCAATACGATGTAGCTGGATATCCCGGCTAGTTCCCGCAATGAGGGAAGACCTGATCTTAGATCAACAGTACCTTCGACAGTTCCGACCGGAAAATCGGAAATACGGCCAGTAATTTCTCCACCGGGTTCCGTTCTAAATGCCAGCCGGATTTCGTCACCGACCGAAACATTGGCACGACTGGATTGGGGAAGAGTAGCAATTACTGCAAAGTCTCCGGGTTCGACAAAAGTTATTGCCCCTTGTAGCGGTGTAGCGCGGTTACCTGGTCGTAGTGAAACAGCCGTAACAACGCCGTTTCCTGGCGCTTTTACAACCGTTTGTTCTAAATCCCAAAGAGCTTGCGCAAGTGTCTGTTCGGCCTCCACAACACCTGCGTCACGCCCGTCGATCTTCGCGGCGATACGCCGCTCAAGGCTTGTCTTTCGGGCTTCGGCTGCGCGGATATTCGCTGTCAACTGGTCGATGGTTGAGACAGCTTCTTGCAGTTGGAACGTGGTTGATGCCCCGCGTTCTTCCAAACGGATGATGTCATCACGACGCTGAATTCCGAAAGTCAGCTGAGCAGTCAAGGATTCAATCTCGGCCTCGGCAGCTGACAAATCTGATACCAGTTGATCGGCAGATGACTTTGCAGTTTCCAAAACAGCTTCGAGCCGGGAAACCTCGGCTTTGTACACCTCATTATCTATTCGGAATAGAGGCTCGCCTTTTGCGACTTCCTGGTTAGGCTCCACAACGACTTCTGTAACCGTGCCCGCCACGTTCGGAGCAATATTCGTTGAAACACCCTGAATGGATACCGGGCCAGTCGGAGTTGTGTGGTTCAGCGCACCGATGACTATCAGAGCGATAACAGCAGCTACACCGTAAACCAGAGTTTTCCAGAACCCATTCCAGGGGAGAAGGTGAAACTTGGAAAAGACCAGCCAGACTATTCCAAAGTAGAGGCCAAGTACGATTAACAAGACTTCATTCCTTCGTGATGTTTCCGTAAAGTTCGAACGACCACCCGAACTTACGGGTGATCGCCCTGTTTGTCATGATGGCTTAATTGTCACCTTGCTCTTCCAACACTTTGCGGTTGGCTTCACGATGGCGCCACGCCGCGCCCATACTCTCTTTCAGGTTTTCGGGAAGCGCTTCCAGAGGAACAACAAGGTCGTCATCAACTGGCCACTCGGTCAGCAGCTCAGGATGATATCCCTCAGGATAGTATAGCTTAGGATCGATTTCCATATCGCGCACGTAGGGTTCTTGAATGTCTTCGCGCCGGTGGGGTGGCTTCGGCACGATCAACTGACCATTGCTAAAGTCAAACTGCGGTGCTCGTGAGTTTGGGAACTCGGGTAAGATGCCTTCTCGAACCCATATCTGATCTTTGGTGACGTTCACAACGATCCCGTCAGGCGCTCCAAAGTGATAGGGGCCTTTCCAGTGCTCTCGGATTTCCGCCACGGTTTCCTCGATCTGATAGGGGTCATAGCTCATGTGAGTGTTCATCAAAAGCCTGGGTTGCACTAGGTTGGCAATGTAGCCGGCCGCATAGCTGGGCGTGTGATGGGTATCGACGGTATAACGCCCGAGGAATGGCGGCACGCCTTGAACTCCGGATGAGATTTCGATGATTTCCTGCTGCTGTTCCGTGACGAAGACATCACAGCCTTTGGCAAAAGGAATATCGATCATGTTGGGTCGACCGTCACCTGTCCAGATGAAGCACATGCCATTCCAATCCATCCGGTATCCAGACGCACCGTCCTTGGCATGGCTTCTTTGCCAGTGTGTGACTTTGACCCCGTCTTCATCATAGATCACGCCGCCATTGTCACGGAAATCAAATTCGTTGACTTCGATGTCCCAACCTTTGCCAACGGGAAAGACGCTGAACGCATCCCGGTGCCAGCCGGTCATCATTTTCATGCCTTCTACCATAGTTGCGGTGCCGTACTCTTTGGTGCGGCCGGATGGACCGTGGACCGTCAACTGCTCGTGCCATCCACCGGCCCAGGTTCCGAACATCCACAGGTACGGCAACCCACCAAAGTGGTCTACGTGCAGGTGCGTGATGAATACATCAGTAATTTCATTCAGTGCATATCCACTGGCAATGATGTTCGCTGGTGAGCCCTCACCAATGTCAAACATGAAAATCTTACCGTTACCCAGCTCAACAAGAATCGCCGTGTTCATTTGTCCAGGGCGAATGAACGGAGCAGATCCCATAAAGATAATTCTCATCTCGTTGGGCTGTACATCTTCGGTGCGTGGGAACCAGTTTGCCGCACTTTTCAACCACGGTTGAGGAGAGATGCCCTCAAAGGTCAGCCCCTCTTTCCAACGCCCCATAGGGACGCCGCCAGTCAGTGCAGCCTCAATATCTTCTTGGGATGAGGGCTCCTGTACTGGGGGAGCCTGTCCGAACGCACTTGTGGCGAACAATGTCGCTGCGGCGGCGAGTGCGCTGAGTGACTTAATTGACTTCTTCTGTCTGTCTTGCAGCATATTTTCAGTCCTTTGTTCGAGCCTGGGTGAATATGGGAACCACTTCTGAAATGGCTGTCGGGACAATCTCTGAATTGGTAAATCGAGACAGATGCTCGGCGATTTCCTCGGCCAGCCCATCTAGGCTTTCGGTGACAGGATCGATCACACATGGTGACGTCTGCTCATTGACCTTCCGGGCCCTCTCCAACTCGGCTGAGAGCAACTCGAAGTCCCCGCAAAGTGCCTCGAATCCACGATGGTTCTTTCGCATGACGCGGATGCAGCTGATTTGGTCCGGAAAAGCGAGCTCTAGTAAGTTGATGTCCGTCATTGCCCTGGCGCCTAGTCCATCTCTGGGCACCAGGCTGAGGGCACAACGCGCAACGCGGAAGGGTTACACCGTGAAATTAGGGTGACATTCAAATATTCATTTGACAGTATGGAATTGAAAATACAGAGAAACTTGAAGTTTCAGATGCCTGACAGAGAATTGACCCTTGATCCGGAACGTCACGCGACCCGTGTGAAGTACGCGCTGGATCAGGTATTGGCGAGTGACATGTTTGGCAAGGCGGAACGCCTTCGGAATTTTCTGAGCTACGTTGTCGAAGAGGCCATTGCGGGTAGATCCGAGGCTATTCTTGGCAAAACAATCGCTCAGGATGTTTACTTCAAGAGTTTTGCCAGTGATGACGGCCACATCAACGTTGTTCGTGTGGATGCGGGGCGGTTACGGCGGAAACTTCAGCAGTACTATGAAACGGCAGGTGCTGGAGACGATCTGCGCATTCACATTGATAGCGGCGGCTACGCGCCTTGGTTCGAGGACCGCTCTGGTACAATTCAGAGCAATGTCGATCATACGCCATTCAGGCCAGGATTACCCTGGCTGATTGGCATCCCTGCCGTCACCATAGCGATCATTGCTCTTGCTTACGTCTTGGGCGGGCGCATGGAACAGGTTGTTGATCTAAACCCAAAGACATCCGCGCGCTCACTTGAGCGACAGGCTCTATCCGCTAAATCACCCGCTGCAGTACAGGCGTCAAACTACTGCGATCAAGCTCGGGGCCTGCTCTTTCCAATCGCAACTATCGATAACCAGATCCTGGCCAGCGACATATTTAGAATGGCAATAAATGAGGCTCCCGATTTTTACTGTGGATATGCCGGATTGGCCCATAGTCTGGGAACCCAGGCTCTCCTAACGCGAGGCGAGGGAGAGCGTGACGCGCTGATACTGAATTCAGGGCAAATGGCACAGAAAGCTGTGGACATTGCGCCCTCAAACGGCTGGAGCCAATCGGCAATGGCATGGGTATCTTACGTTTCTCGCGACTATGACAGAGCATTGGAGTATTCAGCACTCGCGCAGTCGCTTCGACCCAATGACGGAAACGTTCTGGACTTTCGCGGCGTGATACTACTGGTTATGGGTCGCTTTGAAGAAGCGTATGACGTCAGCGACCCAAGCCACCCCAGAGAGATAGGAAGTCATCGGTTTGCCCACAGGAACATTCACGCGGTTGCCAGTTTTCACATCGGTGAGTTTAGGGAAGCAATCGCGTCTTTGAAATTTGCGAGTGACAATGGTGACCCCGTCAGCGCACTGTCTTTGGTATTTTTGGCGGCTTCCTATCAAAGGTTGGGCGAATCCAAAGAGGCACATGCAACCTTGAATCAACTGAAACAGTCGTGGCCAGAGTTCAGGCCAGATCTTGTACTAGCTGTGTTTTATTCCAGTCCAGATTTATCAGAAGAGGTGATTTCAGCCTTAACGGATGCGGGATGGCGGTTTTAAGATATACCCTTTCGAGCCATGGTTGGAGACAGGCCCACGTACGTAAAGTGTGTTTTACCGCCAACACAAGCAAACTACCTTGGTAGTGTTATTGAACGCCGAAAGCGGTCATTGGAATTTATTGTAGCTAACGGCAGCTTTGTCCGCGACTTGTAGATTCATGGTTTCAGAATTTCTGCACGCTGCATGAACGGCTGCTGATCCCGCTGCCCGGCAGCATGAAATTTTGCGCCTTTGCAGCAAATTCGGTGCTGCGTGCGCATGCAGCGAGAAAATCCAAGGAACAGTTTGGGCTCGGTGCCGTCATC
>NZ_QOCF01000037.1 GCF_003318255.1 Ruegeria sp. A3M17
TCAACAACTTGGCAATACCACACGGGATTTTCTTTGACGCACAAGACTTGCCATTTGCGACTCAAAGGCCTTCCATCCCATCAGACGATACAGACAGGCATCTCTGACTTGCGAACCATAAAGTGACGACTTCGAATTCTTCTCAAGCCTAGCTGCAAAGCACAGCATTTGTAGTGATCGTCTGAGTTGGGAAAGGTCGCTTCGACTGAAACATTTTGGCGCTGATGACCCCTCGGTCATCGTTGGAATAAAGGAAGCATTCTTAATGACCGCAGCAATCAGTAAGGATTTGTCGCAACTATTAAGTGTCATTGCAGCCTCGTTCCTGATTGCTGTCTTCACCAATAGTGCCAGGTCCGAAACGGTTGTGCCGCAAGTTATGCTGACCGATGACGTCGTTGAACGAGTTGAAACCCTACGGACGACCGATGCGGCTATCGCTTCGGACTACAAAGCGTTGCTTGCAGCCGCTGAGGCATATCTGGATAGACCCACGATAGTGGAAGCGTTCAAAACAAATGAAACCGATTTGCAGGACGGGTTTGTTGGGTTTGATCAGAAACCGTTTGAGCGCTTGACGACGTTGGGAATGGCCTGGCGGCTGACCGGTGATAAACGTTATGCTGACCGAACCAAACTGGAGCTTTTGCAACTCGCCGATCTGAAGACATGGCACCCAGAACATTTTCTTGGCTTAAGCAGAGTGACGTTGGCGGTTGCGCTCGGCTACAGTTGGGTCAGTGAAACGCTTGATGAAGACCAACACGCGGTCATCAGGTATGCCCTCATTGACAAAGCACTGAACGAGGCCACTAAAGTTTATAAGCTGGATAAGGCCTATTTCGACAAGGGATGGGTTGTCCCGCAACTTTGGATGCATCCGACACCGGTTCCAACCTCTTTACCTGACGGCACTGCAACTGCAGATATCACCTGGCCAGTCGCATCGTTTAACTGGAATATCATCTGCAATACCGGAATGATCGTCGCAGCCCTTGCGATCTCTGAAGCTGAGCCAGAGCTGGCGACACAGACTATCGAAAGTGCTCAGACTTCGATCCGGAATGGGTTTGCCATGTTCGCTCCGGATGGGGCGTGGCCAGAAGGGCCCATGTATGGCGCACTATCGGCGCGGGACGCGGCAATAGCAATCACGTCTTTGGAGACTGTCCTTGGGCACGATTTTGATTTGTCTAAAACCGACGGAATGGCGAATTTTGGTGACTATCTTACACATGCGACCGGACCATCCGGCATGCTGTTCAACTACGGCGACAGCGACAAAAACACGGATCTGGTTGCTTTGACCTGGCTTGCATCGCATTTCAACCGGCCTGATTACAACCTTCGTGTCTCCGGCTCCAAACCTTCTTCACACATTGCGCTGGATTTGATTTGGCGGCAGAATTCCAAGGCTAAGCCGGTCGACGGGCGGCAAAATTCGTTTTGGTTTGGCGGCTTAGGGCTTGTGACAATGAGAACGGCTTGGGATGACCCGCAAGCAACCTATGTCGGCTTCAAGGCGGGGCCACTTCGCAGTCACCACAATAACCTCGATGCGGGGACATTTGTTCTTGAAACCGATGGCGTGCGATGGGCGGTTGATCTTGGTATCGGAAACTATCACTTATCGGGTTATTTCACCGACAAGCGTTTTGACTATTATCGCACCGCCACCATCGGTCAAAACACTCTGACCTTTGACTCTGCTAATCAGCAAACGACCGGTCGCGCCCAGATCGAAGAGTTTGGGCAGTTTCCCGATTTCACCTTTGCGGTAGCAGACCTTTCAGAACCGTATACCCAGCCCGTGGGTACCGTCAGACGCGGCATAGCCTTGATCGAAGGAAAAACGGTCTTGGTTCAGGACGAAATCAAAGGCGGCCATAGCAAACCAGTATCGTGGACCATGCATACTGACGCGCAGGTACAAATTGATGGGCAGACTGCTATCCTGCGAAAGGATGGAAAAAAGCTATGGGCGCGCATTCATTCTCCTCCTGAGGGTCGTTTTACTTTGCGCTCTGCAGACCCATGCAAAACACCGTACAACTCGGACTGTGCCGATCAAAACCCCAATACCGGTGTCAGCAGATTGATGATCGATTTAGGCGTTCAGAACGCCGACACTCTTCAAACGATCGCCGTTACGTTTGACAGCAACAAGAGCGCAACTGACAAGACTATTGTCCCGCTGAGCGAGTGGCGATTGCAAGCTACTCTGTCGAGACCGGACCCGAGCGAATAGCGCTGTTTTCGGGTGCCAGACATCATCTGATCATTCGGCTCGACTGGAGGGTGCACGCCCTGTTTCCAAGCGTCAGGCGTGTTTGGAACGAGATCCCAGGCGGACCAGAAACTCTCTAAGCGCCTGAAACGCGGTGTATAAAACCGGGATCATCAATAGTCCCAGTGTACTGTCGAGTATCATGCCGAACAGGACGGGATAACCAATCGATACCCGGGCGGCTGCACCTGCCCCGCTGGACAGCACCAGTGGAAGAACCCCCACAATAAAACACAAACCAGTCATTGTGACAGGCCGGAACCGGATCTCTGCTGCTTTTAGGGCTGCATCACGAATGCTTGCGCCGGACAGGCGTTGCTGGTTTGCGAACTCAACAACCATGATGGCTTTTTTAGCGGCCAAACCAATGAGCAATACCATTCCGACTTGGGCAAAGATATTGCTCGTTAAAAATGGAAACAGTGCCAGAGGAATCAGCGCACCCAGCAACGCAAAGACTGTCGAGGTTATGATCGAAAATGGCAGAACCCAACTTTCGTACAAAACCACCAAAAACAGGTAAGCCAGCAC
Source organism: Ruegeria sp. A3M17 (assembly GCF_003318255.1). Lineage (GTDB taxonomy): Bacteria > Pseudomonadota > Alphaproteobacteria > Rhodobacterales > Rhodobacteraceae > Ruegeria. The sequence continues at coordinate 2,819 of NZ_QOCF01000037.1, forward strand.
AAGGGCAGAGAGCATGATGTAGGGCACCAAGTTCTGAGATTTTACTTCCTCTTGTGTGACGCCCGACCACTCGATCCGGAACCCGTCGGGAAGTGTTTTGTCTGCTATTCTCTGCATCGCTGCAATTCCCGCGCCCGAGCTGACATCCTCTGCCAGTTGCGCACTGACCGACGCTGCCGTGAACAGGTTGTAGCGGGGGATCGAATCCGGCGCGAGTACCGGTTCACTGGTTACGAAATTTCGTAACGGCAGCGCGTCGCCCGCGCTGTTCTTCACATAGATATTGCCTACGTCATCCAGTGTTTGCCGGTATTGGGCATCAGCCGAGATAACCACCCAATACACCCGCTCGGACAGAATGAAGTTATCGACAAAATACGTGCTGAGATTGGCCTGCAAAGCTGTGAATATATCTGAAACGTTTACGCCCAACGCCTCGGCCCGATCCCGATCCAACAAGAGACGGTATTGCGGTGTTTGCCCTGAAAAACTGCCATGCGCACGAACAAATTCTGGTGCGGAATTCAACGCTGTCACAAAGGCGTTCATCACCGATTCCAGCTTTTCCCCGTCGCCTTTTTCAAGATCCAGAAGCTCGACCGAAATACCACCTGTTGAGCCCAGCCCGTGAATGGTGGGAAACGGAAACACATAACTATCGGCCTCGGGCATTGTGGCGAGTTGCTTGTCCAAATCCTGCATGATGGCGCTCCAATGCAGGTTCGGGGTCTTTCGTTGATCCCAGGGTTTGAGCGTCACAATCGCCATGCCAGCGTTGGATCGGCCGCCAGCCAACATGCTTGCGCCGGACACTGTGGTCACTGTGTCCACCCCCGGAGCCTGCTCGATAACAGCTCCAGCCTTAGCCATGAAAGCCTGAGTGCGCTGTAGCGATGCACCGTCCGGCAACTCCATCGACGCAAGCAAGACGCCATTGTCTTCCTGTGGGATCAGACCAGTTGGAACGGTTTTGAAGAGGTAAATCGTTCCGCCAACGGCTGCAGCAAAGACAAACAACGAGATTACGAGGTATCGCAGCATGAGCGCTACGAGACGTACATATTGCGTTCTGATCCATGAAATCACTGCAGGAACAAAACGCAACACGCCAATCGGCTTGGCCCCAGACTTCAAGACCATGGCACACAGCACCGGAGCAAGGGTCAGCGCATTCACAGCGGAAAGAACAAACGCGAAGATAATTGTCGCCGCAAACTGATAGTAGATTGTTCCGGTCACACCGGGAAAGAAGCAAACCGGCACGAACACGGCAGCAAGAACAAAGGTGGTTGCGATGATGGGCCGATTGACCTGCGACATCGCCTTCATGGTGGCCTCGCGCGCATCCAGGCCCTCTTCGTTCACAATACGCTCGGCATTTTCAATGATTATGATCGCATCATCCACAACCAGAGTTATTGCGAGCACCAAGGCAAACAGCGTGATCATGTTGGCACTGAAGCCAATGACATAGATCAGCGCGATTGCACCAAGTAGAGAGACCGGAATCGCAATTGCGGGGACGATGGTTGCGCGAAAACTGGCCAAAAAGAAAAACGTCACTGCGATCACCAAACCCGCGGTGAGCGCAAGGGTTTTCAGAATATCTTCTATCGACACACGAACAGCGTCCGTCACGTCGTAGGTAATCTCATACGAAACGCCGTCAGGGAACTTCTTTGATAGTTCACTCATTAGGCTGTGAATGCTGTCCGAGATGTCGAGCGCATTCGCCGTGCTTTCCTGATGCACAGCAATTGTCGCTGTGTCCTGACCATTCAGCTGCGATGATCCTGCGTAAGTAGCGGACCCCAGTTCAATGCGGGCCAAATCCTCTAGCCGCGTGACTGATCCGTCTTCGCCCGTTGACACAATGATCCGCCCAAATTCCTCGGCATCGCGCAACAGACCTTCTGCGCGCAACTTGAACTGAAAATCCGTTCGTGCCTCTCCGAATGGTGGGGCTCCGACTTGCCCAGCAGCTGCAACGACATTTTGCGCTTCAATTGCGTCTGCAATCTCGGCCGCCGTGATATTCAGCGCAGCCATGCGAACCGGATTGATCCAAACCCGCATGCTGTATTCCAACTGACCAAATTGCGAAACACCGCCGACGCCTGGAAGGCGTTGCAGGGGATCATGCAGGAACTCTGCCGCATAGTTGCTCAGATACAGCTCATCCCGAGAGGCGTCCGGAGAAGTCAGGTTGATCACCAGGATCATGTTTCCGGATTGTTTTGTGACCTCGATACCCTGCTGTTGCACTTCCGATGGCAATTCAGCACTGGCGAGCGCGATCCGGTTTTGCACCTCAACTGCAGCGACGTTTGGATCCGTTCCCAGTTCGAACGAAACACTCAGGTCATAGCTGCCATCGTTCGAACTTTTGGACTCCATGTACAACATGCCCTCGATCCCGTTCACACGCTCTTCGATCGGCGTCGCAACAGATTCCTGAATAACCTGCGCGTCGGCACCTGGGTAACTGGCCTGAACATAGATCTGCGGTGGAGCAATGTCAGGGTATTCAGATATGGGTATCAGCCGAACACAGACCGCCCCAAATAGTACCATCAAGATCGCCACAACAGCGGCAAAATGCGGCCTGTTGATGAAGTAGTGAGAGATCAATCCCTTACCTAACTCTGGCTGTCGACTGGGTTTACGACCAAGCCATCGTGAATTTTTTGGAGGCCTTGCACAACGACCCGGTCACCCTCCTTCAGTCCTGATTTAACCTGAGTTCTGGTCGCAGACTGGGTGCCAATTTTGATGTTCATACGATGCACAGTACTCTTGTCATCAACGGAAAACACAAAGTAACCCTGCTTGTCGAATTGTACGGCGTTGCGCGGCACGGTCAGTACCTTTGGGTCTTCCGAGCCGCTCAAGGAAACAGTGACGAACTGCCCAGGGATCAAAACCCCGTCCGGATTAGCAAATGAAGCCCTCAACTCGACGGTGTCCGTGTCCTGACTGACACTATCGCCGACGTAGGTGACTTTGCCATCTGAGGGGAAAACGCCACCATCAGCCAACGTGATCTGCGTTGTCAGCTTTATATCGTTCTGTGTGATAGAGCCGTTGCGGCGTTCGCGCAGCAATACAGGTTCGCTGACAAAAAAGCTGACCAAAATGGGATCGATACTTGAAACTGTCGCAAGAACTCCACTGTCGGAATCTACAATATTACCTGCATCGACCGCAGACAAACCAATCCGCCCGTCCAAGGGGCTGACAATTTCGGTATAGTCGAGATCTATTTGTGCGATCTTGAGATCGGCAGTCGCTTCATCCACAGCGGCCTGACCTTCGGCGTATGTAGCCTTGGCGGTATCCAAAATCGCTTGCGGTATGTCGCCTTTGTCAAAAAGCGATTGTTGCCGGTCCAGTTCCGTTTTGTCACTTTGCGCAGCGGCTTGGGCGCTTTTTAGCGACGCCTGAGCGCTCTCGACACTTGCCGCGTATTTTCTTTGTTCGATCTTGAACAAAGTGTCGCCTTTCTTAACCCTGCCGCCTTCGGTAAAGTTGACCTCTTCCAGAACGCCCTCGACCCTAGCCTGAAGGTCCACGCTCTGGTCTGCAATGACGCGGCCAACAAACTCGTCCTGTTTCTGCAGTTCTTGCATCGCGGCCGATGCAACGACCACACTAGGCGGCGCTGGCGTTTCTGTCTGTGCCACACCAGCACTGGCGAGCGTAATCACAGCCAGAGTGCTGAAGAGAAAAGTAGCTGAGTTCATCAAGTGCTCGGTTGTTTGGCAGCGGGTTAAATCACTATCCACATCCGACTTCTGTGGCGCAATGTCTTTCTGCCAATAGGGCCGATCTTAATAATTGATAAATTGACCAGAGCAAAGAGCACAACGATTGCTGTGGATGCCCGACGCCTGAAGCAATTTGGTGGCCGAAGCCTCAGATGCAGCAGCTGTAGGGTGGACGCCATGAAAATGAGTCTATCACCATTACCGGATTTTCGAATACCATGGCGTCAGAGCCCTCGACATACGTGTAATCATAGGTGACCTGATCTCCGCTGACTTCTGGGTTTGAAATTTCAAGAATGACAACCTGAGATTTGCCGTCCACGCTCCCCGTCAAGGCGACATTAGGTGGGTTTTCTTCAAAGTTATTCTCGCCTTTACCCCAGATGTCAAAAAGCTCTGCTCGCGTGATGAAACCAGCATCACGATAGGGACGGTCTGAAAAGACAGATACCTCGTCACCCACGCCAAGCAGGATGAGCTGACCATCGGCGAGTTTGGCTTTTTCGCCGCTCTCAACAAAGAGAAAGCTTTCAGGTGCAGAATTGTCATCAGACGACCCTGCCACAGCGGCAGTCGCAAGGCCGAGTGATGCCAATATGACAGATGCATTTTTTAGTATTCGGCTCATTTCAAATCCTCGCGGCAAGATCGTCAGCACATGAATGACGCGCATTACTTATGTTGCACGGTCTTAATCGGTCGTGGTGTAGTTTAAGCCGGTAGATGGCGTTGGAATTCCGACCGCTTGGCCAATTGTGGCGAATGTCGACGCGATGTTCTGATCCAGATAGCTCATATCAATCACAACATAGGGGTTGTTGATTGCGCCTTGATCGTCCCCTTCGATAACACTGTATTGATAACTAATAGAATTTTCGCTCAACACCGGATTGCGTATTTCGACGATCAATGAGACTGGTTTACCATCATCAGTTTCGCCAACTAATGCAGCATTCGGTGGATCAGAGGCGAAACTATCCGCACCTTCGCCCCATGTCTTTACAAGGTCAGCTACGGGGATAGTGGCCGCGGCCCGATGTGGGCGATCAGCAAACACGATGACGTTTTTATCGGCCCCTTCCAAGGTGAGTGTATTGTCCGCAAGCGTCGCTTTTTCTGCATGTTGAACAAATAGAACGCTTTCAGGCTCGTTCTTGTCTTCCGACGTTTGGGCCACGGCCGAAGTAGCGATCACGCTCACCATTATGGCGGTTCCGAAAAATCTGACTGACGTTGTCATTTCTTACTCCCTAAGTGGCATGCCGCATTCGGGTAAAGGCGAACAGACCTGTAAATGAAGAACATGGTTCTAATAACATGTTCGTTCCCATTAAGTGTGCGTGGGCAGTCGCATGTTTCAAGAGAACATGAGGCGGTCTTAACCAAACAACCATGAATTGAAATCGAAAACCTGCGAAATCCCGCATCAAGATCTCAAGTCGAACTGCCGCCCTTGGCCGAACTGGAACGTGCAACGATATCGACAAGCGGCGCATTTTGTTCGAATTCCTGAAGTCTTGCAGGCGAGGCAGTGATCCTGTTTGTGTAATCCTTCAAAACGCGCAACTGAGAGTCAATTTGTGCCTTTTCGCCCAAGCGATCAAAATTTTCTTTCCAGTAGCGCAGCGTCGGCAAAGATTGTGGCCTTCGGTCACGTATGGACTGCACTTCGTACCCACAGTGCTGCAGTAGTGCGCACAGTTCCAGAGGGGTAGACACAGCAGAGGACATACCAAAGGTCGGCCGATAAATGGCGTTTCCATCGCCCCATGCATTTGTTGAGATAATAATTTGCCGGCACTTAGATTGCAGGCGTTCAAGCAGTTGTGCTTTCTCTACTATGTGTTCAAACGACTCAAGAAACAAAACAGTATCAAAAGTTGCCTCTGGTTCGAACTCTTCCAGGTTCATATGGTGAGCGTTCAAACCGAGATTCCGGCAATATTCTGCCTGCGTGGACGAAATAGTTATCCCGGTGACATTGCACCCATGTTCTCTGGCGAGCAGGCCAGCGGGGGCGCCCCAACCGCAGCCTGCATCCAATACGCGACTGCCAGAGGGGATGACGTCGTAGAAGTTCCTGACAGTCTGGCGCAATGCCTCTGCAGGATCTTCTGTATCGCTGAAATCGCCAAAATGATAGTGCAGATCATCACCAATAACCTGTTTCCAAAGGGAAATATCGTTCTTTGAATAGAACGCGTCAAGGTCTGTCGGTGTTAATCCATCATACTCCACAAGGCCACAGAATATCCTGCACCAGTTCAGGTCAAGCGAATTGAGCGTAAGGCGAACTTGCCTGTGGTGTTATCAATCATTCCGCGCAATAGTCACATCAATACCCGCCAGTAAATCCATAAGGAGGCCAAAGATGCAGAGTGTTTTGAACCCAATTGGTAAGGAATGGCTGAAGGCACGGGCGATGGCGTTGCTTGCTGGCCTGGCGTGCTTGTTAGTCTCGGTTTCCGATGCATATCCAGAAACACCAGATCTTAAGGGGGAATGGATTGGCACCGAGGTTGAGGTGGTCGTCAACTGGGAGAACAATTTTAGCCACAGCGAGGCTTATACAGATCAAAAACTCGTGGTGAATGATCAGAATGGTGAAACCTTTGCTGGTTCACTTGAGGCGGTTTTCACAAACCCGGAAACCAATGAACAACAGAATGTATCCCTTCCTTTCGTTGCGGTGATGACGGACGATGACGAGTTCATGATGACAACTTCTGGTCAGTTTTCCGCCGTTGGCTCAATCGTCGGGGCAAATGAGATTGATCTTAGGTTTGTGACAACCGGCGTTTACCATTCTGCAGGAAAATACACACTCAAGCGCAAGTGATTTGTTCTGTCAGAGCTTTGCGGCGTATGTTCGAAATCGTCGTCAGAACTGATGTTCTAAGTTGTGATTGTTGAGCGCTTCAGACCAGGTGTGCAATTCATCAATGACCGTGTAGCGGGCCCTGGCGGCGAGGTTCGTCTGCCTCGGGGTTTTCCCAACCTTGATAAAATGTGCCGAACACTGGCAACGGTCGGGTTGGCCGAAAACGAAAACGGGGGGGCCGTTGACGACCCCGAACAGATTGCAGTCTGTTTGCATTTGAAAGAACGGTTCATGTCCCGGCGCTGGATTCAGTGGGTTCTAGTCGACGAAGACTCGTGTGACTTGGCCACATTCGAACCATTGGAAAATGGATTCCGCCCTGGCGATCCACATGATGTCACCGGCCAAAGACTATCCCGTTTTAGTTATGTCAAACGCGACGGCGCCGATTTTATGATGCTTAGTCCCGAAACTGCCTGTCGGATGACCCTGCGATCAGATAAGGTTCTGAAGCGCATTTGGCATTCTTCGTCTCCATTGGATGACGGACAGGCCAACGAAGCAATATTCGTGGCTTTGGGTCAGTTCGGTTTTCTTGAACCCGGTTTAACTGAAGAATCCGCGGAAAGAGCAAGCTGGACGTTCGCCGATGCGATATTGCATTCCAGCAGTCGTCGGGGTCGGGATGAACCCATTGTCGGTGAAAATCTTGATCTCCAAAAGCGATTTCCACCCCCGCAAGCGCGCTTGGTGCCGACCGGCAAAACGCACACGCTTACTCCTGTTCGCGATAAAAACCAGTTGGCGACTGAACGCAGACGATCATGCCGCAAATGGCACGCAAGCCCTATCCCCCTACCCTTAGTATCATCGTTTCTGCAACGTCTGAGCGCGGTTCACGAGAGCTTCGATGCAGGTGGATTGGAGCGGCTGGATAAACCGATCCCCGCTGCCGGCAGTATTCATGAGTTGGAGTGGTATATCGCCGTCGGAAATGTGTCTGGTCTTGAACAGGGTCTTTATCGGTATTGCGGATTCGAACACACATTGGACGCCGTTCCGGGCTCTGCCGATGCGGCTGCTGAGATGCTCCAAAATGCGGGCTCGTCAATGGGGGCAACCGCTGAGGTTCCACCGGCATTGATAATGCTTACGACACGGATGCCCAGAATCGCTTGGAAATATAAAGGGATGGCATATCGGCTGACATTGCTAAACGCTGGCATCGCACTGGACGCGATGTACAACACGGCAACAGAGCTAGACCTCGGTGGATGCGCCATCGGAACAGGAGATCCTCGCCCCTTTCAGCGGGTGACAGGTCTGTCGTGGTTCGAAGAATCGCCGGTTGTCGAATTCGCGTTGGGATTACCAAAATGAAATGGTGGCGCGATACTAGGGATGCTCTCACACGACGAACGCCAAATGTTCCTCAACTGTCCGCGCTGGATTGTGGACCAGCGGCGCTTGCCACGATCTTGAAAAACTATGGCATCGAAGCTGCATATTTTGACCTATTGAACGAGGCTGGAACATCCCGTGATGGAACCAGCATTTCAGGATTGCTCAATGCCGCGAGGTCACACGGGCTTGACGCAACAGCCCGCCGATGTACCGCCTTGGAAGCGTTAACTGCCCCATACCCGTCGATTGCCTTCTGGGGAGGCGGTCATTTTGTCGTACTTGAAGGCGTTGTTGGGAACCGGATTGCCATCAATGACCCTCAGTCAGGAAGACGCTTGGTTTCCAAACCGGAATTCGGCAACTTGTTTGCCGGGCGACTGATCGAATTTGCCCCTCTCAAGGAAACAGTATCTGCGCATTGGTCGCGCTCATGGCATTGGGGTCGCCCGTCTCGCATAGTTGCTTTTACGGTAGTGCTGTCGCTGATGGGCATCGCACTCGGGTTGATTGGCTGGATACAACCAAAACCAGGCCCAATTGATCCTTCACTGGTTATTATGAGGAACGGACTGATCGTGGCTTTTGCCGGGTTCATTGCTTTGGCAGTCTTGGGGATTACCCTTCCAAAAGAAGTCTCAGAATCGTCCGATGCAAGCCGAAGAACCGCAGTTTTTCCTTTGAACACATTGCAGTTGATGCCATCCGGCTTCTTTTTGCCAAAGCTGCGTGAGACCCGGCTCAGGTCGTTCATTGGATGGATTGCTTGCGGACTCATAATGCCCGTTGCGGTCGTTGGACTGGTACAGGGGCGCTTGCCCTGGATATTAGTTATATTGATCGCACTTTTGTTGGCTTGGATGAAGATTCTTGCGCAACAAAGGCACTTGGCTCAGACCGCCATTGCCAGCACTGGCTTACTAAGACTCCGAGCACAATTCACTGAGTTGATTACCAAAACAGACGAGCTTCGGCTGCTGCTGCGCAACAAGGCGTTCACATCGGCGTTCTGCGATTGGCAAAAACGTAGATTTCGCGAAGTTCAACAACTTTCCAACTTACAGATGATTAAATGCGCTTGTCTGGGCCTTGTGGGAGCACTAGCGATCGCAGTCTCAATGATATCTGATCAGGCCAATGTATATGTGGGATGGCTAGGTTTGAGTTCATTTAGCCTGCTAGCCGCAAGCGTATTGGTTTTCATTGGGCAGTCTTCTCAGATCGACCCAACACGACAACGCGCAATTGCTCAAACAATCGGTACTAATTCCTTCCGCTACGGGCATCAAGAACCCACGGAGGTAAAAAAGCCAAAGGACACAGGGCTGCAAATGCGGGATGTGACCTTTGGATTTGATCCGAATGCCCCGCCGATCTTGTCCGGCCTTTCGCTGTCCCTTGCGCTGCGCGACATCGTTGCCGTAACTGGCCCCAAGGCCAGTGGTAAAACCAGTCTGGCCCGTCTGGCAGCAGATCAGTACCTTCCCAACAAAGGTTACGTTACTTTCAGAACTTCTTCAAAACAGCCAGCCGGCGTCAGTTATCTATCTGAAGATTCGGTTCTGTCGGGATCGCTCGAAGATATTCCTGATGATTTGATCGAGGAATTTAAAGTTGCCGAGATTCTAGATCGGGGCTGGTCACGACCTCCAGAGCTATACGAATTCATGGCAACCATCAGCCGAGGTGAACGACAGCGCCTTTCAATCGCCTACTGCCTGTCCCAAGAACCCGATCTTCTGGTTCTGGATAATGCGATGACCTGTATTGCTCCGGCTGATATTGCGCAGATTATCCAAACCCTGCGAAAACGGGGTGTGACATGCCTGATCCTGTCAAACCAGTGGCCTCTGCTGAGGCTCTGCGACCGTGTCGAGCTACTCAATCAAGGGAGGCTTAAGTCACTTGGCGCGCCGAAAGAGTATTTATCGTATGACGCCCTTCTGACGGAACTATTTGGTACCAACACGTGAGATCCTTTCGTCACTTAACGCTGACCTGTTCGCTGGGGATTGCCTGCTCATTGAGCATGACTTTTTTGGCTTTCTGTCTGGGTAACTGGCTGGATCAAGGAATCTCGGACGAGGTGTCACTTGGCACTGCAGCAATTCTTCTGACGGCGTTCATCACGCCAGTCGCCAGCCTTAAACTTGCCGTTCGCTTTTCTGAACGACAAGCGCTGGAAGCAAGAACAGCACCAGTTGCGAAGTTCGGCGAACACTCCAAGCAAAGTGATTTAACCCGATGGGCACAGCGGATCGTAGTCAACGAGGATGGAGAAGGTGTTCGGGTGGGTATGACCTTCATCTCTGCCTACTCCGTTGCACTAGCGGGTATAGCCTTTTCGATTTTGATTTACATCGGTAGTTTGGCAGCGATACCGCTGGCGTTAGGCATCTGCGGTATCCTCTTCCTTGCTTTCAGGGCTACTCAGGGCTCTTTGGCAATTGGCCGAACTGCTGAGACACTTGCGTTGACTGAAACATTGCAGCGTACGCGTGCGCTTCAGTCCCGGCTTTCCACGGGGCACACAAGCTCTGCCAAGCCAGATTCACGAAATAGATCCACTACCAGCGCTGCAGACGTAATCCCAGTGATCTACGCAGGGGTAGCAGGGTGTTTATCGGTACTTTTGGTCGACTTAGGCGCCCCGGGCGCAAACACGGAGTTGTTTTTGACAGCCAGCGGGATCATGGGGCTGGGGATTGCTTCGCTGGTAACAGGTCCTGCAATTGTTGCATCTACGGAACTGTCCAAGTCGATAGCTACAAACCAAAACTCGTTGACTGAGCCAAAAGCTTTGACGCCTTGTGTCTCGCTGCGCAATGTCTCCAGCACCTATCCCGGTCAAAGAAATCCAGTTTATAAGGGGCTCAATCTAGACATACCCCCAGGCAGCTTTATTGGGTTTTGCGGTGAATCAGGATCGGGGAAAACCACACTCTGTCGCACTTTACTGGGGCTTCTTGATCCGAGTGAGGGGGAAATTCTCTATGGAAATTCAGGATTGCCTCGCAATGCTGTTCAAAAATTCCCGGACAATTACCTTCACGGCTTGGTCGACGATCCATCGCTCGCGCAGATGAGCATCGAGCAGATCATCTCGAACTATGGAACTTTGCCAAAACAACGCGTGTTGGCCGCTGCGACTGCAACCGGATTTATCAATGACAACGCAACCTTTCCGTTGGGATTGCGAACCAATGTAGGGTTTAACGGATCGATGTTGTCCAATTCGCAGAGACAGCTATTGCTGTTGACTGCGGCGATCGCACGGCGACCTTCAATCCTCGTCCTCGACAATCCGCTTTCGACGCTGCCTGACATGGATCGCGCAGAGCTGATGCTTCGCATCAGGCCCTTTGTTAAAACGTTAATCGTGACCTCAAACACGATCAACGTGTTGAATGCGGCTGATACCATATTCAAGATTTCGAACCAGACGATCATCAATACCTGAGGGCGACATTAATTCTTGCTTAGAAGACTCGCCAATAGATTGCAGTTCTACAGGTCGTGGTGTTAGGCTTTGATTTAACCAGCAGTATTCGCTGACACCGCTTTGGAGGAACCAGCACATGAACAGTTTTGGACGCGACGACGGTATGAAAATGGGCCAGATAGTCGCCCGCTGCTGGTCCGACGAGGATTTCAAAGAAAAGTTCAAAGCTGATCCGAAATCCGTGCTGAAAGAATACGAGGTCGAAGTCCCTGGCGATATCGACATCGAAATCCTAGAGAACAGCGAATCCAAACAGTATTTCCTGCTGCCGTCCTCTCCGCTAGAGGCAGAGATCGGCGCAGGGGACGTCAATCAGGTGTATGGCGCGAATTCCTGGTGCCGCTGAACGAATCCACAAACTAGTCTAATTTCGGCATCTCGGTGCCAATTTGAGGATTCGTTATGCCAAAGTTGAACGACCGTCTCGATGTCCAGTCAATCTCAGCACAGGACGTCGAAAATTTCAACGCGGACGGCGCCGTTTGCCTCAGAGGGATTATTTCGGAAGAATGGCTCGATGTTCTGGGTCGTGGAATTGAACGCGGGCTGGAAAACCCTTCGCCATTCCAGAACATCCGAACCCGCCCCGGCCATTTCGGCCGTTACGTGACAGACACTTGGGTCCGGCATAATTTTGATGAGTTCAGGACCTTCTGTGACGATTCTGGGATCGCTAGGATCGCTGCCAGATTTCTGGACCTCGATCAGGCTCAGTTTCTGTTCGATTCGTGGATTGCGAAGTATCCCGGCACCATGATGCGGACGCCCTGGCATCAAGACACCGGCATTCATGGCGCCAGCCTGATTATCTGGATCCCACTTGATCCGATGAACAAAGACACCAGTCTGGAAATAGTTCGCGGATCACATGCCTGGGGTCGCCACTATCACAGCGAACGCTTTGACGATGTTATTGCTGCGGCCAAGGCCGAAGGTAAACGCGCCGCTCCCGGACAGCGTGAGCCTGAGCGTATCCCGGATATCGATCGCCATCGATCAGAATACGATATCATTTCCTGGGATGTAGAGCCGGGCGATTGTCTGATCGTCAACGCGCTCAGCGTTCACGGTGCACCCGGAAATTACAGCACAACGCCCGTGCGTCGATATTCTTGCAGGTGGATGGAACCCGGTGCACTGCTGGCACCCCACGGGGATTGGATTGCCGAGCACTTGCTGCAGCTATCTACTGGTGCCCCTAAACTGCAGGGCGCGATGGAACCGTTTGACACCACGATGTTCCCCGTGCTGCCGGCCAAAGCCGATGCCTGAGATCGCCGCCGATACCGTTGAACGCTCTCCCGTTCAGTTAAAGTCGCGCGACCTTGAAGCCTTCAATGAAGACGGTGCCGTTTGTCTGCGGCAAGTGATCGATCATGACTGGATCGAATACCTGCAAAAAGCGGTCGAGACCAACCTGTCCAACCCGTCTGAATACTTTACTCGTTTCACCAGACCAGGTGACTTGGGCGGCTATGTCATGGATTTCTGGGTGCGATCCCATACGCCCGATTTTGATGAATTCCTGCAGGGGTCAAATATTTCACAGATCGCAGCGGATTGTGTTGGCTCCGCACAGGCTCGGTTTGTATTCGACTCCTGGATTGCAAAATATCCCGGTACGCTGACCCGTACCCCATGGCATCAAGATTGGGGCATTCTTGGGTTGAGCTTTGCAATTTGGGTTCCGCTGGACCCCACGCCTGAAGGCGCATCGCTTGAGGTCGTTCGTGGCTCACACCTATGGCACAAACAGTTTTATGAAGAGAAATTCCAGCCGGAATTCGATGCCGCCCAGACAGACATTTCGAACCCCGATGGATCGTTGCCCGAACCAATGCCGGACATCGATGCGAAACGTGACCAGTACGATATCATGCGTTGGACAATGGATCCCGGGGATTGCCTGATTTTCAACAGCCTCTGCATCCACGGTGCGTACGGCAATCCGTATATGCAGCCTGTACGCAGATATATCAGCCGATGGGCAGCGCCAGATGCGGTTCTTGCACCGTCGGGCAAGTTGATCGCCGAACGTATGCACAAACAGTCCGGCGCATCATTTCCAATCCGGCAAGATGCGTTGATGCCGTTTGAGGGGGATGATTTTCCATTGCTGCCCAAACGCGGTTAACTGCAGTTGGTCCTATGGCGCCTAATGAAACCACCACCTGAATAAGGCCGATGCATACGCTTTGGCCTGAACCGGTTCACCGTCAAGCAACGTGACTTTAACATGATGGAATTGCCTGTCGCAGATGGGGACCTGTATTGCCCCTTGCCGTGGACCATCCCTTTTTTCCAGGTATGCCCAGTTTTCCTGACCGGTAGAGATCGCCGTACGCCCAGGGAACGACCTGATCGCTTTGCGTTTCTCCGGGTGGCACAGTCCCTGCTGTTCCAATGTTTCAAGTAAAAGGTCGTCGGCATTGCCTTGTCGAAGGTTGCCGTCAGGGGCATAAAGTTCGATCCCCAGCGTGTTTTCGGTGCCAATCTCGCACCCCACCAAAACCCGCTCGACCACTGAACCAAATGTACTGTCTAACCACACAAGCCCTTTGCTTTGGCTTTCAAAGCCAAAGGCCCTGAAGTAAGAAGCCGCAGCCTGAATAGTTTCGAAACGAAGTACCAGCCGAACTCTGACATCCTTCCGTCCAGTCATCACTCCGCACAGCACATAGGCTTTCGGGTCAGAATAAGCTGACTGCATTTCAGTCAGTCGCTTTCGAGAAGATTTAGACAGCTGTGGGTTTAAGACCATTGCCGCGGTGCAAATCGATGCAATTTGATGCGGTGCCAATCTGTCCGCAGCATTCGCTATGGCTCCTTCAAGTAATCTGGGCGAGAAATAGATGCTGGCGCGATTAGATTGCGGATGAATAAGGTCATGCTCCAGCCATATATTGTCAAACTCTGACAGCACATCCGGCAAACGCGGCGCAGTTGCCGCCTGCGCCAAAGGGCACTGATCAATGAACTCCCGATTCCCAAATCCTGTCGCATAGCCGACGGACAGGTCAAAACCCGGATCAGGTGTTCCAAGGGGTATCTCAATCCCAAGCGGCGGTGGCACCCATTTTCCAAGCCGCATCCCCCCTAAACGGCGATGTGCTACCGATAGCGCGCTCGCATCAGCGATCTCCGGGTGCAATGGGTTCAGCGCATAGTCCAGGTAAGGGGCGAAGGTGCGTATTTCCTCGGCTGTCATGCAAAATAAACCACGGGGTTGAGATCACGTTCTTCAATAGGCTGGTCCTGCCACCCCAGTGTGACGGGAACGTCGAACAACCGCCCAGGCGCGAACCGATTATGGTAATGTCGCAATCCGGGTGCGAAAACGCGGGCGACCGGGAAACCCACATCTGCGCGTGTCAGATCAACCGCCAATACTTCGATTTCACAGAGCGCAAGATGGGAAACCAACGCTTCAACATCGGCTTTCAGATCCCCGCCGCCACCCATCGCCGGAGACGGTGCTGGAACCGCGTTCTCAGCTGGGGTCATGTACGGATGACCGGTGATAGTTGCAGTCTCGAACCATTTCTTGACGTGCGACATACGAAGCGCCAGGCGGGAATTCGCGGCCTCGCTACAATAGACATCCAATTGAACCAATTCACTGACCGCGCGCGATGCGGCGATGGACGCGTCCAAATGTGCGCCAAACCCAAAAGTAATAGCACCACCCGTTTCTGCGTCCCACGCAACAGCTCCAACAACTGGAATTCGCAGATCGTTGGTAAGGTCGATGAAGGACAGATTGCAGCCTTCGCTGCGCAGGTGAGTCGCAAGTGTTTCGATTTGCGCCCTCACAACATCGCTGACGCGTGATAGGTCAAATGCCGGTCGGCGCAGACGGTTATACCACCAGATCGCCAGTGCATCCCGTTCGATCAGTTCCAGAAGACCGTGTAGAATGGCCTCTTCCAGCACATTCCCGGCAGCACACCCGTTGGAGTCGGCAAGACAGAAATCATGGCCCGTGACCGGGACATCGTAATAGCAGACTGCCGTTGGCAGCAGAGCCGCACGTTGGTTGGTCAGTGACCACACGCCCGTCCATTTCGTATCTTTTTCTACGTCAAATGGTTCCGGAATCCAGTACGGTGCTTTCTTTGCATTGGCATCTCTGCTTGCGTACTGCGCCTGACTGTATTGCAGGATCACATCGGGATGTATCGCCTGTTCGGCCAGGTCGTTGAAACTTGCCTGGATAAAAAGCTCATCGCCGCGAAAAGTTCCGCTATAGCGCTCCACTGCTTCGGCAAGGCACCCGGTTCTGGCTTGTCGATGTGAAGGGCCTTTGCCTCCTGCCCCCAACGACACGTCGAAATTCAGAGCTGTTGAATCCTCTCGCCAAGGCGTGATTTGACGGCACTTCGCAACATGATAACCGCCCCGTTCGACAGATTCCGGCTCCGCCGGAATGATGCCGCTGATTGGGCTAATCAAGCGGCTCAACCGTTGATAGGTATCGTCCGGGCTGCAAATCCGGTGACCACCTTCGGCGAAGAGAGATCTAGGCCGGGGCACTAGTTCGATATAGGCCGCATCGAGAACATTACGTCGCTGATGATCTTCCGTGTTTTTTTGCGGTTCGCCACATGTGCGACAATTGCGGCGCACCCGCACCGGATGTTTCCCGACCTCAAGCGTTATGGGATCAAACGTAAGAACCTGATCCGCCAGCCTTCGATTGCCATCTGATGCCATCGCCAAAACAGTTTGCGTCGCGATCAACCTGCCCGATTGTTGGGTATCGCCGGTCCAAGCATTGACCACGCCAGGCAACTTCAATTCTGATCCCGCACGGGCGGCGAGCTTCTCGCGCCCGTTGTCTCGCAATGACTGTGCCAGACAATTCCAGCAAGATTGGCAACTTCCATCAAACAAAGGCCCGATCCAGACTTCCGACCCGGTCGGCTTTGCCAGCATCCATGGGATTTTGCGGCGACGCGCCTCGGCATGCAGCAGGTCCAACTCCGGTCGCAGATAGCAATCTGTCAGAACAAGTGTCAGATCGTGTTCCCCAAATTTCGAGCCCTGAACTGCCGTGATACCCTTTTCCTGTAACGCGCTGATAACAATCCGCCCAACTTCAGGCTCAAGCGAGCCAAGCAACAAGATACCAACTTCCTGCCTCAACGCAGCTTTGACCGAGATTGCATTGATTTCAGAGCGATCCCAAAAACCCACTATTTGAGGCTCAAGCAGCCCAATGGTATCATCCGCGATGCCCTGGTCGTGTAGCTGGCGGATGGCGAACAGAACACGCTCGGTCGTGTGCTGATCGGAGAGCGACTCTACGATTTCACGAATAGAGGCCCGACCATCGATTGTGGGCAGCAGGTCCAAAAATATTCTACCGTTCAGCACTCGAGTTTTATTTTCGGATACCGCCAATATCTGTCCCGGCGCTGTTTGGTGAAACGACAGATGAGAACGAATACGCGGTACTGAATTTCGCTCGGACTCAGGCGACGGGTTGTTTTTCCGTCCGGCAGCTTTATCCATCTTGCTTTTAGACCGCATTTTTCGTGTTCTTTACATGGTAATCGTCGAGGCTTCGTATTGTCAAAGATCACAAAACCACCCTGTCGCGCCAGCGCTATCCGCCTAATATGATTGGGTTCTCATATCTGCGCCGATTTCAACTGATCAACCTGAGTTTACAGAAAACAGGTACTAAATCCGTTGCTGGTATTTTTGGAAACTACCGCGCAGCACATGAATTTCAACACGATGCAGCAACCGAAGCGCTTTCCGCCTACCAAAGCGGCGAGCTCAATGAAAACAAGCTGCGCGCATATCTGGCCACTCGCGACGCTGTAGGGCAACTTGAGGTCGACAGCGCCAGTTTCAACGCCTGGTTTGCAGAGCAGTATATCGACCTTTTCCCAAACGCGCGGTTCCTGATCATACTACGCCAACCGATCGAATGGCTGGATTCCGTACTCACCCATATTCAGCGCGATGTTGTTCACACCGCACGAACAGACCAACCTTACCCGGAACGGTTCCGGCGGCAGGCAGAACTGGTAGTGAGATCATTCACGCCTGAGGTGTTTCTTGATGAGGAGCAGTTGACCAATGCACTGCCGGAAATATCAAAAGGTCTTTTAGATTTTTGGCAGAAGCAGAATACGCATCTAATTAACACGGTCCCTGCACATCGGCGGTTGGTTTTACGGACAGACAAATTGTCGGCCTCACTGCCTCAGTTGGCGCAGTTTGTTGGCGTACCTTACGAAACACTGATTGCCCGCCATAGCCACTTACATCGCAAGCCAGATCAACCGACGATCCTAAACAGGTACAATGTCAAAATAGACACAGACGACGCCTTGAAGACTTGGCAAACATGGCAGACATGGCAGAACACCGAGTTTTCAAGTCATGACTTTGCCAATTCAAATTGATGAAAACGAGTAGTGTAGATCTTGTGTGATGTCTGTCTTGACGCCAATTGACCAAGACCAATCAACATCTGAGCCGGCACCATGGGCTGAAATCTTTACTTCCATATGGTGACCGGGCGAAACTTCGATTGCTGTTGGTCCGATTGGAAAGATCACCTGTCGCCAATGAGTCCGTGCGGCATGGGGCCCGGTTGGTAAGCTGACACCAGGCGCTACTTCGGCATCAAACCAAAGGGCCACGCCATGGCACAAGCCTTGTTCAGCAAACTTCAGCGTGATCGTTTCTGCCAAAGACCCGTTAGAGACTGTGCGCATATCCAATTCTGTAACAAGTTGGGGTTCACCAATAAGTTCTTCAGGCTCGATATGGGCCCAGAACCTCTCTTGTGCGAACGGGTTTGCGAGGCCCTGAAAATCCAAGTCGCAGATCGGCTGGGAAAAGAATGTAATCTGTTCAAATCTATTAGATGCCCGCACGGGTGCCGCCATGATGCGTACAATTCCCGGCAGCATGATCCCTGCGGGCTTTAGCACTCTGTCCCGCAATCCAATCAGCGGCGGCAACATGTTCTCTTCCAACGCCGCATTTCCAAGCCATTCGGAAATCAGAACATCCACCGTCTCAGGTAAGTCTACGGTTCGCGCATCTGTTTTAAGGAACGTAATCCGGTCTTCAAATCCATTCGCTTTACAAAGTTCTGCGGCAGTCTTGATGAAATTGCTGCGGTCGATGGCATAAACTTTGCTTGCACCTGCTCGGCACGCCAACATAGCAAGCACACCGCTGCCGGTTCCAAAATCGCAAACGACGTCGCCAGGTTTGACTACATTGGAAATCGCACGCTGAAATGTATCCATGCGCATTCGGTCGCTCAGCATTCTGAAATGCATCCCAATCTGATCGTAGCCGTGCAACATGAGACCCTTTTTGAGATATGCCTGTTTTTCAGAATTGAATTCGATACTTGCACAAAGACACCGGTAAATGAAAGTCGCTCCAGCCCGGGTACTTGAAGGGTTCTGTTGCAAAGTTTTGAGAACGGCGAACTGTTTGAGAGATCCCGTCGGCGTTAAAGGCGCGTGGGTTTACCTCTATGGAGCTGTAGACAAAGAAGGGAGTACCCTTGAATTCATGCTTTCGGAGCGTAGAAACGGCCCGGCAGCCACCGTGTTCTTTGCAAAAGCGCTGTCCTCAAACGGGATCCCGAACAAAATCGTCATAGACAAGAGTAGCGCCAATGCAGCTGGCATTCGCGAGGAAAATACGATCCTTAAGCGGTTCGGCTGCCAGGCCAAAGTGCAGACGAACAGGTCCAAATTCTTGAACAACATGATCGAACAATATCACAGATCTCATCCTACGACGCGCCCGGCAGCTTCGTTACGATTACCCCAAATACGAGACGGGGCACCTGCAGCCACTGGAGTGGCTCTGTTGCAAACTTTTGACCATTGACCTTCGTGGCTTTAACGCATGTGTGGCGAACGACATTATCCAGTTGAAGGTTGGTCAATGATTTCTTTCAAAGGTGCGCAGTATCCGAAGGATGTGATCCTGTTCGCAGTATTCTTCTACGTTCGATACGGCGTTTCCTACCGGGACCTGGAAGAGATCATGGCGGAGCGTGGTGTGTCCGTCGATCACACCACGCTGAACCGCTGGGTGACACGATACTCTTGCGCAATCGCTGACGCGGCACGCCGCCGCAAAGGCCCATGCGACCGTTCCTGGCGAATGGACGAAACCTATATTAAAGTAAAGGGATCATGGGTTTACCTCTACCGAGCGGTCGACAAATACGGCAAAACTCTCGATTTCATGCTTTCACAACGTCGAAACAAACCGGCTGCCACAAAATTCTTCGCCCGGATGTTGGAGGTCAATGGTCTACCGCGAAAAATCGTCATCGACAAAAGCGGAGCCAACACTGCTGGCATCAAGGCGATCAACAAGATGCTCAAGAGCTTTGGTTGCCCGATCCCGATCGAGATGGTGAGGCGGAAATACCTAAACAACATTGTGGAACAAGATCACAGGTTCATCAAAAGACGAACCCGCCCGATGCTTGGATTCAAATCCTTTGAATCTGCATCCGCAACTCTTTCAGGTATCGAAGTCGCGCACATGATCCGCAAAAGTCAATTCAAGCCCGGACTCTGTCCATTTAGTCAATTTGCAGAACTGGCGGCATAAGCTGCGGGTTCGATGTCAACTTTCGTTCAGTCAAAAACTTCGCAACAGATCCGCGATTTCGACCCTTCGTGAGCGACGCAGCATTTTTTAAGGCGGTAATTTACAGAACGCGGGACGAAGCAGACGTTCTAAACTGTGTAACAAAGCAGTTTTAATTTACTGTCACTACTTATTATCGATGAACCGAAAACTCTCGCTAAGCAAAACTACCGCTCTGTCTCAAAGGCTCTGACGGGATACACGTTGATATGTTTCTCTTTATTTTAGATTCTAACAAAGAACACGACACATATCGGAATCAAAGGAGTCAATAATATCATCAATCACCATGACCGGGTTTTTTAGCTCGGAAAATTCGACTCCCTCAAGAATGTTAACTTCATAGCTGACCCAGTCACCATCCACTTTGGGCTGTTTGATTTCGGCGATTAGGACAACCTGTTTTCCGTCAATGCTACCCGTAATTGCGGCATTAGGTGGGTCCGACTCAAAGCTGTCCTGCCCCTTGCTCCACGCTTCTAACAAGTCAGCGCGGCTGATCTGTCCCGCGCTACGATAAGGCCGATCCGCAAAAACTGGCACATCGGAACTAACGCCGTGTAAGGTCATAGTGCCGTTGGATAGCGTGGCGCGATCAGCTGTTTCGATGAATAGATAACTCTCAGGCTTTGATGTGTCGTCAGACGATTGCGCGGTCGCGGTAACCGCCATGAAACCCAACATAGCCACTGTTCCAATAAGTTTAGCTGATATGTTCATTTCATCCTCCCAGATAGATGGCCGTTTTCTGTGCTGCTACGCACCCAAACTTTTATTTGAATGGCTTGGCGCTCATGACATGTTCGCTCCTATAGAGTGAACATGAAATGCAAGGCACTTCAACGTGACTTTGACAAGTTTCGATCCAATACACTAACAAGAAACCGAGTGCTGTCTGGAATGGAAAGCATTGTAACACCTGTAGAGGTTCGTGAGCGTTAAAGCACCATCTCCAGTTTGTGGTTGCCATCTTCAGCACATGGCCGAGAATATATGTAATAATTGTCATAAGGTTGAGTTTTGTACGACGGCTCTGGGCTCAGAGCGGTCGAATGCCCATGCAGCGCCGGCGCGGTCGGGCGCGGCCCGAAAACTGCCCTTGCCAAGGTCGATACAATCCCACTGCCAGCGCGGTGCTGGTGCATGGGCTTGGAGGGTGGATCGGAGGGCAAATCATGCCACGAGTCCAACTTCCCGCAACCACCCCGAAACGCAGAGCCTGGAACAAGGGGCGGATCATCGGTCAGAAACGGCCCTTGCTGCCAAAACAGGTCTGGGCAATCCGAGCCCGACTCGAACTATCGGAAAACACGCGTGAAGCCGTCTTGGCCTGGGTTAGATCGCCCGAGATGTTCGCGTGTCGGTTCATGTTCCCCAGTCGGTTCCATGACCGGCCACACATCTCCACCCGTCAGTATGGACGATTGGTTCGTGATTGGGTGATCGCGATTGGTTTGGAGCCAGGTGGATATGGCACCCATTCGCTTCGCCGGACAAAGGCAGCAGAGATCTATCGAAAGACCGGCAACCTCCGCGCGGTCCAACTTCTGCTTGGCCACACTAAGGTCGACAGCACTGTGCGTTACCTTGGCGTTGAACTCGAAGATGCACTGAGCATCGCTGAGCGCATAGATATCTGAGCCACATTGGCGAACGGTCTTGCCGTTCGCCTTTTCAAGGCGGGTTTTTGTCAGTTGTGCGGCGGGGGTCGGTGCTGAGCCCAAATCACCGGATGCTGCGCGGAGTACGAACGGCGGCTTTGCAACTTGACCCATCCCGAATAGTGTAGGCGCATGAACGAATTTCGAAACGCCAAACCTACCGACGAAACACGCTGCTTTGAAATAGAGACCGACGCCTACGAAGGTGACGAGGCAGCGACCCTCAAAAAATTTCTAAGAGGATCGAAGTCTACCCCGATGGCTTCCTAGTTCTTTCGGTAGAAGGCGAGATAATCGGCTTTGTGAATTGCGGATGTGCGCATGACGTCGAAATATCTGATGAAGAGTTCAAAGAGCTAGTTGGGCATGACCCCGATGCGGTTCTGTCGCAAACTTTGTCCCTACCTGTCAGGTCGAGTGCATTTCTGGTAGCGCGCACTAGAACTTGACAGGAGCAGGCCGTGACGATCTCATTTAAGGGCGCACATTTTCCGAAAGACGTCATCTTGCACGCGGTCTTCTTCTACCTGCGCTACGGTGTTTCATACCGGGATCTGGAAGAAATCATGGCGGAACGTGGCGTTGATCTGGATCACGCAACGCTGAACCGCTGGGTTAGTCGATACGCAGGCCTCATTGCTGAAGCAGCGCGGTATAGAAAGCGTCCCACAGACCGTTCGTGGCGCATGGATGAAACCTATGTGAAAGTGAAAGGCGAATGGGTTTATCTTTACCGAGCGATCGACAAACACGGCAAGACACTGGATTTCATGTTGTCTGAGCGCCGGAATAAAGCCGCTGCGACGAAGTTCTTCGCCCGCGCGCTTGAGGTGAACGGATTGCCACGCAAGATCGTCATCGACAAAAGTGGTGCCAATACAGCTGGCATCAAAGCGATCAACAAGATGCTCAAGAGCTTTGGTTGTCCGATCCCAATCGATATGGTCAGGCGGAAATACCTCAACAACATCATTGAACAGGATCACCGATTTATCAAACGAAGGATCAGACCCATGCTGGGATTCAAATCCTTCGCTTCAGACGCATCTGTCCTGGCAGGTATAGAACTGGTCAACATGATCCGCAAAGGTCAATTCACGCCCGGACTCCGTCCGTTTCAGCAGTTCATCCAACTGGCGGGATAAACTGCTCGCCAAATCCACTGATGCTTTGCCATCTAAAAAATTTTCGACAGAACCCCATCCGCTTCCGACCACGGAGGAATGACTTGGCATGAGATGTCTATGGAGATTTGAACCAGCCAATTGGTTAAGCAGTACGGAGGGATGTGTCGCAAACTTTG
>NZ_QOCF01000015.1 GCF_003318255.1 Ruegeria sp. A3M17
AAACGCACCCCTTTGCATTCTCTTCACGTTGAGTTGGGGGGTAAGCTGGTTGATTTTGCTGGGTGGGAGATGCCTGTTCAGTATCCTTTGGGGATTATGGTTGAGCATAAGCAGTGTCGTGAGAAGGCGGCGTTGTTTGATGTGTCTCATATGGGACAGGTGATCCTGCGTGGTGAGAATGTGGGTGAGAAGCTGGAAGCTCTGTGCCCGCAGGCCTACGCGACCCTGAAGCCGGGCAAGGCGCGGTACGGGTTCTTTACCAACGCGGATGGCGGGATCATGGACGATTTGATCGTGTCGAATGCGGGCGATTACTATTTCGTGGTGGTGAACGCAGCGCTGCGCCATCAGGACATTCCGCATATGCGTGACAATCTGGATGGCGTCGAAGTGATCGAGATTTTCGACCGCGCGCTGGTAGCGGTGCAAGGCCCTGCGGCGGAAAACGTGGTGGGGGAACTCTGCCCTGCCGCCCGCGACCTGAAGTTCATGGAAACCATCGAGGCCCCGATCAACGGCGTCGACTGCCGCATCTCGCGACTGGGCTACACCGGCGAGGACGGATATGAGATCTCGATCCCCGAGGACAAGGCGATCGAAGTTTCAAAAGCCTTCCTGGCGCATGAGGATTGCGAAGCGGCCGGTCTGGGCGCGCGCGACAGCCTGCGGCTGGAGGCCGGTCTGTGCCTCTATGGCAATGACATCGACCAAAGCACCTCGCCGATTGAGGCATCGCTTGCTTGGGCGATCCAGAAACGCCGCAAGGAAGAGGGCGGCTTTCCGGGTGCGGAGCGTGTGCAGAAGGAACTGGCCGAAGGCCCCGCCAAAAAGTTGGTTGGCATCAAACCCGATGGCCGCGCACCGGCGCGTCAGGGTGTGGAAATCCAGTGCAGTAATGGCAATACGATCGGCCAGATCACCTCGGGCGTATTTGGCCCCACGGTCGGCGGACCGGTGGCGATGGGCTATGTGTCCAAGGGCCACGGTGAGCCGGGCGAGGCGGTGAACCTGATCATCCGGGGCAAGCCGCAGCCAGCGCAGATCGTGGCGCTGCCCTTCGTCAAACAGAATTACAAGCGTTGAAGTCAGGAGAGAGACAACATGGCAACCTATTATTCCGAAGAGCATGAATGGCTGACCGTCGAAGGCGACACAGCCACGCTGGGCATCACCAAACACGCGGCTGAACAGCTGGGCGACGTGGTGTTCGTGGAGCAGCAGGAAGCAGGCGATGAGTTTGAAAAAGGCGGCGAGATCGGCGTGATCGAATCCGTCAAGGCAGCCTCCGAGCTCTACGCCCCCGTCGATGGCGAGATCGCGGAAGTGAACGAGGCACTGGCCGATAACCCCGGCGCGCTGAACGAAGACCCCGAGGGTGAGGCCTGGATCTACAAGATCAAGCTGAGCGATGCATCACAGCTGGAAGATCTGATGGATCTGGACGGCTACAAGGCCCTGATCGGGTAAACCCAAACGGCGGGTCCTTTCACGGATCCGCCCCTTCATCTGGCTAAAAATATCCCCGCCGGAGGCTCCTGCCAGAGCGGCCGGGCGAGACATTCCCTGAGGAGCATGACCTATGGCCTTCAAACTGACCGACTACGAAGCCTATGACTTCGCCAACCGCCGCCATATCGGGCCCAGCCCGACGGAAATGCGCGACATGCTCAAGGTGATTGGCTTCAAGACGCTGGACCAGCTGATCGACGCCACCGTCCCGCCTGCGATCCGGCAGAAGGAACCCCTGGACTGGGGTCCGGCGATGACCGAACGCGATGCGCTCTTTTACATGAAAGAGGTGGCGAGCAAGAACAAGGTTCTGACCTCGCTGATCGGCCAGGGATACTATGGCACCACCACGCCGGCGCCGATCCTGCGCAACATCCTGGAAAACCCGGCCTGGTACACCGCCTATACGCCCTATCAGCCCGAGATTAGCCAGGGCCGTCTTGAGGCACTGTTGAACTTCCAGACCATGGTCAGCGACCTGACCGGGCTGGACGTGGCCAACGCCTCGCTCCTGGACGAGGCGACTGCCGCCGCCGAAGCCATGGCGATGGCCAAGCGCGGTGGCCGGTCAAAGGCCAACAACGCGGCCTTCTTTGTCGACAAGAACTGCCACCCGCAGACCATCGCCGTGATCAAAACGCGCGCCGAGCCTCTGGGCATCGACGTGCAGGTCGCTGATCCGGACACGCTGGATGCGGGGTCGGTCTTTGGCGCGATCTTCCAGTATCCCGGCACCCACGGCCATGTGCGCGACTTCACCAACGAGATCGCGGCGCTGCACGAACACAAAGCCATTGCCATCGTCGCCGCCGACATCCTGTCGCTGGCGCTGCTGAAATCACCCGGCGAGATGGGCGCGGATATCGCCATCGGCTCGACCCAGCGCTTTGGCGTGCCGATGGGCTATGGCGGGCCTCATGCTGCCTATATGGCAACCAGTGACAAGCTGAAGCGGTCGATGCCCGGCCGGATCATCGGCGTGTCGATCGACGCGCGCGGCAACAAGGCCTATCGTCTGGCCCTGCAGACCCGCGAGCAGCACATTCGCCGCGAGAAAGCCAACTCGAATGTCTGCACTGCGCAGGCGCTGCTGGCGGTGATTGCCTCGATGTACGCCGTCTATCACGGCCCCGATGGCATCAAGGCCATCGCGCAATCGGTGCACCGCAAGACCTCGCGTCTGGCCGCCGGTCTGGAAGAGGCGGGCTTTGCTGTTGAGCCGGAAGTGTTCTTTGACACCATCACGGTTGAGGTCGGCCACCTGCAGAATGTCGTGATGGAGGCCGCCGTGGCGCGGGGTGTGAACCTGCGCAAGGTGGGTGAGACGAAAGTGGGCATCAGCCTGGACGAACAGACCCGCCCCGAGACCATCGAGGCCGTCTGGGGTGCCTTCGGGATCGATCGCAAGGATGACAGCTCGAACAAGCTCTACCGCCTGCCCGATTATGCGCTGCGCGAAAGCGCCTATCTGACCCACGAGATCTTCCACAAGAACCGGGCCGAGGCCGAGATCACGCGCTATATGCGCCGTCTGGCCGACCGCGATCTGGCGCTGGACCGGGCGATGATCCCGCTGGGGTCGTGCACCATGAAGCTGAACGCCACGATCGAGATGATCCCGGTCACCTGGCCCGAGTTCGGCAATCTGCACCCGTTCTGCCCACAAGATCAGGCGCAGGGCTACATTGAAATGATCGATGACCTGAACGACAAGCTGTGCCAGATCACCGGTTATGACGCGATCTCGCAGCAGCCCAATTCGGGCGCGCAGGGCGAATACGCGGGTCTTCTGACCATCCGCAACTATCACGCCGCGCGGGGTGAGGCGCACCGCAATGTCTGCCTGATCCCGACCTCGGCGCATGGCACCAACCCGGCCTCGGCCCAGATGGTGGGCTATCAGGTTGTGCCGGTGCAGGCCGATGACAAGGGCAATATCGACCTGAATGACTTCCGCGCCAAGGCGGAAAAGCATTCCGATCATCTGGCCGCCTGCATGATCACCTACCCGTCCACCCATGGCGTGTTCGAGACCACCGTGCAGGAGGTCTGCCAGATCACCCATGACCACGGCGGTCAGGTCTATATCGACGGCGCCAACATGAACGCCATGGTAGGTCTCTCGCGTCCCGGTGACATCGGCGGTGACGTCAGCCACCTGAACCTGCACAAGACCTTCTGCATCCCGCATGGCGGTGGCGGCCCCGGCATGGGCCCGATCGGCGTCAAGGCACATCTGGAGGAACACCTGCCGGGTCACCCGGAATACGGCACTGCCGTGGGTCCGGTCTCGGCCGCGCCCTTCGGCTCGCCGTCCATTCTGCCGGTCAGCTGGGCCTATGTGCTGCTGATGGGCGGTGCCGGTCTGACGCAGGCGACCAAGGTGGCGATCCTGAACGCCAACTACATCGCGGCACGCCTGCAGGAGGCCTATCCGATCCTCTACACCTCGGACACGGGCCGGGTGGCGCATGAGTGCATTCTGGATACCCGCCCGCTGGATGAGGCGGCGCAGGTCAGCGTCGACGACATCGCCAAGCGTCTGGTCGATTCAGGCTTCCACGCGCCCACCATGTCCTGGCCGGTGGCCGGAACCCTGATGGTCGAGCCAACCGAGTCGGAACCCAAGGACGAGCTGGACCGCTTCTGCGACGCCATGCTGTCCATCCGGGCCGAAGCGCAGGACATCATCGACGGCAAGATCGACGCGGACAACAACCCGCTGAAAAACGCCCCCCACACGGTGCGCGATCTGGTCGGAGATTGGGACCGGCCCTACAGCCGCGAACAGGCCTGCTTCCCCCCAGGCTCCATGGGCGTCGACAAATACTGGTCCCCCGTAAACCGCGTCGACAACGCTTACGGAGACAGAAACCTAATCTGCACATGCCCCCCAATGGACGCTTACGAAGAAGCCGCAGAGTA
>NZ_QOCF01000030.1:2500-6205 GCF_003318255.1 Ruegeria sp. A3M17
GAGCGACCTGCGTTGATCAGCTGCACGGCTGAGAGACCATATGGGGTTGCTCAATTGTCCTCGTCCAAGTGGCGGGGGCGGGAAATGTATGTTTTTGGTTCAGAAGAATGACTGCCTTTAGTTACCAGCTGGGCGGTCTCGATTGATTTGATTACTAGCGCAGCTTTGGTTGTGTGCGGTCAAACGCACTCAAGTAGCCGAATAGGCGGTAGTGCCAATATCAAGTCTTTCTTTTTCTGGATCAAATCAAGCGCGAGAAGGGCGTTTGGTGAATGCCTTGGCAGCAAGAGGCGATGAAAGACGTGATACTCTGCGATAAGCCATGGGGAGCTGAGAATAAGCTTTGATCCATGGATTTCTGAATGGGGCAACCCACCTGAATGTTTGTTATTGTTAGCACTGCTAATCAATAATGGGCATAACCAGGTATTTATGACCTGAATACATAGGGTTATAAAGGCAAACCCGGGGAACTGAAACATCTAAGTACCCGGAGGAAAGGAAATCAATTGATACTCCCCTAGTAGCGGCGAGCGAACGGGGACCAGCCGAGCCAGATGAGTGAGAAGAACATGTTGGGAAGCATGGCCATAGCGGGTGACAGCCCCGTATTCTAAGCTCTGATGGACGTATTAAGTAGGGCGGAACACGTGAAATTCTGTCTGAAGATCGGAGGACCACCTTCGAAGGCTAAGTACTCCTTGCTGACCGATAGTGAACCAGTACCGTGAGGGAAAGGTGAAAAGCACCCCGACGAGGGGAGTGAAACAGTACCTGAAACCGAACGCCTACAATCAGTCGGAGCCTCCTTGCGGGGTGACGGCGTACCTTTTGTATAATGGGTCATCGACTTGGTCTCACGAGCAAGCTTAAGCCGTTAGGTGTAGGCGTAGCGAAAGCGAGTCTTAATAGGGCGAATGAGTTCGTGGGATCAGACCCGAAACCGAGTGATCTAGGCATGGCCAGGTTGAAGGTAAGGTAACACTTACTGGAGGACCGAACCCACATCCGTTGAAAAGGATCGGGATGAGCTGTGCCTAGGGGTGAAAGGCCAATCAAACTCGGAGATAGCTGGTTCTCTGCGAAATCTATTTAGGTAGAGCGTCATCCGAATACCCCGGGGGGTAGAGCACTGGATGGGTAATGGGGCCCCACAGGCTTACTGATCCTAACCAAACTCCGAATACCCGGGAGTACTAGATGGCAGACACACTGCGGATGCTAACGTCCGTAGTGGAGAGGGAAACAACCCTGACCTACAGCTAAGGCCCCCAATTCATGGCTAAGTGGGAAAGCAGGTGGGACGACCAAAACAACCAGGAGGTTGGCTTAGAAGCAGCCATCCTTTAAAGATAGCGTAACAGCTCACTGGTCTAAATAAGTTGTCCTGCGGCGAAGATGTAACGGGGCTCAAGCCATGAGCCGAAGCTTAGGATGCCGTAAGGCATGGTAGCAGAGCGTAGTGTGACATAAGACTTATCCTATATTGCCGCCGGTCATTTGGTGCGCGTAAGCGCTCAAGTAGCCGAATAGGCGGTAGCGCAGGATCAAGTCTTTTCGATGAAGCCGGCGCGTGAGCGATCCGGTGGAGAGATCACTAGTGAGAATGATGACATGAGTAGCGACAAAGAGTGTGAGAGACACTCTCGCCGAAAGTCCAAGGGTTCCTGCTTAAAGCTAATCTGAGCAGGGTAAGCCGGCCCCTAAGCCGAGGCCGAAAGGCGTAGGCGATGGGAACTAGGTTAATATTCCTAGGCCGTGGAGTGGTGACGGATCTCAGAGGTAGTTCATCCTTATTGGATTGAATGGGCTGCTGAGAGGTTCCTGGAAATAGCCCTCCTATAAGACCGTACCCTAAACCGACACAGGTGGACTGGTAGAGAATACCAAGGCGCTTGAGAGAACGATGTTGAAGGAACTCGGCAAAATACCTCCGTAAGTTCGCGAGAAGGAGGCCCGGTTCCTAGGCAACTAGGGGCTGGGGGCACAAACCAGGGGGTGGCGACTGTTTATTAAAAACACAGGGCTCTGCGAAGTCGCAAGACGACGTATAGGGTCTGACGCCTGCCCGGTGCCTGAAGGTTAAAAGGAGAGGTGAGAGCCTTGAATTGAAGCCCAGGTAAACGGCGGCCGTAACTATAACGGTCCTAAGGTAGCGAAATTCCTTGTCGGGTAAGTTCCGACCTGCACGAATGGCGTAACGACTTCCCCGCTGTCTCCAACATCGACTCAGCGAAATTGAATTGCCTGTCAAGATGCAGGCTTCCCGCGGTTAGACGGAAAGACCCCGTGCACCTTTACTACAGCTTCGCACTGGCATCAGGATTGTGATGTGCAGGATAGGTGGTGGGCTTTGAAGCAGAGACGCAAGTCTTTGTGGAGCCTCCCTTGAGATACCACCCTTCGCACTCTTGATGTCTAACCGCGGTCCGTTATCCGGATCCGGGACCCTGCGTGGCGGGTAGTTTGACTGGGGCGGTCGCCTCCTAAAGCGTAACGGAGGCGCGCGAAGGTTGGCTCAGAGCGGTCGGAAATCGCTCGTTGAGTGCAATGGCAGAAGCCAGCCTGACTGCGAGACTGACAAGTCGAGCAGAGTCGAAAGACGGCCATAGTGATCCGGTGGTCCCGAGTGGAAGGGCCATCGCTCAACGGATAAAAGGTACGCCGGGGATAACAGGCTGATACTGCCCAAGAGTCCATATCGACGGCAGTGTTTGGCACCTCGATGTCGGCTCATCTCATCCTGGGGCTGGAGCAGGTCCCAAGGGTACGGCTGTTCGCCGTTTAAAGAGGTACGTGAGCTGGGTTTAGAACGTCGTGAGACAGTTCGGTCCCTATCTGCCGTGGGTGTAGGAGACTTGAGAGGAGTTGCCCCTAGTACGAGAGGACCGGGGTGAACGATCCACTGGTGGACCAGTTGTCGTGCCAACGGCAGTGCTGGGTAGCTATGATCGGACAGGATAACCGCTGAAGGCATCTAAGCGGGAAGCCCCCCTCAAAACAAGGTCTCCCTGAGGGCCGTGGAAGACCACCACGTCAATAGGCCGGAGATGTAAGCGCAGTAATGCGTTCAGTTGACCGGTACTAATCGCCCGATAGGCTTGATTTGATCCAGTAATGGAAAGACTGCCAACCGCCTCAAGTAGCGAAGCGGTAGGCGAACAAATAAGCCAAAAACATACACCAACATTAAACATGGATAACTTCGCTGCACCAAGCAGCGGTGTTGATTGATGTGAAACCCCGTAAAGGGGTGACATAACAACCGTGCGGCAACGCGCCTTTATCTGCGATAAAGACGCTGCCTGCCGCCCGTCGCTTTTGCTCCGCAAAAGTCGACGTGGGGATTTTCCTCGGTTTGGTGGTCATAGCGCAAGTGAAACACCCGGTTCCATCCCGAACCCGGAAGTTAAGCACTGCCGCGCCAATGGTACTTGGGCTTAAGCCCCGGGAGAGTAGGTCACCGCCAAACCTAGAAAAATCCCCAAATCTCTCAAAACGATAACAAACTTATTCGACCAAGGCCTCAAATAGCGTAAGCAACAGGCCAACAAATGACCTCAAGTAGCGTAAGCGATAGGTCAACAAATGACCTCAAGTAGCGTAAGCGATAGGTCAACAAAAGTGTCGCGGGATGGAGCAGCCCGGTAGCTCGTCAGGCTCATAACCTGAAGGTCGTAGGTTCAAATCCTACTCCCGCAACCA